>CACWNR010000001.1 GCA_902762355.1 uncultured Bacteroidales bacterium
TCAAAATCATCGCGTAACGCCCCTATCTGATAGTCGATTACCGGAGCCTCGGTTACGACATCGCCAATCTTGGCGAAGTGATCCGCATAGACCATGGTGGCCTGCGTCATTTCGAGCACTTGTATCATTCGTTCCTGTCCCAGATAGACCCATTCGATATCGGGTTTGAGACAGATCATCGTGTACGGTTCAGTCGCTTTCTGTGCGATCTCACGAATCGCCTTCGTCGGGCACACGCGTCCCGGTAAATAAAAAGTATCTATCATGTCGTCGGAATAATTGCTTCTTTATGAAATTCTTTCAGTCCCTCGATAGGATCCTTGAGGATCGTGCCCAGCGGCAGTCCCTCCGCCCGCATGGCCTCTTCCAAAACAGGCTTGTAGAAGTACGCGATCGAACCCACGAAGCCGACAGCTGAATTCTGAAGGCTGAATTCTGAATGCTTAAAATACTGCACCAGATTGCGGCGGATGAACTGCACGAAATGGTCATACACGAGGGCGTGGATACGTTCGTCCTCGATATGATCCGCACAGAACTTGGATAGCTTGGCGAGGAAACGATTCGGGAAGGGTTGACGATATACTTTTTCGATGATATCCGCCATACTCGTCTCGTACTCCTTAAAGAATGCGTCCTTCAGATCGTCGCCCAACTGATTCTTCAGCAGGTCACCCACCAATCGTTTGCCGAGCACCGCAGCCGAACCCTCATCGCCCAGGATATAACCCAGCGACGGCACACACCATTCGATCGTCTCGCCGTTGTAGAAACAACTGCCGCTACCCGTGCCGAGGATACAAGCCACCCCTGCGTTATGCCCCAACAGACCGCGTGCTGCACCGAGCATGTCGGACTCTACATGCACTTCGGCTTTCTTGAAAACAGCCTCCAGCGCGCGTTGAACGAACACTTTTTTCTCCGGCGTACATCCCGCTCCGTAGAAGAAGACATGCGTCAGCGTACCTGCCCAGAGTAGGGGCGCAATCTGCGGTAATAACTGGTTACTGATGCTGTTTTGCATCGCAATCGTGGTCTGAAAAAGCGGGTTGATACCATCGGTGAAAACGTCCGAACATTGTCCGCTCGCCGTGACGAGACACCAGTGCACTTTGGTACTACCACTATCGGCTAAAAGAATCATAGTATTAAAATTTTTCGCAAAATTACAAAAAAAATTGCATATATGCAAAAAAAATCGTACCCGATAAAAGAGGTTTTTTCGCCGAAGTTATTTCAGACCATACGAAACTATAACGGCAAGGCATTGGCGCAGGATTCGCTGGCGGGTATCATCGTCGGCATCGTGGCGATACCCTTGGCGATCGCGTTCGGTATATCGTCGGGTGTAGGTCCGACGGAGGGTCTGGTGACGGCTATCATCGCTGGCTTGCTGATATCGGTATTCGGTGGTAGCAAGGTGCAGATAGGCGGCCCTACGGGTGCGTTCATCGTCATCATCTACGGCATCATTCAGCAGTTCGGTTTGACGGGCTTGATGATCGCGACGGTGATGGCAGGAATCTTGCTGATCGCGATGGGTTTTGCCCGGTTGGGTTCGGTGATCAAGTTCGTGCCGTACCCGGTGATCGTGGGTTTCACGGCTGGTATCGCGCTGACGATATTCAGCACGCAGATGAATGATTTCTTCGGGTTGGGGCTGACGAACGTGCCGGCTAACTTCGTAGATAAATGGATCTTCTACGCGCAGCATTTCACGGTCAACTGGTGGGCACTCGCGATAGGTGTTTTCTCGCTCTTGGTTTGCATTTTTATGCCGAAGGTCACGAAGCGCATTCCTGGCAGTTTGGCGGCTATCATCTTCGCGACCTTGGTGGTGTGGCTCCTGAAGGAGTTTGCTCCCGCGGCATGGGGTGTGGCTTCGATCCAGACGATCGGTGACCTCTATGCGTTACCGCACGGTATCCCGGCGCCGCACGTGCCGAATATCGAGTTGGCGGAAGGACAGACGATGCTGTCGTTGATACGTGAACTCTTCCCGTCGGCGTTCACGATCGCGATGCTCGGAGCCATCGAATCGTTACTGAGCGCGATGGTGGCAGACGGTGTGATCGGCGATCGGCATAACTCGAACACGGAGTTGATCGCGCAAGGCGTAGCGAACATAGTAGTGCCGTTCTTCGGCGGTATCCCGGCGACGGGCGCGATCGCGCGCACGATGACGAACATCAATAACGGCGGACGTACGCCGGTGGCAGGTGTCGTGCATGCGGTGGTGCTGCTGCTCGTGCTGCTGTTCTTGGGTCAACTCGTGGGAATGATTCCGATGTCGTGTCTGGCAGCCGTGCTGATCATGGTAGCGTACTCGATGAGCGGCTGGAAGACGATTGTCGGTTTGTTCAAGCACCGCAACCGCGATTTCTGGGTGCTGGTGATCACATTCCTGCTGACGGTAATCTTCGATTTGACGATCGCTATCGAAGTGGGCTTGCTGCTGGCGATGGTGCTCTTCCTGATGCGTACGAACGAGCAGACGCATATACGTACGCTCCATAAGGAGATCGACCCGAACGAGGATAGCGAGAGCAACCTCAACCTCGAGCACCTGACCATTCCTGAGGGTGTGGAGGTGTATGAGATCGATGGCCCGTATTTCTTCGGTATCGCGAACCGTTTCGACGAGATCATGCTGCACGTGAGCGGTAAGGACTATCCGGTGCGTATCATCCGCATGCGTAAGGTACCGTTCGTCGATTCGACGGCGATGCATAATCTGAGTATGCTGATTCAGCGCTCGCACAAAGAGGGCATCACGATCATCCTCTCGGGCGTGAATGACCACGTGCATAAGCAGTTGATGCAAGGCGGTATAGAGCAGCAGATGGATCCGCATAATATCTGCGCGAACATACATTTCGCTCTTCGTAGAGCTTCCGATATTATGGAACAAAGAGCAATGAACAAAGACTAAAGATAACTTTTTATTAACCCTTAAAAAAATTAACACTATGGCAAAGAAATTTATCTGCCCGATTTGTGGTTATGTACACGAGGGCACAGAGGCTCCGGAGCGTTGTCCGCAATGCAAACAAATCGTTGAGTGGAAGGTAGCTTCCGACGACAAGTTGAACTTCGCATGCGAGCATGTACTGGGCGTAGCAAAGAACGAGATGGATCCGATCATCCACGATGGTCTGCGTGCACACTTCATCGGTGAGTGCACCGAGGTAGGTCAGTACCTGGCCATGGCTCGTCAAGCTGATCGCGAGGGCTATCCGGAGGTAGCAGAGGCTTTCCGTCGTTATGCATACGAAGAGGCAGATCATGCTTCGCGTTTTGCTGAACTGCTCGGTGAGATCGTTTGGGACACCAAGACGAACTTGGAGAAACGTATGTTGGCAGAGTCGGGTGCTTGCGAAGATAAACTCAATATCGCTAAACGTGCGAAAGAGTTGAACCTTGACCCGATCCACGACACGGTACACGAGATGGCTCGCGACGAGGCTCGTCACGGAAAAGGCTTTGAAGGCTTATTCAATCGCTATTTTAAAAAATAAATAGGATCCTAGGAACCTAGGAGCCTAGGATGATGCCTCCGCCGACCACGAGGTCGTCTGAATAGATGACGACGGATTGACCGGGGGTGATACCCCAGACGGGAGTTGCAAATGAGATGCAATTCCCGTCTATCTTTTTGACGGGAACCGCTGCGCTTCGATAACGAACTTTGGCGGTAAGATCGGCTGCGCCTGTAAGACCGCTGCGCTGTAAGACCGCTGCGCTGTAAGACCGCTGCGCTGTAGGAGTAAAGCGTAGTTCGGTGGCATACATGTCATCGTTGGTGCCGAGGGTGATGCGGTTGGTGGCAGCATCGATGCGGGTGATATAAGCAGGATGACCGAGGGCGATGCCAAGTCCTTTGCGTTGCCCGATGGTATAGTTGACGTAACCTTCGTGGTGACCGAGAACCTTACCGTTCGCGTCGATATACTCGCCCGCGTGTACGCGTTCGTTATAATCAGGCACGTTCGCGCGCAGGAAAGTGCGGTAGTCATCGTCGGGGATGAAGCAAATCTCCTGGCTCTCGCGCTTGACGGCGAGTTTCTCATAACCGTGCTGACGAGCTATCTCACGCACCTGCTCTTTGGTATAGTCTCCCAGCGGGAAGATGGTTCGTTGGAGTTGTTCCTCGGTCAGCATCCAAAGGAAATAGGTCTGGTCTTTCTTGGTATCCGCTGCGGTGCGCAGATAGACATGCCCGTCGCGCTCGGCGATGCGGGCGTAATGACCGGTGGCGATAAAGTCGCACCCCATCTCGTCTGCCAGATGCAACATCTCACCCCATTTGATAGTGGCGTTACAGAGCACGCAGGGGTTGGGTGTTCGGCCTGCCATGTATTCGTCAATGAAGTTCTGTATGACGCAACGTTTGAAAGTCTCCCGGAAGTCCACTATGTGGTGCTCAAAACCCATCCGCTCCGCATTATGCTTGGCTTCCATGATCGAGTCGATGGTGCAGCAGCCTTTTTCTTTGGCGATGCAGGACTCTTTGATCGAGTCATAAGTACGGAAAGTGACGCCGACTACTTCGTAGCCTTGCTCCAACAGCAACATCGCACTCACCGTGGAGTCAATGCCGCCGGACATCCCTAGAAGCACGCGGTGCTTATTGGTCATTTGTGATTGGTCATTGGTCATTTATTTCTGCATGTCCACTAATTTCGTGTAGTATCCACCGAGGGCATAGAGGTCTTTGTGCGTGCCGCGCTCCACAATCTGTCCTTCGTGCATGACGCAGATGAGATCCGCGTGCTTGATAGTAGAGAGTCGGTGGGCTACGACGAGGGTGGTGCGCTCTTTCATCAGGTGCTCCAGGGCTTCCTGAACCAGTCGTTCGGACTCGGTGTCAAGTGCCGAAGTAGCCTCATCGAGGATGAGTATCGGCGGGTTTTTGAGGATAGCACGTGCGATAGACAGACGTTGACGTTGACCACCGGAGAGGCGACTGCCGCGATCACCGATATTAGTCTCATAACCTTCGGGCATCTGCGAGATGAACTCGTGTGCATTGGCGATACGTGCCGCTTGCTCCACCGCTTCAGGCCATGTGAGACCGTTGGGTGCAGGTTGGGTAGTATCGACACCGAAGGTGATGTTATTATAGACCGTGTCATTGAAGAGCACGGGTTCCTGACAAACGATACCCATGAGCGAACGCAGGTCGTGGGTAGAGAAAGACCGAATGTCGGTGCCGTCAAGCGTGATAGAACCTTGGTCGGGGTCATAGAAGCGCGGCACCAGATCGGTCATGGTGGTCTTACCGGATCCGGACTGTCCGACGAGTGCGACCGTCTTGCCCTTCGGGATTGAGAGACAGATATCCGTCAGCACCTCCCGTTCCGGTTGGTAACTGAAGTGGACATGCTCGAAGGCGAGGCCTTGGTGGAAAGAGTCCAATGTCAGTGGTGCAGGGTGTTCGGGTTCGGGTATGTTCGACTGCGTGTTGAGGATCTTATCGATACGCTCCAGCGACGCCATGCCTCGGCGAATGCCGTATGATGCCCGGCTGAGGTCTTTGGAGGGGTTGATGATCGAGTAGAAGATGACGAGGTAATAGATGAACGTGGAGGCATCTATCGTCGCATGATCGGAGAGGATCAGCAGACCACCGAACCAGAGGATGATGGCTATCAACGCCGTGCCCAAGAACTCCGAGAGCGGGTGGGCAAGGTAATACCGGCGGTTGATGCGGTTGAAGGTCGCGCGGGTGGCATTGATGAGGGTGTTGAAGCGCTCGCGTAACTTATGCTGCGCATTAAAACCCTTCACGACACGCAGGCCGAGCAGTGTCTCATCGATGGAGGAGAGTATCTCGGCGTTCTGCTCCTGTCCTTTGGTGGACGCGCGCTTGAGACTGCGGCCGATGCGACCGATAAAGAAGATCGCGACAGGCATGAGTAGCAGCACGAAAAGCGTCAGTTGCCACGAGATGACAAAGAGGGTGATGAGATAGACGAGTATCATCACGGGGTCTTTGAAGAGGATATCGAGTGCCGACATGATGGAACCCTCCACTTCGCCGACGTCGTTAGTCATGCGGGAGATGACATCGCCGCGACGCGCCTCAGTGAAGTATCCCATCGGGAGGGAGAGCACTTTGTCGTAGAGTTGTTGTCTGAGGTCACGGAGTACGCCGGTGCGGATAGGCACCATGTAGTAGTTCGCCAACCATGCCGCCCCGCATTTGAGTCCGGTCATGATGACAAGGAAGAGTCCAAGTTGCATCAGGATAAAACTCGAGCCGTGGATGGCTATCTGCTCGTTGAGCAGGTAGTAGAGATTGGAGCGGAGTGCCGCCATCGTCTCTTGGATCCCGTTCACGCTCGCCAAGTCGATATGTTGCGCCTCAACGGCGGTCAGACCGAAGAGAATACGCAGCACGGGAATGATGGCGGCGAAGGAGAACAACGACAGGATCGTTGAGAGCAGGTTGAAGATGATGTTGAGTGCCATCAAGCCTTTGTAGGGCGGCACGAAACGTTTTATGAGGGTTATAAACGGCATGGCTAACGTTGATTTTCGTGAACGTATTGAAGTATTTGTTTGTCGAAATATTCTTTTGGGGTGCAGAACCGCATCCGGATAGGCAGGGCGATGAGGGCTTTGCCTTGTGCATCGAGTTGTTCGGCCAGGGTGGAGGACTGTAGACGCTGCAGATCTTTCTCCGTAGTGAGCACGAACTCAAAGGGTTTGGCTTTCGCGAGGATGGTCTCTATATCCTCCGGCGTAAAACTGTGATGATCGGGGTAGGCAAGTAACTCTGCCTGCGGATAGAGGGAGCGTACATGCTCGTACATATACTCGGGTCGCGCGATGCCGGTGAGCACAAGAGGTGTGCCTTTTTGCGTGAGCGGTGCGTACTCGATACCCGCGAAATGGAGTTGCTGATAGGTCGGCAGATGAAGGCGGTTATCGATGACGCGCATGTCGATCGGACGGATGGTGTCCGGACACTTGGTGACGACTATCGTGTCGGCTTTGAGTGCCCGCGACGGTAGGTCGCGGAGTGTCCCCCAAGGCAACATATGGTCGTCGATATAGAGCCGGTCATAGGGCGTGAGCAGCACCGTGAATCCGCAACGGATGGAGCGATGCTGCATCGCGTCGTCGAGTACAATCACGTCCAGGCCTTCTACCTGTCGCTTGAGTTGGTACACGCCCCGCACACGGCTCTCGCAGACCGCGATAGGCAGGTCAGGGAAGGTGCGGTGCATCTGCATCGCCTCGTCGCCCAGAGTCTCCGCCGTCGATTGGCTGTCCGCCATGACAAACCCGCGCGTCGTACGTTTGTACCCCCGCGAGAGAATAGCGGGATGGTAGCCGTGATCGAGCAGAAGTTGGACAATATACGCCGTCATGGGTGTCTTGCCCGTTCCGCCGACGGCGATGTTACCCACGCAGATAGTGGGGATATCCACACGGAACGAGGGCAGCAGACGCTGGTCGAAGAGCATATGCCGGATGGCTACACCCAAGGCGTAGAGCCAACTCAGCGGGATGAGCAATATGTTAACGAATGATGATCTCATCCATACGTGCCATGATACGCGGCTTCGAACAGAACGCTTTCACTTTGAGGATCAGTTTCTCTTCGTCGGTCGTGTTGTCAAACATCTTCAGGATCTCTTCGTACGGATCCACTACATCGGGGTAGTAGCATAACTGATAGTCCTCGAGACCCGCCAACTCAACGGCCTTAGCGATAGCATTGTCGATATTACCCATCTCGTCCACGAGGCCTATCTCTTTGGCTTTAGCACCCAACCAAACACGTCCTTCGCCCACCGATTTGATGTAATCTTGACTCACGTGACGACCCTCAGCACAACGGCTGGTGAACAGGTCATAGCCGCGCTCGATCATGGCCTGCATCATCGCGCGCTCCTCGGTGTTCATGCCTTTGTAGATCATGTTTGCCTCCAAGTCGGAGTGTTGGTTGGTGGAGACACCGTCTATATCGAGGCCGATCTTATCACGCAGTTTGCCTACGTTGGGGATGGTACCGAAGATACCGATCGAGCCGGTGAGGGTGATTGGCTCGGCATAGATATAATCCGCACCACAGGAGATATAATAGCCACCCGAAGCAGCCAGACCACCCATCGAAACGACAACGGGGATACTATCGGCCTTGATCTTCTGGATAGCATGCCAGATCTGCTCGCTGGCATCTGCTGAACCACCCGGGCTGTTAACGCGCAGCACGAGAGCTTTGATATCATCGTCTTTAGCGATCTTCTTGAAGGTCTTCAGTACGTCTTGGCTCACGATACCGTCTTGGCCGTCTTCGGAGATCTCGCCTTCCAGGTAGAGGACAGCCACTTTATCTTTGACTTTCGACTCCGGACGCTTGACCGCTGCCAGTTTGGAAGTGGTGAGGGTCTTGAAGTCTTTCGTGCCGCAGTAGATACGCAACAGCGAGTCCATGTCCTGTCCATAAACGAGGGTATCCACGAGTCCCTCTTTGACCTGCTCCTTCGCACTCTGCAGCCCCATGTAACGGTCTGCGAGGGCCTCGAGTTGGGTGTCGGTCAGGTGACGCGATGCACCTACGGCTGCTTTGTACTCACCCCATATGCCATCGAGGAATTGCTTGCTCTGCTCGCGGTCGGCATCAGACATCGAGGTGCGGAAGAAAGGCTCCACGGCGGACTTGAAGGTACCGACTTTGAGGATCTGCATCTCTACGCCTATCTTCTCCATGACGCGGGTGTAGTACATCTTCGTGACGGTCAGTCCGTTCCACTCGACCGCACCCGTCGGGTCGAGACATATGCGGTCGGCTACAGAAGCGATATAGTAGTTAGATGCCCCGTAGTTCTTTGCTGATGCCAGGATCCATTTGCCGCTGGTCTTGAAGTCGAGCAACGCATCACGGATGGCTTTCGCTCCGGCAGGAGTCATTGACAAACGACCGCCGTCCAACCAGATACCGAGTATTTTGTCATCGTTCTTGGCGAGACGGATATTCGCAAGGATATCGTCCAGACCGACATTGTCCGTGTTGGTGTAGTTGCTGTAGGGCACAGAACTGAGTACCGAAACGAAGGGGTTCTCCTCCTGCGCCTGCTCTACGAGCGTACCTTTGAGTTGGAGACGATAAACGGTCTTGTCCTCCAGCGTCACGGACGAGGTGGAGAACATGTCGCCCATGATCCAACCGAGGATAGCGCTGCAAATGAAATACACGGCGAAGAAAATAAGACATCCGCCTAAACAACCGATTCTGCGACGGGGACGAGGCTGTCCGTCCGGCGTCTGGGTGTTGGAAATAAAAATCATTTTTTTAGCAATTTATAGTTTCAAATTTCAAGTTTCAAATTTCAAGTTTCAAATTGAACGTTTTGCGGTGGTACGGCGTTATGCCGTATTTCTTGATCGCTTCATAGTGCGCGGCAGTGGGGTAGCCTTTGTTGGCATCCCAGCCGTACTGGGGATATTCGGCATGGAGGCGCAGCATGTATTCGTCCCGATAGGTCTTGGCGAGCACACTTGCTGCGGCTATTGACATATACGTGGCGTCACCATGCACCACCGTGTCTGCGGGTATCTCGAGCAGTTCGCCTTCCGGCACGTATGGCTTCCATTTATTGCCATCAACGAGTATATGTTGCGGTCGGACGGTCAGTTTGTCTAATGCCCGCTGCATTCCTAAGATCGAGCACTGCAGGATGTTACGTTCATCTATCTCCTGCGCCGTCACCTCGACCACTGCCCAACTGACTGCCTCGCGCTCGATGACCGGCCGTAGGGCTTCGCGTTGTTTCTCCGTCAATTGCTTGGAGTCATTGAGCCATGCGAACTCAGGTATGTCTTTGACCCGCTCGGGATCTAAGATGACTGCCGCGCAGAACACACTCCCCGCCAAAGGTCCGCGACCCGCTTCGTCACACCCGGCCTCGATGAGGCCTTTTATCATGCAAGTTTTCAGCATTCAGTTTTCAGTGTTCAGTTTTAGAACGGGTATCCTATGGCGAAATGGAAGGTCATGTCGTCTTTCCATCCCAGACCGTTATGGGCTGTGCGCCATTGTTTACCTTCCGCGATGCGACTCGGGTCATGAAGTTTGACACCGAAATCGACACGGAAGATGAAGATCGAGAAGTCGAACCGGATACCGACGCCGTAACTCCATGCGATCTGTTTGTAGAACTGATCCCAGAGGAAGACGCCGCCCGGTTGAGAGTCGTAGGTGCGAATAGTCCATATGTTTCCTGCATCCAGGAAGGCCGCCAACTCAAGGAATCGCAGCACTTTATAGCGATACTCGATGTTCATGTCCAGTTTGATATCACCCACCTGTAGATCGTACGCATATGCCCCGCCGACGCTCTTGAACGAACCGGGTCCAAGGGTACGTGACTGCCATCCGCGGATACCGTTGGCACCGCCGCCGAAATAGCGTTTCTCGAACGGCAGTACATCTGCATTGAGGTAGGGAACCGCGACACCCAACCCGAGGTGACCCACCAGATGATGCTTGGGGGTGATGATACCGTGGTAGGTGAAGTTGATATCGCCTTTGGCATACTGCGCAAACGGAATACGCCAAAGCATGTAATGTCCAGTCTCATCCTTGGGCAGGGTCGCCATGTAACTAAGCAGATAGAGTGCGTTGCCGGCCGTCTCTGCGCGCATACCTAACTGCAGATACGAGCGGTGGGGATAACGCTGATCGAAAGTAGTGAAGGTGGCTAAGTAGTTCCAGTCGACAATGAAATGATCGTTGTAACTCGCCGCCAGAACCGACGAGCGGTTGAGGAATCGATTGTGGAACTCATCCGACATCCAGGGCACGTAGATATAGTTGATATCGATCAGACCGAACTGATGCGTCCAGCGACTGCCGGGTTTGTGGTACGTATAACCCAAACCCGCATTAGCGATAGTACGTGTATATTCGCTCGGACGCTGCTGGTAGTTGTAGGCGATGCTGACTTTGACGTTGGAGGGGAAGAGAAGTCCGATCTCGCCTTTGGCCTCGATAGCGCGTCCTCCGTCCGAACGCCATTCGTACGATGCCCGCGCACCGATGGACAGCACTTCGGCACCCTTGAAAATATTCTTATTGCTGTAGTTGACACCCGCCGCTACACCCCAATCTCCGGCGCTGTAGGTACCTTCGACCTCGGCGGAGATGGAGTTGAGTCGTCCCTTGGAGACGGTGATGGCGCAGTCGAGCAGACTATCGCCAACGGGTGTGAACGCGATATCGACGTACTTGACAGGCGCGAGAGCGTTCATCCGCGCGTACGTGCGTTCAACGCGCCACTCGGCGTAACGTTCACCCGCGCGGATGCGACAGGCGCGACGCAAGGCGCTCTTTCGCAGGAACGGTTTATCCATTTTGAAGGTCACCTCGTTGATATAGAAACGGGTGCGCAGCCGTTGTAGTGCCGCGGAGTCAAGATGCATCACGTAAGGTGCCGCGTGGATACGGACGTCCACCTGATGCGTGCCGAGCGCACTGTCCGCCGTGAACTCTAACATCGATTTCTCGAAATAGAAATAGCCCCTGTTTCGCATGACTGTAGCGATGCGCTCGCGCTCTTCGTCCAGTTGTTTCGTGGAGAACTGCTCACCGGGTTTGATGACGCAGCGATCGCTCGATGCGATGATGCGGATCGTGTCGTTGGGGATATCGACCGTATAGTTGCGCACGTAATACGGCTCATTGGCAGTCACGAGATAGGTAAGGTTCACTTTGCGGTTCTTGACCTTCTTGACCGTGTCCACTTTGGCATTGAAATAACCCAGGTTATTCATCTGCTGCCGCAGTTGCTGCATGCTGATGGCGGTCAACTCCTCGTCGTAGATCACCGGTGCCTCACCCATCTTGAACGCGTTATGCGCCAGACGTTTCTTCGATTTGGTCGTTGTGTCCGTGGGAGCAGTGTTGTAGATATCGAGCTGCAGTTTCCAGAAGCCTAAGATCTCTGTGTTCTGACGCTGACGAAGGTAGTTGCGCAAGTCACTCGTAGCCACCGACTTATCGTCTGTACACTTGACATTTGCTTTGTTCAACAGATACTTATCCTGCGGCACGAATTTCGTCGTGTTGCAGGCGCAGAAAAGCACCGCCAGAAGCAATATATAGACCTTATTCCGCATAATTAGCGTGCAAAAGTAGTAAAAAATTTGCATATATGCAAGTTTTTTTATAATTTTGTCGCCGATTTCAAGATAATTATGGAGAAAATCAGCAAAGCACAGGTCAAACTTGTAAAAAGTTTGCAGCAAAAGAAGTTCCGTGACGAATTAGGTCTGTTTGTGGCAGAGGGAGATAAATGCGTGTCCGAATTGCGCAAATCGTTCGAACTCATTCATCTCTACCGCGAGGGCGAGAACGCTACGCGTACGGAGATCGAGCAGATGTCGGGTCTCAAGGCCCCACAGGGTGTCATCGGAGTCTTCCGCAAATCACCAATCACCAATCACCAATCTTCAATTACCAATTACCAATTACCAATTACCAATCTAACGCTTGCATTAGACGCTATCCAAGATCCGGGCAATCTGGGCACGATCATCCGCACCTGTGACTGGTTTGGTGTCCATGATATTTTCTGTTCGCTCGACACGGCGGACTGCTATAGTCCCAAGGTCGTTCAGGCGACGATGGGTGCGTTGGCAAGAGTGCGGGTACATTATGTGGATCTGCCGAAATGGCTGAAGGAGCAAAAATGCCCGATCATAGGAACGCTCCTCGAAGGTCGCGATATGTACGAAAAACCGCTTCCGAAAGAAGGAATCATCGTCATGGGCAATGAGGGAAACGGGATCTCGCAGGAGGTACGAGCTCTTGTTACTAACCCGATAAGGATTCCGAGTTATCCAAAAAACGCTGAGACTTCGGAAAGCCTCAACGTTTCTATTGCAACTGCGATTGTTCTGGCAGAATTCAGAAGAGTTTAGAACTCGCTCATCTGTTTCTTTACGTTGTCGTTGATGAAGTCAGCGAACTGTTGGATGGTCATTGAGCCGTCTCCTTCGGGCGCGGGTTGACCGCTGGCTTCGCCGCCTTGACGACGCACGCTCACCTTACCTTCTTCGGCCTCTTTCTCGCCGACAATCAGCATGTAAGGGATACGCTTGAGTTCGTTGTCGCGGATCTTACGTCCGAGCTTCTCATTACGGTCATCTACGATGACACGTACATCCTGTGCCTCGAGCATCTCTTTCACCTTCCACGCATAGTCGTTGCTCTTCTCGGAGATCGGCAGCACGACAGCCTGATCCGGCGTCAGCCAGAGCGGGAACTTACCCGCAGTATGCTCGATCAGCACCGCTACGAAACGCTCCATCGAACCAAACGGCGCGCGGTGGATCATGACGGGACGGTGTTTCTGGTTGTCCTCACCCGTATATTCGAGTTCGAAACGTTCCGGCAGGTTGTAGTCCACCTGGATGGTTCCGAGTTGCCAACGACGGCCGAGTGCGTCCTTGACCATGAAGTCGAGTTTCGGTCCGTAGAAAGCGGCCTCACCGGTCTCTTCGCGTGCCGGCAGATTCATCTCCTTACATGCCTCGCGGATAGCATTCTCTGCATGCTCCCAGATCTCGTCTGAACCCACGTATTTCTCGTGGTTATTGGGGTCGCGGAGCGAGATCTGTGCCTCGTAGTTCTCGAAGTTGAGGGCCTTGAAGATGATGTTAATGATCTCCATCACGCGGATGAACTCCTGCTTTACTTGGTCTTGACGGCAGAAAATGTGGGCGTCATCCTGCGTGAACGAACGTACACGCGTTAGACCGTGCAGCTCGCCGCTCTGCTCGTAACGATAGACGGTACCGAACTCCGCGCAGCGGAACGGCAGGTCTTTGTACGAACGCGGGCTGTTCTTGTAGATCGCGCAGTGGTGCGGGCAGTTCATCGGCTTGAGCAGATAGACCTCGCCTTCCTCCGGCGTGGTGATCGGCTGGAAGGAATCCTTGCCGTAGTGATCCCAGTGACCCGAAGTCATATACAGCTGCTTGCTTCCGATATGCGGCGTGATGACCTGCTGGTAGCCATATCGCTTCTGGATCTTCTTGAGGAAGTCCTCGAGACGCAGACGCAGGGCAGTGCCTTTCGGCAGCCAGATAGGCAGACCTTTGCCCACCATGTCGCTGAACATAAACAGTTCGAGATCCTTACCGATCTTGCGGTGGTCACGTTTCTTGGCTTCCTCTAAGAGCGCCAGGTACTCATCGAGCATCGAGCGTTTGGGGAACGAGATAGCGTAGATACGCGTCATCATCGGACGTTTCTCATCGCCGCGCCAGTAAGCCGCCGAGCAGCTGAGCACTTTGACTGCCTTGATGTCACCCGTTGAGAGCAAGTGCGGACCCTTACAGAGATCGGTGAAGTTACCTTGCGTATAGGTGGTGATCGAACCGTCCTCCAGCTCCGAGATCAACTCGCATTTATAACTCTGACCCTTGTCGCCGAAGGCCTTCATCGCATCGGCTTTGCTGATCTCTGCGCGAACAACCGATTCTTTCTTCGCGCGCAACTCCATCATCTTGTTCTCGATGGCCTCAAAACACTCGTCGTTGATCACCACTCCCTCGGGGGGCATTACGTCATAGTAAAAACCGTTCTCGATAGAGGGACCGATACCGAATTGGATACCCGGATACAACTCCTGCAAGGCTTCTGCCATGAGGTGCGAACTCGTATGCCAGAAGGCATGTTTCGCTTGCTCGTCTTCCCACTCAAAAGCCTGAATACTTCCGTCTTGATATTGAACTTTTATCATATCTGTGTGTTATTTTTTGCAAATCGGCTGCAAAGGTACAACAAAAAATTGATATATACAAGAAAATGTAACATTTGTGTCAAAAAATTTGGAAATATGAAAAAAAAGTATTATCTTTGCAACGGATTTTGGAAGAGTCTCCAAAATAACAAATTTCGTTGAAACGATATAGGCACTACAGAGGGGTGACAATGGGTGAAGCAACCATTGAGCACCCATTCAGCATCCATTGAGCATCCATTGGGAGAAGGTGGAAACCATGTGGCGGGTCGGGATGCGGCTCTGTTACGAGTCGCATTTTCAAAATCACGGGATATATACTATTAGTATATATGATATATGGTATGATACGTGATTAGTCCGATGTACATAGGACATGCCTTTTACCTTACCTCTTGGCCGGTCACCGTATATACCTTCTCACCGCGGAGGATGTAGATCTGGCCGTTACGGAGGATTTTAGAGGACTTCTCAGTTGTCATAACGTCTTCTATACCTTCTGGATCCTCTTCTCCTTCGCCATTCGTTCTAAACGCAACGGTTTGTTCGTCGAGCGTCTCACCATTACCGTCCTTCGCAGTAAGGGTCAAGTTGTACGACTTTCCTTCCTCAAGACCGGTAACGGTAAAGGAGAAACCTGCAGAATGTTCACGAGCCGGTGCTCCAAATGCAATTTGGGTTAATTGACCATTCGCATTAAAGATAAGTGTACATACTACTTCGCCATTCTTATCTTTAATCACAAGCTCGTATGTTTCCGCTCCAGGAACAACCGGCCATATTACGTCTGCTGTGGTCTCTGCAGGTGTGACTACGACCTCCGTTGTTGAGGTACTCGTTGCACCGATAGCCTCTACAAAGTAAAAATCCTTCCAATCAGATCCGACTGACTTGTACATGTCTACAGACCCAGCAAGAACATAAAGCGTACAATTAAAATAATCTACTCCATCAAATGTATTCTCTCCTAATTTCGCTGGACGTTCGCGATAATTGAATATGGAAGTCAATGCAGAACAACCGGCAAAAGCATCATCGCCATAAGAGGTTACATTTTCGTTCAAAATAAGTGAATCCAATTTTGAGCAACCCTTAAATGCAGCTCTACCAATCTCGGTTGTATTAAGAGGGATCTCAATACTTGTAACCTTTTTCATATCGTGACACAACTGAGCAGGAACACGAGTTACATTTTTCCCAAAGGTAAACTCTGTAATATTATCCGTACTTCTATAGAACGGGCATGCTAATCGTCCATCCAAAGGACGAGTAGAGCACCAGATACTTGACCCACTTGATGAGGATGGAGTATAAATTGTAGAAGTTGTCACATCTGTAATATCGGATGTTTGATCCGATCCGTTATTCCATATTATATTTACGGTTGTATACGTAGAAGAGAATGCGTATGTATATCGTCCGTTATCATCTTTGGTCAAAGCGCGACCAGGCCATGCTCCGCATATGCTATTTCCATTTTTATCCCACGCATAGAGATATACGTTATTCCAATCTATGGTTGAGACATCCAAGCTAACAGTAATACAATTATTATCTTCGAAAATTTCATAGTCTTCTTGAGCCTCAACATCCCAACGCACTTTGGTCAACGGACAATCAGCAAAAGATCTTCCACCAACAGTTTCGACTGTATTGGGAATATTAACCTCTCTAATATTAGTTCCATAGAAGGCATCTTTTCCTATATAATACACAGAAGATGGGATTGATAAAGTATGAACTGCTTTTATACCCCAGCACAAATTAGCCGGAATTCTCCATATGTTATCATCAATAACAAAAGAATCGATAGCAAGTCGCGAATAGTAGAACGGAGAGTACTCCATATCTTCACACGAGAGCGCATTCCATTCAACATACGAAAGGTTTGTCAGATGATCAAAGACATTTTCCGGTACTACTGACACATCTTCTCCTATATAGATATTTTGTATACTTATATTATCTTCAGAGAACGGAATTTTTGTGGGTTTTGTCAGGCTGATCGGGTTATAGTAGAGAGACTGTATAGTATTACATCTATCGAATGCACAAGGCATATATTTGAGAGTTGTCGGAAGTATGACACATGTGAGATCTTCTCTGTTGTAGAACGCACCCGCAGCCATTTCTGTAACACTATAGTTTTGTCCTTTGTAGGATACGTACGCCGGTATATCCAGCGTATCCGTATTTTCTGCGTAATACAATTTTAGTTCATCCGGATTGTCCAATCTGTGTCCATAGTATAATATACTATCCGGCGTAAAGAGCGGGTTCGCACTATGGAACACAAGTCTTCCTTGCGTCGCTTCAGGAGTAGTTCCTTTGAAATTTTGCACTTTACTGGAAATTACTACTGAATCGCCCACATGTAGCTGATTGCTACTAGTAAATTGCGTACTATGATAATCGTATATGCGGTAGCATAAGAATGTGCTCTTTCCATCAGTAATGTTAAATGTAGCATTGCCATAAGAGGTATTCACTTCGGTGATAGAAGAGATAACGCCTGTGAAGAGATAATAGTCTGATGAAGTTACACCAGAACCAAGTTGGGAAGTAAGTGCGCGTATTGTCGTCACCGAAAGAATAGATGGTTCGCCATTTAACATCAATGCTCCCCAAGGTGCGCCTGAGGCAGAACCAGTATAGTTGACATTTTGTACCCCGAGAAAAGCCTCTTCTCCTATACTAATAACACTCTCCGGGACATCGACGGATGTCAAGCCCGCGCAATTATAGAAAGCCCCTTCTCCAATGCTTGTAACGCTATTTGGAATTTCAACGGAGGCCAAACTAGTGCAGGAAGAGAAGGCAAAATTTCCAACATTAGTGACGCTATTCGGGATTTCAATCGCGGTTAAACTAGAACAATAAAAGAAAGCATAATCTTCTATACTTGTAACACTATTAGGAATAGTCGCTGATGTTAAATCGTAACAACCCGAAAAAGCTCTTTCTCCTATATTTGTGACAGTATTAGGAATGGAGACTGATATTAAATCATAACAACTAGAAAAAGCACGGTCTCCAATCCATTTTGTCCCGTCCACAATAGAACAAGAAGATACTGTTTTATCCACAACTTCGACAAGATACGTGTCGGCATAGCGGACATTGTCAATTACCGGTAAACTCGTGCAATTAGAAAAGGCGCCACTACCAATGCTTGTAACGCTATTGGGAATTTCAATTGAGGCTAAACTCGTGCAATTAGAAAAAGCGCCACTACCAATGCTTGTAACGCTATTGGGAATTTCAACGGAGGCCAAACTCGTGCAATTAGAAAAAGCGCCACTACCAATGCCTGTAACGCTATTGGGAATGATGACAGATGTTAAATTACTGCAATATTGGAAAGCATTAACGCCAATACTTGTAACACTATTAGGAATAGTCACTGAGGTTAATCCGTTGCAACCGTAGAAAGCAAAGTCTCCAATTGACATTACACTATTACCAATGATGTATTCATTCACCTGCCTGCCGAATATTGTGGATAAATTGGAATTACTATAATACACCTTGCTTACTATTGAATCTGAGTTTATGGATACAGACGTCAAACCTGTGCAACCAGAGAAAGCGCTACTACCAATATTTGTAACGCTATTGGGAATTTCAATTGAGGCTAAACTCGTGCAATCATAGAAAGCATAGTCTCCAATCCATTTTGTTCCTTCCACAATAGAACAAGAAGATACTGTTTTATCCACAACTTCGACAAGATACGTGTCGGCATAGCGGACATTGTCAATTACCGGTAAACTCGTGCAACCAGAGAATGGATTACCATTAATGTATGTAACACTATTAGGAATATTCACAGTTGTTAAGTTATAGCAATTGTAGAAAGCTTGATTTCCAATACTTGCGACGCCAGTACCAATCGTTGCTGAGATTAAATTGTGACATTCAGAAAATGCTGACGTTCCAATGCTTGTAACGCTATTTGGAATTTCAATTGAGGCCAAACTCGTACACTTATAGAAAGCGCAATAGCCAATACTGGTAACGTTGTCACCCAAAGCCACATCAGTCAAGCCCGCGCAATTATAAAAAGCCCCTTCTCCAATGCTTATTGTGTTATAGGGTATTCCAATGAAGGTCAAATTGGTGCAGCCAGAGAAGGCGTAACTTCCAATCCATTTTGTTCCGTCATTAATAACATATGTAGTTAGAGTCTTATCTACGGCTTCTATTAAATAGTTATCTGCATATCGAATATTATCATAGACAGGGAGACTTGTACAACCATCGAAGGCATAGTTTCCGACACTTGTGACGCTATAAGGAATAGTCACGGAGGTCAAACCGCTGCAACCATAGAAAGCATTATTTCCAATGCTGGTGACGCTATTGGGAATCGTCACAGAGGTCAAACCGCTGCAACCTTCGAAAGCATAACTTCCAATGCTTGTGATGCCGCTATCAATGACAACGCTTGTGATGTTTTGTCTATAATTGTACCACGGAGCATGAATATACATCTGATAAGTGTTCATCGAACCAGTGCCGGAAATTGTAAGTACACCGTTAGTCAATCTCCATGTAAGATTGTCACCGCATGTGCCGCTCTGAGCATATGTTCCTACGCTCGTTGCAAGAACTAGTAAAAATGTAAATAGTTTGTGTTTCATAATAAAATCCCTAATTTGTGTCGGGCGCAACTTTAAAAAGGTTAATATTTTGTTTTTCAAATAGTACAAAATTAAAAGCGGGACTGCAATGTTGCTGTTCCGCTATTCGAGGCTCTGGTATTGCCCAACTTGTAAAACAAACAACACTGAAGCCACGCCGTATGTACATATACACGAAAAACGTGTACTGAAATACACACTTGGGGCATCTTGTGCCGCAATGCTTTGACAAGTTATAGAAATTTACCAGATTTCGAATAGCCAAAACAAGCGTCAATAAACGCCTTTTAATATGTCCTTCCTGTTTAACGTCGGGAAGCGACGATGGGTACAATCGCCCAAGATTGGTCGATACACTATCGAGCAGGCGGGCGATAAAACCTTTGCGGGTGCAAAGGTACGAAGAATTTTTGATATATGCAAGAGAATGAGGATTTTTCTGTGAAAAATGTTGGATATTATCCAACCTAATAGACATAGATAGAAAAGCGGCAGATATAATCCGCCTGCAAGGAACGAACAGAGGCGAGTACGCAGCACGAATCCACCGGAGGAGAACAACCCCAAGAGAGGGAACGGCGTGGGGCTTGCGGAGCGGGCAGGGCGATATTGTCTATCCGCCAAGCTTGGACGGATACGAGAGACAATATCGGACGCTCCGCAAGCCAAAAACGTCCGCACGAAGAGGGCGGACAGCGAGGGGCTAATCTGCCTATGCCCGAGCCAGAAACAAGCAAAGAATAAGAAAAATACGGACAAATATTTGCATATGTCAGGAAAAAGCATTACCTTTGCACCCGCAAAGGTTTTGGTGAAGGAACAAAGCGAAGCAATATAAAGCGAATTATGAAAAAGACAATACTATTTTTTGTCGCTATAGGCCTGTCGATGGGGCTGGTGGCGCAGAATCAGAATGCGACGTACTTGGCGTACATCGAGCAGTGGAAAGACATGGCCATTCAGGAGCAAATCGACTATGGCGTTCCGGCGGCAATCACGATGGCACAGGCGCTGTTGGAGTCGTCTGCCGGGCAGAGCGAGTTGGCGGTGAATGCGAAAAACCATTTCGGCATCAAGTGCACCAAAGACTGGTTCGGTGCAGTGTATTACTACGATGATGACAGTGCGGGTGAGTGTTTCCGCCAATACGGTGATGCAGCGGAGAGTTTTAAGGATCACTCGCTGTTTTTGAAGCGTCCGCGTTACACGACCTGTTTTGAGATCGCGGTGCAAGACTACGAAGCGTGGGCTTACCGTTTGCGTGACTGCGGGTATGCCACCGACTATATGTATGCTCCGAAGCTGGTTAAGATCATCGAGACCTACCATCTGGATACATTGACGGTGCGCGCGCTTAAAGCGAATGAATCCGCGCCGCAGGAAGTAGCAGCGGCTCCGGATACCGCGCAAACTGCAGCTCCGCAGCAACCGAGAGCGAAGCGTCCGTTGAAGGCAGAGGTGGTGCATCGCACCGATCCGATCATGGTCATTCATAATGATCCCGAACCGGAGTATGTAGTGCCGCTGACGGCGCGTGAGGAGCGCGACAGCTTCCTGCTGATGCACCCGAAGAAACGCTGTAATGGCGTGATGTACGTAGTGGCTCGTGAGGGTGACACGTACGCGAACGTGGCTTTCCGTTTGAATGTGCGCGAGCGTGATCTGCGTGAGGACAACGATGCCCTCGGACGCGAGTTGGCGGTGGGTGACCGTATCTACTTGGCGGCGAAGAAAAAAATCGGCGACAAGGATTTCGTTTGGACGCATACCGGACAGTCTTTGTGGCAGTTATGTCAAGAAGAGGGCGTGTCGATGACGGCCATTCAGGAGCTGAACGAGTTGGATCCCCAGATCCGTACTTTCCGTACGCGCCAAAAGATCTACCTGCGCAAAGTGAAAGAGGACACGAAAAGGTGATTGGTGATTGGTCAATGGAGATCGGAGACGCTATTATCCAATACCTGCGCGAGAACGGGTTAGAACAGTCTGTGCTGGACGTACAGATCGAGGAGGTGTGGCCGCAGGTGATGGGCGATGTGGTGAACCGACTGACGCGGAGCGTAGAGGTGCGCGACGGGGTGTTGTACGTGCGCGTTAACTCCGCAGCGCTGAAGACGCAGTTGTTTGAGAACCGCTTTGAGTTGGTGCGCAAACTGAATGAAGCCGTTGGGGCGAAGGCCATTAGAGATTGCAGAATTCTGGGGTGATTTATCCGAATAACATAGAGCAGAAGATCGACTTCACGGTGATCCGTGAGGAGTTGAATCGTCGTTGTTCGTCGCCTTTGGGCCGCGAGCGGGTGGAGGCGATGCAGATGGAGACGGATTACGAGACCGTACAACATCTGTTAGGGCTGACCGATCAAATGCGCTTGGCGGAGAGTGACCCTATGTTGACTTTCCCGCGCGGCGATATCCATGATGTCCGCGAAGCGATCGCCCGCATTCGTATCGAGGGCTTGTTCTTGGACGAGGCCGAACTGGACGCGCTGCGTCACTCGCTGTCGTATGCAGCGGAGTTGGAGCGGTTCTTTGCGGGGCTGGATGAGCTGCGTTATCCGCTGCTCAAGGAGTTACGGGTTACGGGTTACGGGTTACAGGAAATAGTCAAGTCGATTGATGCCGTACTGGATCGTTACGGTCAGTTGGCGGATCATGCCTCGCCGGAGTTGGGGCGCATACGACGGGAGATAACGAACTTGCAGGGGAGCGTAGGACGTACGTTGGCTTCTATTTTGAGGCAGGCGAAGACGGACGGTTTTGTGGAAGCAGATGCCGCTCCGACGCTACGTGAGGGAAGACTGGTGATCCCTGTCTCGCCGGCCTTCAAACGCAAGGTGGGTGGTATCGTGCATGACGAGTCCGCGACCGGTAAAACGGTGTATATAGAGCCACAGCAGGTGGTGGACGCAAACAATCATATCCGTGAGTTGGAAGGGGCAGAACGCCGTGAACGGGTGCGTATCCTGACAGCCGTGACGGATGGGCTGAGACCGAACACCGAAGTGATCTTAGATAGTCAGCGGATGTTGGCTGAGGTGGATTTCTTGAAAGCCAAAGTGTCGTTGGCGCAGACGCTACACGCTATCCGTCCGGAGTTGGTGAATGAACCGCTGTTGGAATGGAGCGATGCCCGTCATCCGGTGTTGTGGTTGCATTACGCCCCGCAGGGAAAGACGGTGGTACCGCTCTCGATACGACTCAATAAAGAGAAGAACCGCATGCTTGTCATCAGCGGTCCGAATGCCGGTGGTAAGTCGGTGTGTCTGAAGACGGTGGCGCTGCTGCAGTACATGACGCAGTGCGGTCTGCTGGTGCCGGTGGCAGAGCAGAGTAGGGCGGGTTTGTTCGACCAACTGATGATCGATATCGGCGACGAGCAGTCCATTCAGGACGAGCTCTCGACCTATTCGAGTCACCTGCGTAACATGCGGGCGTTCTTGCGGCAAGCTGACGAGCGTACGTTGATCTTGATCGATGAGATGGGAACGGGAACCGAACCGTTACTCGGCGGAGCGATCGCTGAGGCTATCCTGCGGGAGTTGGTGCAGCGAAACGTATTCGGCATCATCACGACCCACTATACGAACCTCAAACATTTCGCCGAACAGACGGAAGGTGTCGTCAACGGCGCGATGCTATACGACCGCGGCGAGATGCGTCCGCTGTTCCAGTTATCCATTGGCCAGGCCGGCAGTTCATTCGCTATCGAGATAGCCCGCCAGACGGGTTTGGGCGAGTCGATCATTCAGTACGCGACGGACTTGGTAGGTGAGGAACATATCGAATACGACAAGCAACTCCAGGATATCGCCCGCGATAAGCGCTATTGGGAACGCAAAAGGCAGTCGGTGCGCCTCAAAGAGAAAGAGTTGGAGGCGAAGGTGGCCGAGTATGAAGCGCGTCTGTCGGGTGTTAAGCAGCAGAAGAAAGAGATCCTTGAGCAGGCGCGCCAAGAGGCGGCGGAGTTGTTGCAGCAGTCCAATGCGACTATCGAACGCACCATCCGTGAGATCAAGGAGGCGAAGGCAGATAAAGAAAAGACCAAAGAGGCGCGGGCGAAAGTGGAACAGATGAAAGAGAAAGTGGGTGTGCCGCAACGTATCCGCGATTTTAAGGACTTGAAGATATTGAAAAACTCTGTTCCGGTTGCGCCTTCGGCGACGTCTAATATCGTTCGGCAGCGTACATTGTCATTCTCCCGCACACTGGACATCCGCGGCTATCGGGCTGACGAGGCCTTGGAAAAACTGATCGCGTACATGGACGATGCGCAGATGGTAGGTGCCGGCGAGGTGACGATCTTGCATGGTACGGGAACGGGTGCGTTGAAGCAGTTGACCCGCGACTACCTCAACGACCTCAACCGCCAACGCCGCAAGAGAGGCATGGTGGCGCTTGAGTTTGGCGACGGCGATGTCAACCACGGCGGAGCGGGGTTGACGGTTGTCAAATTGTAGATTGTAGATTTTAGATTTGAGATATGAAAAACAAAATCTTTCTTTTATTAGCCTTTGTGATGGCGATGCCGGTGATGGCGAAGGAGTATATCTCCCTCGATGGCGGGCATAACCTGCGGGGCTTCGGTGAAGAGCGCTATAGTGTCTCCTTCGCCGCGGAGTACGCCTATAACCGGACGTGGGAACATATGGGCAATTTCGATATCTACGCCCACATGCCGGTGGTAAAAAATGTGCAAATCGACGCGCGTGTGCAGTTACAGACGGCGAATGTGTATACGGGTGCGGTAGTATTGCGTCCGACCTTTGACCTGCCGGTGGGACAGTTGTTCGCCGAGACAGAGGTGCTCTACAAAGCCGTGGCTCGCAATCGAATGAGTGACCTGTGTGCAGCCTTGTCCGTGGGTTGGCGCTTTGACTACGTGTCGGTTCAGATTGGTGCCTTCGCACGCGTGATGGATAGTTGGGACCGTAGTTGGCATTCGGAAGACAAGTACCAAGTAGAACCGTTCAACCTGCTGTACCGTCTGGAGGTGTTCGCTCGTCCGCAGATCAATAACTGGAATATATCCGTGGCGCTGAGTAATATCGACGACTGGCAGATGGAGCGTATGTGGCAGCCGCTGTTCCAGTTGGGCGGACGCTATGATATCGACGAGCACTGGCGGGTAAGCCTGGACGGCGAACTGAAGATAACGGGAATGTTTCACTTGAATGCAACCTTCTACGCAGCCTATCTGCGCGCAGGGTTCAGTTATCGATTCTAATAAGTATGAATGCACGTAAATACATCTATACCGCCCTGTTGAGTGTTGTATGCGGGGCATGTAACCCGAACTACGACATGATGGGTATGTTCAACGGCACGAGTCCGGAGATAGCAGAACGTTTTGCTGACTCCCGTCGATTCAGCGAAGCTGCGGGTGTGGTACATATGCAGATGCCGGCGGACTACCGTTTGTTCATCTGCACCGACAGTCATATCGATTCCACCCATTACGGTTTGGAGAAATTCATTCATCTTTACAAGGCCGACCCCTATCCGCATATGTGTCTTTTCTTGGGAGACCTTATTAACGCGCAGGCGCATTTCGCGCACGCGGACAGTATTCTGCATCTGGATGGCGTGATGACGAACCGTAACGACACGGTCTTTATGACCTGCGGCAACCACGATATCTATTTTAACCAATGGCATGTTTGGCAGAAACTCTATGGCAGTTCAACCTATTGGTTCGACACCTACACCGGTGCGACTTACGAGACGGGTAAGAAACTCGACCTGTATATCTGCCTCGACACGGCGGAAGGTACGCTCGGAACGGCGCAGTTGAAATGGCTCAAGGATTTGCTGAACGCCAAGAAGAATGCCGGTTATCGGCATATTATCGTGTTCACCCATACGCATCTCTTTAAGCAGGATAACTCGCAGGGACACACGTCTAACCTCTCGATGGAAGAAACGTACGAGTTGACTTATCTGCTGAGCGAGGCAGGTGTGGAACTCTACTTATGCGGTCACGACCACAGCCGCGAGGTGACGAGTTACGGCGGGGTGAAGTACATCACCGTCGATTCGAGCACCGATGCGGAGCCCGAACCGTATTATATGGTGATGGAGGTGGGACAGCAGATCAACTACGAGTTCATCAGTCTGCTGCCGATCAAGTAATCACGGTTTACAACCCTTGAAGGCATTCTTGCCGACTTCTACTGCGGGCGCCAGAACAGGCGTCCGTAAGTATTTGCAGTCCATGAACGCTTCCGCTCCGATGGTCTGGAGACTATCGTTCCATTGTACCTCACGCAGACTGCGGCAGTTATAGAACGCTCCGTCCTCAATCTGCTTGAGGCGCTCGTTGAGGATCACTTTCTGCAGGTTGATACAATGCGAGAATGCACCGCGTTGAAGGGTCAGCAGCGATGCAGGCAGTTGGACTTCTTCAAGCATCTTGCACTCGAGGAAAGCTCCTTCTTCGATCATGTGAATGTGATCCACGAGTGCGATGCCGCGTAACTGCTGGCAGTTATGGAACGCACGAACGCCGATGCGGAAAGTCGATTTGGGAATATTGATCTTCTCCAAAGCCAGACAGCCGTCGAGCGCTTCGTCACCGATGGCGTAGAGTCCGTCCGGCAAATCGATACGGTAGAGCCGTGTACAAGCCTGGAAAGCCCGCTTGGGCAAGGAGTTGATGCCTGCGGGAATAACGACCTTACGCAGCGTAGCACAACCCGCAAAAGCCTGTTCGCCGAGGAAAATGAGGGTCTGCGGCAGTTCGATGGCTTCTATATTGGAGCAGCCGGCAAAACAACCGTCGCCTAAGCGGCGTAGGTGGGCAGGAAGGGTGATCGCCTTCAGTCCGCGGCAGGTGTAGAACGTAGCGGATTCGAGAATCTCGATTTTATCGCTAAGGATCTGCTCCTTGAGGTTGACACAACCATAGAAAGCACCGGCACCCAGGGATTCCAACTCGCGGGGCAAGAGTGCGTTCTTGAGCAGTGCACAACCGTAGAAAGCGAAATTACCAACCGACTTTACGGTGCTCGGGATGATGACGTCCACTAAGCTTTCACAACCCAAGAAAGCCGCCGTCGGAATGGCCGTGACGGTCTCGGGGATCGTGACCGATTTGAGGTTCTTGCGGTTGGCAAAAGCCCGCTCGGCGATGAGGCGGATAGGGATTTTATTCTTAAAGATATATTTGGCCGGCAGATCATTGTTGGTCGCAATCAAACAGTCGTCAATGATGAGCGCCCCTTTCTTCCATTTCTTGTCGTTCAGGTAGATGCCGCAACCCGTAAAGGCCTCTTCTCCGATGGAAGTGATAGTAGTCGGAATGACCACTTTCTGGAGGTTCTTGCAGTCACGGAAAGTCTCATGGTCGATACGCGTGATGCAAGTCGGCAGTTCAACGCGTTGGATGGTCTTGTTGCCTTGGAAAGCCCCGGCGGCAATAAGTCGGGTTCCTTCGGGAACGATGTAACGGGGTTTGATGGTCTTGTCCGTCGCGATGAGGATCGAGTCGATCCAGAGGCAACCCTCTGACCAATTGGCTTTGTTAAGGAGAATACCCGTTCCATCGAAAGCAGAACGATAAACGCGCTCGATAGTTTTAGGCAGCACGATAGCCGTGAGGTTCTTACAACCCTTGAACGCTTTGTCACCGATGGCGGTGACGGTATAGGTGTTCTGCCCCACGACGATGGTCTCGGGGATCAATAACTCACCCGCAGCCCGCGGGTTAAGCGTTACTTCGGCCGTCAGATGATCGGCATCGATCGTGTAATGGACATCCTGATACTGTGCGTTCTCGGCGTTAACGCTTAATACGGCGACCAGTAACATCATACACAGCGTCGCCTGCTTGAATAAATAATTGACCATTATTTATAAATTTTTGATTTTTGATTTGTGATTGGTGATTTTCGATTGCTTCGGGCATGGAGATGCCGAGTTGGAGCAGGATAGCGTTCTCGATGAGGCGTTTGGCATCGTCGGTGAGATAAGCGGTGGAGTACTCGCTGACGCCGATCATGATGAAATCATCTCTGATAGCAACGGTACTGTACGTGGGTTGCGATACAGGTGAAGCGAGAGTAGTAAAACCTGTCTCTGTCCAATCGCTGATAGCCGTCACTGCCTTTTGTTCATTACACTGCGTGAAGAGTTGGATCTGACCATTCGTGATAGTGAGCCCCTCAAAAAGCGGATGACTCGCATCGCTGACCGTCACGCTGAGGTCTTGGGTGTTAATCGCCGTTCCCCAACCCCACACACCTGGTTTGAGCAGAAAAGGCTTGAGTAATACCATCGGTTTAGCGTAGCCTTTGAGTGCCGCAAAACCCGCCGCACTGCTATTGGGTTTCGGCCCCAGCACAATCACCTCGTATTCGCTGTAGTCCACGGTGGCATCCGCCGCTTCGGTCTCTACGATCCACAGGCTGTCGTTCTGCCGCAGGTAATGGAGTAAAGCCTTGTCTTCGGTACAACCCGGGATGGTCACAAATGCAACAGTATGGGTGCCTTCGGGTTGAACGGTCGGGATCGTGTCGTCCGGAATAGGGTCATGATGCTCACCCGGGCTCTCGTAGCATCCGAGATCCGGTGCGTTGCCGTTATAACCGAGGTTGATATCGATACCGGCATCAATGAGTGTCGAACCTTCTGCCAGACGCATGAAGTCATTGTCCGGCAGGTCACCGTTGCCGTTACGTGGTGCCAGAATGAGGGTGGTGTCCAGCGACTGAAAATCCGAAGCAGCGACGGAGAAACCGTTGTTCCAGGTATTGTGGTCATTGGCTACGTTTGTCTGTGCCCTGTAGGAATCACTGTTCTGCGAGGCCAGACTGATACAGTTCTGGATCGTGTTCGTGCCGTAGGCGGTGGTGAAACCGTAGTTATAGGCATTGTCATAAGCGGAGTTGTTATAGAGCCACATCGTGCCGCCGTTATTGTTCTGGTCAAACCCACGAGCGTAGTTGCCGACCGCCAGACAGTGATGAATAAGGATCTTATGATCCGTGTACTGCCCTCCCATCTTAAAGCCGTTGCCGTTTCCCTGACAGGGGTATTTGGCGAGTGTGACGGTAATGGTATTTCCGTATCGGTCGGTCATCTGTGTACCTAGTTTGGAATCAAACCACGCCTTGTCTACGCCTGCGGCGCGGGGGTGATTGCGCATGTCATAGTAGGGGCAGCCGTTCTGATAGCAAACGCAGTTTTCGATGATTGTGTTGGATGTACTGACGCGCTGGAAGAAATCCCATCCATCGTCGGAGTTGTTCCATGCCCGGCATCCGATGTAATGATTGCCTGTACCGGTGAACTGTTTGTCTGCAAAACCGTCTGCGTTCCCGCCGAAGTTAGCAGTAGAACCGCTCATCGTCTTATAGTCGAAGTTATCATGGCTATCCACATTCTTAATGATGTTGTTTCCTCCCTCTTTCATTTGACATCCCGTGTCGGCAGAACCGTATATATCCAAGTTCTCGAAAAGACAATAACTGCCGTAGTTAATCAGGTTGTTCTTCCCCGAATAGCGGAGTGTCATGTTTTTGAGATGCAGGTAGGTGCAGGTGTTTTTGACCCGAATACCGCGGTCACCGTATGCCGTCTGACGGAAGTCCAGTATCGCCGCATATTTCCCGCTGCGGTTGATGCCTTCGTAACCGGAGATGACGATGCGCTTGGATGCCGTACCGTTGAGATTGTTGATGTCAGTTGTCATTAGATCGTACTGACCGCTGAACAGATACAGCGTATCGCCCGGGTTGTGGAGTTTTCCCAAGCCCGCGGTGAAGGAACAGGGATTATTATACGAACCGTCTCCGCTTCCATTTGGGGAGGCGTAGTAGGTTGCTGCGTTGAGGCTGATGGTGAGCAGCATCACCGTAAGGAGAGTGAGTATTCGTTTCATTGTTCAAAAATAGTTTGGTATATAATTCGCGCGGAGCGCTCGTCGCTATACGATGCGTTCAATTGTTCCAAACGCCGGTTGAGCGCCTGATGATCCATCGGTTGTTCAAAAAGGGACGTACATAACTGTACCAACTGTTCCTCGTCCGAACCGGTATGACATAAATCTGCCAATTCCGTTCCTTCTGTCATCGGCGGGTTAACGATCACGTGTCCTTCCGTAAAGAGCACATTGAGCAGTTTGAGTTTGATGCCTGTGCCTTGGAATGTAATTAACAGATGAATACGGGCGTTTCGGATGAGCCGTTGCATGGTCTCTTCGTCCGGACTATCCACCAGCGTTATCTTCGGAGCACCTTGTACTGCTCTCCGTAGTTCGTCCGAAGGATGAAGACCTGCAATGACCACCGGATAGGGTATCTTCGGGGCTATTTGCCGGACAATATACATCGCCGCTTTATGGTTCTCCGCCACGGACAGGTTCCCGTGATAGAGTATATACGGCTGAGGCTCTCCTATCGGCGGCAGGATGGCCGTGTGCCCGTGAAAACAAGGGAAATAAATATTGGGAACCCTAGGATACGTCTTCTTGAAATACGCCTCGTCCTGATGTGCAAGCGTGAAAATAGCACTTGCATTCCTAACCGTCCTTTCGAACCACCGCAGGCGTTCAGCTTCAATATGCAGATAGAGTTTTTTCCACAGGCTTTTAGTTGCCCGACCGAGGGCATGGTAGTAGTCATGTTCTACGTTGCATTCCCTGAAATACTTGGCTCTATTACGCAGCGCAGGATGACTCATTAGGGCACAACTGACCAAGCCTTCAAAGAAGATAGGTGCATCGTCCTGTAATAAGTCATGTAGTAACTCATCGCTATCCCGGCTTGCGACACCATAGGGTCGGAAACTCAGTTGTTGCAGGAAGGAAGTCTTGCGGGGATAGTAATACACCTTTTCGCAAAGTGCTTCCAGCGGTTCAGTCTCTCCTTTGACCCCTTTGTAAAAGCAGTGCAGAATAACCCGTACACCCAACTTATTCAGCGCTTTGATGCGGTAGAAAACAGGGATGACTCCTCCGTAAGAAGGCGGGAACGGAATATCAAAGCAGATGATATGTAGTCTCTTTACAGGCATTTAATCAATTGTTCTATTTTTTGAGTTTGGTATGCGCGGCTGAACTCTTCGCGATGTTGCGTCTGCTGGTGGGTGAAGCCGTTCTGCAGCCAGGTGTTGTATTGTGCCGTGATGAATTGTTTTATTTGTTCAACGTCGTCTGTGGCGATACCTGCATTCGTATAGGCTATCAGTTCGGCTAATGAACCATTGTCGGACGGTACGCACAAGACAGGTTTCTCGCAGCCGAGTGCTTCGTAGAACTTGGTGGTTAGCATGCCGTGCGTATGCTCGTTCGTCAGCACCAGGACGATACTGCTGCGTCGTACGGCATCACCCATCTTGTCATGCGGAACCGGGTTCTGTTTCGGTGTGTGAATATCCAGCACGATATCCGGTTGCCGGAGCTCCTCAATAACCTGTTTGATTTTCTCTAATGCCGGTTTTTGCCAGTCATGCAAGGTACCGATATACGATACCGTAAAATGTTCATTCCGGATATTTACCGGGTAGAACTGCTTATCGTCAAAGCCGTTGTATACTACGTGTACATTCGGATTAAACTGCTTGATAAACTCCGCGTGCCAGGGTGATACGGTCGTGATGGCATTGGCGGCACGAAGCACGTTGTTGCGTCGGCGACGGTGGATAATCCGGTAGATATGACGGAAAGGCATCAGCCAGCGACTCTTGTGGCGGTACTGGTAGAACGAATGCTCCACCTGTTCTTCCATGTCACGTATGTCGCAGATCAAAGGAATATGTAATTTTCGAGCGATACGCAGTCCTGCACCCAAGGGAAAATCACTGAAGACGGTACAAATGACGGCATCAAAGTCATTTGGAAGGACGAACAAGGCCTTGCGTGCAAACGCTCTGTTATGCCAATCACTGACGAGTGTCCAAATCGTCTTAACGAACCAGTCAAACGTCGTGCCGCTGTACATGTGGATGGCATGTATCGGATAGGTATGCGCGAAGGTCAAAGGCTTGTCCTCTTCGGTCAATAGGGTTACGTCATACCCTTTCTGCACGAAATAATCGCACAAAAACCGTACCCGCGGTGAGAATCCCGGAGGGGCAAGCGGATCAGATACAACTAATAACTTTTTCATACAACGAACGATGGTATGTGTAGTCGTTGATGCTGCTATTATGCCACAACAGGCAGAGGTCGCCGTGATGCAACCGCACCTTATCAATCAGACGCTCGCAGAGGAAGTACGCTTCATCCTCGGTGAGGTTCATATAGTTCTCATTGCTCAGCGTACAGTCCATAATGATAAGCGGATGGAGCGTTAGGTTCGTTAACTGCATGGTTTTGGGGTTGATCCACCGTACGGCGCGGCTGGTCTGCAGACGGAAACCGACTGAGTCGGCAAAACCCATCGTGAAGTCATCCGTATATCCGGCATCCGCCAAACCTTGCATCCAATCGATGTCGCCGCGTAAATAGTGCGCGCGGAACATCTTGCTGTATTGAATCTTCGGAATTTCGCCGTAATAACTGCCGTGAACGCCCAGATACACGTTGTTATGCCGTAACATGTGTTTGAGTTGCTTGAAATCCCGTCCATGTAGACAGTACTGCGGGTAGTCGTAGCCCTTGCCCTGTGTGCGTTTGACGAAATAGATGCTCTCGGCCTTCGGCACGCGCTTATCTTGCTCCAACAACCACGGGAAGGTGTACAACGGATCATTATGAATATCGCGCCAGGAAGCCAGAACGGCTTTGGCCTCACCCCGCTTGAACCCACCTATTGCCCCTCGGAGGGAACGATACTGACTGATGGCATCGATATCGTGGGTGAGGTAGATATGTCCGAAACCGGGTTCAGGTAAGGGCAGATCGAGTTGTTTGAGTACCAATCGTGCATACTCATCCAGCCGCGGAATCTGCAAACGACTCTTGTACGACAACGCCGAGAACCGCGCAGCAAAACGACCGTGTTCATCGCGCTTGAGGTTAATCAGCTCTTCCGCACGGGAGGTGAAAAAGAATGTCGCATAGACGATGTCGGTGCGAATGATGGACTTTCCTTTCGCCGGTTGCTCCACTACGGGTTTCTTCAGTTCGGGTAGAACCAACTCTTTTCCTAACTGTCCACACGGAATGATGATCACGTCGTGATCTTCCAATGCCTTCTCATCAGCCGTGTACGCCACGCGTTTGGCGGCCTCTTCATCCCCGTAACAAAGCCAGGTGAGGATGTAATCGATAATCTCTTTCATTCCTTCATTCGTTCACTCGTTCAACAATTCCCATTCGTATAGTTTCTGTTCGATCTGGTGTTTGACAGATTCGTATTTCTGAAACTGTTCTTGTGTCTGGTTCTCGGGCAGCGACAATAACTGCTCCAGTTGAGCTTGTTGCTCTTCCAATGCCGCAATCGATGCTTCCACTTCGGCAATCTGTTTCTCTTTCTTGCGTTTCTCTGCGGCTGCTGCTTTCTGGGCTGCATAGTCGAGTTTCGCGGAACTCTGAGAATCAGTACTCTCCACTTTTGCCTTTCCACTTTCCACTTTTCGCTCCAGTTCCTGCAAACTATCGATCTTCTTCGCCCGCAGAAAATCGTATATGCCGCCCAGATGCTCTTTGACGTGTCCGCCGCCGAATTCATACACCTTGCTCACGAGTCCGTTGAGGAAATCGCGGTCGTGGCTCACGCAGATGAGGGTGCCGTTGAAATCCTGCAAGGCCGCTTTGAGTACGTCCTTGGACTGCATATCGAGGTGGTTGGTCGGCTCATCGAGAATGAGCAGGTTACAGGGTTCGAGTAGCAGTCTAATCATCGCCAGACGACTGCGCTCACCACCGCTCAGCACCTTCACTTTCTTATCGCTCGCTTCACCGCCGAACATGAATGCTCCGAGGATATCGCGTATCTTGGTGCGTATATCGCCCACAGCCACGTAGTCGATGGTCTCAAAGACGGTGAGGTTCTCGTCCAGCAGCGCCGCCTGGTTCTGCGCGAAATAACCGATCTTGACGTTATGCCCTATCTTGAGGTTGCCCAAGTAGTCCAGTTGTCCCATGATGCACTTGACCAGCGTCGTTTTGCCTTCACCGTTCTTGCCCACAAACGCTACTTTCTCGCCCCGTTTGATGGTGAAGGTCACGTCATGGAATATAGTATGCTCCCCGAAATCCTTCCGCAGATCTTCGACGATGATGGGGTAGTCACCGCTCCGCGGAGCAGGCGGGAAACGCAGGTTGAGACGCGAAGTATCCTCCAGATCCACTTCCAACCGATCGAGTTTCTCGAGTTGTTTGATGCGACTCTGCACTTGTACGGCTTTGGTGGCTTTATACCGGAAACGCTCGATGAACTCTTCGGTATCGGCGATCATCTTCTGTTGATTCTGATAGGCGCGTACCTGTTGCTCGTGGCGCTCCTTACGCAATTCAACGAAATGGCTATAATTGACGTTATAATCGTAGATGCGCCCTAAGGTGATCTCTATCGTTCGGCCGCACACGTTGTCGATGAACGCGCGGTCGTGGCTCACCATCAAAACGGCCGAAGGACTGGTCTTTAGGAAATCCTCGAGCCATTGAATGGACTCGATATCGAGGTGGTTAGTGGGCTCATCGAGTAGCAGCAGATCAGGATGTCTCAAGAGGATCTTTGCTAACTCGATACGCATACGCCAACCGCCGGAGAACTCGCTACACGGTCTGTCGAAATCCTTGCGCTCAAAGCCCAAACCGATGACTGTTCGATCCATCTCAGCGATGAAACGGGCTTCGTCCCCGTAACCTGTAACCCGTAACCCTTCATCCTTCACGGTCATCACCTCTTCCTTCAGCGTTCGGTCGTCTTGAAAGAGCATCACCTGCGGCAGGTAGCCGATGGTCATGTCCGCCTCTCGGGCAATACGTCCGGTAGTCGGTTGATACTCACCGGCAATCAAGCGCAGCAGGGTTGTCTTTCCCGCTCCGTTCTTACCCACCAACGCGATGCGTTCCTTGCGGTTGATAAGGAAAGTGATGTCGTCCAATACAGGTTTGGACGAAAACTCCATGGATATGTGGTCAACGGTTAGCATTCGATTGTTGGGCCATTTGTTTGTTGATAACGCGCCAAAGGATGAGGGTCAGGCATGTTGCTAAGGCAAAATCCGCAATCAGCAGTACCCACATGTTCCAGTTTCGTCCGAGGATAGCGAGTCCGATAAACAGCACGCTCACGCTCAGCAGCACGCAGGTTGTCTGTATATGGTTGAGTCCCGTGCGCAGCAGCAGGTGGTGAATGTGGTTCTTATCCGGATTGAAAGGACTGCGGTGCTGTTTGATACGCGTGAGACTCACACGGATGGTATCGAAAATAGGTACGGTCAGTACGCATATCGCTACAGCCGGCGCCGCACTCATATGCAGCGCTTCGGGCACCTGATGGTAGGCATTCACTTCGCAGAAATGGAACACACAGGCTGTCAGCAAGTACCCGAGTAGCAGACTGCCCGAGTCGCCCATGAAGATCTTCTCGCGGTTTCCGAATACGTTATAGATAAAGAACACAGCGAGCGAACCGATCATGCAGATGGCCAGAACCGACCAACTGACATCGCCTGCCAACCAATAATACACCGCGAAGAAAAGGCAGTATAATATACCCAACCCGCTGGCCAGACCGTCGATGCCGTCGATGAGGTTGATGGCATTGATGATGGCAATCAGCACAAACAGCGAAATCAGATAACTCGGGATGGTACCAATCTCCGTGATGCCGAACAAACCATGCAGATGGGTGATACGAAGATCTGCAAAACCGATTAGCGCGATGCCGGCCAAGGTCTCGCCAAGCAGCTTCGCCATCGGCGTCAGAATCAGTACATCGTCAATGAAACCCACCGCCATAATAGCGAACAGGCCGATAAGGAAAAACTGACTTTGACTGAGTTGGTCGTACTCAAAGAACAGATAGGTCAGCATAAAGCTGAAACATATATTCAGTCCGCCTACGTTTGGTACTTCGCCGGTGTGACTCATTCGTTTATTGGGGCGCACCACAAAACCCTTCGCTTTCGCGATACGGATGATAACCGGCATACCCATCAGACCCAAGGTAAAACTGATAAAGCCGATCAGATAACTGTGTTGTAGAAAGAAATCTTGTATCATTGCGGGTCTAACTGCTCGTAAACGGAATTGTTACTGATATATTCGGGCACTAACTGCTTCATCAACTTAACGGTCGTGAAGGGCTTCGACTGTTGACTGGTCTTAATGAGTTGATCCACCTCTTCGCTCACCTTATCGAACTCAAACTCGCGTACGCGCGCCACCATGATCTTCTCATTGGCGGTCGGAAGGGTTGTCTCTTTCTGGTTCAACAACTCCTCGTAGAGCTTCTCGCCCGGACGAAGTCCCGTGAACACGATTTGGATATCTTTCTCCGGCGAATAACCGGCCAAGCGAATCATGTTTCGTGCCAGATCGAGTATCTTCACCGGCTTACCCATGTCAAAGACGAAGATCTCGCCGCCGTTACCGAGTGTGCTGGCTTCCATCACGAGACAACAAGCCTCAGGAATAGTCATGAAATAGCGGATGATATCCGGATGGGTGACGGTGATAGGACCGCCGGCTGCGATCTGTTTGCGGAAATACGGAATGACTGAACCGTTACTGCCCAGCACATTGCCGAAACGGGTGGTGATGAACTTGGTGCAATCCGGGTTCTTGGCGCTCAGTTTACGGAAGAGCGACTGCACGTAGATCTCTGCGATACGCTTGCTGGCACCCATGATATTGGTCGGGTTGACGGCCTTGTCCGTGGAGATCATCACAAAGCGTTGTACACCGTACTTAACAGCTATATCGGCCATGTTTTTTGTACCCAGCACATTGGCCTGGATCGCTTCGTTCGGGAAACTCTCCATCAGCGGCACGTGCTTATAAGCTGCGGCGTGATACACAACGTCCGGACGCATCTCGCTGAAGATCTGCTCGATGCGGGCGCGATTGCGTACATCCGCAATGACGGGAATGAAACGCGCCTGGGGGAACTGGTTGTGCAGCTCCAAAACCAAGTCATGTAAAGGCGACTCCGCCATCTCCAGAAGAATCGTCACCTGCGGGGAGAATTGCTGGATCTGCCGAACCAACTCACTACCGATACTACCTGCTGCACCGCTCACTAACACCACGCGGTTCTGAATGATCTGGCGTACGTTGTCCGTGTTCATCTCTATTTGCGGACGCTCCAGCAGATCCTCGATCTTAATGGCATCAATACGACCGATACGGGCGGCATCGATAGCATCGACATTGTCGAATTTCGTGAAGTACGGCGTGGTCAGGATACGGATGTTATGGTCGATGAAAACCTGCAGGTCTTTCGATGGGTTGATCTGCTTCATTTTCAGCGGAGAAATGATCACATGGTTGACGTTGTGTATCGCCATCCAGTCAAATAGTTTCTCATTCAGCGGACGCACCCGCAGACCGGCTAGGTCATATCCTATCCGTTCATTCGGTTCGGCAATAAAACCGATCGGTCGATACGGCGCGTTACCTGCCGAGCGAAGCATCTTCGCGATCGCGATACCGGCGGCTTGTGTGCCGTAGATCAGCACGCGCGGGTTGTTCTGGTTGCGCTCCAGCGCCTCACTGATCGTCTTTACACCCACACGCAGCGAGAAGAGCAGCACGAACGATGTCGGTACATACATCATCAACACCGTATTCAAGAGCGGATGCCAACCTTCGGTGTGATCCATGATGAGGTTGAACAGGATCAACACCGCACCGGTGCTGATATTGGACAGCAGAATCTTGGTCGTGTCGATGAACGTGGAGTAGCGCAAGATACCCGAATAGGTATGGAACGCCCAGAAGGCTACTACCTGCACTGCCATCACAATGAGATACTGCATACCGGTTGAGATAGGTAACTCGTCCAGATGGGGGTAATCGAAGAATCCGCTCCCAACCCAAACACTGAACCAAAAGGCGATCGTACAAAGTACAATATCCATCATCAAAACGCCCCAGCGGGGTAGGTAACTCATCTGCGGCATGCGGGTGAAGATATCCGAATGACGCAATTCTTTTAAACTAGCGTATTTCATAGAGTAGTTGATTTTTCTGTATTAGCTATTATTTGTGCCAGGTATTGGCCTGTATAACTGTCCGGACACTGCGCAACTTCTTCCGGCGTACCGGCGCAAACGATGTGTCCGCCTTCTTTACCGCCTTCTTTACCCAAGTCGATCACATGATCGGCGGCTAAGATGACTGCCGGGTTGTGCTCGATAATAATGACGGTATGTCCTTTACTGATGAGTCGGTTCAGCGCCGCTAACAGCACCTCGACATCCTTGTGATGCAAGCCGGTCGTGGGTTCGTCGAACACAAAGATCGTAGGTGTGTTATCTTCCTGCGCAAGGAACGACGCCAATTTCACGCGTTGACTCTCGCCGCCGGAAAGGGTACTGCTGCTTTGACCCAACTGAATATATCCGATACCTACATCCTGCAGCGGTTTGAGACGCTTGACGATCTTCGCGCAGGCGGGATCCTGGCTAAAGAACTCCAAGGCCTGATTAACCGTCATGCCTAAGATATCATAGATCGACTTGTCGCGGTAATGAACGTCCAGTACATCTTGCTTGAAGCGCCGGCCGTGACACTGCTCGCATTCCAGAATCAGATCGGCCATGAACTGCATCTCGATCGTGATCGTTCCTTCGCCCTGACAAGCCTCGCAGCGACCGCCCGGGGTGTTGAACGAGAAATGCGCCGGGGTGAAACCCAACTGGTTAGACAAGGGCTGCTCGGCGTACAGACGACGTATCTCGTCGTAAGCCTTCAGGTAAGTCACCGGATTGCTGCGACTCGAACGACTGAGTGGGTTCTGATCCACATACTCAATATCGCGCATTAACTGCAGACTGCCGCGTAAGTGACCGAAATCACCGGTGTGTTCGGCAAACTGCCCACCGTAATGTTTCTTCAACGCTGGGTAGAGCACTTTGCTCACCAGACTCGATTTGCCGCTACCACTCACGCCCGTCACCACCGTCATCACATGCAGCGGGAAACGTACGGTCAGGTTCTTGAGGTTGTTCTCACACGCGCCTTCTACCTCGATATAATTGCTCCAATGCCGGCGCTGCTGGGGGATCTGATAGGTGAATAACTCCGGCCGCGGACGACCTTCGTACACTACCTCACCGCCGTTCCTACCCGCCATCGGACCGATCTCTATCACGTGATCCGCGGCGGCGATGATATCCTCATCGTGCTCCACCACCACGATCGTGTTACCCAAGTCGCGCAGTTGTTTGAGCACCCGTATCAGGCGCTCCGTATCGCGCGGGTGCAGACCAATCGACGGTTCATCCAGTACGTACAACGACCCCACCAGGCTACTTCCGAGCGATTTGGCCAGACTGATACGCTGACTCTCACCACCGGAGAGGGTGGTGCTCTGACGATTCAGCGTCAGATAACTCAACCCCACATCTTTCATGAACTGCAACCGACTGCGTATCTCCGCAAGCACGATCTCGATGGTCTGCATCTCGATCTCACGCAACTGCAAATGCTCAAACCACTCGTCCAATTCCGAGATCGGCATCGCGCATAACTGCTGGATCGACTTGCCGTTAACCAGCACATACTCCGCCTCTTTGCGCAGGTGAAAACCGTTGCAAACCGGACAAGTCGTTTTACCCTTATACCGCGCTAACAGCACTTTGTACAGCATCTTCGAGTACTGCTCTTTCTCCAGCATTTTGAAGAACTCGTGCAGGCCTCGGAAATACGCATTACCTTGCCACAGCAGTTGTTTCTGCTCTTGGCTCAAGGCATAGAATGGTGTGTGAATAGGAAAATCGAACTTTGCGGCGTTATACACTAACGCATCGTTCCATTCGCGCATTTTCTCGCTCTGCCAGCAAGCGATCGCACCCTCGTAAATGGTCTTCGATTTATCGGGTACCACCAGATCCGGATCAATACCCATTACCGAACCAACGCCTTTGCATTCCTCACATGCCCCTACCGGACTGTTGAAATCAAACAGGTGTTCGCTCGGCTCGATGAACTGAATACCGTCCGCCTCAAAGCGCTCAGAGAACACTTTCTCGTGCTTATCCACCCATACATGGCACTCACCGTTGCCCTCGAAGAATGCCGTCTGCACACTGTCTGCAAAACGGTTACTTGTGGCCGGTTCGTGATCCACGATGATACGATCTACCAGCAGATACGACTCGTGACCTTGCGCTTGATCCCACGTCGTGTCATCCAACCGTACCGTGTCGCCGTCAATGAGCAGACGACTGAAACCCTGACTCTGCCAGAGTGCCAGCTGCTCTTTGAGCGAACGACCTTCCGGCAGCACGATCGGACTCAGCAGATACAGACGCGTCCCCTTCGGCTGTGCCTCCATGTACTGCACCACATCGCGTATCGTGTTCTTGCGTACCTCTTCTCCGCTCACGGGCGAATACGTGTGGCCTACGCGCGCGTACAAAAGTTTTAGGTAGTCGTATATCTCTGTTACCGTCCCCACGGTCGAACGCGGGTTACGGCTCGTCACTTTCTGCTGAATAGCGATAGCCGGCGGGATACCTTCGATCTTATCCACCTCCGGTTTCTGCATACGCCCCATGAACTGGCGCGCATACGCACTCAGGCTCTCCACATAGCGTCGCTGACCTTCGGCATACAATGTGTCGAAAGCCAGCGAACTCTTTCCGCTGCCGCTAACACCCGTTACCACCACCAACTTGTTGCGGGGTATATCAACCGATATGTGTTTCAGGTTATGGGTGTCTGCGCCTTCTATGTGAATGAACTCTTCGCTCTTCACTCTTTACTCTTACCTTTTGCAGGCTGCTTCAGCTTCTTGTTTGAGCTGTAAAAACGCTGTGGATGTCGTATCCATCTGCGCCTTCGTCAGTTTCGGTACGCGCAACGGTGTACCGGTATCGATATTATTCGGATTGTCGATCACGTCGCGGTTGGCGTCGTACAGATACGGCCAATACACCTTCTTGCCGTAGAAACGCTTCGACATCCACGTCAAACGACTACCTTCGTGCATCGCCTCTACCGTGATCAGGTTCGGGTACTCTGCTGTACCGGTGACCGTCTCACCCGAAGCAGCCAGGAACTCCGCCAGAATCTGCTCTTGCGGAATCTTACCTTTCGGAATCTTTGCCGTCTCTGCAGACTCTGCTGCCGGCGCAGACTCTGCGGCCGGCTCTTCTGCTGCTGGCTCTTCTACTACTGCCGGTTCTTCTACCATCAGCACAGGCTCGCCTACGATTACTTCTTCGGTCTCAGCCGGAGCCATGAATGAACGGATGATATCACTCAACTCCTGACGCAGGAAGAAATATCCGCCTGCCAACAACAGCAGCAAGATGATGACGCAGATCAAGGTGTCGCGCCAGAAATGACTCTTCTTTTTCTCCTCCTTCGGCCGTTGCACAATAATCTCCGGCTCGGGCTCAACAACAGGAGTTGGCTCCGGAATAAACACAGGTTCGGGTTCCGGTGCTGGTTCTTCTATTACAGGCTTGGGCTCTTCTACTACCGGTTCCGGCTCTGCTACAGGCTCTTCCTTCGGACTTTGTCCGAGGTCACCGAGGATATCTACGATCTCCTCCGCCTGTGCCCCGAGTTTCTGGATCGGGTCAATGGCCGGTGAACTTTCCACGTTCGACTCTTCACTTTCCACTTTCGAGGACTCGACGAGTTCCCGTACACCTGCTTCCGGTGTGAACGCCAGTTTATTGTATCCCTCGATCAGAATCTCCTCGCCGGTCGTGACGTTCACGCTCTTACGCGGCGCCACAGCTTGTACCTTGAAGGTTCCCAAACCGTTGATCTTCACTTGTTTATCGGTTTTCAGCGCTTCCAATAACTGCGCCTGAACGGCATTCAGAAATGCTCCTGCCGTTTTCTCACTCACGCCTGCACGCTTAGCTAATGCGCGGCGTAACTCTGTCCAACTCAGTTTCTCAGCCATAATCAGATCTTGTTAAGTTCATCTTTGATGGTTGCAACCGGTCTGAATACCAGTTGGTTCTTACTCGGAACAACACTCCGTTCACCGGTACGCGGATGCACGATCACGCGCTCCTTACGCTCTTTGATCTCGAACGCACCCAGCCCCTGTAATTGGATGGCTTTGCCGTCCATCAGGTTCTCACGAACGATGGCGTTCATCGTCGTCAGCAAGTGCTCCGTTTCTTTCTTGCTTAGCCCCGACTCATTCGACACTAAGCCGATAAATTCTTTTGTTAGCATGGTATATTATTGTATTATTTCTCCGTATAAATCAAATTCTTCTGCCCTGGTAATCTTCACATTATAGAAATTTCCAATTTCCAATTTCCAATTTCCAATGTTCTCAACGAGAACCTCGCAATCCACCTCCGGGCTGTCGTACTGCGTTCTGCCTACCCAATAATCGCCATCTTGTCGGTCGATGATCACCTTCTGCGTCGTTCCCACTTTCTGCGCCATCAACTCGCCGCTGATCTCCTGCTGGATCGCCATCAACTCCGATGCCCGCGCTTCCTTCACTTCCTGCGGGATATCATCTTTATAGTGTTTGTTCGCGTACGTTCCTTCTTCGTCCGAGTACGCGAAACAACCCATCCGATCAAACCGCATCGCTCTCACCCACGCTTTCAGTGCCTCGAAGTCCTCTTCGGTCTCACCCGGGTGTCCCACCAACAGGGTCGTTCGTATACAAATGCCCGGCACTTTTGCCCGTATCTTTTGAATCAACGCATCTTGTTCGGCTTGCGTGATATGTCGCCGCATCATACCCAACATGTGATCCGTACAATGCTGCAGCGCGATATCCAGGTACTTGCACACATTCGCGTGTTTCGCCATCACGTCCAACAACTCCTCAGGAAAATCCGTCGGGTAGGCGTAATGCAATCGTATCCATTCCACACCCTCTATCTGCGCCATCTCATCGATGAGTTCCGGCAGCATATGCCGTTTCTCCAGGTCGAGACCGTAACTGCTCAAATCCTGTGCAATAACATTCAATTCCTTCACGCCCTGACTAACCAGCCATCTCACCTCATCCAGTATCTCCTCTTTCGGCCGACTCGTATGCCGTCCCGTGATCAACGGAATGGCACAATACGAACACATGCGGTTACATCCCTCTGATATCTTCAAATACGCATAATGCTTCGGTGTAGTGAGGTGTCGTTCATAAGACTTGCATCCCTGTAGGCGCTCTGCGCCGTCCTGTAGCGAAGCGTCCTTCAGCCTCTCAACCATTCCTTCAAAATCGAACTTCCCGTAATACGCATCCACCTCCGGCAGTTCCTCTTCCAACTCCGCCCGATAGCGCTCGCTCAGACACCCCATCACGATCAGCGTCTTCAACTTCCCCTTCTTCTTCCGCTCCGCCATCTGCAGGATCATGTTAATGCTCTCCTCTTTGGCGTCGCCGATGAACCCGCAGGTGTTGATCACGCACACTTCCCCTCTCGGCTCCTCCGGATCGTGTACACACGTCCATCCTGCCGCCTCCAACTGCCGCATCACCCGCTCTGCATCCACCAAGTTCTTCGAACACCCGAGCGTTATGAAATCGATTGTGCCTTTTTGCATCAGTTGCCTAAATCGCAGTGGAACTTGAGCCGCACGAGCCGCACATGCATCTCGTCGTAGTAATCCTCCCCGAGCTCCTCCATCGCCTTCTTGATGTTATCGTCGTCAGCATTCTTGAAGTAGTCGTATATCTCCTCCTCTTCGTCCGGATCCACTACTTCCTTGATGAAGTAATTGATGTTGATCTTCGTACCGCTGAACACAATCGCCTCCAACTCGTCCATCATCTCCTCCATCGACATACCGTTGCTCTCGGCAAGGTCGTCCAAGTCCACACGCCGGTCAATTGCCTGAATGATCTGTTTCTTACGCGTCGATTTCTTGGCCACCGTACGGATACGTAAGTCCTCCGGACGAATGATCTCGTTCTCATCCACGTACTCCTTGATGATCTTCAAGAACTCATCGCCGTATCGTTTGGCTTTCGCTACGCCTACGCCTGGGATAGTAAGGAGTTCCTCCATCGTGATGGGGTAGGTGGTCGCCATCGCCTCCAGACTCGGGTCTTGGAAGATCACAAACGGCGGAACGTCGTTTTTCTTCGCTACCTTACGGCGGATATCCTTCAGGATCGCAAACAGCACTTCATCTGCGGCCGCACACGTAGCGCCTGCGCCATCCATCAGATCCTCGTCTTCGTCCTGAATCTCGATCGGTACTTCAAACTTACCGGCTTTGCGAATGAACTTAAGGCCGTCTTTGGTCAGTTTTAAATCACCGTACGTATCGACGTCTTTCTTGATCATGCCCACTACCAGCGCCTGGCGGAGAATAGCATGCAGCGTACTCTCTTCTTCGTCACTCGCCGCACCGAAATTCTCCAACTCATCGTGGTGATAACTCATCACCTCCGCCGTCTGGTTACCATGCAAGATATCTACGATATGTTCGGCTTTGTGATGCTCGTTCACTTGTTGGATGGTCTCCAGAGCCAACTGCAGCAACTCACTCGCATCCACCATCTTGTACGTCTTCCGGCAGTTGTCGCAGTTACCGCATTTATCCTCCGTGTATTCCTCGCCGAAATAGTGCAACAGCAACTTGCGCCTACAGATCGTGCTCTCCGCATAACTCTGTGTCTCGAACAGCAACTGGTTGCCGATACCGATCTCCTTCGGAGTCTTACCCTGCTGGAAACGTCTCAAACGCTCGATATCATCCGGACTGTAGAAACAGATACACTGTCCTTCGCCGCCGTCTCGACCCGCGCGACCGGTCTCCTGATAGTAACCCTCCAAACTCTTGGGGATGTCGTAATGCACCACAAAACGTACGTCCGGTTTGTCGATACCCATACCGAAAGCAATCGTCGCAACGATCACCTGACACTCCTCCATCAGGAACGCGTCTTGGTTCTCAGAACGTGTCTGGGCATCCATACCCGCGTGATACGGACGCGCCGAGATACCGTTCACTTTCAGTACCTCTGCCAAGTCCTCCACTTCCTTACGTGCCAAGCAATACACGATACCGCTCTTGCCTTCCATGCCGCGGATATAACGCACCAGATCCTTATCCACATCTGCCGTCTTCGGACGTACTTCGTAATACAGGTTAGGACGGTTGAAACTGCTCTTGAAAACCGTCGCGTCCGGCATGCCGAGGTTCTTCTGGATATCTTTCTGTACCTTCGGTGTCGCCGTCGCCGTCAACGCAATGATCGGCGCCTTGCCGATACGCTGAACCATACTTCGGATCTGACTGTACTCCGGACGGAAATCATGACCCCATTCCGAGATACAATGCGCCTCATCCACCGCGTAAAACGAGATCTTCACGCCCTTTAAGAAATCCACGTTCTCGTTCTTCTGCAAACTCTCCGGCGCCAGATACAGCAATTTCGTCCGTCCTGCCAATACATCCTCTTTGACGGCATTGATCTCACCCCTGCTCAAACTTGAGTTAATGAAATGCGCTACACCCTCAACCTCCGAATAGTTCCGCATGGCATCCACCTGGTTCTTCATCAGTGCAATCAGCGGTGAGATAACAATCGCCACTCCGTCCATCAACAAGGACGGCAACTGATAGCAAAGACTCTTACCGCCACCCGTCGGCATCAACACGAACGTGTCATTGCCCCCCATCACATTGCGGATAATGGCCTCTTGATTGCCCTTGAACGTGTCATAACCAAAATAGGTCTGCAGCGCTTGTACTAACTGTTCATGTGTTACTTCCATAACAAAAAATCCAATTTGGGTGCAAATGTACAAATTATTTTTCATATGTGCAAGAATCCACGTGATTTTTTTTTCTTTTTTATTTGCTCTCTGCTCTTTTCTGGCTCGGGCATAGGCAGATTAGCCCATCGCCGGTCGCTCTCTGCGAGCGGCCGATTCTAGCTTGCGGAGCGTCCGGTATTGTCTCTTGCATCCGTCCAATCTTGGCGGATAGACAATACCGCCCTGCCCGCTCCGCAAGCCCCCCGCGCTGGTATCCTCTCTTTGGGGCGCTTAACTCCAGTGGGTTCGTGCGGCGGTACCCGCCTCTGTTCGTCCCTTGCTGTCTGACCGGTTTTTTGTACTTTTGCGCCCGTTTTTATAAAAGGTACTTAAACCCTATGTTTACCCTATGTTTTACCTATGTTTTACGTTATCTGAATTATGAAAGTCATTTTATCAAATATGTGTACATCCCTCGTCGGGATGCTTAATCCGGAGCTCGGATATCATCTGGAGCATCGCAAAAACGGAGTGAACGTATGTTTAACCTATGTTTAACCTATGTTTGACGTATGTTTTACCTGTCAACCCTATTTTTTTAGTGCATGAATTTTGAAAAAATTAACACAAAATGAGAAAAAATACACAAAACTCTTGCATATGTCGTAAAAAAGCAGTACTTTTGTAGCCGATTTAATTAAATCGGAGCTTAAGCTAATAGAAAAACACTATGCAAAAACGGAATTTGTCCTTTACACAACTCTTTAATTTGAGTTTTGGTTTCTTCGGGGTTCAAATCGCTTATGCGCTGCAAAGCGCCAACATTTCACGCATTTTTGCTACTTTGGGTGCTGACCCGCACACGCTGAGTTTCTTCTGGATTCTCCCGCCGTTGATGGGTATGATTGTACAGCCGCTCGTAGGTAAGTACAGTGACAAGACGTGGACGCGTCTCGGTCGTCGTAAACCTTATCTGCTCGTGGGAGCGCTCATTGCAGTCGCGGTAATGCTTCTCCTTCCGAATGCCGGAGACTTTACTTTCGCGCAGTCCGCTTTCCTCGGACTCAACGCAGCCATGTGGTTCGGACTCTTCAGTCTGATGTTTCTCGATACCTCGATTAACATCGCTATGCAGCCGTTCAAGATGATGGTCGGCGATATGGTCAACGAAGAGCAAAAGGGTACGGCATATGCTATCCAATCGGCTCTCTGTAACGCCGGTTCGGTGGTAGGTTACCTCTTCCCGATCTTCTTCACATGGGTTGGTATTGCCAACACGGCTCCCGAGGGCGTCATCCCTGATTCGGTTAAGTGGTCGTTCTATGCCGGCGCAGCTATCCTCATCCTATGCTCCCTCTATACCTTTGCTACGGTCAAGGAACTGAATCCGGAGGAATATGCGGCGTTCCATGGTATTGACACCAAAAAGAAAGAGGAGAAAGAAGAAGAGAAAGGCTTCATCCAATTGCTCAAAGAAGCACCGTCCGCTTTCTGGACAGTCGGCCTCGTGCAGTTCTTCTGCTGGGCAGCCTTCATGTATATGTGGACGTACTCCAACGGTGCGATCGCTATCAACTGCTTCGGTTGGGATGGCGTTTCGGCTGCTGATGCAGCCTTCCAGGATGCAGGCGGTTGGGTAGGCGTGGTCTTCTGCGTACAAGCAGTCGGCTCGCTCCTATGGGCAGCTTTCCTGCCGAAACTCGAGCATTGGTTCGGTAACAAGGGTGCGTATGCCATCTCCCTCGTGGTAGGTGCTATCGGCTTCATCTCTATATGGTTTGTAACCAACCAATACGTGCTCTGGATCAGTTACCTCATCATCGGCGCTGCGTGGGCTGCTATGCTCGCCCTGCCGTTCACCATCGTGACTAACGCTATCAAGGGAGGAAACATGGGTTACTACCTCGGTCTCTTCAACTGCACGATCTGTATCCCGCAAATCGTTGCAGCACTCTGCGGTGGTTTACTCCTTAGATATATATGCGCGCACGTACAAGCCGGTATGCTCGTCGTAGCCGGAGTCCTTCTCCTCCTCGGTGCTGTATCCGTCTTCGCAATCAAAGAGAAAGATTAAAAACAAACAATAACTAACAATCATTATGAAAAACAAAACACTCTCTCTCAGTCTCGTAGCCATGATGCTGATGTTCGGTATGGCTATGCAGGCGCAGATCAAGGGTACTGTATTGGAGCCTACCGGTGATCCGGCTATCGGCGCAAGTATTCTCCAAGTAGGTACTACGGTTGGTGTGATCACGGATTTCGACGGTAACTTCGAACTGAATGTTCCTGAAGGCGCTGAACTCCAGATCAGCTACATGGGATTTGCTACGCAGACCTTACCTGCTAAGAACGGTATGGTTGTCAATCTCGTGGAAGACTCCCACCAACTCCAAGAAGTCGTAGCTATCGGTTACGGTTCCCAGAAAAAGAAAGAAGTAACGGGTTCTGTCGCTTCTGTAAAAGCAGAGGACTTCAACGCCGGTGTACACACCAGCCCCGCAGGTTTGCTACAAGGTAAAGTAGCTGGTTTGAACATTATCAACAACTCTAGCGACCCGACTTCCGGCGGTTACACAGTTCAGATTCGTGGTTTCTCGACCCTCGATAAGGGTGCTGGTACAACCCCGTTGTATATCGTTGACGGTGTGCCCGTTTCGTCAATTGACAACATCGCTCCTGAAGAAATCGCTTCGATGGACGTCCTCAAGGATGGTTCGGCTGCAGCTATCTACGGTACCCGTGGTACCAACGGTGTCATCTTGATCACCACCAAGCGCGGCGAAGGCTTCTCTGACCAACCGACCACAAACGTAGAGTATAGCGGCTACATGAGTGTAGGATGGGTAAATAGCAAGACAGGTATGGCTACTCCCGAAGAGTTCCTCAACCTCGAGTCCATCTCTGGTGGTAAAGTGGTTCCGACAATCTATAAAGACGAAAATGGTAATGTGACGCTGACCGATTGGATGGCGCAACTCACCCGCAAAGCTGCTATCACCCACAATCATAATGTAGCTATCACAGGCTCGCATAAGAAATTCAACTACCGTGCTTCTGTTGCTTTCAAGAATGCACAAGGTATCGCAAAGAACAATAACCGAATGGAAATCTTGGCGAAGTTAGCTGCACAGCAAAAAGCGCTCGACGGTTGGCTCGACCTCCAGTATGATTTCTCGTACATGCACTACCGCAATGACTATTTCTGCGGTGACTTTACGCAAGCCGCTATCGCGAACCCGACCTATCCGATTTATGACCCCAAATCTCCTTCGGGCTATTTTGCTCCGCAAGGTACCGGTCAGTCTAACCCGGTCGAGGCAATGAACAATAAGGAGTCTTATCAAGATGGTAACTACTTCCGTGGTTCTATCAAGGCTACTGTGAACATCAAGGCTGTAGAAGGTTTGAAGATTAGTGGTTTTGCTGCTATCGAAGAGGGTGACAACCGCGATTACTGGTACAATAAGACCCTTGCCAATGACGAGGCAGGTTCCGGTAAGGCTGGCCGTAAGAACTCGATGAACCTCAGCCAACTCTATGAGGCTACTGTTGACTACGCGCATAACTTTGATGGTGGCCATACTTTGGTAGCTGTCGCTGGTTTCTCTTATCAGAAGTTTATGTACGATGGTTCGGAGATGTCCAATAAGGGCTTCCCGACAGACGATGCGAAGTACTACCAGATTGGTAATGGTGATGCAAGCAAGAAATATCTCAATGTATCTTCCTATCGTAACTCTAACGTACTCGCAGCAGCATTCGCTCGTATCAACTATAACTACAAAGAGAGATACCTCATCTCCGCTTCTATCCGTGCTGAGGGTTCCAGCCGTTTCGGTAAGAACAATAAGTGGGGTTGGTTCCCTGCAGTCAGCGCCGGTTGGCGTATCAAGGGTGAGGACTTCATGAGAGACCAAGACTGGTGCGATGAGTTGAAACTCCGTCTCGGTTTCGGTATCACCGGTAACAACCTGGGTTCGGACCTTAAGTCTGTAGCTATGTTGTCCAATGGCGGTACTTTCTGGTATAACGGTGCATGGGTGTACACCTATGGTGTAAGCCAGAACGTCAACCCGGATCTCCGTTGGGAGCGTAAGTTCGAGTACAACCTCGGTATCGATTTCGCATTCTTGCAGAACCGCCTCTATGGTAGCTTGGATGCTTACATCCGTGAAACCAAAGACCTGCTTTGGGACTACGAAGTACCGACTCCTCCGTACCAATACGCTACTTTGTTGGCAAACGCAGGTCAAATGCGTAGCTACGGTGTCGAGTTGGCCATCAGCGGTGTACCTGTTAAGACGAAAGATTGGACGTGGACAACTACGCCGACCTTCGCTTTCAACCGTAACTATATCACCAAACTTTCAGATCCTTCCAAGGGCTTTAACTACACCCAGACTACTTCCGGTGGTGTAGGTGAGAATGGTATCCAGAATACCAATACGCAAATCCTCGTCGAGGGACAACCGGTAGGTGCTTTCTACGGATATAATTTTGCCGGTTTCAAGTCGGATGGCACCTGGATGTATAATACGCCGACTGGCGGTTATACGTCTGATCCGAACGAAGGACACCGTATGTTGATTGGTAGTGCACAACCTGTGATTACCTTTGCTTGGAATAACGTCATCAAATGGCGTGACCTTGATATTACCATCTTCTTCCGTGGCGTAGCTGGCAATAAGATCCTCAACGTAACCCGTTGGGCATATGGTCCGCAGGCTTCGCAGTCCATGAACGTATTCATGTATGACATTACCCATAATCCGAAAAACAACCCCAATGGTGTAACATATACCAACAAGGCTGCCTTCTCGGACTACTATCTTGAGGATGGTTCATACCTGAAGTTGGATAACATCACGGTGGGTTATACCTTCCGTTTCGCAGAGAACAAATACATTAAGTCGCTCCGTCTCTACGGTACAGCGCAGAACTTGTTCACCATCACCGGTTACTCCGGTCAGGATCCTGAGGTTAATACGGCCAGCGTTTGGAATGCAGGTATCGACTATACCAGCTTCTATCCGCGCGTAGGTTCCTTCCAAATTGGTGTTAATCTGAACTTGTTATAATACCTTAAATAATGAGAAATATGAAAAAGATTATAATGTCTGCGCTTTTATGCGCGATGATGGCGCCCCTCTTCGTATCATGCCATATGCTGGATGAAGAGAATTATGGAAACCCGACTTCCGAAGACATGTTGGCAAAAGAGGAAAACGTGGTACTTTTGGTAGGTCAGGCTTATGCCGATGTCAAGTGGTTGCACGATCACTGGGGATATTGGGGAGTTGCTTCTTTGACGGCTGACGAGTGTATCTGTCCGGTACGTGTTCCTGGTGAACACTGGTCAGATGGTGGCTATTGGAAAAATCTCAATACACACAAATGGAACGAATTCGGTGATGCATTCAAAAACATCTGGAACACCACTATTCAAGGTGCTGTGCTCTGTAATAAGTTGTTGGATGCGCTAGAGGCGAACAAGGCTAATATGTCTGTTGAGTTTTATAACCAATATACGGCTGAGTTGAAAGTGCTCCGTTCCTATTATTACTACATGCTCTTTGACTGCTTCGGTCGTATTCCTTATCTGGAGGCTTATATAGATGTAACGGAACCGCTGATGGAGCCGCAAGCTGTGTGGGCACACCTCGTAACATGCTTGGAATTGAATGCACCGAACTTGCCGATCGTTAATGATGCGAATCGTGCATCCTTCTATGGCCGTTGCTCGCAAGGTATGGCATATGCTCTTTTGGCTCGTATGTATCTGAATGCTGAGTCATTTGGATGTACTCCGGAGAACGTGAATGCGGTTAAACGTGCAAAAGATGCAGAGAAATCCTTACTCGAAGAGGCAGGTATTAATATCTCTGCACCGACAGATTTCTACACCAACGCTGTTCGTTGTTGCGACAAGGTCATCGATTCCGGCTCTTATACCATCGAGTCCGATTTCTTCTCCAACTTCCTTATCAAGAACGAGAATTCGAAAGAGAATATCTTTGTGATTGTAGAGGATGGTAACGCGGATTTCGACTATCGTGACTATGCTGGTTCAATGGCGAATAAACTCCGTGTTACGATGTTGACTCTCCACTATTGCCACCAGAAGACGTGGAACCTCATCGAGAAACCATGGAATGGATTCTGTGCGCGTCCTAAGTTCTTGGAGCGCTACAACCTGCGCGATGTTCGTGGACCTGGTGATGAAGGTCTCGGCACGAAGAATACAAAACGTTGGGGATGGTTCGTCGGTCCAATTTACGATGAAAAGGGTGAGAAATTACTCAAGGATGAAAATGATTCCTTGGCTATCATCCGTCCGGAGATAGAGTCTCTTGATGAAGCTACTTGGAATGATGGTGCGCGTATGCTGAAGTATGAGGTAGATAAGACCAAAACATATAAGTACTGCGAAAATGACTTCGTTCTCTTACGTTATGCTGATGTCCTTTGGATGAAAGAGGAAGCAATCATGCGTGGTGGTACGGGTATTAGTGGTATCTCTTCTACTGATTTCCAGAAGATGCTTACACGTACCTTCGCTTATGAGGCTGATCCGAAAGCCGCTTATCTCGCTGCTTATGGTGATCCCTCTGGTTGGACTTTGGATATGATTCTGGACGAGCGTGGTCGCGAGTTTGCATGGGAGAACATCCGTCGTCGTGACTTGATTCGCTTCGATAAGTACAGTGACCCGACTTATGTACAATATGTGGCTGCTCGCGAGCCGTTCCGCAAATGGTTCCCGATCCCGTACTCTGTATTGGAGAAAGGTAAACGCGATGAGAACGGTAAACCGATCTGGACGCAAAACGAAGGCTATTAATTGAAAGAAATTCGTTAGATAGAACGAATCTAAAATTCATAACTAATTAACTTACTAATTAAAAAACAAAAATCATGAAAAAATTTGGAATTTTTGTGATGAGCATTGCAGCAGCTGCTATGATGTTCACAGCATGTAAGAAGGACAAACAGCAAGACCTCGACAATGTAGTTGAAGAGGGTTTCTATGTAATTGGTGAAGCTTCCGCTGTCGCTAGTTTGCAGGACGCTGATGCTCCCAAAGCTAAAATGTCTGCTGGAACTAACGAGGTTGACAAAAAGAAACGTGATGGTATGTACGAGAAGTACATCGCTCTTGAGGGAAATAAAGAGTTCGAGCTGGTTCTGCTTGAGGGTGGAGAGGAAATCCATTACGGTGCTAACTTGGTTCTCTCTGACACTTTGGAAGGAGACAATGTACCGCAGATCCGCGTTTATGAAGGCGTGATGGCTCAAAACGTAAAGATGAAAGTTGAGAAAGACGGTTTGTATCACATCATCCTTGACCTTAACAAGGCTGGTGACTTGGAGAACAAACTGATCATGGTCGTTCCTGTAGAGTGGGGTGTTCGTGGTGCTATGAATAGCTGGGGATATTCCGCAATGACGACCCCGGCATTCAACAAGACTTCGATGACGTTCGTTATTGAGGATCAACTTGTTAAAGAGGCTGGTACATTCAAGTTTGCTCACAGCAACGGTTGGAAATTCCAATTGGACAAAGCTGGTAACGTAAAGGCTGAGAACAACCTCGGTTCGAACGCTGAGGCAGATGGTGGCGCTTATACTTCCCTGCTTCCTGGTGGTAAGAACCTGCCGATCGAGCGTGGTTACTGGAAATTAGAGCTCAAATGGACTCTCAATGGTGGCCAGTTGGAGGAGAGCTTTACCTACACTCCGACCAAAACTCAAGACTACACTCCGGCTTACGAGCATCTCTACATGATCGGTACTGACTTCGGTAACTGGAACTGGGAAAGTGATGGCGTTGTTGAGCTGACTGCTGTTAACCAAGGTGATGCTGGTAATGGTGAAGGTCAATTCTGGTGCGTTCGCTACTTCAAGGCAGATAACGGATTCAAATTTGCAACTGAGAAAGATTGGGGCGTTGCATTTGCTATTCGTGGTGACTTGTCCGAAGAGGCTGCTGCTATTACAACGGATGGTGATGGCAATATTCATGTACCGGCTGATGGTTTCTACATGGTTCACATTGACCTTCTGAACAACAAGATGACTGTTGAGGAAGCTAAGGTTTACGGTATCGGTGATGCATTTGGTGCTTGGGATAAGGAAATGGATGCTGCTAAGTTTGTGGCTAACGGCGAAGCAATGGAAGTAACTACTTCTGCTGCTGGCAACCTCCGTATCTATGCTACTTCATCGATTGTTAACACCGACTGGTGGACTCGTGAGTTCAATATCTTCGATGGCAAGATCGAGTATCGTGGCACTGGTGGTGATCAAGCTGCTGTTCCTGTAAATGCAGGTCAGAAGGTATCGCTCAACTTCAACGCAGGTACTGGTTCTATCCAATAATCCTTGTGATTGATTTTTTAATCAAGCGGCTGGGCAACCCCAGCCGCTTTTTTACGCCCTCCTACCGAAATTTCCATAAAAATGTTAAAAAATGCATTTTTTATTTGCGTATTTAAAATATTTGTTGTATCTTTGCAGCAAGTTATAGTATGGCTTAATATAACCTTTAAATCAATACGCATATGAGACTGGAAATTTTACTCTATTCGTTATTGTTCATCCTTATTGGATTAGTGCTGGTTTCTCTCTTCCTCGTTTGGAAGTGGTTTGATGCCCGTGAGCGGCTCAAAGTAGTACGTGAGGTAACGCGTGAGCAGACGATTCATGCTATCCGCCACGCACATAACAAATGCCGTATTTTGCTTTACATCAGCTTGTTGCTGGCGTTGGCATATGTTCCGATTCCCTTTATTCTCCAGGATTTCTTTGGCACATTAGCTTATCCGGGCGTTGTCATTATCGCCGATTTGTTGATGCTCTTTGGCCTGCGTGCGCGTGCTAAAGCGTATCTGGGAATGATTGATGACTATGTAAATGAGAATGAGGAGCACGTGCGTGAAGCAGCCGCTGAGCGCGAAAGAGTACGTGAGCAGTGGAGACATGATGCGCCGACCTTGAACCCCCAAGCACAGGCGTTCATCAAAGAGAACCTTGGCGATGACTACGAGGTTTGGTATCAGCACGATATCCTCGTCGGACGTAATGTGCTGGCTAACAAAGAACTCGGTCTGCTCTATGCACAAGGAATCCTGATTCCGTTCTCCGAGATCATGGAGGTACGCTATGGCCGCAAGGACCTCAAGCTCGTTACGTCCAATAGTACCTATCCGTTTATTACCATTGACTTCGGCGCCCTGCCGATCAACCCAGAGACGGGTAATAAGTACATGGACGAGCTCGCGGAGAAAATCCAAGCACTCATCCCATAATAGAGAAAGACGAAGAAATTTTATCTATGTTTATCTCTGATTTATAATTTTATCTCGTAGAGGTAAGGATTATTTGATAAAGGGCTCCGTAAATTTACTTACGAGAGCCCTTTAGTTAAATAAAACTTATAGTACGAAGTACTTAAAATTATAAATCAGTGTTTTATCTGTTTTTTTATTTACTATCAATAGCTTTCCTCTTCGTTAGGGAAACTGCTGTCTTTTACCGCGGATACATATTCGCCCACCGCGCCTTTGACAACCTCCGCCAACTTTGCAAAATGCCGGAGGAACTTCGGTTTGAAGCCTTGGTTCAGTCCTAACATATCGTGCAGTACCAGCACTTGACCGTCGCATTGGTTGCCCGCACCGATTCCGATCACCGGACAACTAACTGCCTTCGTCACTCTCGCTGCCAGCGCCGCAGGAATCTTCTCCAATACAATCGAGAAGCAGCCCGCCTCGTCCAATAACTTCGCGTCATGCAGCAGTTTCTCTGCTTCCGCATCTTCCTTAGCCCGCAAGCCATAACCTCCGAATTGGTTCACGCTCTGCGGGGTCAGACCCAAGTGCCCCATCACCGGTACACCCGCCTGAATCATATGCTTGATCGACGGCAGAATCTCTTCGCCTCCCTCTAACTTAACGGCATCGCAACCGCTCTCTTTGAGGATCTTAATGGCATTACGCACCGCCTCCTCTTCGCTTACCTGATAACTGCCAAACGGCATGTCGCATACCACCAGCGCGTGCTCGGCCGCACGAACAACTCCCTTTGTCAGGAAAATCATCTCGTCCACCCTGATGGGTAGCGTCGTTTGGTTGCCGCAAACGACATTGCTTGCGCTGTCTCCCACCAGCAGAATATCAATTCCTGCTTCATCTACCAGACTCGCCAGCGTAAAATCATAACTCGTTAACATGGCGATCTTCTCGCCGTTCGCCTTCATCTGACGTAACTTGGTCGTCGTCATTCGACTATTTTGTACATGTACAGACATTATTATTTATTTTTAAGTATTATCCATATGATTACCGGCGCACCGAACAACGCACTCACCGTACTGATCGGCAGCGGATAAATGGCCAGCGAACAGAGTACGTCGCATACCAGCAACAAACACGCTCCAATCAACACACATGCCGGAATAGTCACTCGATGATTCGATGTCCGAAAGATCCCGCGCGCGATATGCGGTACAGCAATACCGATAAAAGCAATAGGTCCACAGAATGCTGTGACACCGCCCGCTAATAATCCTGTCGCCAGCACGATAAACAAGCGCGTTCGTCTCACGTTGATTCCCAAACCGCGCGCGTAGTCTTCGCCTAACATCAAACCGTTCAGTGGTTTCAGACTCAATAGCACAAACAGCGCTCCTACCGCTAAGATCGGTACCATCAACTGCATATCGCTCCAACCGACACTACTCAGCGAACCTAACGTCCACACGATAAACAACTTCAGCGCATCCGGATTAGCGAAGTTCTGCAGCAGACTCACCAACGCACCCGCAATGCTTCCAAACATCATACCCACGATCAGCAAACTCACATTACTCGTCACCTTCCTGCTCACCGCCAATACCAGCAGCAACACCAGTGTTGCGCCAATACAAGCCGCAATCGGTAACATCAGTACCCGAGTCGCCGAACACATTGTGAGAAATGCCACACCGAGGCTCGCTCCACTCGATACACCTAACGTATAGGGACCTGCCAGGGGATTACGAAATAGCGTCTGCATAATAAGTCCCGAAACCGACAAGGCTGCACCCGCCAGAATAGCTGTGATGGCCTTCGGCAAACGGATCGCGTGTAAGATATTCTGCTCCATCACACTCAAGTCTCCCCACGGCCACAACCACATACTCCCGCTACATACATCCAAGCAGAAAAGCAGCGCTAACAGCGCTGTCAAAGCTACAAATATGTATGTGTTTCGTTGCATCGTTTCAAAAAACGCTGCAAAATTACTACAAAAAAATTGAATGTGCAAGAATATAGCGCAAAAAATCTAATATGCTTGCGTATAGTTAGAGGTTTTGCGCTATATTATTGTCGTTCGCTAGTTATAGCGAACGTAATTTCGGGCTGGTGAAGAAGCCAATTGACTTTTGGCTTCGAAAGGGAAGGCTGTCGGGGAGACCAAGCCGACCGAGAATAATTAGCAAGGCGGAGTCCGAAGTTACTGTATTCTGTTAATTGCGGAATTTCAACTCTCCGTCTCTTAGTTCGACAATCACCGGTTTGTTCTGATCTACCTTGCCGGCAATGATCGACTTACTCAGTTCATTGAGTACCAGTCGTTGCAATGCCCGCTTAACCGGTCTCGCACCGAACTGCGGATCGTAGCCTTCTTTCGCAATATAACCGATCGCATCATCCGTCACACGCAGGTCAATACCTTGTGCCTCCAGCATCTTATGGATGCGGCTTACTTGCAGACCTACAACCGCCTTGATATCGCTCTCAGTCAACTCACTGAAATGAATGATCTCATCGATACGGTTGATGAACTCCGGTCGTACACTTGCGCGTAACTGCTCTTCCGTCAAGTTACTCGTCATGATGATCAAGGTGTTCTTGAAGTTCACTACACGACCTTTGTTATCTGTCAGACGTCCGTCGTCCAGCACTTGCAGCAACACATTGAAGACATCCGGATGCGCTTTCTCGATCTCATCGAACAGCACGACAGAGTAGGGTTTTCTTCGGATGGCTTCCGTCAGCTGACCACCCTCATCGTATCCCACGTATCCCGGAGGCGCACCGATCAGCCGGGTCGCACTGAACTTTTCCTGGTACTCACTCATATCAATACGCGTGATCATATTTTCGTCATCGAACAGGTAGTCCGCGAGTGCCTTAGCCAACTCCGTCTTACCGACACCGGTTGTACCCAGGAAGATGAAACTACCAATTGGTCGTTTGGGGTCTTGCAGACCTGCTCTCGATCTACGGATCGCATCACTAACCGCCTCAATAGCCGCGTCTTGACCGATAATACGCTTGTGCAGCTCCTCCTCCAGATGGAGCAACTTATCGCGTTCCGATTGCATCATCTTCGCTACCGGAATACCCGTCCAGCGAGCAACTACTTCGGCGATATCGTCTTCATCGACTTCCTCTTTAATCAAGGCCTCATTACTGATCGCGTGCAGCGAGTCTTGTGCGCTCTTGATATTAGCTTCTGCGGCAGGAATTTGACTATAGCGAATCTCCGCTACTTTACCATAATCACCTTCGCGCTCTGCTACCTCCGCTTGATGCTTCAGCGTCTCGATACGGGCTTTCTCATTCTGGATAGTCGCCACGTAGCCTTTCTCCTTATTCCACCGCGCGTTTAACTCTTCACTCTTCGCTTTTAACTCGGAGAGTTGTTCTTCGATCACTTTCAGCTTGGCATCGTCCTTATCGCGTTTGATGGCCTCGCGCTCGATCTCCAACTGCTTGATCTGACGATCCAGCGTATCAATCTCTTCCGGTTTGGAGTCCACCTCCAGACGTAACTTAGCAGCAGCCTCGTCCACCAGGTCGATGGCTTTATCCGGTAAGAAACGATCGGTGATATAACGCGCACTAAGCGTCACAGCCGCAATGATCGCGTCATCTTTGATACGTACCTTATGATGGGTCTCATAGCGCTCCTTTAGACCACGCAGAATAGATATCGTAGCCGCCTCATCCGGTTCGTCCACCATTACTTTCTGGAATCGTCTCTCCAGTGCCTTATCGGTCTCGAAATATTTCTGATACTCATCCAATGTCGTTGCACCGATAGCGCGCAGATCACCACGAGCCAACGCTGGCTTCAATATATTCGCTGCGTCCATGGCTCCGCTACTCTTTCCGGCTCCTACCAGCGTGTGGATCTCATCGATAAACAGGATGATCTCACCCGCTGCGGCTACGACTTCGTTTACTACGCCTTTCAGACGCTCCTCAAACTCGCCCTGGTATTTCGCACCCGCAATGAGCGCACCCATATCGAGGGAGTAGATCTGTTTCTTCTTCAGGTTCTCGGGTACGTCACCACGCACGATACGATGGGCAAGACCTTCTGCAATAGCCGTCTTACCTACACCCGGTTCACCGATCAAAATAGGGTTATTCTTCGTTCTACGACTCAGAATCTGTAAAACACGTCTGATCTCGTCATCTCTACCGATCACGGGATCCAATTTGCCCTCGCGAGCCCGCTCGCATAGGTTGATCGCAAATTTCTGTAAATTTTCGTTTTGATTGTTGGTATTCATAGTTGTAAATCGTTTAGTTAATAATCAAATCTCACTAAACAATCTACAAACTACGTTCCAAACGTAACTATACTGACAAAATGGCAGTCAAGTGTTGCAGAAGAGCTTTCATGTCGGGCAGTACTACATCCGCGCCTGCGGCGGCAAGATCCGCATCGGATAGAATACCCGTATTAACAGCCACCGTGTATAGTCCCGCGGCTTTACCAGCGCGTACACCGAGCGGTGCGTTTTCTACTACCATGCACTCGTTCTTGGCAAAACCGCTCCGCTCCCATGCCTTCAGATACGGCTCTGGATCGGGTTTGCCACGCGTGACATCGAAAGCGCAGATGATGCCCGAGAATACATGATCGAATGTGTCATTCAGACTATTAATCAGATTGCGTTGACCGGAACCGGTCACTACCCAACACTGTACACCGTGTTCGTGCAACATATGCAGTACATCCTTAATGCCCGGTATCACTTCCGGCAGTTGACCTCGGGTCAGACGAATGAAATGATTCGACTTCGCGCTATAGACGGCTTCTATCACCTCCTGTGGTGCCTCTACACCGTGTACCAAACGATAGGCCTCATTGATAACCGACGCACCTGTACGACCTTCATTTTTATACGTTTGGTTCTTGGTGAACGGCAATCCGTTCTCGTTCATTGCCAACTCCCATGACTGCGCGTGGTACGGCATCGAATTGAAAAGAACACCGTCCTGATCAAAGAAAACCGCTTTCAATTTTCGTGAATAATTCCGCTCGCCGAAGATAGTACTTCCTATACGCACCATCGTACTGCCGCATTCAATAGCAATCCGGTAGTCATCGCTCATGCCCATGGACAAAGTGGAAAGTGGAGAGTGGAAAGTGGAAAGACACGCTTGCGCTGTTTGAAAACACCGCCGTATCTCTGCTTCATCCTCCGTATTCGTGGCCATGGCCATTAATCCGTGGATGCGGACATTGGACATTGGATATTGGACATTGGAGATTTCTTCAGGACTGAAGCCGGTTTTCGTCTCTTCTTTCGCTACATGTACCTCCAGCAGAACGTCTTGTACAATCCCTTGCTTGGCGGCTTCGTCGTTAATGGTCTGTAGCAATCGCTCAGAGTCCACAGACTGAATGAGATACGGGCGTAACTTCAGCAGGTCACGCACTTTATTGGTTTGCAAATGTCCGATGAAATGCCAGTGGATATCGGATGGCAGCGCCGCTACTTTCTGCTTTAATTCCTGCACACGACTCTCCCCGAAATGACGCTCACCGGCTTCGTACGCCTCGCGTATCGCCTCTATCGGCTGAAACTTACTGACACATACCAGCGTCACGTGCGCGGGTATATGTGCGCGAACCTTATTTATTTGTTCTGCGACTCCTGCCATTGGATATAAGGCGTGATATAGCGCTCTTTCTTTTCCGGATAAACGGTTTCCAGATCCACCATAATACCTGTCTCGTACACATTCGCTAACTCATCATTGATAGCGTTGCCGAAGAACATCAGGTCGTTCGTCAGGTTGAGGTAAGCGGAGAACATAGGCGGAATGACCGTCCCTTGTTCCCGTACGGCGCGCTGGAGAATGTGGTAGTTCTCCTGTTTGTCTTCGCCCTCAAACGGCGTATCTATCGGACGTAGCGGCAGAAGGTTATACGGTTCAAACAATCCCTTTTCGCCTCGATGATAGCGATCCAAATATGCGTAGATCAGTTCACGTGCGGTCTCGTTATAGTCCGGATAGATAGTCACCTTACCAATCATCCAGCGGATATCGGGGTTGTTATGCATGATAGCACCGATACCATCCCATATATTATCCAGCGCAAAGAGTGCCTTCACACCCATCTCACGCTTCTGGTACATCGGCTGTACGAACGCGCGACCGAACTCAATCGTGTGGGGCAGGTATTCGCTAATAAAACGCTCCGAGTAATGGAACAGGTGCGCCGACGTGATGAACGGTTGTCCGTCGCGTATCTCGGCTTCGTGACCTAACAGATAGCGGTAACCGCCGACAATCTGCTTATTCTCCGGATCCCACACAATAAGTTGATGATACGGCTTCGCCATCGTATCCATCTCGTCGATGTCCATCTCTTTGCCTGTTGCTCCACCTCCGTCACGGTAACTGATCTCACGCAGACGCGCTATCTCACGCATCACGTTCGGACACTCGTGTGCCGTGATGTCATAAATCAGGTTGTCCGCTTTATTCGACGGACGAAGCAAATGACCTTCTAACTCTTTCAATAGAAGCGATGTTTCAACTGCCGGAATGATTGCTTGCATAAACAATTGATTTTATGGTTTGTGCCCATTGTTTGGGTGATTTACTGGTATCTAAAGTGGTGTAGGGGATAGGCGGCAACACGTGCACCTTGAAGTGCTTTCCGTGTGCACCATACATCTCGTCCACCAGGTATAACATCTCAATATTAAGCTTGATATGCAACCATTTGCGTATCAAAGCCAGGGTATAAAAGAACGTACTGTTCTTGCCTTCAAAATAGATCGGAATGATATCCCGCTTGTACTCGCGGGCGCGCTGAACGAAGTTCTTCTGCCATTCCAGATCCTGTATCTGCCAATGGCCGTTGATCCGTTGAAGCCTGCTGCAAGCGCCGGCCGGAAAAGTCAATACATCGGTCTGTGATTCCCACATCCTTTGTTGCTCCGCGGCCTGCTCTTTGCTCAGCATCTTGGTCTTGCTCACCGGTGCCCACAACGAATTGATCGGCTCCATGTACATCAGCAGCTCATTGACGATCACCTTCAACTCGCGACTGTCGTGACGGCTCTCGTGAATCATCTGTGCGATGATCATCCCGTCCAACCCACCGAGCGGGTGGTTGCTCACAAAGATAACAGGTCGACCGTCCGTAGGTATATTCTCCGTTCCGACAATAGAGGCCGTACACCCCAACTCTTCATGAATGACACGGTCGATGAATTCGTAGCCTTTCATATCCGGATACTTACGCAGAAAAGCGTTCATCTGCTCGACATGCACGATGCGCTCCAGATACCGGATAACGAAATTCGGTACCTTCGCCTTCGGAGCTTTGCTCTTCAGGATCGCTCGTATGTCAAACTGCAGCGGCATTATTGAACGGCATGCAGGATATCCATGATCGGCGTCTTGGCAATCGAGATGATCTCGCAGTCATACGACTTGAGTGCCTCTTTGAGGGCGAAGACTGCATCGTCCAGCATGTTCGCCTGAACCAGGAACGCTACGTTCTTACGGGTCTCTTTGTCGCCGTCAATAGTGATCATCTCAACGCGGGCTTTGTACCAGAACGCTCCGCCTTCGTTCGGGAAGACATCGAAGAACTGACTGCGTTTGCAGTTCTGTACCTCGCAGTCACCGAAAATGAACGGTTTGATCTCGTCCATCAGACAGTTCTCTGCGTCTGCAAAACTCACTGCACCATCAATCAGGTAAATTTCTTTTACCTTACCCGGGTTGTCCTCACCCGTCTGACGGTCGTACTTAACTTTAATCTCGTGAAATATCATTTTATAATGTTTTATGTTTAATGAAATATCAAATCGGCAACGTCTGTTGCAGTTAATTGATTCTGCGGCATCGGACGAATTGTTCCGCTCCAAAGTAAGAGAGGCGAAACGGGATTGTCGTCCACCACCTTATCGATGCGTTTGTTCTCGTTCTCCATCAGTCGCCAACCCGGTTGGAGCATAAACACCACATCGCCTGTATGACGCTTGCAAAGCGAAGCACCCAACATCGGATAGCGCATCGCTTCGTAGTTCGGCATGGCGATCTGTATGCCCTCAAAATCCATTAGGAAATTAGCTACTTGCCTTTGGATGGTCTCTAAGTTGAGTCGTTTCTGCTCGATGAGGGTACGGTTGAGGTATAGCGATTGTCCGTAGGCACCGTCCACCCAACGCTCGTGACCGTACAAGGCCATCAGATACGTACCCGTCAGCGCGGCTGCCCGATCGGCATTGAAGTCCTGAACCGGCATGTGGATATCCGCCAAAGTCTGCGGATCAGTGCCCGTCATAGGACGACCCACTACCAGAATCTGATAGTTCGTGCGACCGATACGTTTATCGAGTTGCTCCATCAAGAAACCCATGTCTTGATTAAGCCACAGGTACATGTCCTCGTGTTCGGCACTGGCAATGCGGTCTGACTGCGCAGCGGGACTAAGGGTGTTGAGTTGAAGCATCAACACGTCCGGTATAGCATCCATGCCTAAGCGCTCCGCTTTCTGGATGGCCAAGGCCAGTTCGATAACCAAGGTATTCGCCTGCGGGGAATGCAACAGGACGTCTGCTACGTTATACGTAAAACCTTTCTTCTGCTCTTGTGCGGTGGGTGCCGTATAGGTAGGGATATCCATGCGTGGTGTCCATTGACGGGCTGCCAAGGTGGCAATCTTTCCTGACTTGTTCTGCTCGTACGCCGCCGAAGGCAGTCCCTCAGTATAGGCGGCGGTCGCTACCCATTGTTGGGACTCCGCATCAATCCAACAGCAGGCATTCGCCGCATGTCCGGCCAGCAGTACACTCGTCTCCGGCTGCAGTCCGATGGCGTAGATCTTTGCCTCGGGATACATCAATCGCATGCGATCGGTGAGCGTCTGCGCCAGCAAGTTCTTCGCTGAGATCTGCAAACCCGTACCGATACCGCGAACGGATTTATCCTCCAGCATCGCATGCGTCCTACGGTCGCGGCGCGCGAAATAAGCGTCCATGCTAAACCCATGCCTATCCGGCGTGACACCGGTCATCAAGGTTGCTGTTGTCTCATTACCGCCATACACCAGATGTGGGTATGCCACGGTCGTCTGGAAAGCCTCTTCGCTCAACGTTCGGAAACCGCCCTGCAACCAATAAGGACGCAATGTGGCGAGGTTCTCAGCTGTCAAACCGTCCACTACCGCTACCACCGTCAGACGCGGCGCAGCATTCAGGCATGCAGCCAGAAAGCAGAGTATCAACGTATAATATAGATTAGTCTTGCACATAAATGGGTCAAAGGAATGATCAATAGTCTCCAACCGAAACCGACGAGCGGATGGCAGGAGAAGAAAGTCAAAAAAGTAACAATAATGATAAGCAGCAGGTACGGGATACCGGCTACCAACTCTACCCACCATGACCATCTTTGACGCTTGCGGTCATAGAGGCTGATGAGGCAGATAAACACAAAATAAAGCACCAAGCCCAGGTACCAGGTCTTGTACCAAGGTACGGCTTGTACTGCAAATGGCGCGATGCGTTCGCTACTAACTATGCGGGCATCGGTCGTACGGGCTTGGCTGAGGTAGAACATCAACTCTTCCGGCAAGAACAACCGTTCTTCTCCGTGCATCGGCTGGTCGGCTTTGGGACCGAACACCAGGTTGATACCGAAATCCGCCCACGAACCTCTCGGCGTATAGTGCTGAATAAAGCGGCGATACGTCTCTCCCTCTGCACCTTCGTACTCCGACCACGAACCCTCCGCGTTGTTCCCGCAGAAAATACGGTTGATCATATGATACGGACGTGTGGCGCAGTTATCGAATACGAAATTATAGAGGTATTTCCTGTTCTCCGGTTGGTAGTTCACCACCAGCGCCTGCCATAAGGCTTCGCGCTGCTCGGCATGGAGGTTCAGTACTTGTTCATACACGGGTCGCTGTTCCTCTTCGTACTCCCGCATAAACCACCAATAAGGTGTCGCACCCAACTCGTACCAGGTCTCGCCTTTCACAAATTTCCAGTAGAAATGATCGGTGTTGAAATTGAAGATCCCGTAGTTGAACACAATATCGAGTTCGTTGACACTATCGCACACGCGGATAGCCGTGTGCCCGTAGCGCGCGTATAGTTCTTCGCCCGGCGTACACGTGAGCAACGAGATACGCGCCTCATCGCTCAACGCAACAGCCTGCGCGCCCAGACAGACGAACAGGATACCACTCAATACATATGTGCGAAGACGACTAAACATTGCTTAAGATCAAATACGGTAAAAAAGTACAGGCGATGCCCAAGAGCCAACCGGCGCTTACTTGGGCACCCGTATGGGCGTTCAGATATAGGCGAGCCCACATCAGCAGCCACGACAATCCTATCCACAGCGCCCATGTTCCCCAAGTGGGAATAGCAGTAATACCCATGCAATAACTGAGTATCCCTCCTACTAATCCTCCTATGCCTGCGAGATGAGCACTGATCTTCCACTTGCGATTGATGAGTGCTACCAGCACGATCGCTACCGTAGCACCGATAGCAACGCTGGATAGGTAACTCGGCGCCTGAAGGATCTTTACCAGCAGATAAGACCAGAAACCAAAACCAAAAGCCGCGTAGATATACGGCATCGTGCGTTCTTGCGGATTGTCAATATACAGGTCTTTGACCACGCCCCGTCTAACGAGAATCCAGATAGCAGTGATCGGCAGTATGCAGGTCAAGAGGAGCGTTCCCGTGACTGCAACCGCTACCCATACACCCGCCAAAGGCGCGACATGTATCGAGTGCGCGATGCAAAAGAGAATGATCCCGTAGGTGGGGATGAAGAGCGGGTAGAGTACCACACTCAGACTCTTGGCTACTATGTTGAGGACACGGTTCATATACGTTTTCTCAGACGTGCTACCGGAATACCTAACAGGTCACGGTACTTGGCAATCGTTCGACGGGCTATCGGATAACCATGGTGTCCCATGAACTCTACCAACTGCTCGTCCGTCAGCGGACTGCGTTTATCTTCGTTATCAATCAACTCCTGCAGCATCTTCTTGATCTCGCGGGTAGAGACCTCATCGCCTTCGGCGTTGGTCATCGACTCCGAGAAGAAATACTTCAGCGGGTAGATACCGAATCGCGTCTGGACGTACTTGCTGTTGCTCACGCGCGATATAGTCGATACATCGTATCCCGTACGGTCGGCGATGTCCTGCAATACCATCGGTTTCAGACTTGTCTCTTCACCGTCCAGGAAGAAATCGTACTGCGCTTTGAGAATCGCCGTCATCGTCGTCATTAGCGTCTCGTTGCGCTGTTTGATGGCGTCGATAAACGACTGTGCTGCGTCTAACTTCTGCTTGATGAACGTCTTCGCTTCGCGGCTCTCTTGGTTCTTCGGCTGGCGGTTATACTCCTCCAGCATGTCCTTGTAGTCGCGGCTGACATGCAGTTCGGGGATATCGCCCGTGTTGAGTACCACATACAACTCTTCATCGCGCTCTTCGATTGTGAAGTCCGGTATGATCGTCTCCCGTTGGGTCTCATAGACATTGCCGGTGAAGGCATTGGCGGGTTTCTGATTCAGATGCACGATCTCCTCCACTGCCTCCTGGAAATCTTCGTCCGACAACTCCAGACGCTGTTTGATCTTATCGAAATGGTGCTTGGAGAAATCCTCAAAATACCGCTCGATGATAGCGTGGGCAAAAGCCAGTGACTCTGAGTTAGGGTCTTCTTCCAGTTTAACCTCCAACTGTCGCAAGAGACACTCTTGCAGGTTGGCACTGGCGATGCCGGGAGGGTCGAACAACTTGATCTGTCGAACGATCTCCTCCATCTCTTCGTCGGTGATGTTGATCTGTTCTTGGAACATTAGATCGTCCACCAACTGCTCGGTGGTGCGGCGAAGATAGCCGTCATCGTCGATATTACCCAACACCCATTTGGCCACATGTCGCTGCGGCTTGGTCATCTTCGTCAGATAAACCTGTGCCTTCAACTCCTCAATCAGACTGCTGCCACCGATAATCGGCACTTCACGTCGGTCATCATCGGCGGGGCTGTACTGCTGATGCAGCATGTAACTCGGTGTCTCGTCGTCGGAGATATATTGCTCGTAATTGAAGTCTTCGTTCTGTAACGGATCACGCTGACGACCGTCATCATAGCCGTCTTCGGGCATGTAACCTTCCTCGTCTATCGTGTCATTGTCCAGACTCAAATCGTCCATCTCATCGCGTCCTTCTTCCAACGCGGGGTTATCCTGTAACTCCTCGTTGATGCGTTGGTTCAACTCGATAGAAGGTAACTCGAGCATACGAATCACCTGAATCTGGGTGGGCGACAACTTGGTTGTCTGCGTGAGCGTTTGTTGAAGACCTACTTTTTGCATAAATTACCAATTACAAATTACCATTTACCAATCTGAGAACATTACTCGTAATGTACTCAAGTTGTTCCTCGTCGAGTTCCGTATGCATCGGCAGCGACAGTACACAACCTGCCAGTCTCTCTGCTACGGGAAAATCGCCGTCTTTATAGCGCGGGTCGAGGTACGCTTTCTGTTGGTGCAGCGGAACGGGATAATAGATCATCGCCGGAATACTGCGTTCTGCCAATCCTTCGCGGAGCTTGTCCCGATCGGCTCCTACCACGCGGAGCGTGTATTGATGGAACACATGTGTCGAGTTGGGTTCATGACCCGGGATAAGCAACTTGTCGTTGTTGGCAAAAGCCTTATCGTAATACGCAGCTGCGCGTTGACGCGCCGCGATATATTCGTTCAGATGCGGCAGTTTGGCATCCAGAATAGCGGCTTGGATAGAATCCAAACGACTGTTAACGCCTATCTCATCATGATGATAGCGTACGCGGCAACCGTGGTTGGCGATCGCCCGCATCTTATCTGCCAAGGCATCGTCATTGGTGAAGATAGCGCCGCCGTCACCGTAGCAGCCTAAGTTCTTCGAGGGGAAGAACGACGTACAACCGATATCCCCCATCGTGCCTGCCTGTTTGGTCTCGCCATTGGCAAACGTGTACTTCGCACCGATGGCTTGACACGCATCTTCTACTACAAACAGATGATGCTCCTTGGCCAGCGCCATGATGGCTTGCATGTTCGCACATTGACCGAACAGATGTACCGGCACGATCGCTTTCGTCTTCGGGGTGATAGCGCGGCGAACGGACTCTACGTCTATATTCATCGTGTTCCAATCGACATCGACCACCACTGGCGTCAGACCTAATAATGCTACAACCTCTGCCGTGGCAATGAAGGTGAAGGTAGGGGTAATCACCTCATCACCGGGTTTCAGCCCCAGCCCCATCAGGGCAATCTGCAAAGCGTCCGTTCCGTTACCGACGTTGATCACGTGCTTGGCTCCGGTATAAGCCTCCAAGTGTGCTTGAAAATCCGACACTTTCTGACCTTTGATGAACGCAGCCGAATCAATCACTTCCTGAATGCCGGCATCGATATCCTGCTTGATGTGCTGGTACTGCGTCTGCAGATCGACCATTTGAATTTTTCTCATTGCTCTAATATAAATTCCACCACTGCCGGATAGGTCCACGCGGCGGTGATGTAAGGATTCGTGTAATGAATATCAACGTCCAACTTATCCGTTCGTTCAGGCGAATAGGTGCAGTAGGCTTGGATATCCTCCGCCTGTATCTGTGCAAAATGACTGATGCCGACGCGAACGCTCACCTCTACTTCTTTTGGGAAGAGACGGATATGATAGCCCTCCGGTACACCGATGATCTTCAGCGGCACAGTGAATTTCCGCTCCGTGAAGCGCTCGGTGACTACTCGAAGATCTACACTGTCAGCCTCGAGCCGCGTGTTGTGCGGAGCCAAGAGGGCTGCGCGTACATCCAGGGTGTCGTAGACGTCACTCAGTATCAAGTGCTCCGTATAAACCGTATCGATAGCATTGAGTGCACGATCTTCACCGTAGAGCTTGATACGCGAACGACTCAGCGTAGGCGCCGTCGTGATTTGATACTCTGCTGCAGGGCTTACCTCGCCCTCGAAAGCCAGTACCACGCTCTTCTCTTTCTCCGTGAAGTAGGCACAACGGATCTCGTCTGGGGAGGTCTCAATGAGTTTACTCGTACCCTGCAATATATCGCTTATACTGCGTCGCAAGGCATCGGACGGCACATGAATCGTACCTTTCTCGCCGTGGATATAGCTGTGCAGATCAATCGTCAGACGTAAAGGGTTCTTGTGATAGGCATTCAGTCGTGCACCCGCATCGCGTACCTCAATCATCACCGTGTCCGGCAGACCGGGCTCTTTCAGACCGATCGCACCGGGTTTACCGGTGTACTGAATCAGTACCGGCACATGCGTGTTACGCACTGACTGCATCGCGTGGACGTACCACACGAGCGCCGCTAACACCACAAACAACAGAAATGTCAGAACGTCCTTTCTCACCGTTTATTTCTTACTTCTTCTCGGCTGCTTGTTGAGCGTCCGAAGCGTCAGCGAACACACTGTCTTTACTTACTTTGATGGTCACGTCTTTGGCAATCGTGATGATGAAAGCGTTCTCCTGAACCTCTTTGATCTCACCGTAGATACCACCGGCGGTAACGACCTTGTCGCCTTTCTTCATCGCCTCGCGTTGTGCCTGAAGCTCTTTCTGCTTCTTGGTCTGCGGACGAATCATAAAGAAATAGAAAACGACGAAGATCAGGATCATCATAATCCAGAAGCTCCATTGACTACCTTGTGCTTGGCCTGCCTCGGCCTGCAATAAAATAAGATTGAGTAACATAAGTATAATTATTTTAATGTTAATGCTTTAAAGAACTCTCCGCTGTTCTTGAGGTCGCGGAGGATTTCGGTTAATATACCGTTGATGAACATGTAGTTCTTATCGCCCGAGTAGGTTTTGGCCAACTCGATATACTCGTTCATGGAAACGGTCAGGGCGATGTCTTCAAATTCCAGGATCTCTGCGAGCGCAGTCTCCAGAATGATACGATCCATATACGCGATACGATCGGCGTCCCAACCCTTGAGGTGTTCATTGATCAGTTGCTCGAAGCGATCATGACCTTCGATGGTTTTCTCCAAGAGGGTAGTCGCAAAACGCAGTTCATCTTCATTGTCGAACATCTCCAGCAACGGCATGTCCGGATCGCTGTCCTCTTTGAAACGCTTCACGGTCTTGATCACGTAACTGAGTACGATGTCTGAATCAACGCTCCAGTTGGATTTGTCCAGCGCTACTTCCATCTCATCGAGCGCATCCTCCAGTGCTACGCTGTTGGCCAGCAGATTCTGATAAATCAGTCGCCAAATACGCTTGTCATCTTCGTACGTACAGGTCTCCGCCTCCATGTACTGACGATAAAAATCGCTCTCTGTCAGGCGTTTGTACGTGTCAAAGACAGCCGTCATGCCGCTGTCCCAACCCAAATGCTGCTCCTCCACGCGGCGACGCAATGCGCGGTTGTCAAACAACTGCTGCGCAAAGCGGTTCTGCGTGAAACGCCTGTTGGGCGTCCAATTCGAGTGAGTAGCTTTCGCGCGACCGATCTGCTCCTCCAACTGCTGCTGCGCGTAGGCCGTCAGTACGTTGGCAAAATCCAATAACACAAAATACAAATCGTACGTGTCGGCAAAACTCTTTGTCAATTCCTTTCGCGCCGTAGTAACCGTCTTGTCCCCGTCCTTGTAATAAGCGAACAGGGTCTGTACCACACGCGTTCGAACCATCGTTCTGTTAATCATATCCTATATAAATAATGTTCGTACCTGTGCGCGCATAACGCGCGCAAACCAAAAATCGCGCAAAGATACAAAAAAATTTGGATATATGCAAAAAAAATCGTACCTTTGCAGCGGATTTCTCAAAAATAGTTGAAAAATGGAGAAGAATCAAGACGAAAGACGCGAACAGGAGATTGTTTACAGCCGTTCCGTCAAAGCAGGGAAGCGTATTTACTACTTAGACGTTCGTAAGGCGCGCAACAACGATTTGTATCTCTCGATCACCGAGAGCAAACGTCGTCAAGGCGAAGAAGGAGAAGCGCCTTCGTTCGAAAAACACAAAGTATTCCTCTACAAGGAGGATTTCGCTCACTTTACAGAAGGACTTCAGGACGTGATCAGTTACGTGCAGAACCAGTTAGGCACGATCGAAGAGCGTCAGGAGTGGAAACCTGAAGCTGCAGAGAATGAAGAAGCGGCTGAGGGTGACGAACCTAAGAAAAAAGGACTCTTAGGATTTCTTCGGAAATAAGCGCTTTGGATTGAAGGGGTAGGGCGGTAACAGAACCGTCGGCTTGCAGGATAGTAACGATGTTAGTATCCGTGCCGAAGCCTGCGCCCTTATCGCGAAGCGAATTGAGTACGATGGCATCTAGATTTTTGCGTTCCATTTTATGGAGCGCATTTTCTTTTTCATGCTCCGTCTCTAGAGCAAAACCGATGAGACGTTGATCCGCGCGCTTGCTATCTCCTAACGCTTTGGCTATGTCCGGCGTTTCTTTGAGATGAAGACTGAACACTGAATCCTGAACACTGAGAGCTTCTTTCTTGATCTTATTTTCCGCTTTGGTTTCCGGTGCGAAATCTGCTACGGCGGCGCAGAGGATAGCGATGTCCTGTTGCGGCCATGCCTTTAAGCAGGCCTCGTGCATCGCTTGTGCAGACAGCGCATCAATGCGGTGGATATGCCCGAGCGGGTTATGGAGCGGAGCGCTCACATTGCCGCAGACGAGCGTCACTTCAGCGCCACGGCGGGCACAGGACTGCGCCAAGGCCATTCCCATCTTGCCGGTTGAGTAATTGCTGATGAAGCGCACCGGATCGATCTGCTCTTGCGTGCCGCCGGCGGTGATAAGCACCCGCTTGCCCACCATCGTCTTGGGCGTCAGCGCGTACTCCAGCGCCTCTTGCAGCTCTTCTATCTCCGGCATACGTCCTTTGCCTACGACGCCACAGGCTAACATGCCTTCGGCGGGCTCCATCACCGTCACGTTCTCCCAACCACGGATGGTCTCGATCGCTTGCTGCGTGGCGGGACTCTCCCACATCTTGTCGTTCATCGCCGGCGCTACCACGATAGGCTTGCGTGCCGTACACGAACAGATAGTGGTCGTCAGTGCATCATCGGCTATACCGGCGGCCATCTTGGCGAGCACATTCGCCGTTGCCGGCGCTACGATCATCGCATCGCACCATTCAGGCAACGAGATATGTTCGGTGGAGTGCTCATTGATAGCGGCGAACACATCTGAATACACCCTACTTCCCGAAACGGTCTGTAGGGTGAGCTCGGTAACGAACTGCAGGGCATTCTTGGTCGTCGCGACCCGTACTTCCGCACCCGCTTTGATGAGTGAGCGAATGAGTTCCGGGATCTTGTACGCCGCTATCCCGCCGCTGATACCCACTAAGATGTGTTTGCCTTGAAGCATTACTTAAGTGCTTCGTCGCGGTTACCTGTACGGTAAACGAGTTCGCCGTCGATGAACTCCTGGGTAGCCATCAGCGTCGGCTTCGGAAGACGCTCGTACTGGCGGCTGATCTCAATCTGCTCGCGGTTCTCGAAAGTCTCCTCCAGGTTGTCCTGCGGGATAGAGAAATCCTGCAGTTTGGCGTCTAACTCGCGCTTGATACCCGTACTGATCTGGTTAGCGCGTTTAGCAATGATAGCCACGGTCTCATACACGTTACCTACCGGCTCTGTGAGCTGGTTGACGTCACGTGTTACCGTGTTCTTTGGTGCTTTAGAATTCTTGTAATCCATATGTCAATCTTTTATAATTTTCTTTATCTGGTTCATCATTCGTTCCGCCTCTTTGCGGTGCTTGGAGTTCGGATATTCGGTGATGAAATTGTAGTATTCGTCTTGTGCATCGCGGGCACGCTCGAGCTTCTTGTCCTCAAACGAGTTAACCATCTGCTGGTACTTGGCTTGGAAAATAAGCCAGTTGAAGTCCTCCTGGTACTTGTTGCTCGGGTAGTTCTTGAGCGCATTCTTTGCCGTGATCTCGCAGCTGAGGTAGTTGTTGCCCAAGTAGGTTCCGAGGTTGTAATACAACTGCGCACTCTTCAATTCCTTAAGCGCTAACTTGTCGTATAACTCGCTCATTTCCTTGTAGGCCTGCTCGGCGTACGGACTCTCGGGGTACAACTCTACAAATTGCGTGAAAGCCTCGATGGCTTTTCGTGTGGTCTCTTGATCCAGACGAGCGTCCGGTGAGTCCAGATACTGACAGTGACCCACTTGGAAATAGGCTTCGGCAGCATACTTACCCTTTGGGTAATTGCGCACGTAGGCTTGGTAGTAACTGGTCGCCGACTCATAGGCTTTCTGTCCCATGTAACTGCGCGCCAGATACGCCAAGACATCCTCCGAACGCTCCGTGCCTTTGTAGTACGAACTTACATCGTCTAACAGCGTCTGCGCTTTGACGTATTGCTTATCGTTGAAATAGCGCAAGGCCGCCTGGTATTTCTCCTCCGGGTCGCGCGATTTCAACAAACGCTGGTAGTCTCCACAACTCGTGAAGAACACCATTGTCAAGAGTACTATGAATAATCCTTTTTTGCGCATTTCGCCAAATTAGCCTGCAAAAATACTACAAATTTTGCATATATGCAAGTTTTTTCTTTATTTTTGAATAAAATCTGTCCAATTCGGGGACGTAACGGTCACTAAACTGTCATTTTTTGCCACGATGAGGTAACATGCAGCATCCTGAGCCCATGCAATCATCTCCAGTGCTTCGCTCTCGCCCAACACCATACAAGCCGTGGCCAAAGCATCGGCACGCATACAGGTTGAACTAACCACTGTAGCACTGAGAACCGAGTGCTGCACAGGCCAACCCGTACGCGGGTCGATCGTGTGACTCCGGCGCTCGTCGCCGTCGTAATAATAGTTACGATAGTTACCGCTGGTCGCCATGCATATATCCGTTACGGCGAGTATCTCTTGCAACTCGTCCTGTGCCCCCTCGTTATTGAGGTTAGGCTTGGTGATGCCGATGTGCCAGGGTTCGCCTTTGGCGTTCAGACCATGCACCACGACCTCACCGCCGATGTCCACCAGCCAGTTCTCACAACCGTTGTTGCGCAGTACGGCCGCGATCATGTCGCACGCCTGTCCTTTGGCGACTGCACCGGCGTCAAGTTGAACCCGCGGGTTGGATTTATAGACATGATGATCGATCAACTCGACCTTGTCAAATCCCACAAACGCACGAAGTGAATCAACCGTCTGAGGACTGATCGCTGCAAACTGATCACTCTTGCGGCCAAAGCCAAAGGCTTTCACCAGCGGCGCCACCGTGATATCGAACGCTCCGCCGCTGAGGGTATAGACCTCTTCCGCTTCGCGCCACATGGCTTCGAAAGCAGCATCGGTCGTGGTGTCGCGGTTGGCGTTGATTGCACACAGCACGGAGTTCGGGTTGAACATACTGAGGCTGTTGTCAAACGCCCGGAAAGCCGCTTGAATGCTATCTCCCAAATCGGCGTTGGTTTCGTAACGGATATTGTAATAAGTGCCGAAAACCTTGCCTTCGTTATGGAAATACTGCGCCTTGGGTTCGTCTTCCCAACCCCAGATCAGCAACGCCGCCAAGCCGATGCCCAGCAGCGTACTGATGATATGTTGTTTTTTAATTCGCATTAGAACCACAGACCGATACCGAGGGTAGCGTTCAGTTTCTGGTTGTACAGTTTGTCATCGCCGGCTTTGCCGATGAATGCGTTCTGCGCGTTCACATGATCCGGGTTGAGCGAACCTTGTGCGAAGATATCGAGTGTCAGGTACTCGAACTCCCACTCTTTGTTGAGCTTGATGCTGATGTTGGTGCAGGCGAATTTCTCATTGCCGTACAGGTCACTTGCCCACGGAGAGAGACCGATCTGACCGCCGAGCGTCAAGCCGATCTTATCCCAGGTGTAGTCGTAACCCAACTCGATATACGTACTCCACGCACGTTTCTCGTCGCCGTTCTCATCCTCAATCATATCTGCGCCGGCAACCGTCGTGTACCAGTTGATATACGCGTTCTGCTCGAAGAAATGGCCGAAGTTGTAACCAATCGAGACCTCCGAAGTGGCGCTGCTGAAATCATCGCAGTAGTAGTACTCCGTGAAACCGACGGTGGCACCGTACGCCGTGAAGGTAGCCATGAAATCTACCTCCGGCATGAACTTCGTGTAGCCCGTTCCGTCGTTCTTGTTCGCTTTCCACTGCCAGTCCGAAGCACCGACATTAGCCCATGCGCCGGCGCGGAACTGAATCGCCTCGTCCAGCGCGTTAAAACCTACCAGTGCTTCCGGTTGGAACGACAAACCGCCGTTGTACTGACCACGCCAGATGTAACTGCTTACGCCCTCAAAACCGGCTTCGTAAGCAAACTCGATCTTCTTCTCGTCCTCTGCTTTAGCAGAAAAAACTACTGCCATCAAGGCAGCACAAAAAACTAATACCTTTTTCATTTTTTATTGTTTGTTATGTTTTTTATTTCAAATAGACGCCAAAGGTGGCGTTGACATTGATCACATTCTTAGGCTGCATCGGGCTGACAGCAAGTTGTCCTTGCAGCATCACGCCGCATCGTTTGGCTACACTCCAGTCCTTGCGAAGCCGTATTTCAATATTCTGCAGCGCTGCACCGTTTGGGTTATAAACACCCTTCCACGGTGTCATACCAATCGCACCATACACACTGAATCCGTCGCGGCATTTATGGGTGTAACTGAGCTCCAGATAACTCGAATAGGCCTGTACGGTGTCGCCTTTGGCATTCAAGTAACCGTCCGATGCGGCGATACGTGTTGCCCACAGGATACTCAGCGGGATCTTACTGCTCAGCGTGTAGCGGACGTTTAACTCCAACCGGTTGCCCTTATCGGGGTAGTTCTTGAAATCAAAGAACGGCGTATTGAAGTTGTGAATATAGAGCAGATACACATCCAGTCCCCAGCGGGCAAAACCCAGACTCAGATCGACTTCCGGTTGGAAGGTCTTAAATGTCCAGTCCGTCACCCCGATATTCCACCACATGTCGAGATACAAACCGCCGTACCCTACGTTGGCACTCGCCTGTATGTTCGCTCCGCCGCAATATAATCCTCGCCACAAGTACGAAGTCTGTATCCTCGCCTGCGCATTGTAGGTCAAGCCCACCGGCGCTTTGTAGTCATCCAACCACTTGCTCCCTTGTGCGTACGTGCGCGAAGATAAAAAGAGGAATGCTCCGGCGAATAACACCGGAGCCCATCTTTTACAAAAAGTTGCTAAACGTTTAGAGCGCATTTTGCACTTCCCACGCGCGGCGAAGAGCTACCTCCAGAATGCGCGTGTTCGTAAAGTCAACGATACCGCCATCGTAGCCCGGCTCCAAGTGGTAGTCGGCATTGCCCTCACCGTTAAAATACGCTCTAACCTCGTCGCCGGAGATACCCAACTCCTCAGCTATAGCGTCCATGGAACCATGTGGAAGACTGTCTTTTACTGCACGAAGGCGATTAAATGTTGTACGCATAATAAATACTGTATTTTATGTCGTTTATAATGTTAATTATCTCACTATTTTCCGGGTTTACCCCAAATTCGCTGCAAAGGTACAACATTTTTTTGATATGTGCAAATTTTTCTTTGGGAATTTTTCTTTATTTTCGATTTTGTTTTTGTTTTTTTCGTGGTGAGACTCCGTATTTTTTGTACCTTTTTACTCGATTTTTAACACAAATTCATCAACGCTCTAGTATTATATACATAGTATATAATACCAATGAAAACATAAACATAATTTAGTGCGCGATAAGTGCGTGATAAGTGCACTATAAGTGCGCGGTAAGTGCGTTACAATAGTATCCTTATGCATCTCTTTTACCTCTCTGGTGTATTTTTGATCAAAAAAATGTTCCAAAATTTGCATATATGCAATTTTTGTAGTAATTTTGCAGGCGCAAAATAAATTCTATTTTATATGGTACATGATTTATACATCTTGATGATCACGGCGGGTATCGTGAGTCTGCTGTTCAAACTACTCAAACAGCCTGTTGTGTTGGGTTACATCGTAGCCGGTATTTTAGTGGGACCAAATCTCTTTGGCCAAGACATCGTCAGCCACGAGAACGTAGAGGCGTGGGGTAACATCGGTGTGCTGTTCGTGCTGTTCTGTATCGGTCTGGAGTTCCGTTTAAAGAACCTGTTCCAGAGCGGTAAGGTGGCAATCGTCGGTGCGGCAACTATCATTGTCGGTATGCTTGTGCTGGGCTACGGCGTCGGACGGTTTGCGCTGTTGGACAACATGAACTCGCTCTTCCTGGCTGCCATGCTCTGTATGTCGAGTACGACCATCGTGATGAAAGCGATTGACGAGGCCGGCCTGAGCAAAGCGCGCTTTGTGAAGGGTGCAACGAGTATTCTGATCTTCGAGGATATCGTGGCCGTAGTGCTCTTGGTATTGCTCTCCAGTATCGCGGTAAAGAACAGCTTTGAGGGTGTTGAACTGCTCAAGAAAGTAGGCGTGTTGGCCGTGACACTGGTCGTTTGGTTCGTGGTAGGTATTCTTATTATCCCGACTTTCCTTCGCAAGGTACGCCCGTACCTCAACGACGAGACGCTGATCATCCTCGCGCTCGGTCTGTGTCTGGGTATGGTGTTGACGGCAGAAGAAGCAGGCTTCAGTAGTGCCCTCGGTGCATTCGTGATGGGTATGGTGCTCGCCGAGACACTCGAGGCGCATCGTATCGAACACCTCATGGCGCCGCTTAAGAATGTGTTCGCCGCGATCTTCTTCGTCTCCGTAGGTATGATGATCAACCCGTCTTCATTAGTTGAATACTGGCCGTCCATTCTGTTCGTATCCGTGGTGATCATCGTCGGAATGATCGTGTTCGGTACGCTCGGTTGCTGGTGGGGTGGCGAGACAATGAAAGATGCGATGCAGACCGGTTTCTCGTTCGTGCAGATCGGTGAGTTCTCATTCATCATCGCCGCGCTGGGAAGCAAACTCGGCGTGACCGATCCGGCTATCTATCCTATCATCGTGGCGGCCTCTGTACTGACCACTTTCCTTACACCGTACATCATGAAGGCGACCGTGCCGTGCTATGACTTCTTCTATAAGCACGCTTCGTCGCGTCTGCAATGTAAGATCGATGCGCGTGAGAAAGAAGTGGAATTGGCAGAGCAGAACAAATCTACCTCAAATGAGGATAAGATGCAAGACCACAAGGAGAAAATTAACCGCGCGTTGCGGCACACGCTTGTTACCAAACATGTGGTGAACCTCTTCTTAAAAAACATGAGTGAAAATGACTAAGTACTTTTTAATCGCCGCGGTGGTGCTATGTGCAGTAACCGCGAAGGCGCAGAGTGACAGCGATCCTCTGGCTGCAGGTGCAGGTGCCGTGGCTACGGTCATCGGCGAGACACGTACGGCAACGGACAGCGTGTCCGTAGAGGTTCCGGTGAAACCCATCCCGGAGTGGAAGAAAAAACTCTACTACGGCTATAACTTCGACATCTATTTTCATCATGACTCGAAGGCCAACACCAAAGAGAACGGATGGTCGATAGCGCTTGAGCCGGAGATCGGTTGGAAACTCAAGGAACGCATCTATCTCGGTATGCGTGTGGGCGGTTCGTACCAGGATACGTACACCACCTATTCGTATGTCGATAAGGATTCAAACGGAGATGAAAAGACGTTCACGGAGGACTTGCGTGTGATGCGCGGTACATGGGCGGTGACGCCGTATATGCGTTACCGTCTCAAATCGATGTTCAACGATAAGTTAGGAATCTGGCTCGAGGCGCACTTGTATACGGGTATGGAGTTTCCGCGTGTGACGTCCGGTAATGTCTCCGGTACCGATTACGACGGGTTGAAGTACAGCGTGACCTATGGTTGCCAGGTGTCGCCGGTGATCACCTATCGGTTCAACCGTAAGAGTACGTTCCAGATCTTCTTCTCTATCATGAGTTTCGGATATAGCGGAACGACCCGCATCTATGCCGATAAAGGTAACGAATATACGAACGATATCATCATTTTCTCGGGTAAGCTGAAGAACCTCTTGGCCAATCAGTTCACGCCCGGATTATACGGACTGAAATTTGGTGTTCAGAAGAATTTCTAAAATCTTCCTGGCACTCTTAGGTGGGGTGGCGGGCCTCGTGTTGTTACTGCTGATTGTAGTAGCAAGTGCGATTTATGTGCCTGCTCTCCGCAACAAAATACTCAACAAAGGAGTCGTTGTTGCCAACGAAAAGACCGATTTTGATATCGATTTGGGCGGGCTCTATCTGTCTCCTTTCCACCATTCCCCGATGGTGCTTTACCGTGCCTATAAGGGCGAAGCCGATCTGCCGCTCGAGGTGCAGATCGATAGTCTCTTTGTCGGTCATCGTGGGCAGGATACTTTGGCGTACGTGCGCGCGCTGCGTCTGAAAGCGACGGCGAAGACATCCAAAGTCCGTATTCAAAATTTTACGCAGATGCCAATCGAAGTGGAGCATCTGCATCTCGACCAAACGACATTTCACTCCGATAGTCTGATTGCCTCCGTTGGTATCGATGCCATCGTCGGCTTACTGGATGTGCGCAGTCCGGAACTGCTGATCGCCGAAGGCAAATACCCGCTTCACGGGCTGCGGCTGGAGGATGCGGACGTGTTAATTGATCTGCGGAAGACTTCACCTGACACCACCGCCAAAGACACGACACCGTTCCGTTTGGCCTTCAACCTGCCAGACGGCGAGTTACGTAATATCCACTACGCGATGACGCCCTTGAATCTGGACATCCGTACGCGTTCGCTGTCCACCGATGCACTGGTCGATGTGGGTGCAAACCGGTACGAGGCGCGGCGACTCAATGTAGGTGGATTCTCTTTCGGCTTGAACCAACTCCGCATCCCTGCAGACACGATCTACGGTGCGGCGTTCGTGGATTTGAAGAGCAACCTTATCACGAGTGACGGCCTGCATGTACGTTCCGATGAGATGGGTGCCAAAGCCGATCTCTATGCGACGCAGATGAATCTCGCCACCATGCGGGTGGAGGCCACCGGTGATGCCGAGTACCAAGGCAGCAAAGCGAGTCTGCGGGCATCGTACGATATCGACGACGAGGTCTATGATGCTACGGTGCATATTGATCGCGTCAACCTGAGCCCGTTCCTCAAGGACTCAACGCGCGTGGTGCTCGCCGGCGATATAGAAGCGCAGGGTAGGGGGATCAATCCCAAACGTCCCATGCGGAGTCATGTCAAACTGCGGTTGGATGAAGCGATTTACGACAAGTTCAACCTCTCCCATACCCATTTTGAAGGATCCACGGATAGCGTCACTTCGCTGGCGCTATCCGTGCCGGGACTCAAGGCCGATGTGTCGTCTCCGATGCCGCTCATGACCTTGATCGATCGTATCTTACCGCTCGTTCAGACCGTGAGTGACTCGGCGGTACTGCATGCCTTGACCTCATTGGAAGACCTGACGGTTTTAGATACGATCCGCCGTAAGATACCTGCTCTCCATGCCGATATCGCGCTGCGCAAAGGCAGTCCGATACAGTTCATTATCGACAATACCGGTATCGCATTTGACAAGGTCGATGTAGCGCTGCGCTCCGATTCGCAGCAGACCACATTCAAACTCTCGCCGCTTACCCTGTATCTGCCTGACTCGTTGCGTCTGCCGGCGGTAAAGGCCTCCACGGAGATTCGCATGATGGAAGGGTACACAAATGCAATGCTCGCTGCCGACACACGCCTCACGGATGGTGCGATGAGTTTCTATGACCTATGTACAGACGCAGCGTTTCGGTTGGACTTGATGCGTGAAGGACGTAACTTGTACGGCGGCGGGAAACTGCAACTGGATAGTATCAATTATGCCAATAAGGACTTGGGCAGTCATGCAGTCAACTTGCAGATAGCTCCCTCGTCCCTTTATGCCAATGCCCTGCGCGCAGATGTCCAATTGGATGACATCCCGCTCGAACTGATCAATAGTTTTGTGACGCTGCCGAGTGACATCGGCATCACCGGTGCGGTGCGAGCATCGGCTTCCGTCGATGGTTTACCCTACAAACAGGACATCTCTGCACACGTACAACCGCTGGGTGTAACGGCCGAATACAAACCTTACGAGATAGCGATCGGGCTGGGTGAGACACCGATCATCATGCGTCACAACCACATCGATCTCAACGGCCTGCCTGTCTATGGTGTGGACAGTACGTTCATCGCCCTCAATGGTGGTCTCGACCTCGATAGTATGCGGTTGGATATCACGCTGGCTGCGGATAGTTTTGCGCCGGTCAAACTGAACCAAGACGGACCGTTCCCCGTGTATGGAGAACTCGCCACCGATATCCGCGGTAGTGTTGTAGGACCGCTCGATAGTATCATCGCTGATGTCGATCTGACACTCCTGCCGGTGACGGATATCACGTACCCCATCGATAAGAAGAACCTCGCGCAGGTCAAGCCCCACGGCACAGTGCACGTGCATTGTCCGGTGGCCAATATTGACTCGCTCGCTCTGGGCGGACAGATCAACGTTGATGACGGCTTCGTGCGGTACTCGCCCAAAGCGTACCCCATCATGCCTTTCCACGTGGACTCCGGCAGTCACATCGCTTTCTACGGTCCCATCGGTCAGACACGACTCGCTATCTCCGCTTCGCAGCAAGTGAAAGCCGATGTGGAGTCCGAAGGCGAAGACACGCGGCGTGTGGACTTCCGAACGGGTGTACGGGTCAACGGCATTGTGGACTCGATCGAGATACGTAGTATCGGTTTCTTCCTCGAAGCCCCGGACGACGAGACCATCACACGCGAGTTGGCAAGTTTAGATGAAGACACCCGCGAAGGACTTGCCGCCACTCTGCTTGCGACGGGTATGTACGTTGGCGAGAGTAACGTAGCGGCACAACGCGACGGATACGCCCTCTCTTCCGTTATCAACAGCCGCATCAATGCCGCGTTGGCAAACTCGAAAATGGGTAAGGTGGTGGACATCGACTTTAGTAGCGGCCAGAGCGAACACAACGCCGGGACAACCAATGACATGAATATATCGATTAGCAAATCCTTCTTTAAAGATAAGCTGCGCCTCACGTTAGGTACCTCGCTGACGGACAATCCGGAGGTCAATAAAACGACCGGTATGTTCGCCAATTTCACCGCCGATTACAAGTTAACCAAAGACGGCAACGTCCTCTTGCGTCTCTACTCGCAGCGTGACTACAACAACGTTTTCGAGGGGGAACTCTATAAGTCCGGTCTTGCTGTACGAGCTACCAAGGACTGGCGGCGTAAACAACTCTTCCGTGGGGATAGCATCACCCGTACCTACGGTCTATCGGCCGATGCCGGCGTGGCGTATCGTTCGAATAATAGTATCGGACCTGACCTGACACTCAAATCGACCATCAGGAACGTGCTCGGCAAAGGCGAGACATTCACGCTCAAAGGCAACGGCGCGTATTACTGGGCGCTGCGTAATCGACATCCGGGTGATCCGAGAAAGACCGATACGTATAAACTCGGTCTCAACGCCTCGCTCGTCTTCCCGTACCTCCATTGGACAGGAGATAACAACCCACAAGGCGACACGCGGTACATGCTCGGCTACCAATACGAGAACATCGCCGGCGGGTACGGCGTACATAAACTGAGCGGCTCGTTCACCTATTTCATCCGCTCGGCTCACTCTTCTTATATCACGCACGCGTTTACGCCTTTCTCGCTCTCTGTGGTGCTGATGAAAGCGGAGACGGACAGTCTGCTCAACAAAGCAGCCGAGTACCCGCAACTGATCAAGGTCATTGCCGGCGATGAGTTCATTCCGTCTATCGGGTATAACTTTATCTACGATAACTATCGCTCCAAACGCGCCGTGAATACGTTCTTGGATCTCGGCGTGAAGGAGTCCGGTAACCTGATCAACGCACTCTATTGCCTCTTCGGCTACAACTGGAATACCAAAGAGAAACCACTCGGAAAGATTACCTTCAATCAGTTCGTCAAACTCACGGCTGAATTGCGCAATAAATTCAATTTTACGGACAAGATCTGTATCGCTACGCGACTCTTTGCCGGGGCGAATATTCCGCTGGGTAACTCACATTTCTCGCCCCTCTCGGAGGCCTTCTATACCGGTGGCCCCAATAGTCTTCGTGCCTCGTCGCCTTACGCCTATGGACCCGGTAACTTCTATTCGGCGAAATACAACCAGAACTTCTTCCACTCCGGTGACGTGAAGCTCGAGGCTAATTTCGAATTCCGCTTCCCGATCGTGTGGAAACTATACGGCGCAGCGTTTCTGGATGCCGGTAACGTGTGGAACTGGTACTCGACCGTGGATCTGTTTAAGGCCGCCGGATACGATGACTACCTCACGCGCCTCGAGATACCCGAGACCCTCTATGACGGCATCATCAACAATCCTGAGTTTGCCAAGCAGATCGCTCTCGGCACAGGTGCCGGTCTGCGTCTGGATATAGACGGACTCGTTGTACGCCTCGATATCGGTGTCGGTATTCATGCACCGTACCAGACCTTCAAGTACGACAAAGAAGGTAAACCCGACTTGAACAAACCCATAAAATCTTATTATAATATTCCATCCGCACTTGATGCCATCCGCATCAATTTCGGTATAGGTTATCCATTCTAAAAATCAACACTATTATGAACAGTTTATCAAAAGGTTTGGCACTCTTCATCGGAGGTGCAATCGTAGGAGCCGCTGCGGCTGTGTTACTCACTCCCAAGAAAGGCGAGGAGGTTCGTCAGGAATTGGCAGATTTGGCTGCTGAGGCTAAGAAACGTGCGCAGGATTACTGCGAGCAAGTGAAACAACAAATAAAGGCAGAAGATGGAAAACTCAATTCTCAACCAAGTCAAAAATGAACTGACGGAACTCGGTAAGTCAGTAGGTGAGATAGGCAAACTGCGCCTCATCGGCATCATCAGCCGTGTGCTGGGTTTGTTCCTGCTCATCCTGACAGTCGTACTGTGCGTACTGGCACTCTTCACGTTCGGCGCTGTGGCTGCCATCGATGCGATGTCCGCTTGCATGCCTGTTTGGGCTGCGGCACTGATCATCGGTAGCGCGTACATCGTGCTCATGGTGCTGGCTATCCTTTGCCGCCGACCGCTCTTTATTAACCCGTTCATCAAACTACTCTCCAAGCAGATCAAATCGGAAGAGGAATTGGCGCTGAAGATCATGGAAGCCGAGCATAAAGTAGAGCTTCAGCACGTGCGTATGCGTGCCCAAGTGGAGAACGTGACGCGTGAAATGAACTTCTATGCCGGTCTTATCACGCGTGCATGGAGAGCTATCAAAAGACTGTTTCAATTGAAAGATGGCAAAAAATAACAAACCCTATTTGGATCAACAAGGCCGGGCGTTGCCGTACCCGTGGCTCATCAATCTGATGCTGATGCTGGTGGGCGGTTCTCAGACGCTACGTCTGCGTTTCTGGAGTCGCAAACCCCGTCACATTGCGGAAAAGACGCTTCGTGATATCCTGACTATCTCGCGCGACACGGTCTATGGCCGCGAGCATCATTTCGATCGTATCCTGAGTGCAACGACGGCGGAGGATCTCTTTCGGCTCTACCGCCTCTATGTGCCGGTGAATAACAGTTTCGAGACCTTGCGTCCGTACGTGGAGCGGCATAAGCACGGAGAGGAGAATGTCCTCTTCCCCGGTAAACCGGATATGTACGCTACGACATCAGGTACGACCTCGGAGCCCAAATGGATCCCCATGACGCATAAGTACCTCAAAGACGTGTATGGCAAGATGAGCCATATATGGACGTGGAACTTTGTGAAGCACCGCAGTCGTATCTTCGGTGGACATATCTTCACTACCGTCGGTAAGGAATGCGAGGGTTACGCACCGGACGGCACGCTCTTCGGTGCTGTAAGCGGTGTGCTCGTGCGCGATATCCCGGCGATCATCAAGAAGCATTACACGAGTCCGGCGGCCGTCATGTCTATACCTGACTACACGGCGCGTAACTACGTGCTGATGCGTTTGGCGCTCCAGCATCGTGACGTCACCTTATGGGCGACTGCCAACCCCTCGACCATCCTCGAGTTGTTGCGCGTGATGAACGAGAACATCGACGAGATGATCACCGACATCGAGAAAGGCACCATCTGCGAGGACTTCGACATCCCGTACGAGATTCGTTCGGAGCTGGATGCGTATATGTCTCCGAAGCCCGAACGCGCTGCAGAGTTGCGTCAGATACTCGCCGAGAAGGGGCATCTGTACCCGCGGGATTTCTGGCCGTGGTTGCAGTATTTCAGTACGTGGAAATGCGGTAACACCAAGATCTACATGGAAAAATTCATGGATCAGTTCGATTGGAACAAGACCTACTATCAGGAGTTGGGCTATATCGCTACCGAATGCCGTTTCGGTTTCTCGCTGGACGACACGAACGAGTCGGTGCTCTTCCCGCAGTTCCATTACTACGAGTTCGTGGAGGAGTCTGAGTTAGACAGTCCTCGCAAACATTTCCGTCAGATAGACGAACTGGAGCTCGGAAAGCGTTACTGCGCGTACGTGACCACCTACTCGGGTCTGTTCCGATATAATATGAACGACCTCGTGGAGGTGGGCGGTAAGTACAAAGAGACCCCGACCGTGCATATGGTATCGAAAGTCAACGGCATCGTCTCCATGACGGGCGAGAAACTGTATGAACCGCAGTTCATGGATGCTGTCCACCAGGCAGAGGAAGAGACGGGGATTAAGACCAAGTTCTTTGTCGGTTTTGCCGATGTGGAGGAGTCCAAGTACCATTTCTACTACGAGTTCGCGGACGAGAAGATACGTCAGGAACAGGCGGAGGAGTTCACCAAAGTGGTGGACGAGAAACTGCAGCATATCAACCTCGAGTACGAGTCCAAACGGCAGTCGTTCCGTCTGCATGAACCCGAGACACATATTCTCCTATCCAACGCGTACGCACGCTTCAAGGCCGCGTGTCTGAAGGATGGCTTCCGAGACGGACAGTTTAAGTTCAACTTGCTGATGCAGGATGAAAAACGCCGCACGAAGTTCAATATGCTGCAGCGCTGGGAGAACCGCTTCGAGAAGATGAGTGAGAACATTATTAACAGAGCAAATAAGATAGATGACAGACAAAAAGAACGCGCCAAAAGGCGTACTGAACGGCGTACAAACCGTCGTACTCGATCTGGACGGGACGCTGTATGACAAGACGGGGCTGGCGAGACGCATGGTGCGCCGCCTATGGTGGTGCCTGCCCCTCTTAGCCGCCGAAAGACTGGCACGTAAAAACATGCACTATGTGCAATACGCCTCCGAAGAAGAGTTCTTTGGGGCTTTCTTCCGGCATATGTCCCGCGGACACTGGTGGACAAGAAGCATGGCTGCTACCTGGTATCATACCACCTACATGCCGACGATGATACGCCTCATTCGGCGGTATCATTCCCCGCGACCCGAAGTGATGGCGCTGGTAGAAGAGGCGAAGGCGAAGGGACTGCAGTTAACAATCTATTCGGACTACGGCTGTGTGATCGAGAAGCTCGAAGCACTCGGCATTGACCCGTCGCTGTTTGACCTGATGGTGTCTGCGCCTGAGTTAGGAGCCCTCAAGCCCTCCGAACCATGTGCCCGGAGAGTGATGGAATTGCTGAATGCGAAGCCTGAGACCACGCTCTTTGTGGGTGACCGCGAAGATAAAGACGGGGCTTCAGCAAAAGCCGTGGGGGCACGATTCTTGCTAATTGATGATTTATAATTTATAATTTATAATTGATAATTGATAATTGATGAATAAACGATATCAAGATCTGAAAGTGACGGAGGGTACGTATGTGCCGCCGGTGACGATCGACTATCCGGAAGACGATCCGTACGAGGGTCTGTACAAGCCGGTTTATGACCGCGATTTTCCGGAAGTAGATGCTACCTATCCTTATGTGGACGACCGTTTCGGAAGACGCCTTCTTATATGGTGCGGCTGCAATGTGGTGTTGCGCCTGTTGGGGCTTATACTGCGCCTGAAATACGGTTTACGATGGAAGATGGAAGGTGACAAACACTGGTCACGTTGCTCATGGACGCTCCGCCGCAGACTGCGCAAATACGACTTGAGTCACGGCGCCATCACGATTGCCAACCACTGTTACCGCCATGACTGCGCATCGGTGTTGAGTTCGATCCACGCCTCGCATCATCTGCGTATCCCGATGTTCGCACCGAACTTCCGCACCAAAGATCAGATGTTCCTTTGCATGGTGGGCGGTATTCCTATCCCTGCTCCGGAGGCAGGTTTGAGTGCAATGAAAGCTTTCAACGCCGCTTTCGATGAGTTCCACCGCCGCGGGTATTGGTTTCATATCTTCCCCGAGGCCAAACGCTGGGATTGGTACAAGCCGCTGAGGCCTTTCCAGAAGGGCGCTTTCACGATGGCGTACAAGTACAACAAACCCATTATTCCTTTTGCGGTTACCTATCGTGAGCGAACGGGTATATGGCGTTTGTTTGGACCCAAAGATGAACCCCTGACGCAGGTCATAATGGGGGCACCTATCTTCCCGGATACGACTCAACCGAGGGCGGCGGAGACTGAACGATTATTGAACGAAACACATGCAACCATATGTCGGTTAGCGGGAATAGAACACAATACGTGGCCGTCGCAGCGCTGATCGTGTCGATGATCATCTGGTCGGTGAGCGGCATCGCTATCAAGCATGCATTGGCTGTCTTACCGCCGTTCACGATGATCGTGATGCGTTTTGTGCCGTCGGTGCTCCTGATGCTCATCATTGGTCTGGTGCGCCGCAAGCACTCGCTTTTCTGTCTGCAGCGTCTGGAATGGCGAGACGTACCTCTCTTTCTCATTGCGGGTTTCTGTCAGCCGTTCCTTTATTATCTGCTGGAGACCTACGCCTACGATGCGCTTAATAGTCCGACTATCGCAGAGACTTTGCTCTCCACCTCGCCGCTACTCAGCCCGATTTTTGCGGCAGTGCTACTGCGGGAACGGGTGACGAAGTACAACATCCTTGGTATCCTCATCTCGACGGCAGGAGTCTTTGCCCTCATGTTGGCGGGGAGTACGAACTACTCGATCGGTAGTTACTGGGGTATCCCTCTGGCTTTCGCTGCCGTCTCGGCTGCCGTCATTGACTCCATCATGATGCGCAAAGCACCACTCAAATACAGCTCGCTCTCCTTCGTGTTTTACACCCAACTGGTGAGCCTCTGTTTCTTCATCCCGATCTGGTTCATCAAGGAAGGCCCTTCAGCGATTTTAGATTTAAGATTTCAAATTTCAAATATAGAGGTACAAACTGCTCTTTGGTGCGTTGGTTACCTCACCGTCTTCGCCTCTGTGACTGCGTTCATCCTTTTCTGCTACGCCCTGCGCCAGATCGGTGTTACGCAGGCGAATGCCTTCAATAATATCCGTCCCGCCTTCACGGCACTATGGATGTTTCTATTTTTCGGCGAACACTTGCCGCTCGCCAAATGGATAGGTATGGGTTTAATCATTTTCGGATTATTTGTGTGCCAAAAGCAAGAAAAAGTTTCCGATTCTTAAGATTTTTTGCAAATACAAAATATATTTTGTAACTTTGTACGCTTTTTTGGTGCGAATTTAATAACAAACAATTATGCCAATAGAAAATATCTACTCGATTGATTTCTTTTACGACTTGCTGTACATCATGTTTTTGGTGGGCTTAGTCGTTTTTGTATCCCTGTATTTCGTGGACGCCGGCTACGGTAAGATGCGTTCGGAGAAATGGGGACCTGCGATGAATAACAAAGTAGGATGGTTGCTGATGGAGTGTCCGGTTTTCTTTGTGATGCTGTACCTCTATTTTAAGTCCTTCCCGCTCTATGACGGAGTGACGAAGAATGTGCCGTACTGGTTGTTCTTCCTGTTCTTTGAGTTCCATTATTTCCAGCGCTCGTTTGTCTTCCCGTTCATGCTGAAGGGTAACGGCAAGATGCCGGTGGTGATCATGATGCTCTCTGTGATCTGGAACCTCATTAACGGTTATATCCAGGGCTACTGGCTCTTCCATCTTGCGCCGCAGTACTATCCGGATCTCTACACCTCGTCGTGGGTAACGAGTCCGCAGTTCATCATCGGTACGATTATTTTCTTCACGGGTTGGGTAATCAACATGCACTCGGATCATGTGATTCGTCACTTGCGTAAACCGGGCGATACCAACCATTACCTGCCCAAGAAAGGCATGTACAAATACGTCACGAGTGCGAACTATCTGGGTGAGATCACCGAGTGGCTCGGCTTTGCTATCCTCACCTGGTCGCTGGCTGGACTGCTGTTCTTCTGGTTCAGCTGCTGTAATCTCGTGCCGCGTGCGCACTCGATCTACCTCAAGTACGAACAGGAGTTCCCCGATGAGTTCGATCGTAAGAAACTCAAACGAATCATACCGTTTATTTACTAAATCATAAATCAAAAATTTGAAATCAAAAATGAACAATAATAAATTGTTCTCCCCCTACAAGTTAGGACCTATCACGCTGCGGAATCGTATTATCCGCAGCGCTGCTTTTGAGAATATGGCGCGCGCGAATGCGCCTACCAAAGAGTTACAAGACTATCACGTGTCCGTAGCGCACGGAGGCGTAGGTATGACCACCGTTGCCTATTGTGCAGTTGATCTGACCGGTGTATCTTTTGATGGACAACTCTATGTGCGTCCGGAGATCATTCCCGATATGAAGAAGATGACCGATGCCATCCATAAAGAGGGCGCAAAAGCATCTATTCAGTTGGGACACTGCGGAAATATGACCCATATGTCCACCTGTCATTGTATCCCCGTGAGTGCCGACACGTGGTTCAATCTCTACAGTCCGACGATCCATCGTCGCCTCAAAGTGTCGGAGATCAAGACCATCGTGAAGCATTTCGGTGAGGCGGTGGATTTCGCCCGTGAGTGCGGGTTTGACTGCGTGGAGATCCATGCAGGTCACGCATACCTCATCTCGCAGTTTATTGCCCGTCGTACCAACCATCGTCATGATGAATACGGAGGCTCTTTCGAGAACCGTGTACGCTTCATGAATGAGGTGCTCGACGAGGTGATGGCCCATGCCAAGGACGACATGGCCGTAGTGGTCAAGACCAATATGTGGGACGACTGCTGGCAAGGCGTGTCCATCGAAGAAGGACTGCAAGTAGCTCGTGAGATCGCGAAGCATAAAGTCCACGGTATCGTGCTCTCCGGCGGAACGGTGAGCCGTAGCCCCATGACCATCCTCGGTGGGGCCATGCCGATCAAAACGCTGGCGCATTACATGCCGATGAAAACACTCTGGTGGCTCAAAGCAGCTCTCCATATACCGTACGTAGGAGCTATCATGACCCCGACCGTGCCGTTCAAGGAACTGTACTTCATGGACAAAGCGAAGTATTTCCAAGAGCAACTCAAGGACATCGATATCCCGCTGATCTATGTGGGCGGTGTACAGAGCGGCGATAACTGTCAGCAGATCATGGACGAAGGTTTCGAACTTTTCCAGATAGCCCACGTGCTTATCAAGGATCCGGACTTCGTCAAACATGTGCAGGAGAACCCGCACTATAATGCCGGTTGCAAGCGCTCCAACTACTGCGTAGGTCGTATGTACTCCAAGCAGATGAAATGCCACGAGTGCGTAGAACGCGACGGCGAGCTGATACCGAATAATATCCAACGTGAAATCGTCAAATTAGAGAAAGATGCTAGCATTAGTAACGGGCGCAAGTAGCGGTATCGGTCTGCAGTACGCCACGCAACTCGCGCGGGACTATCACTGCGATTTGCTGTTGGTCAGTAACCAGCAGAAGGAACTCGACGAGGTAGCCAAAGACCTCGCTCAGAAATACAACGTCAAGACCGTAGCACATTTTGCAGACCTCAGTCTGAGCGATGCGGCAGAGAACCTGCACGACTGGTGTGTCAAAGAAGGGTTTGTCATCGACATCCTCATCAATAACGCCGGTGTATTCTTTTTCAATCCTTACTGCGAGACCTCGATGAAGCGTATCGAGTTGATGCTGCAGTTGCATGTGATGACGGTGGCTAAGCTCACGCGGCTCTTTGCGGCCGACATGTGCCAACGGGAACTGACGGAAGAGGAAGCTCGTTCACGCATCTGCGGGCATAAGCGTATGCGCGGGTATATATTAAATATGAGTAGTATGTCAGCTTGGATGGCGATGCCGGGTATTCAGACCTACAATGCCACGAAATCCTTCATCTATAATTTCTCGAAGTCTATCTGGTACGAACTCAAGCCGCAGAACGTCGGAATTACGGTCATGGCACCAGGTGCAGTGGACACAGGTCTGTTCGGTCTGGCGCCGAACCTCCGTAAACTGGCAGTGGCGCTGACGGTTTCCATTCCGCCGGAGAAACTGGTTAAACGTGCGCTCAAGAAAATGTTCCGCAATAAGAAAGCGGACACGCCGGGATTCATCAACTGGCTCTCCACGCCGCTCCTCAAGCATACACCCGACTGGATGCTCTTCTTCGCGCAGAAGAAACTCAAACAGTTTATGAAGTAAAAAAAATAGCGCCGCTGGCGCTATTTTTGTATCTCTTTCAACGCTCTCTTCAGTTCGTCATCGAAGCGTAGGTTGTATGCCGATTGACCTTTCTGATAATAATAACGCAGCACGATCTCCGCGCCTAAGAAATGTTGCACTTCCTCTTTGTTGCGTGTGATAGCCTCGCGGAAATCCGGTGTCAGTACGGGCTCTAAGGCTTCCAACTGCGCAATCGTTGCCGAGTCAAGGTCTTCGTGCTTGGCCATCTTGATCATATCCGCGAAGAACTTCGAGGTCTCCGTCTCGTATTTGAACTTCCGCTCGTCCAGGAACGCACAGAAATCGGCAATCATCTCGTCCGTCACGGTAAAGTCCGGCAGGGCAGCGATGCTGTCATGCAGACGATGGTAATGGGTGGCGTAGTCGAAGAAATAATGGTTGATGTACAGCGTGTAGCAGATATCCACTTTTGCGCTGTCGTCCATCACGATGTCCGGCATAATACCCACGCCCTGAATACAACTATCGGAGGGCAGGTAGTACTTGCTGGTCGTCACTTTGACGTGTCCGCCATGTGCCACCGGGCGTACGTTCTGCACAAGACCCTTACCGAACGTCTTCTGTCCGATGAGTGTTGCGCGACCTAAGTCCTTCAACGCACCCGATACGATCTCACTCGCTGAAGCAGAGTTCTTGTCCACCAAGATCACCAACGGAAGGTCTTTGTAACGCGGGGTATTACGGGTTTTATAGACATTGTTACTGCGCGCTACCTTACCGCGGGTCTCAACGACCTTGGTGTCCCGATCGATAAACAGGTTGACTATCTGCAGTGCCTCTTCGACGATACCTCCGCCGTTACCGCGCAAGTCCATCACGAGTGCCCGCGCACCTTGGTTATAGTAGAGCTCGTCCAGTGCATTGGTGAACGCCTGTGCCGATCCTTCGGTGAATTCCGCGAAAGCGATATAACCGATCGGGTAGGGAAGGGAGTCGGCCACCAACGTGGTAGCGTAACTAACCGGCTCCAGATGGATATCCTCGCGCACGATGGACACCTTAAACGGTTTCTCTACACCCTCGCGCTCGATCTCCAGCACGACTGTCGTACCCGGTTCTCCGCGCAGGTTATTGCTAACTTCGCTCACCGTCAGACCTTTGGTCTTCTTGCCGTCCACCGACAGGATCTTATCGCCCGCCAGAATGCCGGCAAGTTGAGCAGGTTTGCCCTCATAGGGATTAACTGCATAGGTCGCCCCATCGCGTTGCTGGATGATAGAACCGATACCTCCGTACTTGCCCTGCGTGAGCATACGCAGATCCTTGTCCTGTTTCTTGGAGTAATAGACGGTGTACGGGTCGATCTTACGCAGCATCGCACCGATCGCAGCCTCCGTCAACACCTCGTAGTTGAGTGTATCCACGTAGTTGACATCGACCTGACGCATCACGTCCGCGAAGATGTCGATCACCTCCGCGGCACGGGTCGTGGGTTGCTGCGCCGGAACGTGTAAACTAACGCAGAGTATTAGGAACAAACTCGCTAACGTTCTTTCCATATGCATACAAATCGCGTACTAAGGTCGAAGAGATATGTGCGTATTCGGGACGGGTATAGAGGATGATTGTCTCTACGCCACCGAGTTGTTTATTGGCCTCGGCCATGTTTCGCTCGTATTCGAAATCCTCCACGCAACGGATACCGCGTAAGATAAACGGAGCCTCTTGCTCTTTCGCGAAATCAACCGTCAGACAATCGTAGATAGCTACTTTCACACGCGGTTCATCGGCGAAGATCTTTTTGATCGCTTCTTCGCGCTCGCGGATGGGGAAGGTCTCACGTTTCGTACTGTTACGACCAATACCGATCACAATCTCATCAAATAACTCCAGGCCACGCTTTACAATGTCGTAGTGGCCTACGGTAAACGGGTCAAACGAGCCCGGGAATATTGCTTTTTTCATAATACTTTACACTCTTTTGGTGGTTTAAAACCGGATTCTCATACATCTCGTGAATCCGTTCGCTTAAAAATTTCTCATCTTTATTCGGGATGTCAATCTTCGCCAAACGACTCTGCAGATAGTCCTCAAAATCTGTGCCACGCTTGAAGATCTCGTAACCTTGGAAGATATGTTGGTCAATGATAAAGCACAGATGCTCGATCTGGTCTTTGATCGGCAGTCCCTTGTAATACGGGAATTTCTCCAACATCCGGTCGATGTCGTGATTGATGCTCGGTGTGAGACGATAGACCACGCGACCTTTCCAACCCTCGATGCCCGTACGCATGGACTCGACATCATCTTTCGCCCGTTTGCGCCAACGCGGGTTGTCGCGCTTGAGTTGCATCTCACGTGCCTTCAGGTAATCGCACGGGTCGTACTCATACGAGATACTAACGGGGCAAATGTTGAGCGTTTTGACGTAGTCAAAGAACTCCTCTACAGGACGATGCTGCTGCTCAAAATCGATGGTCAACATGTGTAGTACCGCCGGTTGGGTGGTGTCGTTACTGTCCTTGGCGCGACCCTCGCGTTGAGCCAACCAGATGGACTTGCCCTGCTGGCGCAGATGACCAATATACGCACTCAACACCTTCGCGTTCTCCAACTGCGCGTGGGCGCCAGCACCGCGTTTGACCACAAAACAACGGTTGAAACGAACGAATAGTTCGATCCACTTGTAGGCAAACAGATTGTTTCCAATACCGATGAACGGACGAATGAAATAACGGCAGCGCAACAGCAGTGACAGCCATGCCGAGTCCATCACGATATCGCGGTGGTTGGTCATGAAAAACGCACCGTGCTGGATATCCTGCTCGATTTGCTTGCGGTCGCCCAGATAGTCCAGCTTAATGCCCTTGGTCGTGCGCTTGGCCAAGATCCACAATGCCGGAAAATTGATCAGAAAATCGCAGATGACCAACAACCATCCCACGCGATAAGCCCGTATGTCTTTGAATTTATTCATAGTTCTCTAATGCTGCTTTGCTTGCTTCGCGATAGGCAACCATTAGTCCGCCGGTGCCTAATAATGTGCCGCCGAAATAACGTACGACCACCACCAGTATATTGTCCAGATTTCGGGCATCGATGGAGCGGAGTATAGGTGCACCTGCCGTACCGTGCGGTTCACCGTCATCTTTCGTTCGCCAGAGGTTCGGTCCCAGACGGTAGGCGTAGCACACATGCCGTGCATCGTGGTATTTCTTCTTGTACCACGCTACCCGTGCCTTCGCTTCGTCCTCGTCCTTGATCGGCTCTGCGAATCCCAAGAACTTCGACCCTCTGTCCTTATAGATGCCTTCTGCTGCCATTAATCCGGAAATTCCATGAGGTATGCTTTGATGAACGCATCGATATCGCCATCCATCACGGCATTGACATTACTCGTCTGATAGTTTGTGCGGTGATCCTTCACGCGGCGGTCGTCGAACACGTACGAGCGGATCTGCGAACCCCATTCAATCTTCTTCTTGCCCGCCTCTACTTTTGCCTGCGCCTGACGACGTTTCTCGAGCTCGAGTTCATACAACTGCGAGCGCAAGTGCCGTAAGGCATTCTCGCGGTTCTTCGGCTGGTCACGCGTCTCCGTGTTCTCGATAACGATCTCGTCCGGCTGGCCGGTCAAGGGGTTGACGAACTTATAATGCAGACGTACACCGGACTCGACCTTGTTGACGTTCTGTCCTCCTGCACCCGAAGAACGGAAGGTGTCCCAACTGATACCTGCGGGGTTAACCTCCACCTCAATCGTGTCATCGATGAGGGGCACTACGAACACACTCGCGAAACTTGTCATTCGCTTGCCCTGCGCGTTATACGGACTTACACGAACGAGACGATGCACACCATTCTCCGATTTCAGATAACCGTACGCCATATCGCCTTCGATATTGAACGTCACGGTCTTGATACCCGCCTCGTCACCTTCCTGCAGGTTCTCGATCGTCACCTTGTAATCGTGTTTCTCGCAGTATCGCATGTACATACGCATCAACTGCTCCGCCCAGTCTTGTGCTTCCGTTCCGCCTGCGCCCGATACGATCTTGAGTACCGCCGGCATCTGGTCTTCTTCGTGCGAGAGCATGTTCTTCATCTCCAGGTCTTCAACCTCACCCAAGGCTTTGGCATATGCCTGATCCACCTCTTCTTCGGTCACGAGTTCCTCTTTGTAATAGTCGAATGCCAGCGCCAACTCCTCCACGGCAGCGCGAACACCTTCGTAGCCTTCTATCCAGCGTTTGATGCCCTTCACCTTGCGCATCTGCGCCTCGGCTGCCTTGGCATCGTCCCAGAATCCCGGCGCCTGCGTATGCAGTTCTTCTTCCTCCAACTGAATACGCTTCTCGTCGATCTGCAGGTATGCCTTCAGCTTTTCCGCCCGCTGCTGTACATCCTTCAATTGTTCTATCGTTATCATAAGCCTATATTTTGCCAATATAAAATCGGGTGCAAAGGTACAAAATTTAAATGAGATATGCAAGAAAAGAAACAAAAAAACGACTCAGATGGTCGCTTTTCTGTATATATTAACCGTTTTACGGTTACCGTTGTGCTAACTTGATGACTTCTTCGGCGATGCGGCGTGCAGAGTCCGTTTGGGCGAGTTGAAGGATATTGGTATGCAATTGCTTCAGTCGCTTGTCGTCTTGGATGAGCTCCAGGGCGGTGGGCACGAGTTGTGCGGCGGCGTCGGCATCACGCACGAGGACGGCGGCGTCTTTGTTGACGAGCGCCAAGGCGTTATGGGTCTGATGGTCCTCGGCGACGTTGGGCGAAGGCACCAGAATGGCGGGCTTACCCAGCAGACAGAGTTCACTGATAGAAGATGCACCGGCACGGGAGATGACCAAATCCGCATTCGCGTATCTGTCCGGCATGTCCGATAGAAATTCTCGAATTTCTATATTGGTGATTGGTGATTGTTGATTGTTGATTCGGTCCATGATGCCTTTATAATAGACCTTACCGGTTTGCCAGACGACGTTAATGCCGGCTTTCTGCAAGTCGGGCAGACCGGCGAGTATAGCCTCGTTGATGGTACGAGCACCGAGCGAGCCGCCTATTATCAGGAGATTTTTGATTTTTGATTTTTGATTTTTGATTCCTGAAGTTAGATTCTGGCGGACGGGATTGCCGGTGAGGATGATCTTGTCCTTGGGGAAGAAGCGCTCCATGCCTTCGTATGCCACGCAGATCTTCGATGCTTTGTCCTTGAGAATCTTATTGGTGACGCCGGCGAATCCGTTCTGCTCCTGGAGCAGGATAGGAATGCCCATGTTAGCCGCTGCCCACATGGCTGCACCGGAGGCGTAACCGCCGACACCGACACCGACATCCGGACGGAAGTCACGGATGATCTTCTTTACTTGTCGAATGGACTTATACAGATCGATGAGTACGGAGACGTTCTTCCACGACTGGGCACGGTTGAAGCCCCGGACGGGCAGTCCGATGATCTTATAACCCGCTTGCGGGACGCGCTCCATCTCCATACGCCCGAGGGCACCGATGAAGAGGATGTCCGCTTCGGGATCGAGTTCTTTCAATGCGTTTGCAATAGATACGGCGGGAAAAATATGACCGCCCGTACCTCCTCCTGAGATTAAATATTTCATGATGTATGATGGTTATTCAAGTGTTACAATAGGTGCATCTTCGAGGCTTTCTTCGATGGTCTCGTTGACTTTCTCGCGTAGGGCTGTTTGTTCGCGGCTGACGCCCATCATGATACCGAAATAGATGGACGTGATGAGCACCGACGTACCGCCTCGCGAGATGAGGGGTAGGGGTTGACCGGTAACGGGTCCGAGTCCGACAGCCACAAGCATGGAGATGAGTGCCTGACAGGTGATCATGAGCGCGAGCCCCATGGTCATGAGCATAGCGGGCATGTCGTTATACCGGCTCGAGACGTTGCAGGCACGGAAGAGAATAGCGAGGTAGATAAAGATAAGGAAGGCTGCACCGAGGATGCCGGACTCTTCGACGATGATAGCGAAGATATAATCGGCAAAAGCAAGGGGCAGGTAGTCCCGTTCTTTCGAGTTACCCGGCAGTACGCCGAGCGGCGAAGCACCGCCTCGGGCAATCGCCACGGAGGCATATACCTCTTGGATATTTTCGTCCGTGAGGGTGTATTTATCCGTTCCGTCATCCGCGAAATGGCGATCTATACGGCTGACCCAAGTGGTAGCCCGTTTGAACGGACCATGCATGGCTCTGCCCGGTCGAACAAATCCGAACTCAACAATGGCATACCCGAGTCCGAGTACGAGCACCGCGATACCCACCACGGATAGCGTGTATTTCCACGGGATGCGGGCTAGGATCCAGAGGCAGAAGATGATGAGTCCGATCAGTACCGCCGTGGAGAGGTTAGACGCCATGACGGGCAGCATGACCGCCGCGGAGATGATGAGGGTGCGGTAGAAATATTTCTGCTTATCCGCTTCGGAACGTATACGCGCGAGTTGGTCGGCTACCACGATAATCAGCGACAGCTTGGCTAACTCGGAGGGTTGGAAGGTGATACCACCGATCCGTACCCAGCGTGCGGCGCCGTTGATGGTGACGACAAGCGGGTTGCCGGGTATCATGGTCGAATAGACGAGCAGCATACTGATTGCCAGCAAGGCGTAACCGCCGAAACGAACCCAGTAGGTCGGGATGAACTGAATCAAATACGCTGCGGCGATGCCAAGCACGATGAAGAACATTTGCGAACCGATGGGACCGAGTACTGAACCGCGCGAATAAACCAGCGTCGAGGACGCCGAGAAAAGCGCGATGATGGCTACTGCGATCAGGATCAGAAACAGCACCCAGAAGGACTTGTCAATATTATTGAAATTTAATTTCATAGGTTACGGACTGCGGCCATGAATTGTTCGCCGCGATCTTCGTATGACTTGAACAGATCGAAGGACGCGCAGCAGGGTGAGAGCAGAACGGTGTCGCCATCGTGTGCGGCATTGTATGCGCCCTGAACAGCATCATGCAAATTATCCACATCGATAATCTGCAAGCCAAAACCGCCGAAATGCTCGCGCAGTTTCTCGTTATGAAGACCCATGAAGACGAGCGTGTGACATTTCTGGCGCACCAGTTCATCGATCTCGGAGTAATCATTGCCTTTGTCCTTGCCGCCAAGGATGAGCACGACGGGAGTTTTCATAGACTCGAGGGCGTACCAACAACTGTTGACGTTGGTGGCCTTGGAGTCGTTGATATACTGCACGCCTTTGACGGTGGCAACATACTGGAGGCGGTGCTCCACGCCTTGGAAGGTCATGAGGCTCTCGCGAATGACATCTTTCTTGATCTTGAGCACATTCGCCGCGATCGTTGCTGCCATCGAGTTGAGGACATTATGCCGTCCCTTCAGCGCTAACTCTTCCTCGCTGACGGGCAGCGGGTTGGGGCAGGTGAAGCCGTAAGGCAACAGCGTCGCATTAAGACGGAGTGTCCGGAGACACCGATCGATGACGGGATCTTCTGCCCAATAGATGAACGAGTCCTCTTTGGTCTGGTTGCGCGTGATGCGGAACTTGGCGTCGATATAATTCTGGAACTTATAATCGTATCGATCGAGGTGATCGGGCGTGATGTTCAGCAAGATGGCGATATCGGCCTTGAAATCGTACATGTTATCGAGTTGGAAGGAACTCAGTTCGATAACGTAATAGTCATGGTGCTCGCGCGCTACCTGCAGGGCGAGTGAGTTACCGATGTTACCTGCCAAACCGACGTTGAGACCCGCCTGACGCAGGATATAATAGATGAGCGATGTGGTCGTTGTCTTACCGTTCGAACCGGTGATACAGATCATCTTGGCGTTCGTATAACGTGCCGCGAACTCGATCTCGGAGATAATCGGCGTAGCTTGTGCCTGCAGTTTTTGAATCAGGGGTGCTGTCAAAGGAATACCCGGCGATTTGATGACCTCGTCGGCATTGAGAATGAGGTCTTCGGTATGTTGACCGTCTTCCCACGTGATACCGTTCTGGTTGAGTAACGCCCGGTAAGGCTCGGTGATCGTTCCGCAATCGGACACGAAGACATCAAAACCTTTCTCTTTGGCCAAAATGGCTGCTCCTGAACCACTTTCGCCTGCTCCCAATACAACAATTCTCTTGCTCATAATTAACGAATTTTAAGGGTTAGGATCGTGATGGCGGCAAGGATAAGCGTCACGATGCAGAAACGGAGTACGATCTTGGACTCGTGATGCAGGTTCTTGCTGCCTTTGAAAAGGATGGAACAGGTGGGGTCGTTCTTGAGCACCTGCTCTACCGATGTGCGGAAATGATCGTGCAACGGCGTACGTTTCCATACACGCACGTGCTGTCCGCGTTTCTTATAGTATTTATACACCTGCGTCTGCAAAATGACGCTCACGCTCTCCATGAGGAACACGCCGCAGAGGACAGGCACCAGTAACTCCTTATGGATGATCATGGCGCAGACACCGATGATACCGCCGACCGTAAGGCTACCGGTGTCACCCAAGAATACCTGTGCGGGGAAACCGTTGAACCAGAGGTAACCGACCAACGCACCCACGAAGGACGCGAGGAAGACTACCAACTCTTCGGAACCCGGGATGTACATCACGTCGAAATATTCCGCCCACACCACGCTACCCGATGTGTAGGCGAGGATGAGTAGGGCAATCGCCATGATCGCCGAGTTACCGGCACACATGCCGTCCATACCGTCGTTGAGGTTCGCTCCGTTGCTCACTGCTGCTACCACGAAGACTGTCAGCAGCACGAAGAAGATCCAACCGAAGCGATATTTGTTGTTTTCGCCTGTCCAACTGAACAGATCGGCGTAGTTGAAGTTATGATGCTTGACGAAGGGGATAGTGGTCTGCGTCGATTTGATCTCCGGACTCTTTTCCACCACCACAACATTATTCTCGATATGACTCGATACTACCTCGTTCATGCTGACCGCCGGACAGAAACGCAGCGTCAGTCCGACAATCAAACCGAGGGTAATCTGACCGGCTATCTTCACCCAACCGTTCAGACCGTCTTTGTTCTTGCGGAAGGTCTTGATATAGTCGTCCGCGAAGCCCAGCGCACCCATGAGCAGGGTGGTGACGAGCATCAAAATCATATAGACGTTGGTCAACTTACCAAGTAGCAGACAGGGCAGCAGGATGGCAGCAATGACGATGAGTCCGCCCATGGTAGGCACACCTTTCTTGCCCACATTGAAGGGGTCGGTTTTCTCGTCACGCTGTGTCTCGGAGATGTTATGACGCTTCATGTAATTGATGAACCAGTTGCCGAACCATATACTCGTGACGAGCGCAATGATGCCCGCCGTGATGGCGCGGAAAGAGATGTATGTGAACAAACGTGCACCTAAGATCTCGCTGAAATAAGTAAAGAACGAATATAGCATAATAAATCACAAATTACAAATCACAAATCAACAATATCGTTTTACGATCTCGTGATCGTCAAAATGGTGCTTGACGCCCTTGATGATCTGGTAGTCTTCGTGTCCCTTACCGGCAACGAGAATGACGTCGTCTTTCTGCGCCAGCGTGCAGGCGGTCTGAATAGCAGCCGCGCGGTCCTCGATGACCAATGTGCTACGCAACTCCTCTTCCGTCAACCCGGCTTTCATGTCATTGAGGATGTCGGCGGGTTCTTCGTCACGGGGATTATCACTTGTCAGGATCAGTTGCTCACTGCCCTGTTTCGCGATCTTCGCCATCATGGGGCGTTTGCCCTTGTCTCGATTACCTCCGCAGCCTACGACCGTGATCAGTTTGGCACCTTCTTTCTTGATCTCGCGGATGGTCTGGATGACGTTATCTACGGCGTCCGGTGTATGCGCATAATCCACGATGGCTGTCCAACCCTTGGGGCTATGAATGGTCTCAAAACGACCGTTCACCGGCTTCAATGTGCTCAGCACACGCAGTACATCCAGTTCGTCAAAACCGAGGTTGAGTGCCGCACCGTAGATACAGAGCAGGTTGCTTACGTTGAAACGTCCCACGAGGGGCACGAATACCTCTTTGCCGTTGAGGTTCAGCAGCATGCCGTCGAAACCTTCCTCGAGGATCTGCGCCTTGTAGTCGGCGAGCGAACGGGTGGAGTAGGTCTTAACCTTTGCCTTGCAGTTCTGCGTCATCACGAGCCCGTTCTTGTCATCTTTATTGGTGACAGCAAAAGCGGTTTTCTTGAGATTATCAAAGAGCCGTTTCTTCGTGTCGCGGTAGTTATCGAACGTCTTATGGTAGTCGATATGATCGCGGGTGAGGTTGGTAAACAGCGCCCCGTCGAAATCGAGTCCGGCGATGCGTTCTTGGGCGATCGCGTGGGAGGAGACCTCCATAAACGCGTAATCACAACCCGCATCGACCATCTTTCTCAATAACCCGTTTAGCTCAATAGCATCCGGGGTGGTATGGGTGGCAGGAACGGCTTCGTCTTCGATATAATTGACGACAGTTGAGAGCAGGCCGGCTTTGTGTCCCAACGCCCGCACGAGTTTATATAATAAGGTCGCGATAGTGGTCTTGCCGTTCGTTCCTGTGACGCCAACGAGGGTCAAAGCTTTGCTCGGTTCACCGAACCACTTGCTGGCCATTAGACCGAGGGCTTTATCCGTATTATCAACCAAGATATAGGTCGCGTTTGTATCATTGCGCATGTAGGCGCGATCGCTCAATACCACCGCGGCAGCCCCTTTGGCGACACAACCATCAATGAACGTGTGTCCATCTACTGCTGTGCCTACCTGGGCTACAAACACGTCGCCTGCACCGATCTTACGACTATCGAAATGCAGACCGTTGATTTCTTTGTTCACGTCCCCGACTACCTCAATCGGTTCAATCGCGTTTAATAAGTCTTTTAGTATCATTTTCGTATATATAACAGCCTGTGTAGGCCATAGTTTTCTCGGCAATAACGCGTACGGCTGAACCGCAGTCCATGCCGGCGTCGTAGGGGTATTGCGGATCTTCGATCATGCAGATACAAGTGTACCGCGGGTTCTCTTCGGGGAAATAACCCACGAAGGTCATGCGGTGCCGGCGGGCGGAGTAACCGTGTCCGCGCACGAAGAGCTGTGCCGTTCCGGTCTTACCGGCGATAGCCACTAAGTTCGACTGCGCTTTGCGGCTCCAGAGCTTGGCGGCTGCCGTTCCGAGGTGGTTATCCCATACGACGTCGTGCAATGCCCCTTGGATATCCCTGAGCGTACGCGACGAGCAGATGGATGACTTGACCGTCTCGGTTTTGAAGCGCTTGGTGTCTTCGCCGTTCTGCTGGATGGATGTCACGAGCATAGGGCGCACCATTCGGCCGTTATTGGCGATCGCGTTGTAGAACATCAGTATCTGCATCGGACTCAACTCAACCGAGTAGCCATACGACATCTTACTGAGCGTCACGGTGTCTTTGGGCACATCGATACGCACTTTGTCTGCACCTGGGATCTCACAATACACGCTGTCCATCAGACCCATCTTCTCGATGCGGCGCACGAATTTTTTCGCCGAGCCTTCGTAACTGCGCGTGATGAGTTTGGCGAGTGCTATATTGGACGAAACGGCAAGTGCTGAACGCACCGTGAGGACGGTGTCCATGGGGTGAGCGTCGGTGTGCTTGACGGAGAAATACTGCCAAGGCTGGCGCGTCACTTTGACGGTGTCGTCGATATCGATCTTACCGTCGTCCAGTGCGGCGACGAGGGCAATCGTCTTGAAGGTCGAACCCGGCTCTACACGTTGCACGGCATGGTTCTGCGCCTCGTAGTAATTGCCGTCTTCCTTGTCGCGGTCGAGGTTGGCGATAGCGCGTATATAACCCGTTTGAGTCTCCATGAGGATGGCGCATCCCCACGTGGCTTGTTTCTGTTGCAACTTCTCCATGAGTGTGTTCTCCACGATGTCCTGGAGGTTGGCGTCGATGGTGGTCATTACGTCGAGTCCGTCCTGTGCTTCCTCTTCGGTGACGGACTCATACCGCCCACCTATCTTCTGGATAGAACTCATACCGTCGATGCCGCGCAGTTCTTTGTCGAAACGCTTCTCCAAACCGGAGTTACCGACGCCGTCTTCGCCGTAGATACCGCCTATCGTGCGGCTGGCGAGGATACCGTAAGGTTTGATGCGGCGATGTTGGTCTTCAAAGAAAACACCGCTTTTATACTTGCCTTTCTTGATGAGCGCGTTCTGCTCGAGTGCCTGGCGCTGCAGGTAGTTGATACGATGATCGCAGACCTTGAGACGTTTCTCTCCGCGGCGGTAGGCATTGACGATCCGGGCTTTGTACTCGGCCGCCGTCTTGTCCTTGACGATGAGCGCCAAGTCGTGTGCCAGCGAGTCGATATGCGTGGCGAAGAGGATGCCGTTCTTCTCGTGCAACGCGGGTACGCGTGTATCCATATAAATATAATACTGCGGCATACTGGACGCCAGTAGATAACCGTTGCAATCGAGGATATTACCGCGTGTGGCCTTGATGGGTTTGTGCGTCGGCACTTGTTTCTCCGCTACCTTGAGCCACGCGTCCCGTTCTACGGTCTGGACATAGATGATCTTACCCAGCACGGCGATAAAACCGAGCAGGATAACGATGAAAATCATCGCAAAGCGCCAGACAGTATTTCGTTGTTCGTCACTCATTTGATTTTCGTGGGCGGTATGCGGTTTTCCTGTAGCGGACTCCCGTTGGTATGGAGTGCTTCGATGATCTGGGACTGCCGCGTGGTGTTCGTCAGTTGGGCACTGATGGTCATGTAGCGGAACTTAGCGTCCAACATCTCTTTCTTAGTGTCCGTCAGACGGTGTTGCTGCTTGGCGGCCTGATAACCCGTGAGGATATAGACAAAGATCAGTGCCGTGATAAGTGCTATCAGCGGATACTGATCTCTGAACCGTTTGCTGCGGAGTTGGTCTCCGTTCAACCAGGATTGTATATCGTGGGTATCAGCCATTTTTCTTTTCCGCTATGCGGAGTTTCGCGCTCCTTGCTCTCGGGTTTCGCTCTACCTCTTCGTCACTCGCCTCACGTCCTTTCTCGATCAACTCAAACGGACTGAGATTATTACCGTAGAAATCTTTCTCTATCGTGCCTTCGAGGTTCCCGCTGCGCAGGAAATTTTTCACGAGCCGGTCTTCGAGCGAATGGTAGGTCAGTACGGCAATGCGCCCACCGGGTTTCAATAGATCTCTTGCTGCGACTAACATCTCTCGCAAAGCCCCCATCTCATCGTTCACTTCTATTCGCAGGGCTTGAAAGAGACGCGCTAAATCTTTCTTTGCGTTGGTGGGTACCTCTATTTCTCCTCCCTCGCTTATAGAGAGGATCGGGGAGAGGCTTTTTACTAACTCTTCTGTGCGTTCAATAGGCTTCTGTGCCCGTGCACGGCAGATGTTCTTCGCGATCCCTCGGCCGTTCTTCAACTCACCGTAGAGCCAGAAAATACGCGCCAACTCTTCTTCGCTGTAACTGTTGATGATATCTGCTGCCGTGCGCTTTGCCGTTTGGTTCATACGCATGTCGAGCGGTGCAGAGAACCGAAAACTGAACCCGCGCTCGGGGCAATCAAAATGGTGAAAACTAACTCCCAAATCTGCCAACAGACCATCTATATGTTCCACTCCGTAATAGTCCATCCAGTTGCGCAGATAACGGAAGTTGCTATGCACGAACGTCCAGCGTTCGTCATCTATCGCGTTCGCTAATGCATCGCTATCCTGATCGAACGAGTACAAATGTCCAATCTCCAATTTACCAATTTCCAATTCGTGCAATTTGTTGAGAATTGCACGACTATGCCCTCCTCCTCCGAAAGTAACGTCCACATACGTCCCATCAGGCTTGATATTCAAACCATCGATTGTCTCTTTTAACATTGCCGGTATGTGGTATGCTTCAACCATAATTTTTGTGCAATCCCCCTAAAATACGTACCTGCATAGGAGGTTTATTGGGTGATTATTGGGCGATTATTGCGTGATTAGTGTGTGATTTGGTCATCTTGGCCCGCAAGCGAGCTGCCAATTCGGTCTGGCTGAGACGTTTGCTTGCGAATGTATCCGGTGTCCAAAGTGCAAAACGATTCAACATGCCGACAAACAGCACGTCTTGTTGTGCACCGATGGTCTCGAGATTCTTTTTCTGCAACAGAATACGACCCTGCGCGTCGAGCTCCATATACTCGGCGTCGGCCATGAACTGCATCAGGATCAACTGGTCTTCCGGATCCCACTCATCGAGCGTCTGACGCATCTGCTCCACTTTCTCATTCCATACCTGCTCGGGATAGAACATCAGGCACTCGTTGTCCGTGTCGCGACGCATCACCATGAATTTCGAACCTGTCTCCGCCAATATCTTACGATAGGCAGCCGGCACGAAGATACGTCCTTTCTCGTCCAAGCGAGCTTCTATATTTCCTACAAATGTACCCATTTTCACCACTTTGTTTTGAAATCGGGTGCAAATATACAAAAAATATTTGAAATAACCCACATTTCCCCACAAAAAAATTTTTCAATTGTTTTATTAACAGGTTTTCAACAGGTTTAGATATAAAATAACCCGCGTAAAATCAGGTGTTTACGCGGGTTATTAACAATTTAACGAAAATGTGGGGTAAAATGGGGTATTGGGATATTACCTGCAGATAATCTTAATCCACGGGGTCTTACGACCCATTTTATTGTTCGGCATGTATTTGATCATATACATCGTTCCGCGGCGGAAATAGTTATCGTCCAAGGGTACCACATTTTGCGATGGAGCGACGGGGATACTCTTAACCAACTCTCCTTCGGGTGAGTAGATGTTGAGGCAACCGTCGGTGAGCGACTGCGGAATATAGATCACACGTTTCGCCGGGTTATAGACGATAGAATCCACATCGTACGTAAGGTGCTTCGAGTCAACTGCTTCGCCTTCTTTGGTGAAGATAGGCATTGCCTGACTGAGGACACTCATGTGCTCTTCACAACCTTTTTCTTCCGAGCATTGTAGCTGGATATAATAGGTCGTATTCGGAATCAGATCATATGCGTATAGTTGGTGACTCTCCGTGGCATCGATTGTCATTTCGCGTCCCTTATACGTATACACCGTTCGTTTGTTGAAGGTCGTTGTGAAGGCATCCAAGCACACTCCTTCGCCACCTATCGAGGTGTATTCCAAGCGGAAACGGCGGTAGCCGTCAGACTCGCTGAATGACTTCTTGTAGGTGTTTTTCTTCGTGTTCTTGGTAATCTGAATCACGTCAATCGTGTCTGTTCCGGCATCGCTCATACCAATGAGCGTGATGAACCCTACCTCCGAGTCAGTCGTAGCCGGCGCACTGAGCCACATGCTCAATTCAACTACCGGAAGCGGGTAGAGCGGCGTCATTAGCGTCTCGTAGTTCTCCTTGAACCACATGGATACTGCTCCTTCTTCTTTCGCTTTTGAGGTCGTGCGGTAGAACGAGGTGTACCAGCCGGATTCCGCTACCGTTGCTTCGTCATCAAAGCCCTCAAAACTCTCCATCGTGGACTCTTGACCTTCCTCCAAATGGTACAGCGTGACATAGTATTTCTCCGCGTCTTCTTCCTCTTCCCAAATGGCTTTAAAGGTCGTCGGTGTTAACTCTTCCACAGCGGATAAAGCGGGCGCGTTAATGAGCACAGGACGAGGGCTCGTGCCGCGTATCGTATAGGTGATACTGATACTGCCTTGGCTGATGGTGATGCGCCCCTGTTGGATGTCGCACACTTGTTTGCCCGGCGCGTAGCGCACGAAAAGCGGCTGCTCCATGGTGGAGTCGCTCTGTACCGGTGCCTGAATGGTGGTCTGCCAGTTCACGCTGTCGGTAGAGATCTTGAAGGAGTTGTTAGAACTGATTTTAACAGTCTTCTCCGGGTCAAGACCTGCGCCAACAACGATTATTTGCTCTGCCGGTGTGTCTTCTGTTTTAGGATTCGACAGATAAGTGCTCTGTAGCACAGGTAGTTCTGCCGGCACAACATAGAAATTATTCTCACCGGTGGACTTGAACGTAAAGGAGATCACCTTGCCGTCTAAGGCGATGTCTAGCAGCGGTTGTTCCAATATCTCGCCGTTATGAAGCTTCGGAGTGAAGGTCTTCACTTTTGCTGAACCGGGGTAGGTGTCACCGGCGGTGGAGTAGCCTTTGCGACCATTCGCTTCCTCCAGATGATAACGCAGCGGATTCGAGTTGTTGGGGGTGTTATTATTCCATGCACCGGCATTGTATTCAATGTGCCAGATGACCATGCCGACTCCCGGGAGTGCCGAAGAGGGGGCATCCCAACCAACGCGCTGGCGGTTCTCTAACAACCAATATTCACGCGGGTTGGCGCTACTCCAGCTTAAGTTATGTCCTGTCTTGGCAATCAGGTAAGCGAAGTTGCTTGTCTCCAACGGCTCTAAGGTGTATGAACCGGCAGTATTCAACTGTACAGGCTTGAGCCAACCGAGTTGGAAACGCTCGCCGGCAGAATATGAAGGAGGCGTCTTGCCGTTGCCGTTATAACTACCGGAACACATGATATCCCAAGTTCCTACAGTATAAGTATCGGACGATTGAGTGTCATAGTAATCCGGCAAACCAAGCACGTGGCCGAACTCATGGCAGAATGTACCGATACCACACATTGAGTTGCCCGATGATCCGCGGAGCTCCGACGTGCAGGCATAGTCGCAAATAATCTTTCCTCCTGCTTTCTCTTGTCCGCTAACTACACTACGGTGCGGCCAAATAGTGTTGGCACCGCCGCCTTCTGCCTGATTATGTCCGGCATAATAAACGAACACATTATCGATACGACCATCGTTGTCGGTGTCGTATTGAGACATGTCCACGCCGGACTCTGCTACCAACTGGCATGCCTCCACAATCATCTGCGAAACATAGGAATCGTGGCTGTTGCCGCTTTCGGAGCCGTAATAGGCGTAGTCATGGCTTACCGTTACAGGTCCATAACAATCAAAGATCGGAGAAAAAACACTGTCTGATGAAGCGATGAAGTAGTCGCGCGCAGAGCCGACACCGCCGTTTTCATTGTATCCGGACACGTTCAGCATGCGCTCGAAAGCATCGCGCGTGAGCTTGAACTTCAGATTGGTGAAGTTAACAAGGATGACGAGGCTTTTGGGCGAGCCGGTGAGGGGGTAAGTACCGGAGATCATGGCTTGCTGCATTGCTTTCCGCATCTTACGTGCCGACTGAGGCTCCTGCTTAACGGAGGCATCTTCTACCCACATGCCTTCTCCATTCAAACGCAAGGGTGTACCATCTAAGCGCGTGTAATAACTATGGAACTCATCGCCCACTAACTTCAAAGTTAGTGTGGTTCCGTCCGCTTGTGTCACTTGGATAGGTTCCGGCGTCGCTATGACAGCAAACGCACTCGCGCTACAGATCAGCGCGGCTACTAAACTTGCTAAATATCGTTTCATTTGTGCATAATTTTCCAAATTCGCGGCAAAGGTACAAAAAAAATCCCACATACGCAAATGTATGTGAGATTTTTTGCTATTTCTTTAACTTTTTAAAAAGTTAATCATTGTCTTGTTGCAATTCCTTATTCGAGATATACGGATTGTAACGAGTCTCTGTTGTCGGAATCTCACATTGACACCTTTCGTCCGCATTCACAGCTTTGCTTGCGCGAGCGTCTTGGTGGTTGGTACCTAGCGTGACGGTTTTGCTCAGACGACGCAAAGTCTGTAATGCATAACCCTCACCCCACATCTCAACACGCCAGTTATAAACGATAGCATTTTTCAGCGCATCGCCGCTCAGTGAGCTGAGCCATGTATTGTAATCGGTTTCTTTGCCGTCGATGACACGCTCGTCGCACAGTGCCTTCAAATACTTAACTGCATTGACTTCATCACTCTTGCGATAAGCTGCCTCAGCAGCAATCAGGTAAGCAACCGAAACACGCATGAATAAGTTGTCGCACAACCAATCGCGGTCAACTTTCTCCAAATCAGTAACGCTTTTGTACTTCGGGCTGTAGAACTTGCCATCCGGGCAATATTTATAGGTACCCGAAGCACGGAACCAGTTCTTACGTGCATCCCATTTGGTAGCTACTACTTCGTCATACAACTTGCTGTCAATCTGCTTGAAATCGCCGGCTGCTGCATAACTATACGTGTGAATATCCACATGTCCGAAGAACGATGCCAAAGCTGTGGTGGTCTCAACCGTTACATCTTGACCCCACATCCAGTCTCCAGCCTTGAGATCAGAAAAACCGGTAGTAGTCAACTCTGCTTTCGGAAGCAAAGGATACTTACCTCCATCAATAACAGCAACTGCTTGCTCGTATGCGATATCGTATGCGTTCTTGCCATCTGCAATGATGATTTCACTATGACCATGGTTCAGCATGGCGTACGCCAAAATCAAACGTGCGACATCCGCATCAATCTCCAGTTTAGATTTACGATCGTGCAATTGACCGTAGAAATCAAGCAAAGTAACAGATTGGCTCAGATCTTCGTAAATAACGTTATAAACTTCTGCTACCGTAGCACGCGGTTTACCCTTCAACTCGGCAACCTTCATGTCGGTCTCTGTGTAGAGAGGTATAGCCAGCGATGCATCCAGATCGGTAATCTCATCCTTTGGATTCGTATAGAAATCCAACAGGTTGGCATAGCACCAGCCGCGTAATGCGAGTACTTGACCATAGTAGTAAGCTTGCTCAATCGTTGCTTCGGTCGGATCGCCGGAAATGATACCATCCAACATCTCTTGTACGTTATCCTCAACAGCTGCTGCGCAGAGGTTCGTCAGGTTGATAATCTCATAGTAGAAAGACCACATGTAACTACGTGCCTGAGAGTAGAAGTATCCGCGATCATACTGAACGAACCAACCGTAGTTATCGTTTGGCATGGCCATATCGCCTGATTGGATATCGCCGTACATATCAATGGCGCGCTTACCGAACTCATCGTGGTCGCTAGCAGCGTACAGTCTGGAATAGATACCCATAATAGAACCGGTCAAGTTATCCGGCAGGATTGCGTATTGTTCTTCGGTCAAGACGCCTCCTTCGGGTTGTTGGTTAAAGAAACTGTCACCGCAAGAGGTGAGAACCAAACCCAACGCAATGGTCACAAATAAATATTGAATCTTTTTCATTGTTGTAATCTCCTCTTTAATGGTTAGAACTGAATTTTAACACCACCCATTACAGTGGACAACAGACCATATTCGTTCGAATCGTTAGTTCCGGACAAAGACATCATCGGGTTGTAACCTTTACGTGCCGAAGCAATGGCCAAGTTGTCACCTGCTATCCAAATCTGAAGAACGTTTATTTTTGCCTTTTCAATCCATTTCTTCGGGAACTTGTATCCCAAGTTAATGTTGTTGAGACTCAAGAAACTATTGCTGGTCAAGAAGCGGTCGCTGGTCTTATTTGCGTACTGGTCAATACCATTGCTCAAACGCGGAATATTGGAACTCGTATTGGACTCTGTCCAAGAATTCAACATATCTTTGTGCCAGTTGCGGCTACCGATCTTGTCGCTGTGCATCAATTGTGCGTACGTGTTATCGTAACCGTAACCACCAATACGGTAGCTGCAGCTTACGCTTAACGTTACACCATAAGCCTCGAAGTCAATTCCGAAACCACCATCCAAATCCGGCATGTAGCTCTTGCCAACGTAGTTGCTACCTGCGAAACCGGAGTCATCACCGGAAACAACAATCTCGCGGATATCTGCGTTCGGGTGCTTCTGCTGGTACTCGTATACAGATGCGATATAGTTGTCGCCCGTATTGTCCAAATCAGCAGAGGTGTGACCAAAGCCACCACCATTCGATGCATCGTAGTACGCTACGTAGCACGCTTCACCCTTGTCATTAACACCTGCGTAGTGCGGCAGATAGTAATCTGCAGTGGAGTGGCCCTTGGACATACCGCCGTTCATGATCATACGTTGCGGCTCGCCATTCTCGTCATAACCATCGATAGGCATCTCTAACATCTTATTACGGTAGAAACCACCATTCCAACGGATATCCAATTTGATATTACGCATATCTACTGCGTGTGCTTTCAAATCGAACTCGAAACCTTGGTTCTCCATCTTTGCATCGTTTACGTAGTAACCGTCATAACCTAACGAAGGAGCTACGTAACGCGGGAAGAGCATGTTATCCGTCTTCTTGTAGAAATAATCCAACTCAACATCGAGGTACTTGCTGATCGACAACTCAAGACCAAGGTCAATCGTACTGGTACGCTCCCAAGTCAAATCTGGGTTTCCTTTGTACGACCATACATAAGCCTTGCTCTCATCTACGTTCTTAACAGAATACCAATCGGTATAAAGCGGAGCATCTTCGATGTCACCGATCTCTTGGTTACCCAATACACCCCAACTCAAACGTAACTTACCGTTCTTCATCCAATCAGCAGCCTCGGTACCTTCCATGAAGTGCTCGTTGGTGAAGTTCCATGCTGCACCTACGGAACCGAAGTGACCCCAACGTTTGCCTTTGGCAAAACGACTCGAACCGTCAGCACGGTAGTTAGCGGTGATCAAATAACGGTTGTCGTACTCGTAGGTAGCCGTTGCGAGAGCAGACTCCAACGTAGCCGTACGAGCCCAACCTTTTACATCGTCCATCGAGATACCGTTACTCAACTCGTTAACGTCATCCAATACGATTTTCTTCTTATAACCATATTGCATGTTCAGGTTATAGTACGTCAACTCGTGACCTGCCATAACGCGAATAGAGTGCTCGTTGATGGTCTTGTTGTACTCTAACAACTGGTTGCTTGTGAATGCAAAATAGTTGTATTGCCTATTCAATACACGACCAACACCGGCTGCATCACCATAGTATTTGTTGGTTAACGAGTTAGCGCGGTTGTTCAAATATTGAGCACCGGCGTTGATAGTCAACTTAAGACCCTCGTAGAGTTTGAACTCCAAGAACGCATTGGCAGTCGTCTGATGACGAACCGTGCGAGCTTTATCCCACTCCAATACACCGGCCGGGTTGGCACCGAACATGTATGCACGACCTTGAGCCTCGCTTGCACCCGTTCCGTTATCACCGTAATCGTACATCTTACGACCTGTATTCGGATCAATCAGTACCTCACCGGTTACAGGGTCGTGTACATATACCGGGTAAATAGCCGGACATTGCTGAACGAAAAGGAAACCATCGTTAGCATATGAAGTACCTCTCTCGTTCTGGCCGGGGTTGTTGAGCGAAGCGTAAGAATACTGGATATTCAAACCTCCCTTTAACCATTTCTTGGCTTGATAGTTGATGTTCGCACGTGTGTTAAAACGTTGGAAATCAGAAGAGCGGAAGTATCCTTCGTCCTTCAAGTAACCGAAACTGGTATAATAATTCAGTTTCTCGCTACCGCCGCTGATCTTGGCCGTTGCCTCCAATTTCATACCCGTACGGAACAATGCATCATACCATTTCTCCATGTTCTGGTATGCCGGCAAACGTTGAGCCTCTGAATTGAATACCGGTTTGCCATTTTCGTAGCTAACAAGATCCTTTCCTGCTTTGTTCCACAAATTGTAAATAGTAGGAAGACCCTTCGTACCATACAAGTTGTTGTTCGCATATTTGGTGGCTGCGGTCTCTACTGCACCATTAATGAGACGCTGTTGGTTGTACAAACTCTGCCATGCAAGAGTAACATACTCCTCCGGGCTCTCAATAACGTCGTACATCGGCAACAAACGCATGTTGGCACCGCCCTTGACGTCGATCTCAATCTTGGCGTCATCACCGTTCGAACTACCTTTCTTGGTGGTGATCAAAATGACACCGTTGGCACCACGGCTACCATACAGAGAGGTAGCGGTAGCATCTTTCAAAATCGTAGTCGAAGCAATGTCACCCGGGTCAATCGAACTAATCGAAGCAGCATCCAATGGAATACCATCTACTACGTAGAGAGGCGCTGTACTTGCCGAAATAGAACCAATACCACGGATACGAATGGATCCTACAGTACCCGGCTGACCGCTGGCGGTAGATACTTGCACACCGGCAACCTCACCGGCCAATGCCTTCGTTACATCAGACGGGTTTTTCTTCTCAATGTCCTCAGCCTTCACGGCTTGAGCGGAACCTGCATAAGCACCTTTAGCAACTGTACCGTAACCGGTAACAACCACTTCTTGGATGACTTCGCTGTTCTCAGACATCGTGATCTTCAGGTTCTTTCCTGCGGCTACTTCCTGCGTAGCCATACCCACGAAACTAACGACCAGCGTTTTTACAGACTCCGGTACCTCCATCTCAAACTTACCTTCGTAGTCAGAGATCGTACCTTGTGTAGTGCCTTTGGCCTGGATGCTCGCACCGATCACCGGCTCACCTTTCGCGTCGACAACTACACCGCTTACTTGCTTCTCTGCATACAAGCCTACGCTCAATGCAATCAGAAACAAAAGTGTAAAAATCTTCTTCATTGTTTGTTATATTTTGTTAAATAAATGATTTACTCCCTTTCCGCGCGTATGTATAGAATACGGAATACGCACACGCGTATAAACGAAAAATCGCGCAAAGGTACGACTTTTTTTTGATATGACCAAATAATTTAGAAAAAAAAATGCAAAAATCTACATTTTGTGTCACTCGTATGTCAAAGTGAAACAATTTTCGACACAAAACAAGTCATTTGCTACGTCTAAGAGTTCTTTTGACGACGTTTGTGCAATTTTGGCAAAAATCTCCTGCCACTCGGGAGCATAACCATGGTATAAAACCGACTTGGCCATGGCCAATGCACTATTCTCCTGATTCTGGGCACTGATGGCCAATTGACCCCGCAATTGTGCCAAAGCGTTATGCAGCGCCGTGTCACTCAACTGCGCGTCCATTAACTTGTCCAACTCCTTACGAACCAGCCCGACGCTGCGGCTGTAGTCCTCCGGATCACATGCCCAGTAAACGCACCAATACCCCGTGTCACTTAAGGGCGTATAGGTCGATTCAACCGTGTAAACGAGCCCCTTCGATTCCCGCAAACTCAAGTTCAAACGACTATTCAGACTGCCGCCGCCCAAGATGTTATTGAGCAAAAATAGCGCCAATTGCTTCTCATGTCCCAACGGGTACGCTCTGCCGCCTAACATGGCATGCACCTGGTGCGTGTGTTTTTTATAGTGCGCTTCGCGCTCAAGATTTATAGTATTGTGACCGTATGTGGAACGTATGTTTACCGTATGTTTATCGTATTCATTGCCTTTCGTCAATCCCCCGAACTCCTTTTCAGCAATCTTGAAAATTTTCTCCGGTTTGACGTTCCCCTGACAGAAAACAACTATCCGCTCCGGCGTGTAATGTTCTGCCATCCAACGCTTAGCAAAGTCCGGCTTCGAAGAAATATGTCGCAAAGTCTTTTTCGTGCCCAAAATAGGTTGCGCAAGGCTGCTGCCGGCAAAAACAAGACTCTCAAAATCATCGTATATCAACTCGCTCGGCTGGTCATTGTAACTCTCTATCTCGTCCAAGATCACCATCCGCTCCTTATCCGTCTCTTCTTTCTTAAAAGCCGGCTCCAGAATCATCTCCGCAATCAGATGCAGCGTCAACTGCACATGTTCCGCCAACGTAGCCGCATAGAAAGTAGTCTCTTCTTTGGTCGTGTACGCGTTCACTTCCCCACCGATACCTTCGATGGCATGGATGATCTGCCGTCCCGTATGGTGCAACGTTCCCTTGAAAACACAATGCTCGATATAATGCGCCATGCCATTCTCTTCCGGCATTTCATCTCGCGTACCTGCACCTACCATCACGCCCACATATGCCACCGGACTCGGAGTCCAGCGGTGCACGATTTTTACACCATTCGGCAAATTATGATAAAAAGTTTGACTATTTTCTTGCATAATTCAAAAAAAAGCAGTAATTTTGCAGCCGTTTTTGGAGCGCTCGCTACGCTCGCGCTGCGGCATTGGCGGAATTGGTAGACGCGCCAGACTTAGGATCTGGTTCCTCACGGAGTGAAAGTTCGAGTCTTTTATGCCGCACATTATGAAACGTATTTTCTTATTTGCTGTTATAGCGCTTGCCGCTATCTCCCTCACTTCCTGTTTGGAGTCGAAAGACCAAGCTACGCCTGTTATTCAGGCCGGATATATTACGCGTGTCAGCGCCGCTGGTGTCTGCGATACCATCTCTTTTGCGGATACGCTTCATGTCGCCGATACCCTGCGTGTGCCTTTTGCGCTGTGGGGCGTGTATAATAACTTGACTACGTTCCAAGTATCCGCCGATACCTCTGCTGTGGCTTATCAACTACTCAACGACTCCTCGTATCTGCATCTGCTCGATAATAGTTCCGCACCGGAGAAAGGCTACTTGCGTTTCGTAACCGGGTGTGTGCTCTTCGAGACGACCTTGCAGTATATACCTAAGAAAACAGGGGATTACGAGGTGAAATTGGTACTCGCCTCAGATGCCGGAGAGAAATACTCTCCTCTCGATGCGTACTTTGTGATGCGAGTGCACTAAATCTTATAGCTTTTTCGCTTCCTGCCAAAGTGCTTCCATTTCCTCAAGACTCATGTCCTTGAGTTCTTTGCCTTGCTCCTTGGCCTTTGCTTCCACGTAATTGAAGCGCTTGATGAACTTCAGGTTCGTTTGCTCCAGCGCATTGTCCGGCTTCAGTTTATACAGTCGCGCCGCGTTGATAAGCGAAAACATCAAGTCCCCGAATTCTTCGGTCATTCGTGCATCCGTAACCTGTAACCCGTCTCCCGTAACCTCTTTTTCAAACTCCGCAATCTCTTCTTTTACCTTTGCCCATACATCCTCGCGTTGTTTCCAATCAAAGCCCACATTCGCCACCTTATCCTGAATCCGATAGGCCTTCACCAAACTCGGCAGACTATCCGGTATACCACCTAACACGGTCTTATTGCCGCCTTTCTCTTTCAACTTAACCTGCTCCCACAGATGACTTACATCCTCTGCGTTCTGCGCGGCCGCTTCTCCATATACATGCGGGTGACGGAAAATGAGCTTGTCACATATCCGGTTACATACATCGGCAATGTCAAAATCTTCCGTTTCCGAGCCCATCTTGGCGTAGAAAACCACATGCAGCAGCACGTCCCCGAGTTCCTTGCAGATCTCGTTCATGTCGTGCCGACTAATCGCGGTCGCCAACTCGTACGTCTCCTCGATCGTGTTCTGACGAAGACTGTCAAAGGTCTGTTTCCGATCCCACGGACATTTTTCCCTGAGATCATCCATGATATCCAGCAACCGACCGAAAGCTGCTAATTTTTCTTCTCTACTGCTCATAGGTATGCATGGTTAATTGACCCTTGTGATCCAACTTGGCGTACGTCCATTGTTTGAAACAATCGCCCAAAATCACCACACGACTGCCACTTGCAATCTGCAGATCCAACTCAATATGCCGGTGACCGAAGATATAATAGTCGCGGTGGTTCTGCTGTTTCTCCTGATCCTTGGCGAACAACACCAACTCCTCCTTATCCTCGCCTTTGTACGGACACGGATTTGCCAATTCCTTCAAGCGACTCCGCTTCGCCCATTCATAACCGAACTTATTACCCCAACTCGGCGGAAGACTGCGGAAAAGCATTTGTAGAGTAGGATTTCTAAAGATCTCGCGCAAGCGCATGAAACGCTTGATTTTCTTCTTCACGTCCTTCGGATAGAGCGTCTCCCAGTTGCTCGGTAACAACCCGTCGCCATGCGCCAGATAAATCTGCTTACCATAACGGGAGATTGTACACGGATCATAATGAACCTCCGCACCCGTCAACTGTTGTAACCCGCCGAACGTCCACAGGTCATGATTGCCGGTGAAGATATGTACGTGTATACCGCGTTTGATCAGTTTCCGAATCTCTCGGCAGAAAGGATGGTATTGCCTTTTGCTCTTGTCGCGGATGTAATACTCCATCCAGAAATCGAACATATCGCCCAACATGTAAATCGAGACAGCATCTTTGCTCATCTCTTCCAACATGTCGATTAACTTCTTCTGTTGCGCGTATCCACGCTCTATCGCCCAACTACCCAAGTGGGCATCACTCAAAAAATAAATCATACTGCAACCTGTAACCTATAACCCGTAACCTTTATAGGAAGCCTAACTCGAGTTTGGCTTCTTCTGACATCATGTCCTTCGTCCATTCCGGCTCGAACACAATAGTTACATTCACATCTTTGATGCCGTCCACCGATCCTACTTTCTGACGAATGTCCTCCACAATGAAATCACCTGCCGGACACGACGGCGCAGTAAGCGTCATCGTGATATCGCATACTCCGTCATCCTTGATCTCAATGCCGTAAATCAACCCCAAGTCATACACGTTCACCGGTATCTCCGGGTCAAAAACGGTCTTCAGCATCTTCAGTATCGCCTCTTCTTTTTCTAAAAACTCATTCATTATACAGGCTCTGCAACCCTTTCAGCCGCAAAACGGCTGCAAAGGTACTACTTTTTTTTGACATGTGCAAATAAATCGCTATTTTCTGCCAAATTGGCAGTATTTTGTCCTTGGCACAAGATTTGTCCTTCAAAAAGTGGCAAATTAAATACACAAACATATGAGTAAAGGTAATATTGGGGTAACGAGTGACAACATCTTCCCCGTCATTAAGAAATTTTTGTATTCCGATCATGAGATCTTCCTCCGCGAGTTGATCTCCAATGCCGTCGATGCAACCACCAAACTGAAGACCCTTTCTTCCGTAGGCGAAGTCAAAGGTGATCTCGGTGACCTGCGCGTACGCGTTTCCATAGATAAAGCAAAGAAAACCCTCACCGTCTCCGACCATGGTATAGGCATGACTGCCGAAGAGGTGGACAAGTACATCAACCAGATCGCGTTCTCGGGCGCAGAGGAGTTCCTCAACCAATACAAAGACAAAACGGAAGCCATCATCGGTCATTTCGGTCTCGGTTTCTATTCGTCTTTTATGGTTGCCAATAAAGTGGAGATCTTCTCGCAGTCCTATAAAGAGGACGCCAAAGCCGTACACTGGAGTTGCGAAGGCAATCCCGAGTACACGATGGAGGATACCATCAAGGCCGAGCGAGGCACCGATATCGTTCTCCACATCGACGATGAGTTCAGCCAATACCTCGAGGACGCGACCATCGAAGGGCTGCTCAAGAAATACTGCAAGTTCCTTCCGATTGAGATCGCTTTTGGTAAGAAGAAAGAATGGAAAGACGGCAAAGAGGTAGAACTGGACGAAGAGAATATCATCAACGACATTAACCCCGCTTGGACGCGTAAGCCGGCAGACCTCAAGGACGAGGATTATGATAAGTTCTATCATGAACTATATCCCATGCAGATGGATGAACCGCTCTTCCATATTCACCTCAATGTGGACTATCCCTTCAACCTTACGGGTATCCTCTATTTCCCGAAGATCAAGTCCAACCTCGACGTCCACCGCAATAAGATCCAACTCTATTGCAATCAAGTCTATGTTACCGACGAGGTGGAGAATATCGTTCCCGAGTACCTGACGCTCTTACACGGTGTCATCGACAGCCCGGATATCCCGCTCAACGTCAGCCGTTCATACCTGCAATCGGATAACAACGTCAAGAAAATCAGCGGATACATCACCAAGAAGGTAGCCGACAAACTTGCCGAACTATACAAAGCCGACAAGGAGGACTTCGCCAAAAAATGGGATGACATCAAGATGTTCATTCAATTTGGTATGTTGACCGACGAGAAGTTCTACGAGAAAGCCACAGGTTTTGCACTCTACAAGAATCTCTCCAACGAATATGCGACGCTTGACGAGTACATGGACAAGGTGCGTGAGCAACAAGTAGACAAGGACGGCAACATGGTGCTTCTTTACACCAACGATCCCGATGCGCACTATACCTATATCGAGCGCGCGAAAGCGAAAGGTTACGATGTCCTGTTGATGGACGGCGAACTCGACGTACACTGCATGTCGCAGGCCGAGCAAAAACACGAGAAGTTACGTTTCGTGCGTATTGATTCCGACACGATCGAGAACCTCATCAAGAAGGAAGACGCTGCCAAAGACACCTATACGGACGAGCAGAAAGAGGGTCTGCGTAAAGCCTTTGAGAACCTGCTGCCGAATGACGCTGACAAACTCAAATACAACGTCACCTGCGAAGCTGCTGCGGCTGATGCCCTGCCGGTCTTCCTGACACAGAATGAGTTTATGCGTCGAATGAAAGAGATGGCGGCGCACCAGCAAGGCATGTCCTTCTACGGCCAGATGCCCGATAGTTACAACCTCGTGGTCAATACTGCCCATCCGCTCATCCAGGAACTTGTCGGCAAGGAAATCTCCGAAGAAGTACAGGAAGAAGTGGAGAAAGACGGTCAGAAGGAAACGGTTGTCAAGACGGTTTACAAACTGGAAGGCGAAGACGAGCGAATGAAACAACTCATCGACATAGCGCTGCTTGCTTCCGGTCAACTCAAAGGCGAAGCCCTTGCGAAATTCGTCAACCGAAGTGTGGAACTGTTATAATGAAAAATGGCTGCTCAACGGCAGCCATTTTTTTTTATGCTTTGCGTTCTACGACGCTGTCGAGGAAGCCGAGCTTGATCGCTTCATCCGCTTTCATCCATTTATCGCGGTCACAGAGCGCCTCGATTTGTTCCATCGACTGACCACTGTTCTCTGCCAGAACTTTATACAAGTCCTGCTTGAGGCTCTCCATCTCTTTGAGATGGATAGCTTGGTCCTTGAAGGTCGAGTAACCGATACCCGAACTCGGCTGATGAATCATGAAACGCGAGTAGGGCAGAGCTGCACGGTGACCTTTCTCACCGCTCGATGCAATAACCGCACCCATCGATGCCGCCAGACCCAGAACCGTCGTGTAAACCGGCGATTTGATGAATTTCATAACGGAGATCAACTCCAGACCCGAATAGACCTCACCGCCTTGCGAGTTGATATACAGATGAATAGGATCGTGGTTGAGCGAATCCAGGAACAACAACTGCGCAACCAGCGTATCCATGTTATCTCCTACCACCTCTCCGCTCAGGAACAGGATGCGATCCATCATCAAGCGGCTGAACACATCCAATTGCGTGATATTCAACTGCCGCTCTTCAATAATATACGGGTTAAACAACCGCCCGTCAATCTTTTCTTCTTTTTTCATATCGTTTATCTATTATCTATCATCTATTAGAGTTCGAGTGCCGCGCACTTGTACGCGAGGTATTTCTTCTCCTCGTTATTAAGCAACGGCGACACCTCTTTATATACGCGCACGTGGTACGCGTTGAGCCAATCGATCTCGTCTTCGGTCATGAGCGACATCTCTATCAGACTCGTGTCGTAGAAGCACAGCGTCAGTGTCTCAAATTGCAACCACTCGTCTTCGGTCGTCGTGGCTTTCGTCTGTTTTGCCGGCACAACCGTGATCAGGTTCTCCGTGCGGATACCCCACATGTCGGTGCGGTAGATACCCGGCTCGTCGGAGATAATATGTCCTACCTCCAGTGCCGTCGGGTTATTGTCCGTACGCACGTTCTGCGGACCTTCGTGGCAGCCTAAGAAATGACCTACACCGTGACCTGTGCCGTGACCGAACGTGATTCCGGCTTCCCACATGTACTGCTTGGCGAGCGCGTCCAACTGGTTACCCCGCGTGCCTCTCGGGAAACGTGCACGAGCGAGTGCGATATGCCCCTTCAGTACGTACGTATAGTCCAATTTCGCTTGCTGCGGGATACGTCCGCCGAGCCATATAGTTCGAGTTATATCCGTTGTACCGTCCAGGTACTGACCACCGCTGTCCAACAGCAACATACCTTCCGGTTTCACCTCCGCGCAGTTGTCCTTTGTCGCCGCATAGTGAACAATCGCACCGTTCCCCTTATAACCTGCGATTGTACCGAAACTCTCCTCCACGAAGTTCTCTCCCATCATGCGGAACTCGTGCAGTTTCTCCATCAAGTCCCATTCGGTCAACCTTTCGCCATTCGCCCATTCACCATTCGCCCTCTCCTTCTCATCCAGCCACATAAAGAACCGTGTCAGTGCCACGCAATCCTGCCGCATAGCAATCCGTTCGCCTTCCAACTCAACCGCATTCTTCTTCGCTTTATCAATCAGTATCGGCGACTTGGCATTGATCTTTTGGCAGCCCTCCGGAATAGCCTCAAACAGCGCTTCGTTCACACGTGCACCATCGTACAATACAGAGCCTTTCAATCCGCGAATATAATCGAACACCGCCTCGTAAGGCATCACCTCTACATTGTTGAAATCGAGGTAGTTCTGTGCCGGCGAATCGATCTTATTAGCGTCCACAAACAGCGTACATTTGTCTGCTTCGAGTACCACGTAAGAAATCACCACGGGGTTGTACTCCACGTCGTTTCCGCGGATGTTGAGCAACCACGCAATCTCATCCAGTGCACTGATGATCATAGCGTCCGCTTTCTTCTTCGCCAGTTGTTCGCGCATCCTCGCGAGCTTTGATTCTACGCTCTCTCCTGCGAAATCAGCAGAGTAGGGGTATAACTTATCCTGCGGAATAGCCGGACGACCTTCTGTCCAGAGCGGCTTGATGAGGTCAATGCTCTTCAGCGCAATCTTCTCGCTCCATTCCTTATAGTCATTTACGCAGAACATCTCCGGATTAACACCAACCACTAATCCACTAACCTCTAATCCACTAATCCACTCAACCACCGACGGACAATCCACATCGCTCTCCCGCATCAACTCAATCGTCGAGTCCTTGAGCTCGATGCCTGCCTGCAGGTAATAGCGGCTGTCGGTCCAAAGCAACGCTTTGTCCATCGTCACCACCATCGTACCGGCTTCGCCGGAGAACCCGCTTAACCACTGCATCTCGCACCAGTGACTTGCCATATACTCGCTTGCGTGCGGGTCATTCCCCGGCACTACATAAGCAGCCAATCCATGCTCTTTCATCAATCCGCGTATCGCGGCCAATTTCTCTCTTGTCGTCATAATTAAACGAAATTTTGCGCAAAGATACACTTTTTTTTGCATATATCAAAAAAAATGTGAAAATTTAATCGGATTATTTGGATAATTAGAAAATTTTCACTAATTTTGCACCGACTTTTAAAGAGGAGGTTAACATGAACGCAGTGCAATTAGATGCAGACATCCTTCGTAATCTTGGTATTATTGCAGAAGACGAAACCATGCTTGACAAAGTAGCCAAGTATCTTCGTCGCGTGGTTAAGCAGATGACAGATGACCCTACTTTGATGAGCAAAGAAGAGTTTTTTGCCCGCGTAGATGAGGCTCGCGAAGATATTAAGTTGGGCAAAGGTGTCAAGATGAAAGCCAATGAATCTTTGGATGATTTTCTTAAACGTGTAGCGTGATGTACGAGATTATTTACTCTCCTCAGGCTATAGAGGATTTATTGCGCTTACAACGTTCTGAACCCGCTGCTTATAAGAAAGTGGGCAAGTTCATTGAGGAATTAAAAGAGCATCCCAAAACAGGAACAGGACATCCGGAACAATTAAAAGGTGATCGTGCCGGACAATGGAGTCGTACGATCACTAAGAAACATCGTCTGATATACGAGATCATTGAGAAGACAGTGCACGTAGATATTTTATCTGCCTACGGACACTATGATGATAAGTAATCAATAAATACCGCTGCCACCGACAGCGTAAAAAAGCGGTCGTCGCTTCCCGACGTTAAACAGGAAGGACATATTGATTTTTCGCGTTTGCGATTTATTGGGCATATCAGAAATGTAGGAAGTTTCGAAATTACGCCAGAATAAGTTCAAACGCTCGTGCTTGCGCGAGCGAACTTGTCTGCGTAATAGGTATCCTACGACCTCTGATATGAGATAAGCATCGCTCGCGTTTTTACAGACATCAACTTAAATAATATACGTTATGAAAAAATTTTTTACTTTCTTATGTGCCATCTTGGCAAGCTTGAGTACCATTAATGCTTCAACCACTAATGCAAAAGTAGGTGATCTTTGGTATCAGTTAGACAATTCGAATTTTACAGCAACCGTCATTAAATCTCAGAACTCAGCGGATGTGTATGCTGGAGATATTACAATTCCTTCTCAAGTGAAGTACAATGACGAATATTATACTGTGACAACAGTCGCCGGTCGTAGTTTCCAAAATTGCAAAAGCCTCACATCTATTACATTCCCGAATACTGTAACAAAAATCACAGGAGACTGTGCATTTTCTTCATGTACCAGTCTTCATACTATTAACTTTGCCGAAGGCTTAACGCACATAGGTGGTGGATATGCATTTTCTTATTGTTCCAGTTTGACATCTATATCTTTACCAAATAGTCTTGTCGAAATAGGCGGATGTGCATTTCAAAATTGTACAGGTCTAATCTCTGTTGTTATTCCTAATAATGTAACAACTATACGTGGGTATGCATTTGAAAATTGTACAGGTCTTATTTCTGTAACGATAGGAACCGGTGTTGAGACGATTAATGAAAATGCATTTGCCGGCTGCGATGGTCTGACTGCAGTGCATATCTCAAACCTGAAACAATGGTGTGAAATAGACTTCCCTTATACAGATGGAGCAGTCAGTAGCGGAAATCCTTTATATTGTGCACATAATCTCTATCTGAATGGGAATTTAATTACGGATTTGGTTATTCCTAATGGTATTGATACAATAAAAAGTAGCGCATTTTGCAACGCAAGTTTTCAGTCTATTACAATTCCGAACGGAGTCACAACAATTCAGAAAGGTGCATTCTACGGATGTAAAGAATTAACAACTTTGTCTATTTCGAATACGGTTTCATCAATAGAGACATATGCTTTCTACCAATGTACTAATTTACCATCCGTTTCGATTCCAAGTGGAGTTAAAACTATTGAGCAAAATGCCTTTGGTATTTGTTCTTCCTTAACTGACGTTCAGTTGCCTAATGGATTAGAGACAATTGCTGGAGAGGCATTCTACAACTGTGTAGCATTACCCTCCATCACTATACCTGAAAGTGTAACATCTGTAGGATATAGAGCTTTCTCTTCTTGTGAAAGTCTAAAATCCGTTATTTGGAATGCCATTCATTGCGCGGATTTATCAGGAACGCCATTTTATTATTGTACATCAATATCTTTCGGAAATAATGTTGAAGTTATACCGGCACGTATTTGTTATGATTCAAATAACTTGACGTCATTTACTATTCCAAGTAGTGTAAAGGAGATAGGACAATATGCGTTTTATAGATGTAATAAAGTAACATCCGTCAAAATGAATAACGGCATAGAACGACTTGGAAAGGGAGTCTTTTATCAATGTCTCGCTTTAGATACGATTGTTCTTCCAAATAGCGTAGTAGATGCGGGTACATACACTTTCTATGGTTGTAAAGTTCTGAAACATCTTGTCCTTTCGAACCAGTTGACAGCAATTGGTGAAAATCTATGTAACGGATGTGCAGCGCTGGAAACAATTATTATTCCTGCAACCGTACAAACTATCGGTCAAAAAGCATTCTATGATTGCAAAAAACTGAAATTTATCACCTGTGAGGCTCAAACTCCTCCTGCTTGTGGAACAACAATCTTTGGCAATGTAGATAAATCTACGCCGCTCTATGTGCCCGCGGCAAAAATCAATGATTATAAAGCTGCAGATCAGTGGAAAGATTTCTTGGATATTCGTCCTATCGGCGATATCTACCGTGTAACGTTTGTCGATTGGGATGGAACGGAACTATATGCTGAATACGTGGACGGCGGAAACGCAGCAACCGCACCTGCTGATCCGACTCGCACAGGATATTCCTTTATCGGTTGGGATAAAGCCTTTGATAATGTGACCGAGTATATGACTGTTACGGCGCAATATAAAATCAATCGTTTTGAGGTACAATTCCTCAATTGGAATGACACAGTCCTCAAAATCGATAGTGTCGATTGGCATAGTGCTGCAGTTGCTCCTGAGAATCCCACTCGCGAAGGATACTCATTTACAAGTTGGAATAAGAAATTCGATGATATTACTGCCAACTTAGTCGTTAAAGCGCAATTTACCATCAATTATTACGACGTATTCTTCTTGGATTATGATGGCTCTATTCTTAAACAGCAGAGCGTCAAATACAACACGAAGGCTACCGCTCCCACCTCTCCGAAACGCGAAGGATACACCTTTAAGGGATGGAGCGGAGAAATTGCAAAAGTAGTAGATCGTGTCTTCGCGGTTGCCCAGTACGAACCAAACGCACCGACATACAATAACACGATTACATACAAGGACAAAGATGGCGGCATTGTAGGTTCAGAAGGCGTAAATATTACATTGCCTATTGCCCCGATTTATGCTGGGTATACTTTCATTGGTTGGATGACAGTAGAAGGCGATCCTGCTGAGGGTATAACTATTCAGGCAGTATACAAAGATGACTCGGCTACGTCCATGGAACAGACTAATGATCCGTCTCAAGCGCCTCACAAGATTCTTCGGGATGAAAATGTTTATATCATCCGTGGTGATCACACCTACACCCTCACCGGTGCAGAAGTAAAATAAGCTTCGTCCATTGCGTCCAAATTCTATTTGGACATTACCTAAAATCCAAGGAGCAGACTTCATAGCCTGCTCCTTTTTTGAATTCTTCGTCCTTTTCCCGCAATTTTATGCGGGTCGTCTTATATTTTGCATAAATATTTGCAAATGTCAAAGAAAAGCAGTACCTTTGCCTCCGATTTAGGTACTTTGAACGACGGTCGAACGACGGTCAACCGACGGTGAAGCGACAGTCAAAGCCAACGTGAAGACAAGATTGTCCCGACTAAACCCCAAAAATCATGAACAATACTATATTATATATTTATATATAATATACTTTTTATAACTAACTTTTGGCACAAATATGTAATTACATCCCTTTGAACAATAAATTGTGATTTTTGAGCCTTTTATTTGCATATTTGAAAAAAAAGTTGTAATTTTGCAGGCTGAATTGTTATTATGGACGAGAATGGGCTTATATTTCGGTGTTTTGCCAGCGGAAGTAGCGGAAACTGCTACTACCTTGGTACGCGTCGTCAGGGAATCCTGATCGATGCGGGTATCTCTGCCCGTCAGATCCAGAAATACCTGCGGGAGATGGGGCTGGACTTCCAGAATATCATGGGTGTCCTCGTTACCCACGACCATGCCGATCATATCCGTGCCGTAGGCACCCTCGGCGAGCGGGTCAAGTTGCCGATCTACACCACTGCGGAGATCCATGAGGGTATAGACCGCAATTATGGCGTACGCGAGAAACTGCGCTCCAGCCGCCGTTATTTTGAGCGGGGAGTAGAGTGGGAACTATTCGGTATGCGTATCAATACCTTCCACATTGAGCACGATTCCACCGATTGTTTGGGGTATTGTATCGATTTTAAGGGTCAGCGCTTTGTGCTGATGACCGACTGCGGGTCTGTCAACGAAGAGATGGAGGCGTATATCCGTACGGCCAATCACCTGGTGATTGAGGCGAACCACGACGAGCATATGCTGCTCAATGGTCCGTACCCGACGTACCTCAAGGAGCGTATCCTCTCGCCCCGCGGACACCAGAGCAATGACGTGTGCGGTGAGCTATTAGAGCGTAACTGGCACCCCGATTTGCGTAATGTGTGGCTGTGTCACCTCTCGCTGGAGAACAATGACCCGGAGGTGGCGTACAACACCGTGGCTTCCTATCTCGAGGAGATCGATATCATCCCCGGGCAGGAGATTTTCCTCAAGGCGCTCGAGCGAACCTCGCCGAGTCCCGTTTATGAATTGAATGATCAAATGATTACAGAGTAATATGGAAAGACTTGTAATTATTCCTACCTACAACGAAAAGGAGAACATAGAGGCCATCATCACAGCCGTGATGGATCTGCCTTTGGAGTTTCATGTGCTCATTATCGACGATGGTTCGCCTGACGGTACAGCCGCTATCGTGAAGAGCCTCATGGCGGGTAAGTACAAAGACCGTTTGCACCTCGTGGAGCGCGCCGGTAAACTCGGTTTGGGCACCGCCTATATCTGTGGTTTCAAATGGGCTATCGAGCACAAAGCCGATTATATCTTTGAGATGGACGCGGATTTCAGCCATAACCCGCAAGACCTGCTCAAACTCTATGATGCCTGCGCTAACTGCGGCGCGGATCTCGCGATCGGTAGCCGTTACGTCACGGGCGTGAACGTAGTCAACTGGCCGATGGGACGCGTGCTGATGTCCTATTTTGCATCGAAATACGTGCGCACTGTGCTTGGCGTCGCTATCCATGACACCACAGCCGGTTTTGTCTGCTACCGCCGTCACTTGCTGGAGACCATTGAACTCGATAAGATCCGTTTCAAAGGCTACGCCTTCCAGATCGAGATGAAGTTCACCGCCGCCAAGTGTGGCGCGAAGATCATCGAGGTGCCAATCGTCTTCGTCAACCGCGTACTCGGTACATCCAAGATGTCCGGCGGTATCTTCAGCGAAGCGCTGCTCGGCGTGATCCGTCTCAAACTCTCCTCTTGGTTCCGCAAATATCCTAAATTATGACATTAGAACAACAATTATCGGTATTAGTCAAAGCCGCTGTCAAGGCGCTCTATAACGTTGACGCCGACGATAGCCAGATACAATTGCAAAAGACCCGTCCGGAGTTCGAAGGCAACATCACACTCGTGGTCTTCCCCTTCGTCAAACTCGCCCGCAAAGCCCCGGCACAAGTGGCTGCAGAGATAGGCGAAGAACTCGCCAAAAGTGATCTCGTAGCCAAATACAATGCCGTACAGGGTTTCCTCAACCTCGTTATTGACGATGCCTTCTGGGTAAAACAACTCGAGTCTATCGATGCTGAGGCTAACTACGGCCGGCAACCCGATCGCAACAAACTCATGATGGTCGAGTACTCGTCTCCGAACACCAACAAACCGCTTCACCTCGGACACGTGCGCAATAACCTGCTCGGTTATTCGATCGCGAAGATCCAAGAGGCAAACGGTTGGAAGGTGGTCAAGACCAATATCGTTAATGACCGCGGTATTCATATCTGCAAATCCATGCTCGCATGGCTCAAGTTCGGCAACGGCGAGACCCCAGAGACCTCCGGTAAGAAAGGCGACCACCTGATTGGTGACTACTACGTACGTTTCGACAAAGAGTACAAAGCGCAGATAGCCAAACTGATAGCAAAAGGCATGGACGAGGAGACCGCCAAACGCGAGGCTCCGTTGATGCTGGAGGCGCAGGAGATGCTCCGCAAGTGGGAAGCCAATGACCCCGAAGTACGTGCCCTCTGGGCGAAGATGAACAGTTGGGTGTATGCCGGTTTTGACGAGACCTACCAACGCTTGGGCGTGTCGTTCGATAAGATATACTATGAGTCCAATACCTACCTCGAGGGCAAGTCGGAAGTGGAGAAAGGTTTAGCCAGCGGTGCATTCTATCGCCGCGAAGACGGTTCTGTATGGGCCGACCTCACCAAAGACGGACTCGACGAGAAACTGCTCCTGCGTTCAGACGGAACGTCCGTCTATATGACGCAGGATATCGGTACTGCGAAGCTTCGCTTCCAGGACTATCCGATCGATAAGATGGTCTATGTGGTGGGCAACGAACAGGAGTACCACTTCAAAGTGCTGTCTATTCTCCTCGACCGTCTCGGATTCCCGTTTGGTAAGGAACTCGTGCATTTCTCCTACGGTATGGTAGAACTGCCGAACGGCAAGATGAAATCCCGCGAAGGTACCGTAGTCGATGCCGATGATTTGATGGATAAGATGGTGGACGATGCGAAGGAGATCTCGAAAGACAAAGTAAATACTTTGCAAGGCATCACGGAAGCTGAAGCCAATGAGATTGCCCGCAAGGTAGGACTCGGTGCACTCAAGTACTTCATCCTGAAGGTTGATCCGCGCAAGAATATGCTCTTCAACCCTGCTGAGTCCATCGACTTCAACGGCAACACAGGTCCGTTCATTCAATACACCTATGCGCGTATCCAGAGCGTGCTGAGAAAGTCCTACAGCGAAGCGATCTTACAGCAGAGCGATCCTACAGCAGAGCGGTCCTACAGCGAAGCGGTCTTAGCTCCAAAGGAGCTCGCGCTTATCCAGCGCCTCTGCGAGTACCCTGCTATCGTACGCAATGCCGGCGATAACTTCTCACCTGCGGTTATCTGTAACTACGCGTACGACCTCGCGTGCGACTTCAACTCGTTCTATCACGATCTGAGTATCCTCAACGAAAAAGACGAAGCCAAACGTGCGTTACGTCTCTTGCTCGCCAAGAATGTCGCTAAGGTTCTTAACTCCGCGATGTCGCTGCTCGGTATCGAGATGCCCGAGCGGATGTAATACCCAACTCAGAAATTCGAAGGGATGCAGAAATGCATCTCTTTTTTTGTTATCAGATGTACAAAACGTATCTCTGCCGCATGGAGCATCAACCGTTCACCGGCTGTGCCATACAAGCGGTCCCCGACAATAGGTGCGTTTAGACCTTCCGGGTGCGCCGCATGTACCCGCAACTGGTGCGTGCGACCGGTTAACGGATAGAAATCCACGAGTATCGTTCCGTCCGCGCGCCTCTCCCGTATCGCATAACGGGTGATAGCCACTTTTCCATGCTCCTTATCCACCATCTGTCGCGGCCGGTCGTAGGGATTCGGCAAAAGGGGTAAATCTATCATTCCATCATTGAGCGACGCAGTCGCGCTCATTCCATCATTTGGTTTCACCACGGCCTCATATCGCTTGAGGATGTCTCGTCTCTGGAAATAGGCCTGTAATTCCTTATATACTTCCGCCTTCTTAGCCAATACCAGCAACCCGCTCGTGTCCTGATCGAGCCGATGCACGGCCTTTGCTTCCATCAGACTTTCTACCGAAGGTTCATTCGTCTTCCCGGGTACCGACAATAATCCTGCCGGTTTATTCACCACGATCAACCATTCGTCCTCATACACCACTTCCGGCTTCTGAACCTCCGTTTCCTGTAACCCGTAACCTGTAACCTGTAACCCTTCCAACATGTGCTTGAGTATGGGCACACACTTGCCGGAACACGGTGCATAGAACGCTCCTTCTTGACGAATCTCCGTCTTAGATGGCGCTCCTACCCAAAACTCCGCCAGCGATAACGGTTCCAAGCCATGCGTCAATGCATACTGCAGCAGTTTCGGAGCACAGCACTCACCTGCACCGGAAGGAGGGAGTAATTGTGATTTTTGATTTTTGATTGGTGATTGGTTAAACCAATCGTCAGGACTAACCACCTTCTCGTCTTTGAATATCTCGAGCAGATTCTTTGTCTCGCCCTTTCCATTCACGAAGTTATAGTTCGCGAACAATAATCGCTGAAGTCGTTGCGACTCGGCTTTAGAAGTCCCGATAGGTTCTTCTTTCATCTCATAGACCGGCGGCACAAACCCTTCATGGTGATACGAACCATCCAATTTGGCGGAGAAGGCAGCGAGATAACTATTCACTCTTAACTCTTCACTCTTCACTATTAACACACCGAACATCTTGCCGCACTTGTGCAACTCGCTTTCCGGGTGCATGCCCATATACGCATGTACCTTCTCGATCACCTTTTGAGCCGCTTTCTGCGCCTCGGGACTCGGCGGTATGACAAATGGATTGACCAGCATCAGAAGAGACGTAACTGACGGTCTTGGAAGATCTGATAGCCCACTTCGCAGTTAATACACTCGTGGTGTTGGCAGTAGTTCTGATACAGATGCAGCAGCGCTTGCGTGTCGGCGGCGTTTTGGATGCTTTGACCTAACACCCGCCATTGACGCACGATCGTGTTGTTCTCCGGCGCAATCTGCTCCATGAGCGCTGCGGCTTCGTTCGCACGCGCCTGATCGTGGCGATGCATGGCGTACGCGTATTTATAAGGTATAACCGTGTTAATCAGCAAGATATCGATACTCGATCTACCCATCTTATCGACTGCAAACAATGCCATCAATTCTTTCAGATCGTTGGTGTCAAGTATCTTACTGAGCAGCGATTCCGATTGATAGAGCAACTGCGCAAACTGACGAATCCGCAATTCCGGACTGTTCTGCGGACGTAAGCGCGCATGTTTCCAAATACTACCGTCCATAGGTGTGAGACTGAACTTCGTGCGTAAGAACTCGTACTCTTTCGCAAGTGCAGCATCGTCGTCAAGCAATCCTGCTTGACCCATTAGTAAGGCAGTTAATTGAAAGAGGCTGTTCCGGTGTTTCTGCAGGTAGGATAGGGGCGTGTTGATGGCCAACTGCTCGAATGGAAGACTATTCGTGTGAAAACCGAAATTGCGTGCCAACGAGATGTACAACGCGTGCTCCCAACTGCCCTTGGTGATTTGCAACAACCGCTCAATCGACGCGCGTTTGCATTCCAGACGTTTGTGCAGTAATGTTCGCCGCCAACCATCTGTCAGCAACAGCGGGTCGCGTACCAGTTGTTCTGCACAACCGATACGCGTGAACGCGCTGTCCATGGCTTGAGCCGCTTCGAAGAGTTGACTCAGATAATCTGTGTCACTCGGGTACTGTAACTCACATTGCGGCACGAGTTCACCGCGGGAGTTATAGATGGGTTTGTCGGCCGTACGAACGACGTGCAGAATGACCGTGTCGTACGCGCTGTCCAGATGGTGACGATGGCGCAACCAATCGCTCGAGCACACATGGATCTCTATATTACCGACCCATTCCTTGCCGTCGATAAGCACCCGCGCATGGCTGTAGTCAGGACCTGCATCGCGGTTATGCTCACCCACCGACAGTATCTCCACACTTCGTCCGTCCGTTGTCTGCTGCTCAAACCCCGCCCACAGACAATGCTCCCATATGTAGTGCAATAAAATCTCCGGCACTCGTTATTCCTGCATCAGCAACTGCATAACGACCTTGGCACTATACGCCACCGGAGTACCCGGACCAAAGATAGCTGCTACGCCTGCCTTGTACAAGAAGTCATAGTCCTGTGCGGGGATGACGCCACCGGCGGTGACCATGATATCCGGACGACCGAGTTTCTTGAGTTCCTCGATGACCTGCGGGATGAGGGTCTTGTGACCTGCCGCGAGGCTGGAGACACCCAGTACATGGACGTCGTTCTCCACCGCCTGTTTAGCTGCCTCTGCTGGAGTCTGGAACAACGGTCCCATATCGACATCAAAGCCGCAATCGGCATAACCGGTGGCTACCACTTTGGCGCCACGATCATGGCCGTCCTGTCCCATCTTGGCAATCATGATACGGGGTTGACGACCTTCTTTCTTGGCAAACTCTGCCGTGAGACGACAAGCTTCCTGGAAGTTATCGTCGTTCTTAGTACCTGAAGCGTACACGCCTGAAATAGTTCTGATGGTTGCTTTATAACGTCCTACGACTTTCTCGCAGGCATCGGAGATCTCGCC
>CACWNR010000002.1 GCA_902762355.1 uncultured Bacteroidales bacterium
CATCTGACGTGGAGCTATGACACGGAGACGGCGCACATGACCATTGAGGGCTACGGCGAGTTGAAGAACACAGTCGATAGTCTCTGGTGGAACAAACAGGTACTGCAGGCTTCGTCGTGGTCAACGAGTTATAAGACGTACTATCCGTATAACTCGTGTAAGACGATTTCGTTACCGGAAGGGCTGACGGGATTCAGCGGGGCTACATTCCGGGATTGGTGGAACCTGACGGCGTGCGAGATCCCCGAAGGCGTGACAAAAATACCTGCTTACCTATTTGAGAGCTGCTACCAGTTAAAGGAGATCAAACTGCCTAACTCGGTGGACACGGTGGGACAATACGCCTTCAGCAACTGCACGACGATGGTGAAGTGCGATTTGGGCAAGGGGGTTAAGTATATCGGTCAGATGGCCTTCCAGAACTGCTATCACTTGAACTCTGTCCGCTGGTCGGATTGCTTGGAAGAGATAGACGGCAGTATTTTCGACGGCGAACCCAATCGTGCGGAATACGACCAGAACAGTGTTGCCACTATTCCGCTTCGGGATACGTTGTTCTTCCCTGCCACTTTCCGGTCGAGCAAACAGATCTCGTGGTGTCTCCACTCTAATCCCGTGATTGTATGGAACGCCAAGAATCCGCCGGCTTCATCGTCCGTTTTCTATAATCTGTATGACTATTGGAACGGGGATTTTCTTTTTGGTCCGGATGTGAAGTTCGTGCCCGCCAAGCTATGCCAGCAAGTACGGATGAAGAAAGTGGAACTGCCGGAAGGGTGCCAGTATATCGGCGCCGGTGCGTTTGCTTCCAACAATAGTCTGGATACGGTCATTCTGCCATCTACGCTGACGGCTATTCACCAAGAGGCGTTCAAGGGCTGTACGAAAATCACGCAAATAACGATACCGGAGAGAGTGACGGCAATCAATTCGTCCGCTTTCAACGGTTGTACGGCGCTCACGCGGGTACATCTGCCTGATGGCATAACGACCATCGGAGACAATGCCTTCTCGGGATGTCCGAACTTGGATTCTATCGTACTGCCGAAAGAACTGACGATGATCGGCGGAAGTGCTTTCTCAGGGGTTAAGTTGCAAGACAGCCTCGTTATTCCCGACAAGGTAATCTCCATCGGCACGAACGCGTTTGAAAATTGGAGCGCGCTCAAGGAGTTGTCGATTGGCAAAAACGTCGTTCTCATCGGGGATAATGCCTTCAAGGGCGACAGCGCAATAACGCATATTTCCGTCTGGGCGGCTACTCCTCCGGCAGTAAGTGAAGGGACATTGGCGGACATACCGGATAGCGCTTTACTGAGTGTGCTGCCGGATAGCCGTCAGTTGTATCGCGAGCATACTTACTGGGGTCGTTTCCGCATGAACGACACCCCCGACTCCGCGATGATCCAGCGCACCGTAACGGTCGATCCGGGACAAACGACAGCGGATTTCACTTGGCCGACGGACAGCGCGGCGCATAGTTATCAGATAGATATATACAAGGACGGCGCGGTCTTCTGCAAGCTGACATTAGGAGCCAGGGGACAGTTGTTAGGTATCTCTTTCTCCGCGCCGGGAAGAAGAGCACCGATGGACAATGCCAATGACACTCAGCCTTATACCTTGTCTTTCAAAGTGACCGGTCTCGATGTTGCTTCCCGTTACAACTACGTCCTCTCTACGCTCGATGCAAACGGCACGCCTTTACATGTCTATACAGGCGCATTTGCCACCATTGGTTATCCCGACGTAGTGAGTCCGGAGGGATTAGAAGTCATCCCCACACCACCTATCATCCCTGGAAATCCAGAGAGAAACCGGCTCGGAGGTCCCGGAGCAAAAAGCGATTATTGAAGGACGACTTCTCTTTATTACACCGCAAGGTACCTATGATATAACCGGAAAACGGATCGAGTAAGCAAGATTTTATGACACGCGTATTTATGTGGATAAATACTGTGCTAATAAGCATGGTATTAGGGGCAACCCATACCTCTGCGCAGAGTCTGACTCCATGGAGTGGAGGTACACAAATGCCCGATTTCAACGGGGAAATCTACACCATCCGGACTGCTGAAGAGTTAGCCTGGATCGCCTCTGCAAGCCGCACGGATGATTTTGCGGGGAAGACCATTCTTCTCGCTTTAGACCTTGATTTAGGGGGAAACGGCTCTACTCCGCCGAGTTGGGAACCGATAGGCAGCGCAGCCAGACCGTTTCAGGGCGAGTTGGACGGAGCCAACCATGTGATTTATAATCTGTACATGCTCTCTTCGCTCTTCCCTGCCGGCGCAGGACTGATTGCAGAAAGCGGGAACTCAGCGGTCGTTCACCATCTGGGTATCGCGCAGGGACAAATCATGACGGACGCTACCAGTAATGTCGGATGCCTCGCAGGAATCAACCGCGGACAGATACACCATTGTTTTAATATGGCGCAGATTATCGCGCACAACGGTGATAACATCGGTGGTCTCGTGGGTACTAACTACGGCGGAATCAGCTATTCATACAACGCCGGGATCATCACCGACGGCAACAATCATGTAGGCGGATTAGTGGGCTATAACAAAGCCACCGCCGTTTTGAACAACTGCTACAACATAGGGTATTGCAAGGGAACCGACCATGTAGGCGCGCTATTCGGCAAGAACGAAGCGCCGCAGGGGAATCTGACGACGGTGTTCTTCGACCAACAACTGACACGTATGTACGCCACCGGATACGGAGCCGCAGATCCCATCCTCACAGACAACACCCAATACGCGATTGCCAAATCGTCCGATTTCATCGGGCTTTCAAGTCCTTACTATGAGAATTCGGAAGAGGAATGGAGGTGCTTTGCAGGAGGCTATGAGAGCCACCCGCAGCTGGTTTGTTTTTCCAACCACATTGCTTCGGAAGTCTCTGTCAAGACCGTCCTGCTGGATGCAGAGACCGTACCGGTCATGCGCGCGGAGGGAGTAGGAGCTCCGGAAGAAGGAAACAAACCGCGTAATAGTATAGGTCTGGAGAGGCTGAACAATGCGGCTTTTGGTTCCGGAGATTGGTACTCGCCGAGTCCGGATGTTATTTTTATTCCCAATCCCAAGGGTGCGTCGGCAGAAGTGAAACGGCCTTGCGGCAATCAGGAGGTGATCCTGACCATCAGTTGCGGTCCGGCAGTGAAGCAGGTGTACACGATTGTAAAGGGGTATGAAGCCTTCGATGCCGGCATCGTGACCGGAGTATATTCTGCCTGCTGGAATGAGGAGGATGTACGATTTAAGGACAAGAACAACAGCGGAAAGGAAGCCAGCGGCGGAAAAGACGACGAGCAGGACAACGGGAGTCTTTCATACCAATACACCATCATCCGCGATACTGTTTTGGGGCATGATGAGAACGGTTTTCCGAATGATTTTGAACCCATAGATACTTTTTATATGTCGCAGCCGACGTACAAAGATTGGTCTATGCCGACAGACGTCCCGGGAGAATACGCCTTCCGCAGATATGTCCATGACACGAAATGCAAGACGGAATGGACGGCATCGAAAGGCGGGACGGGAGAAGCAGAAGGAAGACTCTGTCTCTTTGTTCGCCGGAGGTTTGATCCGGGAGATTTGTACGAAGAGCCGGACACCCTATACGGATTACCGCAAGTACTGACGATACACAGTAAATCGGATGCTACCGGCGGAGGGGGCAAGTTTGAGTATGTATGGAAGATGGAGCATGCCGTACTGGATACGGCGAGTCAGAGTTGGGATAAAGTAGAAGAAGACACGCGCGAACCGCTTTATATAGGTTCCTCCAAAGTAAGTACAGCTTCTTTTGATTACACCTTCAAGGAAGCCGGAGAATACACATTCTACCGGAAGGTCAGCGAAGCAACCTGCCAAGCATTACCCCTAACATGCGAGCACGCGCACAAAGTAGTGGCCTTTAATACGATCCATCCGGGGAAGATAGAATCCTACGAACGCGAGTTATGCACCCCTGTTTGTACAGATACCGTCCGGGAGACTGAAACTGTAACCGGAGGAAACGGCATTTATACCTACCGATGGCTTTGCAACGACGTCGTTATTCCCGAGAGCGATACCACGGAACTGGAGATAGCACGTATTCCGATGATTAACGGTGAGAATTACGTGTTCCGCAGGGAGGTAAAGGACAATACCGGTTTGATGGACTGGACAGCCGCGGAAGGAGAAGTAGTCATTCATGTGTATAGTGCATATAACGCCGGTTCCATCGGGGAAATAGAGGAGCAGGTTTGCCTGGAGAACGGGATGATACAGGAAGTAGAGATGCATATCAGCGATGATGAAAGTGCGAGCGGAGAAGGAGATTTCACGTATTGCTGGTTGTTGTACCGCGGAGGAGACGGAGAAGAATTTCTGGATACCTTACGGGTTAATTCGGCCTCTTTGGATACTACCATTACGCTGAGCCGTTACGGTCTGGCCGTGCCGGTAACGGTTTGCGTCAAGCGGGCCGTACAAAACTCCAGATGCGTGACCGAATGGCAACACTCAGCCAACACCGCCACGTGGAGACTTGGACGAGCAGAGAAGCGAAGAAAGGTTGTCACCGTTTGTATGACCGACATGCCTTACCATGGTATATACTCCTTTGCCGACGGGACTACGAAGGAATACTCTTTCTCCGAGACAGGGGAAACAGTAGTGATGACCGACCGGACAGAGGAAGGTTGTCCGCTGGTAGTGAGTTTGGTTTGCCAAGTTACCCCGGTGCCCGTAGTGGAGGTCAAGCCGGTGATCTCTATTTGCGAATCCGACGCCTCTATGGAGATACATTATGACATCCGTGAAGGCCACCCGGACCTATACGACCTGATCGTTTCCGAAAAAGCCGCAGCCTTAGGATTTGTCTCCGTCTATGGGGAAGAGTTGCCTGCCGAAGGACCGATAGTAGTACCCATACCCGGCGAATTACCCATAACTATGCTCGATTTCACCGTGCTCTTTTACGCATCATCGGCCGGAGAGAGCGAGTGCAGAGGCCTTCCTCATGAGATACAGGCTTCCATAGATCTGGACGGATTGGTTCATCGCAAAGGAAACGATGTACTCTTCGTAGACAACAGCGGAAAGAATAATGACGCGGGCCTGACTTTTACCGCTTATCAATGGTATCGGAACGGAGAACGGATGGAAAACGCAACAGAGCAATTCTACTATGAGTACCTCGGTTTGAACGGTTACTACCAGGTAGAGATGACCGGGGATGACGGCATAGTCTATCGTAGTTGTGTATATGAAATGCGACCTACCGAAGGATTAGAGGAAACAGCTGTCTTACCCGACTGGAGCGAAGGAGACACGGAGATTTATACTATGGACGGCAGGAGATGCGTTCATGCCGATAAAAGCGGAATTTATCTCATCCGATGGCATGACGGGAAGACACAAATACAAATCCGTAAAATACTTATACCATGAAACGCATCGGAATCATCATTTTCTCCGTTTTCATCGCTGTTTGTACCGATGTTTCCGGTAAGCAGAAAGCACCGGAAGAGAAGCCCGTTCGTCATTATATAGATATCTACGGAGCCGGAGGCGTGAGTCATTGGAATTATCCGTTGACCGGAGGGGAAGTGACTATCGGAGGTGCTTTTTCTGCAGGCGCGGGATACACGTTCTTTTTTCTTCCCGGTATCGGCGTGCAGGCAGGATTGTCTTTCAGCCGCATAGCCTCATCAGCCCGACTAACCCAACCGATGGAATGGCGCGAATGGCAGGACGGCTCTGCTCTAACCGACTATATGGGCGAGACATATATCCATCGTACCGAACTTGATCATTGGCAAGAGAATCAGCAGGCCTATTTATTAGAGATACCGGTAGGATTGCGGTTCAGGTATTTCAAGAACCGCGAGAGCCGGATCGGATTGCACGCCGCTGCCGGACTGAAAGTTGCTTTTCCCGTGATAGCGGGTTATACCCGTGTCTCGGGGGATATCACCCACACCGGATGGTATGAGCAATGGCAACTATTGCTCCATGATCTTCCAGGAAGGTTTGAGACCGAGAGGTTCCGTGAACCGCAGGAAGAAAGCATGGCTGACAGACTGCATATAATCAACGCAGAGGCCTACGCCGAGTTAGGAACCGCCATCCGGATCAACCCGCATCTTGAACTCTACGTAGCGGCATTCGGGCAGATGATGATCAATGATTTCTGCGCTATTCAGCAAAATGAAAAAAACGCTTTGGGATTTCGAAACGAGACAAACCGATACGCGTTCATGAACGAATACCGGGGACTTACCGGCACGGATAAAACCGGTAGCAGCCACCCCTGGATGGCCGGCGTGAAAGCAGGCCTGTCCATATGGCCCGGAAAGACCGACAAAGAGAAGAAAAGAGAACTGAAGGAACTCCAGAAACAATTCCCGGAAATGGCCGCTAAGGAGGTCGTACATGATACCATCTACCTGCATGATACCATAGTTATCCGGAACACGGGATTGATTCACGACACCATCTGCTCCTCTCCCCAAAAAAGATTAGATTCATTGCTTTCGGAAGCAGTAATATGGTTCCATCTGGACGAATATATTCCGATCCTTGAGCCGGCATATATATTGGATTCCATAGCTGCGATGATGCATCGTCATCCAAGCCTGCGTATTCACATTAACGGGCATGCTTGCCGGCTTGGGACAGAACGCCATAACCAACGTCTGGCCCTCCTGCGCGCTCAAGCGGTAGCCGCGTTGCTGGAAGAAAAAGGAATCTCGGGAGACCGGATGTTCGTCTGGTCATACGGAGCCAACAAACCCTATAGATATAATTCCGAAAAACAATTATCCAAAGACCGCCGTGTCGAAATCATTCCCGATTTGAGGAAAAAATGATTTTTAACTCTTGCATATATCAAAAAAAAACAATAATTTTGCAGGCATTTTTGTAGTAAAATCTGTAAAAAATAAGGTATATAGAATGTTTAAACTTGATATAAATATACAATCATGAAAAAGAAAGTATCTATTATTCTTGTTTGCCTGATTTGGATGGCTAGCAGCATGTACGCGGAGGTATCCAATGGCACTTGTGGCGAGCAGGTGTATTGGGAGTATAATGATTCTACCCAAGTGTTGCGAATATACGGTAACGGGGCTATAACCGAAAAGAGTTATCCATATACTGCAAAGCGCTTGGAGATAGAAGAAGGAGTAACTTCTGTCTGCACAAGTGCGTTCTCGTACTCATTTACCCAATTGGACACAGTGGTATTTGCCTCTTCTGTCGATTCAGTAGGCGAATATGCTTTTCATTCCTGTAGCGCGCTGCAATACTGCGATTTAGGTCGCGGCGTAAAGTATATAGGACGAGGCGTGTTCTTCGGTTGCAATGCCTTAACAAAGGTTAAATGGTCCGATTGCCTGGAAACCATTGCAGGTATGATATTTCATAACTGGGATGCTCAAGGGAATGACAAGTCTATCTTGTTACGCGACACGCTCTATATTCCTGCCACATTCAAATCTAACAAACAGATAGGTTGGTGGAGTTTTCCTAATTTGGATGCCGTTGTTTGGAATGCGAAACACCCGACTGACCCGACGAGAGACTGGGACAGTCCTCTGGATATCGGTTCGGGATATGCGTTGTCATTTAAGAAAATCATTTTCGGGGACAGCGTGGAGTATATTCCCAACTACCTGTGTCATGAATATAATGGAGACAGTATTGTTTTGCCGGAGGGTGTGAAGGAAATCGGCAAATATGCCTTTCTAGAATGCAAAAAGATGACGTATGTCTCTCTGCCTACCACTTTGCAAAAGATAGGTTCGGGTGCTTTTGAGAGTTGTGTACTGCTTGAGAAAGCGGAATTGCCAGAAAACCTGACGGAGATAGGCGCGAATGTGTTCTATAACTGCAATCTATTGGCTGATGTCCGCATACCCGAACGGGTGACTTATATAGGAGAGAATGCGTTTAGTAATATTACCGGTCAGGACTCGCTTTATATCCCTGATAAAGTGGTAGCCGTTGGCGGCAATGCCTTTGAAAACTGGAGTGCCTTGCGTGAAATCTCTATTGGAAAGAACGTGACGCTTATCGGCGACAACGCCTTCAAAGGAGATAGTGCCGTTACGCATATCACCGTTTGGGCAGCAGTACCGCCGATGGTTACCGAAGGCACATTGGCAGACATTCCCGATAGTGCATGGTTGAGTGTGTTGCCGGACAGCCGCAAACAATATCGTGAACATCCCTATTGGGGACGTTTCCGCATGGCGGATGTGCCGGACTCAGCGATGATCCAACGCACTGTGACCGTGGATGCCGCAGAGACAACTGCTGATTTCACGTGGCCGACGGACAGTGCTGCACATTCTTACCAAATTGATATTTACAAGGATGGAGCAGTCTTTTGCAAACTGACGCTTGGCAACCGCGGACAGCTCCTTGGTATCTCTTTCTCCGCGCCGGGCAGAAGAGCACCGATGGACAATGCCAATGACACTCAGCCTTATACCTTGTCTTTCAAAGTGACAGGTCTCGATGCCGCTTCGCGGTATAATTACGTCCTCTCTACGCTCGATGCAAACGGCACTCCTTTACATGTATATACAGGCGCATTTGCCACCATTGGTTATCCCGACGTAGTGAGTCCGGAGGGATTAGAAGTCATCCCCACACCACCTATCATCCCTGGAAATCCAGAGCGCGGAGACAAGGTGTATACGATCACAGGCCAAGAGGTAAGATAAGGAGAAAATATAAGAAACTTGCAAAAAAGTCCCGCATATATTTGCATATGTGGGATTTTTTGTGTACCTTTGCCACCGATTTATGTACTTTGAACGACGGTCAACCGACGGTCAACCGACGGTGAAGCGACAGTCAAAGCCAACGTAAAGCCTATGTCGACCCGAAAAGAACCCCAAAAATTATGAACAATACTATATTATATATTTATATATAATATACTTTTTAAAACCCTCTTTTTTGTGTTTTTTCTTGCGTATGTTATTTTTTTGTAGTACTTTTGTAGCCGAAATAAACGGATATGTATATTCATCTGGATTGCAATAATTTCTTTGTGAGTTGCGAGTTGCTATCGCGGCCGGAACTACGGGGAACGCCCGTGGTGGTGGCGAACGATAACGGCAACAACGGAGGCATCATCTTGGCGCTCAACCAGGAGGCGAAAGCTGTGGGTTTGAAGCGCGGCAATCCGCTTTTTCAGATGAGTCAACTGATTGAGAAACAGCACGTTACGGTGATTGATGTGCACCATCAGTTGTATCACGATATCTCACATCAGATCATGGAGCATGTGCGGCAGACGGAGATGGTGCTGGACTTCGTTCAGTACAGCGTGGATGAGTTCTTCGGCACGATGCCGGACGACGATCCGATCCGTTTGCGCGGGTACCTGCTGAAACTCAAAAACCTCATTCGGGAGAAGACCGGCATACCCGTCAGTTGCGGCGCAGGCATGAGTTATACCTTGGCGAAGACGGCGACTTGGTTCGCGAAGCATTATCCGGCGTACGAAGGCATCTGCGTGATGCCCGCGGACAAACGCGAACAGGCCTTGGCGAGAGTGCCTATCGCGGACGTATGGGGTATCGGTCGGCGGAGTATCAAAAAACTGAGTCAGGAGGGTATTCAGACTGCCCTCGACTACACGCAGAAGAGCGAGGCGTGGGTGCGGCGGCTGTTCAACGTGACGGGCGTTCGTACGTGGAAAGAGTTACGCGGTGAACCGGCCATCACTCTGGCGAGTCACGAGCGGCAGAAAAGCATCATGTACAGCCGCACTTTTGCGCATATGACGGATAGTAAGACCGTATTGCTGCGGGAACTGAGTAACTACGCCACCGCCGCTACGCGGCGTCTGCGCGAGCAAGGGTCGTTATGCGGGGCTGTGACGGTCTTCCTCGCTACCAATCGCCACCGAACCGACTTGGCGCAATACAACGTGGACGACACGCTCAAGTTGACGACGCCAACCGACGATACCCGTGCGGTCATGCAAGCGGTAAGCACTCTCTTGGAGCGGATCTATCAACCCCGCTATCAGTACAAACAAGCCGGCGTGATCTTGAGTCAGTTGCAGAGCAACAGCGGGATGCAGTTGGATCTGTTTGCTCCGCAACAAGCCGACGACCGCACGAAACAGAAGCGGCTCATGCACGCCATCGACAGCATCAACAAGCGGTTCGGCAAGAACCAGATCCATTTTGCAGTGCAAGGCGGTGAGAGTGATACGGAGGACGATCCGGCGGGATTTATGCGGGCAAAGAAAGTGGAATAAAAAACAAAAAAATGACGTAAAATTTGCATATATGCAAAAAAAGCAGTACCTTTGCGCGCTATTTTGTGAATAAAGTATGGAAATTATTAAAACTCCGATTGAGGGATTATTAGTCATTGAGCCGCAGGTCTTCAAGGATGCACGCGGGTATTTCGTAGAGACGTACAACGAAGAACGTTACCGCGCAGCGGGTATTGACGCGCGTTTTGTGCAGGACAACCAGAGCTGCTCCAGTTATGGCGTGGTACGCGGTTTGCATTTTCAACGTCCGCCTTATACCCAGGCCAAACTCGTTTGTTGCACCGTCGGTCGAGTGCTCGATATAGCCGTCGATCTGCGAAAGGGCAGCAAGACCTATGGTCAGTGGTATAGCGTGGAGTTGAGCGATGAGAACAAACGTCAGTTCTTTATCCCGAAAGGTTTTGCGCATGGTTTCTCCGTACTGAGTGAGACGGCTATCTTCAATTATAAATGCGACAACCTCTACCATCCCGAAGCGGACGGAGGTATCTTGCTGAACGATCCGGACTTGGCGATCGATTGGCAGATACCCGAGGACTTGCGTATCATCAGTGAAAAAGACACGCGTCATCCTTTATTAAAAAACTTAGACAATCCGTTTTGATATGAATATACTGATTACAGGCGCAAATGGCCAGTTAGGCAACGAGATGCGGGTGTTGAGTAAGGAACATCCGAAGCATCATTATTTCTTCACGGACGTCATTGAGACCGACGGTGTACAGGTGTTGGACATCTGCGATAAAGCTGCCGTGTCGGCTTTCGTAACCAAACATGCGATTGATCTGATCGTGAACTGCGCCGCTTACACGAACGTCGATAAGGCGGAAGAGGACGAAGCAACGGCCTTGAAGATCAACGCCGAAGCGCTGGGTGTCTTGGGTAGTCAGGGCATTAAGGTCATTCATGTCAGTACGGACTACGTCTTCTCCGGCGATGAACATATCCCCTGCCGCGAGACCGATCCGGTAGCGCCGCGCACCGCCTACGGTCGTACTAAGTACGAAGGCGAGAAACGTTTGTTAGCCGAATGCCCGGAGGCAGTTATCCTGCGCACGGCGTGGCTGTATTCCGAATACGGGAATAACTTCGTGAAGACAATGATCAAGTTGGGCAAAGAGAAAGAGTCGTTGGGCGTGGTATTCGACCAGATCGGCACACCGACTTACGCCGCCGACTTGGCATGGGCTATCTTCACGGTGATCGAGCATCCTATATGGCAACCGGGCATCTATCATTTCACGAACGAAGGTGTTTGCTCTTGGTTCGATTTCACCGTGGCTATTCACGAGTTGGCAGGCATCACAAAATGTCAAGTTCGCCCGATTTTATCGGAAGAATATCAATACAAGACCCCGCGTCCGCACTATAGCGTATTGGACAAATCGAAATTCAAAAAGACCTTCGGCGTCACAATCCCGTATTGGCTCGATGGCCTGAAACGTTGCATGGCTAAATTAGGATGAAAGAGATTCTGGAGTTTCTGAAGGCGTTGTCGGCGAACAATAACCGCGAGTGGTTTACCGAGAACAAAGCATGGTATCAAGAATGCTATGCCCGCTTTGTGGAATTCAGTGCGGAGTATATCAAGCGCCTCTCCGAACTCGATCCGTCTCTGGCGGTGCTCCAACCCAAAGACTGCATCTGGCGCATCTATCGCGATGTACGGTTCAGTCATGACAAACGGCCGTATAAAGAGTGGTTCGGTGTGTTCCCTGCTTCCGGTGTTCCCGGACAACCGAAGACCTTCGGCAAGAAATCCATGCGTGGCGGGTACTACGTACATATCCAACCCGGGCAGTGTATGTTCACCGGCGGTATATGGGATCCGGGCAAGGAGTTGTTGGATGCGTTGCGCAAGGAGATAGAGGCGAACTACGAAGAGGTAGAAGCCATCATGGCAGCACCTTCATGGAAGCGCTATTTCTCCGATGACTTCGACCCTTATTGGGGTATGCTCAAGAAAGTGCCGGCGGGTTTTGATCCGAACTTCAAGCACGCCGATTGGCTCAAGCATAAGACCTACACATTCAGTACACCGCTGACAGACGAACAAGTGAGTTCGCCCGATTTCATCGACAAAATCGTAGAAATAGCCGCAGCGGGTAAGCCGATGAACGACTTCCTCAATTACACCTTCGAGGAATACGGGGAGTTTCCTGCGCATTGCTAGTTCTTATCTCGCTGCGCTCGAACGATCTATCTCGTCTCGCACAAGACTCGACTCGATAGTTCAATGGATAGAACGGGGCTCTCCTAAAGCTCAGATCCGGGTTCGATTCCCGGTCGGGTCACAAAAAAACAAAAACACACAACACCATGAAACACAAATTGTTTCTTTTATTGATTGTACTATGCGCGTCAAGCATGATGCGGGCGGATGAGGAGTATATCATCCGTCATTACAACGACACAGTGATCCGTACGGTGACGGACACGGTGGTCACTACAGAATTCATTCCAGACAGCATTGCCAAGCAACGTGAGGTGGTTATTCCCACCGATTCGACAGATCGTCGCGGACATTATATCCATGCGCATATAGGCTTGGGATACGGTAGTCTCGGGTATCAGTTGGACGGCGCAGACAACCGCGTGAACGGTTCGTTCAGTGCATTGCTACAACTGCAATACGCCTATTATTTCCATCCGAACTGGGGTGTGGGCGTAGGGCTCTGGTTTACGAACTACACTTCGTTCGCGCACATCGGCGGCGATTACCAGTGGAAAGATCAGACCGATACGGACTACGAGTTGCATTACGACCATACAGCCAGTGTTCAGAACTGGCGTGAGCGGGAGACGATCCATAACCTTGGCATCCCCATCTCGCTGCAGTTCCAGATGCGCAAAGAGGACTGGAAAGCCGGTATCTTCGCTGCCTTGGGTGTCGCTCCGTCTTTCTCGGTTTCGAAGAAATACAAGGTATTGGAAGGTGAGATCGACCACTCGGGTTACTACCCCGCATGGGATCTGACGCTGACGGACATGCACGAGTTCGGTAAAAAGGACTACAAAGACGCTCCGCAGTCGAAAGGCAAACTGAGCGTTCGTCCGCAGGCTACCTTCTTCGCTGACCTCGGTGCACTCATTCCGTTGACCAAACAGATTGACCTGCTGGTCGGCGGATACTTCAATATCTCGATGAACAACGCCAACAGTTCCGACAAAGCGGACTTGGGTTGGAAAGACGACACGTTCACCTTCATGAACGAATACAAGGGTGCGTACGCCACCACCCTCGCTAACGGTTCCCATCCTTGGGAAGCAGGCGTGAAGGTCGGTATCCACTGGCATTATATCAAGCCGGACAAGCATGAGATAGAAGATTATTTCGAGCCGTTCATGCGCGAAGAGACGCGTACGGAGTATAAGGAGCGTCAAGACACGATTCTCATTGCCCGCGCCGACACGATTGTTCCGGAGCATATCCAACAAGTGGCCGAAGAGGTGGAGAAATTCAACAAGATATACTTTGCGTTTGACAAGTATTACTTAACCAGCAAAGCGAAGTTCTACCTCAACTCGATCGTGGACGCACTGAATCGCGTTCCGGACGCACAGATCATGATTGACGGTCATGCTTCTTCGGAAGGTCAGAGCGAATACAACAACATCCTGTCCGAAAACCGTGCACGCACCGTACGTAACTACCTGATTAGTCGCGGTGTAGATGAGAAGCGTATCGTAACAGCCGGTCACGGATCCAGCATACCGAACGAAGATCTCGAGTACGAAGCGATGTCGCGCGACCGCCGTGTAGAGATCAAAGTGGTTTATAACAACAATGTGGTAATCGAACAATAAGGAGGAACAACTATGAGAACAACAAGATATATCGTTTTAGGTCTATTGATGACCCTCGCGCTGAACCTCAGCGCACGCCATTTTGAGGCGGGAGAAATCATGTACGTCAAGATGAATCCGACCAATTGGAACTGGTACGGTAACGATCCGGATGCGGGTAAGTTCGCTTATTTCTATAACAACAGTACCTCGGCTTATCAATGGAGCGATGAGTTGATCGGCGTTGATTGGTGCAACGATGTGCTGCAGGTCAATGTACCGGCAGGTGATTGGACACACGTCATCATGACCCGTAACAGTGTACACACCTCCCCCAATTGGAGCAACGTCTTTGATAATGGCGATGACAATAATGTCAACAAGACCGAGAACATCCAGATTCCTGCGAATCAGAACTACCTGGAGAACTTCCGTCAGTATAAGGACCGTACTTCGCATTCGGGAGATATGTGGTACTGGATGGATCACTATTTCTATCGTCCGACAGCCGATCCGACCTCCTCGACTGTGACGAAGATCGACCAGGCGAACCGTGAGTTGGTGAAGGTATGTATGCAGTCGGTAGGTGACCCGTACTCCTTACAACCGCAGTTAGTCGGTTCCAACTACGATTATAACCAAGGCCGTACCTGGTTCAAATGGGTAGGCGGTCAATGGGTCGAGCTCGAGCACGCCAACCACGAGTGGGGCTATAACGGTGCCGGTGGATTGAACGAGACCATCGGAGCAGCCAACAGTCATACCTATTATTTCCTCGCCACGAGCGATAAGAGCAAAGAGCGTTTCATCGAGATAGCAGTTACCGAAGACTGCTCGCCGACCTGCGAGATAACGGACTTCGGCGTAGTGACCTCGAACGTCAATGCCCACGACAGTACCTATGTGTTGGACGGTATCGTAGCCTTCAAGGATGCTACCGGTCAGACCCTGCGTATCTCGGTGACAGACGCCAAGGGTGAGCATCATGTGGACTATGTCAGTCCGACGACACCTTTCATCTTCAGTCTGCCGGGACTCTATGCCGATGGTGCTACCGGAGTTGTGGCGACAGCCAGCTTCCTCAATACCTCTTATTCCCGCACCTCGAATCCGTACAATGCGCCGAATGCCATCATGGGTATCACGACCAATGCGATCGATAAATCCTACGGTGAGACGGCTTCTCTCGTTCCGGCTACGGACGGTTCAGACGGCTTCAAATGGCACGACGGAAACACGACCGATCATACGCGCGTCATCTCTGCCTATGATTATGACACGACGATCATCTATACCTACTACGAGTATGAAGCACCTCCTGCTGTCGCCGGCAACCTGATTGAGAACGGTGATTTCTCCGCGGCTGAGACCTATTATGGTACGATTAATCGTACGAATACGAGTACCGGTTCTGCCATCAGCGAGTATAATTTCTGGGGTAAGGATGTCACCTCAGCAAGTGATTTCTATGATCTGTATAAGGATGGAACGAGCAGTCTGTTCGGCGGTTATTCAATCGTGACAGACGCCAACGCGTTCTGGAAACGTTACACGAAGAAGATCGCCCCGAAAGCGGATACCCACTATGCGCTGTTCGATGCTGATAACAGCGGAGAAAAGAAAGCATGGTATGTGGAGACCGGCAAGAGCACGAACCTCACCTTAGCCAAGGGAACGAACTACATGTTCTCGTTCTGGGTAGCGAATGTGAATAACTACGGTGAGATGAACAACGCCGCCAAACTGCAGTTCGCGATCCGCTATAAACAAGGCAGCACGTGGAGCGAAGAGGAGTTGTTGGGCAATCCGATTGATCTCAATAATTATCAGGACAATATCTGGCATCAGAACTCGCACGTCTATACTTCGCCGGTAGATGCGACCGAAGTGGAGATCATGGTGCGTGACCTGAACACCAATCCAAATCCGGGTGGTAATGACTTCGCCTTGGACGATATCCGCTTCCAACCGATCTCTGTCGTTTCGCAGGCTATCAAGAACTGTGAGCGTTTCGTGGTAACGATCTTCGAACCGGCTATCACGGTGAGCCAACCCGTCGTAACCATCACGCAGACCCCCGCGTGCGGTAAGACAGATTTCACGATGCAAGTCAAAGTGAGCTATTCGACGCTGAACAACATGTTCCCTGTGACTCTGCAGTTGACAGACGATATCTACGGCGATCTCTTTGCGACGCCGATCACCATCAATCCCGCTACGAACCCCAACGACACGACGATCACATTGTCGTCGGCCGATTATCCAATGTTGGTAGCAGACGGTCAGACCCACACGCTTACCGCCAAGCTGACCCGTATCAACGGTGCGGGAGTGGACAAAGGCGGACAGAACAGTTGCACCTATGTCAGTCCGGGTGTTCCGGCGATCAAGACTCCGGTGTTGACTGATATGAATATCCTATGCGGCACGTACGACCTGCAGGTAGCAACCGAGTACTTCGCTTTCAAGGGTACCCGACTGCACTACGAGTGGGACGGCGTAGAATGGACCGATACCGTGAGCCCGTCTTTGAGTTATGACGTGACCAACTGGCAGACTGCGACCGGCAAGTTAATGAATCTGGTACCGGACGGTGCAACGCACACCTTACGCGTCTATTCGGATAACGCCTTAGACTGCGATCATACCTTCGCCATTGTCAATGCTCCGGATCATGGTCCCTGTGAGAAATTAGACACCGCTATCTGCGAAGATCAAACGCTTACATGGCACGGGACTACCTATCCTATTACGCCGTACCTTGGTACCGATACTTTCACCAATGTATATGACAGTTTGATCCTGACTATTTATCTGGCAGGACACCTCTATAGCAAGTGGACGGATGTGCTGTTTGTCAGCAATGCAGACGGCCGATTCGTCTCCTACCAGTGGTTCGCAGACGGAGTAGCGATGCCGGGCGAGACGATGCAACGCCTCTATGCCCCCAAGGGATTAGCCGGCACTACGACGCTCTACCAATGCCGAATGAACACGACGGACGGAAAGACGATCTATACTTGCCCGCAGACCTTTGATGACGCGACTCCGAGTCGTACCCAAGACACCGGAAGTTCCGCACCGATCAAGAAGATCTACGACACGATGGGACGACCTGTGAACGGTACGCCGGCACAAGGCATCTATATTGTTGTCATGGAGATCGATGGCGAACAAGTAACCTCTAAAATGCTCATTCATGACTAAGCCTATCTTACCTGCATTAGCCGTTGATGCCGCATGTAGCGGTAATCCGGGCGTGATGGAGTTCCGCGGCGTAATAGCTGACACCGGTACGGAGGTCTTCCGGCGCGGACCATTTGCGCAGGGCACAAATAACATCGGAGAGTTTCTCGCACTCGTGTTAGGCCTCGCGTACATCAAGAAATACAACCTCAATTGGGTGATCTACACCGATAGTGTGACTGCCCTGGCATGGGTACGTGAGAAACGATGCAAGACGAAGATCGAGTGGAATGCTTCCAATCAGGACTTGTTTTTCATGGTGCGCAAAGCTGAGATGTGGCTCCATGACAACACTTGGACTACCCCTATTTATAAGTGGGACACCAAGGCTTGGGGGGAAATTCCTGCTGATTTTGGCCGAAAATGATAAATTTTGTTTACAAAATTAAGATTTTTATACGATTTATTTTTGTATATAAAAAAAAAGTAGTACTTTTGTAGTCGCAATTGATAAAACAATTTATACACAAATAATTTAAATTATTACACACTATGACAAAAGTAGCAATTAACGGCTTCGGCCGTATTGGTCGTCTGGCATTCCGTCAGATGTTCGAAGCTGAGGGTTATGAGGTAGTTGCAATCAACGACCTGACCAGCCCGAAGATGTTGGCTCACCTCTTGAAGTACGACACCGCTCAGGGTGGTTTCGCAGGCAAGTTCGGTGAGGGCAAGCACACTGTAGCTTACAAAGACGCTCAACTCGCTGAGGATGGCAAGACCGTTCTCGTTCCGGGTTCGATCATCGTGGACGGCAAGGAGATCACGATCTACGCTATGCCGAACGCAGCTGAGCTGCCTTGGGGCAAACTCGGTATCGATGTAGTTCTGGAGTGCACCGGTTTCTATACCAGCAAAGCTAAAGCTGAGGCTCATATCCAGGCAGGTGCAAAGAAAGTTGTTATCTCCGCTCCGGCAGGTAACGATCTTCCGACCATCGTTTACAACGTTAACCACAAGACTCTGACTCCGGCAGATAAGGTTATCTCCGCAGCTTCTTGTACGACCAACTGTCTCGCTCCGATGGCAGCTGCTCTGCACAAATACGCTCCGATCCAGAGCGGTATCATGAGCACGATCCACGCTTACACCGGCGACCAGATGATCCTCGACGGCCCGCAACGTAAGGGTGACCTCCGTCGTAGCCGTGCAGGTGCACAGAACATCGTTCCGAACAGCACCGGTGCTGCTAAGGCTATCGGTCTCGTTATCCCTGAGCTCAACGGCAAGCTGATCGGTAGCGCACAACGCGTTCCGACTCCGACCGGCTCTACCACTATCCTGGTTGCAGTTGTTAAGGGTAAAGACATCACCAAAGAGGGTATCAACGCTGCTATGAAGGCTGCTCAGACCGAGAGCTTCGGTTACACCGAGGATGAGATCGTTTCGAGCGACGTTATCGGCATGAAGTTCGGTTCGCTCTTCGATGCTACCCAGACCATGGTTGCTAAGATCGACGAGGAGACCTATCAGGTACAGGTTGTTAGCTGGTACGACAACGAGAACAGCTACACCAGCCAGATGGTTCGCACTATTAAATACTTGGCAGAGCTCAAGTAAGTCGTGCCCTGGTGGCTAAGACGTACTAAGCGTAAGCTCAAGTAAAAATAGTAAACAAAATCGTAAAAAAGTGGCATACACTCTTGTGTATGTCATTTTTTTTGTGTAATTTTGCGCCCAAATTACTTAACCTTCATCAGTATGAAGCACAAATTACTCTCTTTTATTTTAGTGGTGGCGTTGGGTTGCCTGTGTGCTGTCAGTGCGCAAGCGGCCAGTGAAACGTACAGTATCTGGAACGGTACAAGCGCCACGCCGATTGTTTTGGCCGATGAAATAGAGGTGACTTCGGCAGCGGATCTGGCAGGTATAGCAGCGTTGAGTGCTACTCAGGATTTCACGGGTAAGACAATCACGCTCAAAGCGAACATCGATTTAAATTCCAAAACATGGACGCCTATCGGTTCAGCAACCTCTCCGTTCCAAGGCACGTTCAATGGCTCGGGTTATCTCATTCGCGGTCTGCATCGCTTCAACGGAACGGACAGCGTAGGTTTGTTCGGCTATGTAGGTCAGAATGCCGTTATTGAGCAAGTAGGTATCAGTGGCGGTAGGATCATGGCAAAGAACCAGACGCGTATCGGTGCTATCGCCGGTGTGTGCGCCGGAACGATCCGCGAGTGCTGGTCAATGGCGCAGTTCTCAGTCACGGGCAATGTGACCGGTGGTCTGGTGGGCGAATTGACCGCTACCGGTTCGATCACGGACTGCTATCAGGCCGGTTATCTGAACAATCTCTCCACTACCGTCGGATGTATTGTCGGCCGTAATAACGCGGGCGCGCTCGTACGCGTTTTTAATATAGGTTATGCCTCCAGCGATAACGGCCATGCTATCGTAGGTGAAGACAACGGCGGTTCCTACACCCAGTGTTATTTCGACCGCAAAGCTTATCTGCAGAAATCCGGTATCGACGGCAATGTCATCACGCCTATCGACAGCACGGCACTGATGTTCTCGCTCTTTGCGGGCAATCCTGCATGGTCGAACACCGCCACGCGTTATCCGATCCTGAGTGCTTTCGCCGGCAAGGATGCAGCCCTATTATCAGCCGCTCCGATGTTCATGGAGACAAGTTGCACTGCGCCGGTGCAGCACGCGAATGACATCACGCTGTCGTTCTGCGTCAGTAAAGAGGGTGGCATCACATGGACGTGTCAGAAAGAGGATGATGAACAGTGGATCAATTTCAATGATACCAACGATAGCGTACATGTCGTACGCCCTTGTACTCCGACGGTTGTACTCGTAAACGCCCAACTGAATGACGAGACGCGCGTCGTTTATATGAGTCCGCGCCGCGTAGAGGATCTGCTCCCCGGTATATTCGTGGGTCGCGATGAAGAGGCGGATACCCTCAATTATACGCATTACTACTGCTTTAACTCCTATGAAGAGTTTAAAGAGGAAGCGTTCATGCGTCCGGCTCAAGAAGGATGGATCGGTAACGGCGACTACCACTATGAGGTGATTCGTTATAGCATTACCGGTACGGATACCCTGCTGGTAGATACGATGCTGGCAGATTGCGGTAAGGCAGACTACCTCAATTGGTTTGACACCTGCAAGGTACCGACCAATGTTCCGGGGCATTATATCGTGCGCAGTTTTGTTCATGACAACGGCTGTATGACCGATTGGTTAGAGAACAAGTCAGGCTTTGAGTACTATGTCTTCGGCGAGTTCATTCCGGGTACAATTGTCTCAAAGCGCGATACCATTCTATTGAATAATATCCCTACGCTCGTCAGCACAGAAGGCAGCGAGGCTTCGATAGGAGGTGGTGGTACGATCTACTACCAATGGTTCGTTAACGGCGACTCCATCCATACACAGACCTCGTTGGAGTTGAAAAACTATCCGATTAGTCAACCCGGCGAATACATCTTCACGCGCGGCACGCGGGATAGTGTATGTTATGTACCGGAACACGCCGTGTCGGACTTAGGCGCAGATACCATTGATGTCTTCAACGCCTTGGATCCGGGAGAGATCATTGACCACGAGAAGAAGTCCTTCTGTACCGTAGCCGATGCTGAGAAATATATTATCGAAGCGACAGAGGCTGTCGGCGGTGCCGGTACGATCGAGTACCGCTGGCTCCGCGACAAAGTCGCTATCCCGCAGGCTACCGGTCGCGATCTGAGTTTGAACAATATCGGTCTGCAAGCCGGACATAAATATATCTTTACCCGCGAGGCGCAGGACGACACTCGCTTCACGACGTGGACAAAGAGCCGTTACGAGCTTGAAGTGTATATTATGTCTCCCTTGACTGCGGGTGCTATCGAAAACGAAGAGCGGTCTCCTTACTGCTTCGATGAGAATGCAAAAGAGACCGCCACTGTTTCGATTCACATCAACGAAGCTACCGCTGCTACCTGCGCAGACGGTCTGGAGTATCAATGGGTACGTACACCGGGAGATGAGGTGATAGGCAACCAAGCGAACCTCAACCGTACGTTCCAGTTGAGCGAGATCAGTCTGGGAACCACGTACACCTACACTCGTTATGTACGTCAGGCCGGCTCGGATTGCGAATGGATCCAGTCAGACGGCGAGGTGACGCAGTATTACGGTCAGGCAACCAGCGCACACGTGACAAGAAGTATCTGCCGCGAGAAGATGCCTTATACTTTCACACATGTGGGCAAAGACGGCAAAGAGACCTCGCATACCTTCACCGAAGACGGTGAGACCTGGTCGTTCACCGACACAGACGGCGAGTGCCCGATTGATAGTTTCATCACCATCCTTATCACGGAGATTCCTTCGTTCCGCATAGACACCGCGGCACATGTCTGCCAAGAGACCGGTACGATGACATTGGAATATGAGAAGATAGCCGGAATGGCGAACACCTTCCGTATTACGTTCTCACCCGATATGGCATTCTATATGGGTCGGATGGACACGGTAGGTACAATCACCACACCGGGTCAGATCCTCATGACGAATATGCCGTCAATCGGTGTAGGCGACTGCTATCTGAATCTGGAGATCGGTTACGCGGTCAATGGAGAAACCGAGGATATATGTTATAGTACACCGAGCAAACTGCAAGTGACCTTCAGTCTGGGCGGATACCTGCACACCAAGTACGACCGCGTGCTCTTCGTGGATAACAACCCCGATAACGGAGTAGAAACCGGCGGCGCTGAGAAGCTGAAGTTCATCGCTTATCAGTGGTATAAGGACGGACAGATCCTGCCGGGCGAGACCAAACAGTACTACCACCAAGGTGGTGCATCGCTTGTCGGTACGTTCCATGTCATCCTCACCGCAGAGAACGGCGCTCAATACCGCTCGTGTGAAGTGACCTTACCAACGACACCCGGTAGTTCAGCACCGGAAATGTCTCACATTTACCCCGTACCTGTCGATGCGGGTCAGCCGCTGACCATCGAGTGCTTTGGTGATGTACAGATCATCTCCTTCTACGGTGAGCGCGTGAGTGCATTGAGGAATATAGAAGGTTCGGCCACCCTCAGTGCTCCGTACATGCAAGGTGTCTATTTCGTACAGATCACCGCAGCAGACGGAACAGTAGAAACTCATAAACTGATTGTTAAATAAGGAGGAACGGATATGAAAACAAAGATCTTTATCATCGCATCGATGCTTATCGTAGCCGTTTCCGCTTCGGCTAAACAATACCCCGACTCTGTACGTCAAGCGAGCAGCGAAGAACCCAATATCGCTTACGGTTGGAACTTCGAGTTCGCCGGCGGCCTCGGTGTCGGACGATATGAATACAGACAGATTGGTGCATCCTGGACAAACACCGATCGTCACATCACCAATAAGATCCAATTCCCGTCGTGGAATGCAGCCTTTGGCCTGAGTTATTACTTTGTGCCCTGGATGGGTCTCGGAACGGGTGTTCAGTTCTCGGCTTATACCAATAGAGCCGCCGTCACCGAACCGTGGTCCACACCGACCGATCCTATGCGTCTCGATCCTTTCAACGATAGTTATGTACTGACCTCCACCCCACGGGATCTGAACGAAGATCAAACGCTGTACATGCTGGAGATTCCTATCGCACTCAAGTTCCGTTATCGTCCCGGCGTAGTGGGTCTCACCGCTACTGCGGGAATGAAGATCGGTCTGCCGATGGCTAACTCCTATCGTCTGCGTGATAATGGCGCGATGCATAACGCCGTTTATTACCCGTTCTACGACCTGACCATCGAAGATGTACCAACCGTCGTGGAGACATTGCCTATCGATGGCCAATCCGGCAAATACGAATCCTGGCGTTGGAAATCCGTTAACTACGCAGCGTATGCGGAGTTGGGTATGCTCATCCGCGTGCATCAACGCGTGGAATTAGCGCTGGCTGCATATGCCAATTATTACATCAACGATGTACTAGAGACGCATAACTCCACTCCTCTGGCTTTTGCAGACGGACGCAAAACGGGTGAGTACGACTTACCGTACACCACCCCGTATGACGGTGTATTGCGCACCAATGAGGTGGAGACACTCCACCCTTGGTCGGTAGGGTTGAAATTAGGCGTGCAGATCAATGCGAACCGCACCAAAGCACAGCGTGACTACGACCGCGAGCAGAGAAGACTCCGCAAACTGCAGAAAGAACAAGAAAAAGAGCAGCAGGCAGAAGAGGCTGCTGTGGAAATTGCGGAGGCATCCGCACTGGAAGTAGTGGAAGCGGAGATCGAACCGGTGGCAGAAGTGATCGACCCGCGTGAGGAGGCTATCCGTCGTATCCGTGAGATTGCAGAAGCCAATAATATCAATATCTGCGATGTCTTCTGTCAGATTCACGATACCGTTTATCTGTACCGCGATCCTGAACCCACACCGGTCATCAAAGAGGACACGGTGGCTAAACAACTGGACGACATCCTCATGAAAGCCGTTATCTTCTTCGATCTCGACAAGGCCATACCTATCCTCGAACCGGAAGATATCCTGATTCGCATCGCGGAGATCCTCAAGCGTCATCCGGATCAGAAGATTCATGTGAACGGTCACGCCTGCAAACTCGGTAAACCGGAGTACAACAAACGTCTGGCATTACGTCGTGCGAAAGCGGTGGCAGAACAATTGAAAGCACTCGGAGTACGCGAGGATCAGATGATCGTAGCCAGCCTGGGTCAGGATATCCCGTACCGTTATAACGGTCATCACCAACTGAGCAAAGATCGTCGTGTGGAGATCGTTCCGACCTATCGCACCACCGAGATCGTACGACCGGGTTCACGTCTCGCGCAGATAGCAAGACGCCATTATGGTAATCCTGAGTATTGGGTATTTATCTATGAGGCCAACCGCGACCAGATCTCCGATCCGAGTAATGTAACGCCGGGTATAGAACTGGAGATACCGAACCTCACAGAGCGACTGAAAGGTATGAACGAGACGCAGGCCATGGAAGAGGCCCAACGTCTCAAAGAAGCGATAATGAAACGCTAGTATTGCTGGGAAGCACCCGTAGTAGCATCGGTTTCTCTCGTAGGAGCCGATGCTTCTTTTTGTGCAGGAGCTTGTTTTACTTTGGCAGGTTTGCCAATCTTATCGAATGCTTTGAGAAGCGTAGGGACGTCTGTTTTGTTGGCATCGTAAGTAACAGTGACCGTCTTGGTCTTGAGGTCACAAACGATATCTTTGACGCCCTTCTCAAAGGCGATATTTTTCATGATCTTATCGCAACAACCCTGACAATGCAGGTCACAAGAGAGCACAACCACTTGCTTGTCCGCCTTAGCCGCAAAGAGCGTAACGGAACAAAGCGCAACGAACAAAGACAAAAGATATTTTCTCATAACAAACTACCTATTTGATATACAACAAACGATATGAACCAAGCCAAGAAGAGGCTGTGAAAGACAGTAAACCATGCCCACTGTTTGCCGGCTTCGCGGCGAAGCGTAGCGATAGTAGCTACGCAGGGGAAATACAGCAGTACAAAGAGCATAAAACTGAACGCCGTCAGCGGTGTGAAACCCGCAGCACTGATGTCGCCGCCATAGAGGATAGCGAGCGTGGATACGATGGCCTCCTTAGCCGGCAGACCCGTCAACAGACAAACGGACATCTTCCAATCGAAGCCCAGCGGCTCCATGAGCGGCGAGACGAACTGACCGATAGAAGCCAGATACGAGTGCTCGAGATCGTTCAGGTCTTGCGTCGGGAAATACTCGAGTGCCCAGATGATGATTGACGCCCAGAGGATGACCGTACAGATCTTCTGCAGGTAATCCGCGACGCGCTCCCATATATGCGCAGCCGTGTTACGTGCTTTGGGAATACGGAACTCCGGCAACTCATTGACCGTATCGTCGTTGTCCTGACGGAACCACTTGGTACGCTTCATGATGATGGCAAAGAGCACCGACAGGCAGATGCCTATCGCATAAAGCGAGATCATCACGAGGGCTTTGTGGCGCTCGAAGAACGTGTCTACGAACAGCATATAAACCGGCAGGCGCGCCGAACAGGACATGAAAGGCACCATCAGCATCGTCAGCACACGATCCTTCGGATTTTGTATGTCGCGCGCCGCCATAATGGCCGGGACATTACAACCGAATCCCATCAGCATCGGAATAAAACTACGGCCGTGCAGACCGACACGGTGCATGATCGTATCCATGATAAACGCCTCACGTGCCATGTAACCCGAGTCCTCCATGAGCGAGATAAAGAAGAACAGGATGATGATGTTCGGCAGGAAAGCCAAGACGGCACCTACGCCTTGTAGCACACCGTCGATGAGTAAGGATGACCACCAACTCGGCTCCATCAGCGTCCATAACCATGCGCTCAATCCATCTACTCCCCCTTCTATCCATGCCTGCGGATATGCTCCCAGCGTGAAGGTACACCAGAAGACAAAATAAAGAATCGCCATCATGATCGGGAAACCGAGCCACGGGCTCGTCAGCACTTTATCGATGCGCTCGAGGCGGGTCTGGTGCTTGTCGTCCTTCGCATGCGTGAGCGTCTCCGTTAATATACCATGCACGTACGCGCGATAAGTATCCTCATCACCTTGGTCACGCAAGTGGTAGATCGGGTGCGCCGTAGAAGCAGGGCGCGCGGCAACCTCACGAAGGAGGGATAAGCAATTAGGTAATCCGTCGTTAAGGCACACGGAGACTCGGCAGGTCGGTACACCAATCAGTTGTTCCAACTTGGGAAGATTGAGCGAGTGATCCGTTTTGAGTAACAAATCATACCGGCCAATGGCCAACACGATCTTTTGATCCTCGTCGATGATATGCGGCGTAAGCATCAACGACTCCTCAAGACGCGTAGCATCAACCACCTGGAGCACCACGTCATACGCGTTTCCGTGCAGTTCATCGGGGTGATGAACCTCAACAAATTGCATGGTTTCGCCCGCCAAGTTTTGCAAAGCTTGACACAACGCACTCTTACCGCTCTGCGGTAGTCCTATGACGCCAATACGAATCACGCTGCAAAATTACTGCTTTTTTGCGACATACACAATACCTAATTATGGGGATTTGCTATTTAAAGCAAAAAATAACGACAAAATTTGCACATTTGCATTTTTTTTTGTAATTTTGCAGCCGCAAAATTGAAAACGACTATGTATCCACAACAGATAATTGATGCATTACGCCACGTACGTTACCCGGGAACGGGCAAAGATCTGGTAGAGAGTGGCATGTTAGAGGACGATATCCGCATCTCAGGTTTTGAGGTCTCCTTCTCGCTCATCTTCCCCAAGGATAACGATCCGTTCATGAAATCGGTGCTCAAAGCAACCGAGGTGGCTCTGCAGACCTATGCCGATCCGAATATAGCGGCGAATATCCATACGAAGTTCAAAGTTGAAAATCAAAAACCCAAGACCGAAAGCCCGAAGATCAACGCCAAACATATCATCGCTATTCACAGCGGTAAAGGCGGTGTGGGTAAATCGACCGTGACGGCAAACTTAGCAGTTGCTTTGGCGCAGAAAGGATACCGCGTAGGGCTGTTGGACGCGGATATTCACGGGCCTTCGATGCCGAAGATGTTCGCCACCGAAGAGTGCCGACCTTTCTCCGTTGAGATAGAAGGAAGAACGCTCATTGAGCCTATCGAGCAATACGGAGTAAAGATGCTATCGATCGGTTTCTTCGTCAATCCCGAACAAGCCGTTATCTGGCGCGGAGGTATGGCATCGAACGCCATCAAACAGCTGATCGAAGATGCCCATTGGGGCGAGTTGGATTATTTCCTAATCGATCTGCCGCCGGGAACAAGCGATATCCATTTAACTTTGATCAATGAATTGCACCTTACAGGTGTCATCGTTGTCACCACACCTCAACCGGTTGCCTTAGTCGATGCACGCAAGGGTGTGGAGATGTTCCGCAACGAGAAAGTAAACGTAGAAATCCTCGGTCTCATCGAGAATATGGCATGGTTCACTCCGGCAGAACTACCGAATAACAAATACTATATCTTCGGCAAAGACGGAGGTAAAAAACTCGCCGAAGAACTGAATATTCCTTTACTCGGTCAAATCCCGCTTGTGCAATCCATCCGTGAGGGTGGAGACGAGGGAACTCCAATCGTATTACAAGCCGGCCATCCGGCTGCAAATTTCTTCGATTCCATCGTAGAAAAACTATGAGTCGAACGACAGAATTAGGCATAGCGCCGGTACATAAACTGCTATTCAAATATGCGATGCCGGCGATCATAGCGATGACCGCCACGTCGCTCTATAACATCGTCGACAGCATCTATATCGGTCATGGTTGTGGAGCGTTAGCGTTGGGCGCATTAACCGTTGCCAAGCCGTTCATGGATATATGCGCTGCCTTCGGTAGTCTCGTCGGCGTGGGTGCCTCTTCGTTATTGGCCATCTATCTGGGAGAGAAAGATTACGATCGTGCCAACCGCGTGTTGGGTAACGTGATCGTGATGAACATCATCCTGTCCGCCCTCGTGATGGCGGTGGGATTGATTTGGTTAGACCCCATCTTGATGGCTTTCGGTGCGAGTGAAGCGACGCTCGGTTATGCGCACGATTACATGGAGATCATCCTCTACGGAAACATCCTGACGCATATCTATTTCGGCCTCAATGCCATGCTTCGTTCGGCCGGTCACCCGCGCTTCTCAATGGCAGCTACCATCGTAGCGGTGGTGGTTAATATCATTCTCGATCCATTGTTTATTTTCGGCATGGAGATGGGTGTTCGAGGCGCGGCTTTGGCAACCGTCATCAGTCAAGCTGTAGCGGTTGTTTGGCAGCTCACAAAATTCACCAACAAGAACGAATTAGTTCGATTTCATCGGGGAATTTGGCGACTTAACCCACATATCACATCGCGCGCCTTGGCTATCGGCATGTCGCCGTTCCTGTACAACATCGCGCATTGTTTCGTGGTCATCATCATCAACAATCAGTTGAAAACGTTCGGCGGGGATTTGGCAATCGCTTCGTATGGGGTGATCAACCGTTTGACGTTCGTGTTCGCGATGATGGTGATGGGTTTGAACCAAGGTATGCAACCGATTGCCGGATATAACTACGGCGCGAAGCAATACGACCGTGTACTCAAATCCTTCTACCTCACTTGCGCATACGCCACAGGCGTGATGGGCATTGTGTTCTTCCTCGGCGAGTTCTGTCCGGTGATCGTAACGAAAATGTTCACCCACGATCCGGAGCTCATTGCGCAGACCATCAAGCCCATGCGTATCATCTGCTCGTCTATGCTCATCATCGGATTCCAGATGGTAACAGGTAACCTCTTCACCTCTATCGGCAAGGCAGGCAAGGCTATATTCCTGAGTTTGACCCGACAAGTAATCTATCTTATTCCGCTCACTTTACTGCTCCCGATGGCGTTCGTAGATCCTTTGGACGGCGTATGGTGGTCTATTCCTATCAGCGATACGCTTTCTGCTATTACAGCCGTTATTGTACTCCTTTCCGCCCGCAAAAGTTTACAAATATCATAAAAAAACGCGAAAAAATTTGCGTAATTCAATTATTTGTAGTACTTTTGCGCCGTATTTTGCGCGAGTATGCGCGTGTATTGTATGGAAAGAAATGGCAAAATCGGATTTTATTATTGAGGTCAACCATGTTTCGAAGCAGTTCGAGGATGGTAAGTTTGCATTGAATGACGTAAGTCTTCAAGTGAAGAAAGGCGAGTTCGTCACAATCTTAGGCCCTTCGGGCTGCGGCAAAACAACATTACTGCGTTGTATCGCCGGTTTTCAAGTTGCTTCATCGGGAGATATCCTGCTTAAAGGAGAAGATGTCACGAAGACACCGCCTTATAAGCGTCCCGTCAACACCGTATTCCAGAAATACGCTCTGTTCCCCCATCTAAACGTATTCAACAACGTCGCTTTCGGTCTTAAACTGAAAAAAGAAGACCCGGAGACCATCAAGAAAAAAGTGCGTCAGGCACTGAAGATGGCCAACCTCACGGGTTATGAAGAGCGCAAAGTGGACACCCTCTCCGGTGGCCAACAACAACGTGTTGCTATCGCGCGCGCGATTGTGAACAAACCCGAAGTGTTGCTGCTCGATGAGCCGTTGAGTGCATTGGATCTGAAGATGCGCCACGATATGCAGATCGAGTTGAAGGAACTGCACGAGAAACTGGGCATCACCTTCATCTATGTCACCCACGATCAGGAAGAGGCGTTGACGCTCTCCGACCGCGTGGTGGTAATGAGCGAAGGAAAGATCCAGCAGATCGGTACACCTACCGATATCTATAACGAACCGCAAAACTGCTTTGTGGCCGATTTCATCGGAGAAAGTAACATCCTTTCCGGTACGATGATTCGCGATAAGCGCGTAGAGTTCTGCGGTCAGGAATTCGATTGTATCGACACCGGATTCGGCGAGAACAACCCCGTCGATGTAGTCATTCGTCCCGAAGATATCTATGTTTGGCGCAAGGAGGATGAGAAACGCGGTAAGGTGGTGGCCAACGAGGACGACGATGCCGAAGACCGTGTGCCGAAGGGCAAGTTCACCAAGTGGTACGGCGAGGTACAGAGTTGTATCTTCAAGGGCGTACACTACGAGATGCGTGTGCTCACGCCGGATAACTACGAGTTCCTCATTCAGGATTATCACGAATACTTACCAGGCACGGAGATCGGAATGCTCGTCAAGCCCGAAGATATACAAATCATGAAGAAAGAGCACTATATCTACAATTATTTCGAAGGCGAGGTGCTCAAGAACGGCAAGGTATGGTTCCTCGATGCCGAATGGGAAGTGGAGGAGAAACAACTCGAAGGATTCGAGCCCGGCGAGAAGGTGCAGGTGCGCGTTAAGTTCCGCGACATCGACCTGCAGGACTACGAAGAAGAAGGCACACTCTCCGGAGAAGTGCATTTCATCCTCTATAAGGGTAATCACTACCATCTGACCATCCGTACGGACGAAGGCCACGACCTGTTTGTCAATACGAATGATGTATGGGATGACGGTGACCGCGTAGGTATTGTGATTCCGAAGAACAAGATCAAGATCGACAAGTGGGGAAATGAATAAGGTTGTTCAGATATTCTCTTCGCGCCGCACGTGGGCGTGGCCGTACATCGCGTTCATGGCAATGTTCGTCGTGTTGCCGCTGATCTTGGTCGGTTTTTATGCCTTCACGGATATCAACGGAGACTTTACGTTACGTAATTTTGCGAAGTTCTTCACGCATAGCGAAGCTATTCAAACATTTCTCTACTCGCTTATGATAGCGGTGTTCAATACCGCAATCTGCCTGCTGATCGGTTATCCGGCGGCCTATATCATGGCGCAGGAGGACTTCAAGACTCCCAAAGTGATGGCGATGCTGTTCATTCTGCCGATGTGGATCAATTTCTTGCTGCGTACAGTAGCTACGGTAGAGTTGTTCAACATGTGCGGACTGCCTTTAGGTGAAGGTGCCTTGCTTTTCGGTTTGTGCTACGACTACTTGCCGTTCATGATCTACCCGATCTATAACACGCTCCAGAAGATGGACAACTCGCTTGTAGAGGCCGCGCAAGACTTAGGAGCCAACCGCTGGACATGTTTCTGGAAAGTGATCGTTCCGCTGTCAATGCCGGGCGTGTATAGCGGTATCGTGATGGTGTTTATGCCGACGGTTAGTACGTTTGCCATTGCCGAACTGCTCACGCATAACAACATCAAGTTGTTCGGTAGCCTTATTCAGGACTATATCACCACCACGGATCTGCTCAACTATGGTGCAGTGCTGTCGTTGGTATTGTTGATCATCATCGCTCTGACGTCGTTCTTCGGCGACCATGACGATAAAGAGGAAGGAGGGGGACTCGTATGAAACGAGTATTGGTAATTTGTCATTTGACATTGGTGATTTGCCTCAGCGCTTTTGCGCAGTCCAATCTGACGTACGAACTTCACGTAGGTACGACGGGAGAGAATGCATTATTGGCAGATTTCCCGGAGAGCTACGCGGGTGAGAAGATTAATATAAAGGTAAACGTGGAGAGTTTAACGTTTAGTGAACTCGACTTCATTTTCTCCAATACCCAACACCCTATATCCAATCTCCAATCCTATGATTCGATATACAGTTATACCGATGAAATCGGGACTTTTTGGACTATTTGGCGCAGTAACAAGGAAATCAAGAACCGTGGCCAACGCGTGCGCGTCCAGAACGCCTATAAGACCTTTGAGGAATACGTACGTACCAACACGGCTGTAGCCAAACGCAGTACGGGTTGGATCTGGTTCGTGTTCGCCGGTCTGCTTCTTATCGCCGGCATCGTCTATGCTTGCGTGATCATCTATCAACGCCGTCAAGAGAAACATCTCACGGCTGTAGAGCAAGAGACTCTGCGTCGTAAACGCATGGGATTGCGCCGGCACTACGGTTCGCAACTCTACTTATGGCTCTTGTTGCTTGTGCTCTACGCACCAATCGCTCTGATTGCCGTGTTCTCGTTCACAAAGAGTAAGATCCTCGGTAACTGGACTGGTTTCTCCTTCGATCTATACGTCAATCTCTTTACCGGCAAGGCCGATGCGGGACTCAATAGCGCGATCTGGTACACGGTGGTCATTGCGTTGATTGCGGCGGTGGTTTCCACGATCCTCGGTACGCTGGCAGCAATTGGCATTTATAACATGCGGGCACGCCAACGAAAGATGGTCAGCCTGCTCAATTCTGTGCCGATGATCAACCCGGATATCATCACGGGTATATCGCTCTTCCTGCTCTTTGTAGCACTGGGTTTCAGCCAAGGCTTGGCAACGGTCTGTATCGCCCATGTGGTGTTCTGTACGCCGTACGTGGTGTTGAGTGTGCTGCCTCGCCTCAGCCGAATGAACCCGAACACCTACGAGGCGGCACTCGATCTGGGAGCTACACCGGCGCAAGCACTACGTATGGTGATGCTGCCGGAGTTATGGCCGGGTATGCTGAGCGGTTTCGTTTTGGCGCTGACCCTCTCTGTCGATGACTTCGGCGTGACGTTCTTTACCAAGGGGAGCGGTGGACTCGAGACGTTGAGTACCTTTATCTATTCGGACGCGCGCAAAGGCGGTTTGACGCCGGAGTTACGTCCGTTATTCACGATCATCCTGCTCGTGATGCTCGCTGTATTGATATATATTAATTTCCATAATAAAAAACAAGAAGAGAAATGAAAAAAATCTTTGTATCGGTATTGGCAATCGTTGCCATCGTATTGAGTTCTTGCGGTCGCGTTGACCGTGCACATCAACTCAAAGTGTTGAACTGGGCGGACTACATCGATGAGGACGTCAAGGAGAACTTCGAGCAGTGGTATTTCGAGCAGACAGGCGAGAAAGTACAACTGGTGTATGAGACCTTCGACATCAACGAGACCGCACTGACCAAGATCGAAGTGGGTCACGAGGACTACGACGTGTTCTGTCCGTCGGAGTACATCATCGAGCGCATGTTGAAAAAAGATCTGTTGATTCCGATTCAGAAAGAACTGATTCCGGACAGCATCTATTATTTCGATAACATCTCGCCGTTCGTACTCAATAAGTTCCAGCAGATGGCTCCGAATCCGGATGTACAGGTGAGCGACTACACCTGCGGTTATATGTGGGGAACGACCGGATTTATCTACAACCCGCAGTTCGTTAACCGTGAGGATCTCCGTTCGTGGGGTGCTATTCTTGACCCGAAGTTTGAGAATCGTATCCTGATGAAAGATGCGTTCCGCGATGTCTATTCGGTACTCGTGCTCTATGCGTATCGCGATGAGTTGGCGAATGGTACGGTGACGCGCGATGAATTGGTTCGTAACATCACCAAAGAGCGTGTCAATGCCGTAAAGGACATCCTGCTTCGCGCTAAGAAACAGATCTGTGGTTGGGAAGTAGACTTCGGTAAGGAAGAGATGACCAAGGGCAAAGCATGGCTCAACCTCAGTTGGTCGGGTGACGCTCAGTTCGCTATCGAAGAGGCTGCTGAGATGGACGTGATGCTCGATTATATCGTGCCGGAAGAGGGTTCGAACGTATGGTTTGACGGTTGGGTAATCCCGAAATACGCCAAGAACGTGAAGGCCGCTACCTATTTCATCGATTATATGTGCAAGGCCGAGAACGCACTGGCAAATATGGACGAGATCGGTTATGTATCTTGCGCCGGAGGTCCGAAGGCTGCTGCTACGATCTTGGATGAGCAGAACGATGACGAGGAGTGGCCGGAGACCGTAGATGCATCGTATTTCTTTGGCGATGAGCCGATTCAGGTTGAGGATGAGATCCTTGACCCGCACGCATTGCACCTCAACCCGGTTTACTATGCCGACAAGAGTATCATCGACCGTTGTGCTTTGATGCATGACGCCGGCGACAGCCAGGAGATGTTGCTCGAGATGTGGAATGAAATCAAATTAGCACGATGAGAAAATCTATTCAACTAGGCATCCTGGGACTCCTGGGTTTTCTAGGCCTCCTAGTTACCCCTCTCTCTGCACAAACGACGGAGATGGAGCAACGCTACAATGCCCTCGCCGAGCGTTTCGACGGGCGGGATAAGTTGTTGCAGCGCGACCTGAAGGCATACCTGCAGGCTTATCCATACACCACCTTCCTCGATGAAGTGCATTTCATGCAAGGTGTGCTGCAGGTGGAGAAAGGGCATTACAAGCAGGCACTGAAGATCTTGGAACCGATTGATATCCAAGCCCTGACACGTCCGCATCAGCAGGACTATGCTTTCTACCGCGGTTATGCCTACCTGATGCAGCAGGAGTTCCAACGCGCATCGATCTATTTCGGGATTCTCTCCAAAGAGACGAACCGTTATACGATTCGCGGAACGTATTACTATGCCTACTGCATGTACAAACAGGAGAAATACGACAAGGCTTTGCCGGCTCTGAAGAAGTTGGAGAACGAACCCACTTACGCCAAGACTGTTCCGTACTATATCGTGCAGATTGAGTATGCGAACAATAACTACGAAGAAGTGGAGGCTCGTGCCAACACCTTGCTTCGCGAGCATCCGGAAAGCCTTAATAACGGCGAGTTGCATCGTATCCTCGGAGAGATATCCTACAACAAGCAGGACTATGCGCAGGCAGAGGAGCACTTGAGCCAATATGCCAAACTGGCAACCGAGCAGCAAGAGGAGTTACTCCGCAATGACATGTATATGCTCGGTGTGGCGAACTACCGCTTAGCGCGCTATGAAGAGGCAGTCAAAGCCCTCAAACAGGTGAAGCAGGAGAACGACACGATCTCGGAAGCGGCTTGTCTGACGATGGGTAACGCCTATGTGCAACTCCAGCAACCGGAGCAAGCCAAACTCTCTTACCAAGCCGCAGTTAACTACGGCCTCACGCCGGCTATCAAAGAAGAGGCGGCATACAACTACACGCTTTGCACCTATCAGAGTTCGAGCGCGTTGGGTGAGTCTGTGCGGGCGTTCAATGACTTCCTCCGTCAGTTCCCGGACTCCAAGTACGAGAACCGTATCTATCAGTTGCTCTCCGACGCCTTGATGCAGAGTAAGAACTACGCAGCAGCGATTGCAACGTTGGACTCTATTCCGAATCCGTCGGCGAAAATGTTGCAGACCAAGCAATACCTGCGCTATCAACTCGGTGCGGATAATTTCCTGCAAGGTAAGATGCAGCAATCGGCGGATTGGATGACAGAGGTGATTGCGCACAAAGCCGAATCGGATCAATACACGACAGAGGCGTATTACGTACGCGCTGAAGCGTATTACCGGTTGCGTAACTACGTGGCATGTGAGCAAGACTTGAATGCGTTCTTTGCGCGCGCGAATGCCCGTCAATCGGAGAACTATTCGATAGCGCGGTACTTACAGGGTTATACCTGTTTCTCGCAAAACAAATACGATAAGGCACGTGAGGCGTTCTCTACCTATATCGATGCGGCATTGGCCACCGAACCGACCTATGCGGATGCATTGAACCGTATCGGCGATTGCTATTTCAATGCTCGCCAGTTCCCGCAAGCGATCACCTATTATACGCAAGTAGCTAAGTTACAGGCTTCGGGCGCCGATTATGCGCTCTTCCAACGCGGGTATGCACTCGGTTTGCAGCATAAGTACGATGAGAAGATCAGTGTACTGCGCGAACTCATCACGCGTTACCCGAAATCCGATTATGCGGATGACGGTGTGTATGAGATAGCCCGTGCGCAGTTGCAACAGGACGATGAGCGCGGAGCCATCGTCACCTATGAGAGTCTGCTCGCTACCTATCCGCACTCTTCGCTGGCACGCAAGGCTTCGCTCGAGTGCGCGATGCTCTACCGCAACCTGGGTCAGAACGACAATGCAATCGCCGCTTATCGCCGTACGATAGAGAAATATCCGGCTACCGAAGAGGCATACACCGCTTTGGACGCGTTACAGACGCTGTACGTGGAAGCCGGTAATGTCAATGACTATCTGGCTTATACGAAGAACCTCGCGAAGATCAATATGAATGTCTCCACGCAGGAGGATTCGCTGCTCTACGCCGCAGCAGAGATGCAGTACATGCAGGCCGCATACCAGAAAGCGACCGTCTCGCTCTCCAATTACATCACGCAGTACTGCGCAGGCGGACGTTATTGCACTACCGCGCGTTACTACCTTGCCGATTCGTATTACCGTCTCGGTCAGAACAAAGAAGCACTGGCGCAGTACAGCATCCTCGCGGAGATGAACGCCAACCCGTATCAGGAGGAGGCAGCTATCCGTGTGGCGGAGCTGTGCTACGACAAAGCGGATTACGCCTGCGCGCTGGATGCTTTCTACCGCATGCAGGCACTGGCTTCTACGCGCGAGAACACCACGATTGCCCGTCTGGGTATCTTGCGTTGCTCGCAAGCACTCGGTCGTCATCAGGTGGCTATCGACATCGCCGATCAGATCCTTAACGACACACCGGTGAACGAAGAGACCAAGGCCGAAGCACGCTACGGTCGTGCGAAAGCATACGTGGCGCTCAAGCAGTGGAGCAAAGCGCAACCGGATCTGACAGCACTGGCTGCTGAAGTGCGTACCGCACAGGGTGCAGAAGCCAAATACCTGTTGGCGCAGAGTTATTTTGAGCTCAAGGACTATGAGGCTGCCGAAGCACAGGTGATGGAGTTCACTCAGATGAATACCCAGCAGCAGTACTGGCTCGCACGGGCACTGATCCTGTTGAGCGACATCAACCGCGAGCGCGGCGAGCTGTTCCAAGCGCGTCAGTACCTACTCGTGCTGCAGCAGAACTACACCGGTCATAGCGACGACATCGCTGAACTCATCAGCGCGCGAATCGCCCGACTCGACGAATTGGAGAAACCCGTAGAAAAGGAGGAAAAAGATGATGAAGAATAAGAATTACCTAGGTTTCCTAGGGCTCCTGGGATTACTAGTTTCCCTAGCTACTCCTGCCCTCGCTCAATCCGACTCTGCGCTCAATCGTTCGGTGACGGTGGAGCGTGATTTCCAACCGGTCATACAGGCGGCAGGAAAAGTATCTACCAAGCCGGCTGTCGTGGAGACCACGATAGACCCGACGCCGGTGGAGTACTCTGAGTACACGGCCGACGTCACACCGGGTACCGTTTTCCATCCGCTACTCTCGCAGCCTACGCGTTTTGAACCGGGACGTCTCTATAACGGTTATGTGCGCGGTGCCCTCGGTCATCCAAATACCTTGTTCGATTTCGGTTACCATCTGGACGACGGCAAGAAGTCTATCCTTGATGTCTATGCGCATCATAAAGCAGAATGGGGACTCGCCACGCTGAGTAAGACCAAACTGGGACTCAATTTCACCCATACCTTCAGCACGTGCGATCTCTATTTCGGTTTCAATGGCGGTAATATCTACTACCACAAGTACGGTCATTGGTACGACTACAACCACTTCACCTCCACCACCCACGATTTCGGCGGATGGGAGAAGAACAAAGTGGCATATGCCAATCGGGCAGATGTGACGGATCGTGACAAGACATCCCTTTGGACGGCAGAAGCGTACGTGGGTGTCAAGGCGAATGCCAAGAATGACGTCCAATATCAGGTACAGACCGGTTATGCGCTGTTCTCCAAACCCGGCGCGGTGAGTGAGCATCAGATTCGTACCAAAGCAGGCTTCGATTGGCATGCGGATGAACACCATGTGGGAGCTAATTTCTACATGCAGAATAACTTCCTCCAACTCGGTTCGCTGGCGGATGCCATTCCGGACAGTCTCTATCGGGGACGGCATAACTTCCGTTTGGAGCCGTACTATGCGTATGAAGGCAAGCGTGTGCGCGTGCATATAGGAGTCAATATCGACCTCAACCTCGGTCATGGTCAGAACGGCCTATCCGGTGTAGAGAACCTCAGTTTTGCTCCGTCGCCGCATATCAACCTCGAGGCGCAGGTTGCCAAACAATGGCTCACTATCTACGCCGATATCGAAGGTTTCCACGGCCTCGGAACGCTGCAGAGTTATATGGAAGATAACCGCTATCGCATTATCCACGCGGGTATCATCGAACCGCATGTAGCGGAGTACACTCCGGTAGATGCCGAACTCGGTTTTCATATCCGTCCGTACCGTGACCTGCTCATTGAGATCCACGGAGGCTACGCGTATATGATGAATCAGGATGTGTGGGTGGCTACGGCGGACAGCGCTAACTTCGCGCCGCTGAACCTCAAGATGATGGCAGGTGATTTCAGTTATTTCCACACTAACTACCAACGCGGTAAGATCGGTGGGCAGATCAATTACCACCTCCAGGACAAACTGCGTATCAACGTCAGCGGAGATTACTTCTTCTGGAAAGGGGATACCACGGTGTATGATCGTCCGGATTGGAAAGTGGACGTTCGTATCGACGGCCGGATTGACAAACACTGGTCACTCTATTCGGATAACCATTTTGCAGGAAGCCGCACTGCGCTGCTCTATAATGGTACCACCAACACCTACTCCGAGCATATCCTGCGTCCGACGCTGGATCTCAACCTCGGTTTGCAGTATGATATGTGGGTAGGTAAATCACAAATCACAAATCACAAATCACAAATAGCCGAAGGCTCTATCCTCCGTCCGGAGCCGAAACCGAACTTGACGCTCTTCTTCCAGCTCAATAACTGGTTACACCACAAGAACGAGTACTATTACGGTTACCGCTCTCAGGGTATTAACTTCCTGTTAGGCGCAACCTTCCGATTCTAAAAAGCAAGACTCGCTTACGCAGCGAGTCTTCTTTTTTTATTCTGCCTCCCATAGGCGGCGTATCCTATTACCATCAGCAATAACGGCCATACCGGATTGCCTATCGGGTGCTCCACCAATTGGTGCTCATCCGGCGGTGTGACATTCGGTGGACCCGGTGCTCTACGAGAAGAGACAGATGCCAACTCCGGTGCGTCCTGCGCCTCCGGCTCTGCCACTTGACGACTCGAAGCCACCACCACAAAACTGGTCACCGGCATCGTTACCGCGCTGCTATAGGATATACCACGCGAAGATGAACCACCCGAAGTGGTGGCAATCCCGTGTCCGTTCCCTCCGCCGCCTACCATATGGGACGTGGCGCTGCTGGTCAGATAGAGTCCGTGCGAAGACGACATAGCCGCAGCGGGAGCCGATGGATGCGTAACGGCCGGAAGGATATAAGGCGAGTGATGCATCGACGGGTGAGCAAAATGACTCGTCGAGCGCATCGGCTGCATAGGTGCTGCCACCGGAGAGGGATTGGATACGGTGATACCCGGATTGATGTGCACGTCGGGTTTACTAAAGATGATATATGTCAATCCCATCAGCGAAACACCGCACACGAAGACGATGAACGCTATCACCAGTTGTACGCGGAATCGTCTCATTGTGCCGCCTCCTTTCTCCGTTGATCCGTCACACGAACGCCACGCGCATCATAGAAGCGATTGTCGCGAAGAATATACAACTGCCCGTCGATGATCATCTTGCGCGCATTGTCTATTGTCCATTGTCCATTATCCAATTGCTCAACGCACATCGGCATACTCGGCGGATTCGACGTAATGAGGAATCGCGGCATCGGCGTCTTGTTCTTCGCCACAAACGCATAGGTATTGCCGGTCGCTATCTCCGTTGCCTGCTCCGTGAGCCGGTCGTACAGATAGATGGTCTCGCCGTTATAGTCGAAATGGAAGGTATAAGCACTGTCCTCACCTGCGCGGAAAATCATTTCGCGCTCTTCGAAATCACTCACCGCCGCTACCGCCATCTCGCCGCAATCCTTGACTACTGCCAGTTTGGGAGCCACAGCATCGCCTTCTATCTTCCGTCCGTCCCATCCGTCCTCGTAGGATTGCGAGAAATCGCCACGCGAGAGGATATGTATGCGGTCGGCTCCGAGACTGTCACCGGCTACCGTCAGAATCATCACCTCAGGTGCGTCACTTTGCTCCATAGCACGGTTCGGCGCACGCATAGGTTGCGTAGAGGTCTTGAAGTACTTCGCGTCATAAACCACGCGGTTATACGCCAACTTCACCTCCGCCTCTGCGCTTGGATCAATAGCCTTGACAAAGAAGCCTTGCATAGCCGGGATTACCGAGTCGGCACCTGCCAGATACGGCGAAGAATGAATCGGCACTACGGCGTACTGACCCGGAAGAGTCGCTACCGCACCATCTTTGGCGCTGACAGGATCACCATTATCGGTCCAATTGGCGTAAGTTCCGGAGTGGTAGATATAGATAGATTTCTCCGCGTTCGTGAAGTCATCATCCTGCATCTCCTGGATCTTGATAGGCGCAGTCCAGCTATTCGCCGCGAAAGCGTAACCGTCCGCATCACGGTTATCCAGTTCTACGGTCGTCGTTACCGGAGCATTCAGTTTGCCGGTAAAAGTATAGGTCTTCTTCGCCGTCTGGGTAATACAATAGCCCTCAAACGGCACCAGTACATCATTATTATCCACCCATTGCCAGAGCCCTCCTAACGCACCGTCGGAAGCGCTGGACCAGCGGCACATCCATGCGGCATAATAGAGCGACATCGCAGTCTTGGCAGCCTGGAACGGAATACCTATGTATTGCCAAACAGGATTAGCGGAAGTAGCATTCTCTCCGCGGCTGTAATACTCTACCGTTGCCCGAACGTCGGACTCCTTATTGCCATAGACGAATGAGCCGTTTCCTGTATCAGTCGCTTTAATCAGCAGATCCTCCGCTTTGATGGTGGTAGGCGAAGCGTAACGGGTGTCGTTCACTTTGGCCACCATACCCGCAACCGTCAGTCCGCCATACGGTTCTACGATAAGAATACCATCTACCGGATTGCCCAATGCGTCTTTTCCCTTGTTCACTTTCACACTGCCGGCATGGGCATAATCTATATCAACATGGCATTCCGCTATGATACGCGTCGGATGGTATGGTGTCGGAACGATATTGTAGCCCGGGAACCAGTTCTTCGGGTCTGACCATACATGCGTACCGTTGTTATCATCAAATACCAACGAGCAGTCCGCCACTTTCGTCTCGTCCGTCATCAGCAGATAATCAATCATCTGTCGCATGACTATCTGTCCGGCTTGCGTAAGATTGCCCATTTCGTTATAATTGATTCCGTATAGTAGCAATCGTGCAGGGAACACTATCTGCCGCTCGCAGCATACAATCAGATCACGTTTATTATTCTCATCCCGTACGGTAGCGAGGAAGATGAAGTCCGGTGCTTCATTGATAACAAAACCTTGCAATCCTTCCCCGCTGATTGTGCTAAGCACATTTACCGTCGTATCAGCCGGAATCACCACTTGCGTTTCTGTGGCATCACCCGGCAAGTATTTGGCATTCTTGAAAATAGCGTGTCCGGCACAAAGAATCTTCATTTTCTTTACTTTCGGATCTGGCTCAGTCGGATTAGAACCGATATGCCAATTGGAAAGTTTGGCGCCATATGCCTCGAAACTCAGAATAGGCTTCTTGTCTATCAGCGTTCCAAGCGCGTTGGTGTACCCTTCATTCGTATCCAAAAAGTCGGTTATTATCAGCAAATCATAGTCCTTGTAGAAATTCTCCATAGCTGTTGCATCCTGCGTCGCATAACCATTGACGCAATCTACCGTATAAAACGTACGCAGATAGGTTAACAAATCTGAACTGGCGGATTCGTCCGCCGTGCTATAATCATCAAATCCTCCCCCCTTCGTTCCGGTAATGATATAGGCTATTTTTGCCCTCTGCCCTGCCGGATAGATACGGATAGTGGCATCCACGGTATAGGTGTGCGCCGGCGAACAATCATTGGTCATCGTGAAGGTAATCGTCTTCGTTACCGTAGATGTATTGCCCAATGCGGGAGTTCCCTTGATATAGATTCGTTCGTCCTCATAGGCATAGGTACACCCCAATATGGCCTCCGACGACGACAGTAACGAATAATGGATTCCGGTAGTATCATAGTCGCATGTGAGACGCACCAGAGACATATCTACTTCTTGCCTGTCCCATATGGTAACAACAGGTACCGTATTCGTCAACGAAGGTGCCATATCACAGGGCGCTACCCAATGGGCATACAAGGTGGCTGTTGCTACATCCTTGTCCCAGTTACGCATACCGACTCCTAATCCGTTGTAATACTGCGTTCCGGCTCCGTTCGGTTCATCGTAATAGCCGCCAAACACATATCCTACACGCATCGGAAGGGTATGAATCTCCGGCATCTCATTATAGAGAACAGCCGTCACGGATGTTGTATAATTGTTATACGCTCCGGTAGCATCTAAGGTGATAGCGGTTCTCCGAGGACGAGTGATCTCAAAATAAGTGAGTGCATCATTGCTACCGCTGCCTTTCCATATATATAGCGTTTTCTCCCCTGCCAATGTCGCGGGAATGGGGGTTTGCACCATAGTGCCGATAGCTAATTCTGCAGTCTTCGTCCGGGAGGTAGCCTTGCTTACATACACCGTGTTACCGCTCACTGTGGATTGGAATACATCTCCTTCTTCCAGAGCGCAATCCAGATCAACTTTCAGATAAGCTGCATTGTCGGTAATCGTGATGGCATTATTGCCGGTTATCGTCACTTTGGACGCAGCTGATCCTCCGGTGGTTAGAGTACCTCCAATGATAGAGGAGAGGTAATTAGCCGTATTAAAATCAAAATCCACTCCATTCGCAGTAACTGAGCCGTTCGTCAGTCCCGTTCCTACTTCGAATTTATAGAGCAAGCCATTATCCGGGCAGTCTTCGAACTGCGCATATAACGTAGTCGGGCCGGTAATCGTATAAGGATTGCTTACGGCAACTCCACCGCTCGGTGCATCAAACCAACCCTTGAACCGATACCCGTCTTTGAAAGCATGCAGCAGAGCCAGCTCATCGCCAATAGCTCCGCGCAAAGTCTTCGTATTCTCGCCTCCGACCTTACCTCCGTTGGTATTGGCATCCAATAGAACCGGACATGAGCGGATGATTTCGAAATAAGAGATTCCCGTAGTACGTGCTCCGGGCACAATAAACAACTCCGTCTTGCCTGCAAATGCAGCCGGTGCGACAAGGGATTGGATTTCTGTTGCAGATTTGCTGGCGGGCAGCGTTAACTGATCATCGGAGGTGCTATAGGATGTATGGCGCAAATAATTATACTTGCTATTGCTCGAAGAATAGTTATTGAAGCGGATCAAATCGCCTTCTTCAATCGGGCAATCCAACGTAATGATAAGCACACCTTTATCGTTATTAGCATAGGTTATCCGGCCGCCATTGAACGCCAGATTGTTCCATGAGGTACCGCTCGAAATCCATCCATCCAAGGTTCCGCCGATGAGAGTGCTTAGTTGAGTAGGCTCAGTCAGTTGTACCGGGTTGTTACCCGAAGAGCAGATATTTCCGTCAGAGACGCTGCTATTTACTTCAAATTTATACAATACTACGCCGCTGTTCGGTGCGGGGCAACTGGAATTGACTATGATTGCTCCGGACACATTCGATGTAGCCGAAACAGGAGAGTGACCGGCTAACGTATTCGTCACCACACAGTAGTAATAGAGCGTTCCGGCGACTGCGGTAGAAGGAGTATAATCGGCGGATGTCGCACCGCTGATTAACGTACCGCCGCTATTGGTCGCCGTGGTGTTGGAATACCATTGGTAACTCAGCGTTCCGCCGTCGCCCACACTCGCTGTTACCGACAAGGCGGTAGCAGCATCGCCGCGGTTATACGTAGCCTCTGCCGAGTTAGGGTCTACGCTGATATGCGGCGTTTCACAAGGAGTATAGAAATCCTCCTCTTCTACCGTGACCGATGTGGCGGCACTCCAGCATGTTTCTGATGCTTTGTAGGAGCGGATATAATACGTTCCAGCCGTGTTCACATTCTTCGTTGCTCCGGACTCGGTAGTTGCCGTACCATCCGCAGTGCTCTGCCAGTACCAATCCTCACCTGTTCCCGGATCACCATCCGCCGTAAGCGTAATAACTCCGCCGCTCACCGTTCCCTTGTTAATCGTCCCCGGTTGCGCCGCTGAGCAGGTCGACCCTTCTGTAAACACAACGGTTATTGCTGATATTTGATAATTATTATTTGTGCTTTCAGATCCAATAACAACTGTACTTGAGGAAGGAGTAATAGATGTTAAACTATTGAATGTACCGCCGGTAATTGTCAGTACGCTTGTGTTTGCTGGGTCATTTGACCCTCTCCAGGTTAGACCTACACTTTTCAGAGTCCACCCTTCTTTTGTTGCACTAATCGTAAGGCTGCTTGTATTGCGAATAATGGCTCGGTTAGAACTTGCGGAGTTGCATGAAACCGTTCCATAAGTCTCATCACCATCAATCAAAGAAACCCCATTCTGCGGTTTATATGTAGCATTGAACGTGACGCTAATAGTCACATCTACCCCCCATACCTCACCGGCACAGAGAATCAGACTTATAAAAAGTGCCGAAAATGGTTTGATAGATTCGAGAATAAGGTGCTTCATTTTTCAGGTATGTTTAAAATTCTGCGCAAAGATAATCAATTACATTGATTTATGCAAATAAATAAGAAAAAGTGCGCCGATATTTGCACACTTTCTACATTTTCCGTCAATTTGTCTCCCTTCTATAGTCTCTCATACTCGACGGCGGCCATGAGGAAGGCGCCAAGCACTTTTCCTTCGCCGTTATCCTGAATCGGGACATCCTTGCCGATCAGGTAATAGGCGGCGCTGCCGTTTCGATCTTTGCTCAGACCGGCGGACTGACAACTGCTGGTGATGGTCAGATCGCTACCTTCGCCACGCAGGAAAGTTCTGACAATGCCCTCGTAGCCGCGCTTGCCGGCTTCGGCATGGTTTATCAACCCGAGGCGTGTGCCCTTCAGCAAGGCTGCCGTGATAAGGCATGAAGCGGAGGACTCGAGGTAGTTACATTGCGTACCGCCTTCCGCGACGTTCGTGTATTTGGGCGAACCGGTGTCGTCGATTCCCTGCGTCGCACATTTCGTGCTGTCATACGCCAAGAGTTGGTACCAGCATCCTGTCTGTTTATCCTGCCGCGCCACCAATCCATCCGCCAGTTTGGTTAACATATCCCGCATCTCATCGAAATGCTGCGCGGAGGGAAGTTCCCTAATTCCTAATCCCTCATCCCTAATTCCTAAGTTCACGAGATATGCCTCGAGAACGTCCACCAACGCCATCATATACCATCCCGCTGCGCGGCCCCAGTATTCCTCCGAGTGGTAAATCGTGCTGTCATTCGCGCAGGCGTACGCGTGTCCGCTTTCATATATCGCGCGCGCGTTCGTGTTGGTCTCTATATCGGTAAAGATCACATGGTACGGCAGTTGTTTGTCTTCGTCCCAGAGGTAGTACCACGAGGCATTGAACTGGTCATACACATCGTTCCATCCGAGGCTCGTTCCTTCCGTGGCGCCCGCTGCTAACAGTTGCGCGAGCAGCGCCTGTCCCATGTACGCTCCGTCGCACCACATCTGGCCGTAGTAACTCTTAGCCGGGTCATCCGTAGCCTTGTGCATCCAACCGCCTTCTGCACCGCCGGAAGTGATCGTGTAGCGGTTCTTATGATCATCCAGTCCCCGTGCACCGCGGCGTAACTGCTCCATGAAGTACGCCGCGTTCGCTGCGTTCTCAAATCGTCCGCCGGGCTTGGCTCCTTCGTACAATCCAAGGAACACTTTCGTACAATTGAGGTCGTCCAAGATTCCTCCTTTGTCGGTAGCCGTCTGGTTGAGCGCCCATGCACACAACCCTTCGTACCAGGCATCTGCCCACGCGGAGTCCTGGTAGTACTCCCAAACATCAAGGATACCCTTCGCTACCACGCCCGGCACGTAGTCCCATGTAGCCTCAGCCTCCGGCTGCACGATGCCGTTGGTGCTATTGGCATTGGGGAATCCGACCTGATTGTCCTTGTTGTACCATGCGGACATGCGCGCGTTGATCATCTCAGCAGAGTATCTCGCGACCATCTCGCGACCATTACGGACGTCACTGTCCGGTGCCTTTCCGGTCTTCCCCCCGCAGCCCGTCAACAGCGCCACGGCTAAAACGATGTATAGGATAGGATGTTTCATAATTCTATATTCACCTTTCGCTCATCATTGAGCGAATCCTCTCTCCCCGACAACTCCTCCGCCATATAATTCATTGCCACGAACCGCCACCTCTTCGTCTCATGAGGTATATCGCCCACCTTCGCTTTCGTCCGCTCTACTATCTCCGGTCTCTCAAACATCTCCTCGCTCGGTTCTATCAGCAGCAACTGACCGTTGGCGCAAGCCTCAAAATATACTCCGCTCGGCTTATAGTACTTATAATGCTCGCTCTCTTCTTTAGGGAATCCCTCCGCTAATATTACCACCAAAGGATACCCGGCTTCCCGTAAAGCTCGGCATATCTGTTTCTCCCCCTCTGATATAGTCGCACTTACATATACCGTTCCATTCTCCGCTTTCGCGAAACACTCCTCACGCTTAGCCTCTATCTCTTCTTGCGTTAGGCTCCTCGAACAATGGAGCGCTTCTTTAAGCGGATAATCGAGCCAAAAACGATTGCCCATTACACGAAAAGTCATCCCGTAGCTCTCAAGATCCGTTTGTATCCGAAACAAATCCGGATGCGCTTTCTTGATTGCTAATCGCCGCGGATTATCTTTGATATAGTCTATCATAGCGGATATTGTGCTCGAAGTATGGAGTATCCGCTCATGATAGTGTTCTGCTTTTTGCTCCCAGATACTTCCTGTTCTCGTAAATATACGAGAAAAATGCTTAGGAACATCTGTGCTCTCTCCATTCACCTTTCGCTCATCATTGAGCGAATCCTCCCCATACTCCTTCTTATACAGCGAGGTACAAGCGCTTTTAAAACCTCTCACTACCTGCCCTATGCTCTGCGGTATTGGCGCTAACACATGGATGGCAAAATGGATATGATCGGGCATTATTTGCGTAGCTAGCAGTTTTAGCGCATACCCTCTCTCTTCATAATAGCGAGGCGTGTCCAATAGCCGCTCAAGCACTTTCAGCCCAAAATCATTGAGCCAGACACGCGCCTCCTCCGGAGTCTCTCCTACCAATCGTCCGAATAATGGATAGCGCTCAGCTACCGTAAGAGTAAAGTGATACACTCCGGGACGGCTGTAGTTCCATCCGTTCTCCCGATGGTGGCGCTCATGATCGGTCGGTCGCCTCCATCCTTCCGGCGTCATATATGCCTTACCCTTTTCCATTCACCTTTCGCTCATCATTGAGCGAATCCCTATTCGACCATCTTTCTCGCATGTTTGCGACAATCCATTCTCTCCATCCCCTTTTCGCTCATCATTGAGCGAATCCCTATTCAACCATCTTTCTCGCATGTTTGCGACAATCCATTCTCTCCATTCACCTTTCGCTCATCATTGAGCGAATCCCTATTCAACCATCTTTCTCGCATGTTTGCGACAATCCATTCTCTCCATCCCCTTTTCGCTCATCATTGAGCGAATCCCTATTCGACCATCTTTCTCGCATGTTTGCGACAATCCATTCTCTCCATCCCCTTTTCGCTCATCATTGAGCGAACCCCTCTTTCCGCGTGCGCGATACCTTGGATATCGCGTACGCGCAGGCGAGGAACATCAGCGCGAGCAATCCGTCGCCGAGGGGGTTTTCTACATCGTCATTATCTTCTGAATCCGGGTTGGTGATCTTGCGAATATGCCCGCGCCCGGGTGCCTGCGCCATACCATCCTGTCCAACGCCATATGCCTCCGTATTCACCGTACCATCTGAATTGAGCATACTCTCTGTGCTCATCATTACGGGCATAGCGCTCGTCGATTGGAAAGTAGCCGTCGGCGCCTGCGAGACAGTTCCCGTAGCCGGCGCTATATACGTCGGCTGCGGGCGTCCGCCTTTGTACGTACTCTTATAGTCCACGGCTTGAGCCTCTACAGCGACCATCAGGAGTAATCCTACCAATATACTATTCATAGCTTTCGTCTCTTTCATTGTTTCTTCCTCCCTTCTCATCATCTTACCACTCCTCCTGTTGCGCTATATACACGTCCGTTGACGATGATATATAGTTTGTCGTTATACAGAATCTTCTGCGCTTTGATGCCGTCGCGGGTATTATCCACTCCGGTGGCTATCTCCGGCGCGTTAATAGGCGTACTACTGATATAGAAGCGGTTCGTGTCGCCTTCTTCGTAGGTAAACTCATAACTATTCTCCTCATTAATGAGCACTGCATCACGGAGCTTGAGGTCGTTGAGGTAGAACTCTTCCTCGCCCACATAGTGGAACGTGAACGAATACTCATTGCCGTCGCGACTCGGAGCCAAGCCCAGAACCGTTCCTTCCAGATCCGGCAGTGCCAAGAACGCCATCTTACCGATCTCGCTCTGCGCATAGAACTGAGGCGAACGGTTATCGCATTCTACGTACGTTGCCTCCCAGCCGTTATCGAATGCCTCGCTGAAACGCTCATCTTGCTGCAACCATACGTCTGCATGGGTCTTCTCGCCGCTCATACGAACGCACATCATCGCTTCGATACCATTCTGCGCTTTCGCCGGACTGCGCTTAGGAGCGCGCAGCGGAGTAGTCAGATCTCCCACAGCCGCAGAAGTCGCTCCTCCACGAACCAACTTGTCGTAATCGAGCGTCAGCGTGGTCTCGGAGCTCGTGTTTACTTGGAATGCATTCATAGCCGGAATAACCTTCAATCCGGTGTAGCCGCCTTCTTTTGCAGTACTAATAGGAACCGAAACCCATTGACCTGCGGTCTCTGAGCCAGTACCGCCATACGAAGAAGTACCTTGCGAGCCACTGGCTTGCTCATCACGTCCGGTGTTATAGACGTAAACCGTAGCCGTTGCCTCTCCAAAGTCACTGGCATCGAAGTTCGCAATCTGTATCGGCGCTGTCCACGAGTTACCGATCAGGTTCTCTCCGTTACCGGCGGCTGGTGTTTTTGTCAGCGTGAACTCCTGGGTAGTCGTCGGAGCCAACGGACCATGGAAGTACTCCATATGACCGCTCTGCATCGAGATACCAAGTCCCTCGAATGCATGCAGCTCGGTGTACATACCTTTCTTAATCCATCCTTTCGTCTCGTCGTAGAGATACGAGAAGCCGTTGTAGAAATACTCACCTACCGTACCGCTCTGGATAGGCAGCGCCACGTACGACCAATATTTCTTCTTCTTGCCGGCAACAGTCTCCCAATACGATGCGCTATACATCTCTACCGTCGCATTGGTCTCGCCTTCTTCGTTATCGAAAATCAAGGCTCCTTGTGCGGTACTGCTTGCGCCTATCGCCAAGTTACTTGAACTGGTAGTGCGGGTCTTCGTGAAGTACGGAGCCGTTGCGGCCTCTACCTTGCCATCTACAATCAGTGCAGCGCCGGCAGAGATCGTCAGACTACCGGTAGCACTATCCGAACCGTGGTTATACTTACCGTTTGGAGCGATAATGACACCTGCTACGCGTGCCTTCTTGCCATTCATTATTACACACGGAGCTACGATACGCACTTTCTGCGTCTTATCCGGCACAGTATTACCCGACCAGTTCGTCGCATTATGCCAGTTCGTCTCATCTCCTTCTGCACCACCCACGAAGGTGTTCGAGCAGTCTGCGATATCTTCCGAGTTCTTCTTCATCAGGTACTTCAACGCGTTCACCACGACAGTCTGTCCGTCGTCCGTCAGACGCTCCATTGCATAACCATTGATACCGAGTACCATCAGACGGGCTTCCATCTTTGCCTGGCGCTCGATACCGACTTGCAGATCATTACCTGCGCCGTCGTCTATCAAACCTAACGGCAGCAATCCGTCTGCCGCCATCGTAGCGTTAAACGTGAAGCCCTGCAATGCCGGTTTCGAACCGTACTCATATCCGCTCTTTTCTGCGTGTTCTCCTCCGCCATATGTGGCATCCAGTGTCACGTAATCTTCTAAGGTGTTATCCACCATGCTTACACGATACATCTCATCCTCGCCTTCTCTCACTTTTGTCAACTCTGTTCCGGCGAAGATCTCGTGATCCTTACATTGCAGCAACATCGTGTACTGACGTGTCGTCGGGCTACTCGGATTACCGCTGATACCTTTCGCTTTCCAGTTATCCAACTTACTTACGAATGCCTCCATCGTCAATATCGGTCGGATATCAACTAATGAACCAATGGCATCTACGTAACTCTTCTTATTCTCACCCTTCGTTTGGGTATTCGGATAGTCGGTGATGCAGATGATATCGAACTGCGAATAGTACTCTTTCAGTTTCTTCTCATTGTCCGTTGAGTAGATATTTGTTGCGAGCACATCGAAGTTAGCCGTGATTGTGTTATACAATGGAACATCAGTAGTTTGCGATGATGGAATAGAATCTGTAAAGCCTTTACCTATCGCAACATATTTATCATTTTTCTTTTTAGTATTACCCACTACAAATGCCAGCACGTGTTTATCGGTTCGTATCTGCTTATGGATAATGATATTACCTACACTTGCTTCATTGCCGCACGCATCGGTTACAACCACCTTAATTGTTTCATTGGCTGCCGATTCTATGCCCGTCGGACCTACTCCCGCGGTAGAATAACCGTGCAGATAAATGACATCATCCTGAAGTTCGAATGTACATCCGGCAATAGAAGTAACCTCTGCATCAGTAGAAGCATCCTTAATCGTGAATGAAGTTGCACCCTCAGCGTTAAAGAGCGCTATATCCGGCGTCAAACGGCCTTGCTTAATGTACCATTCATCAATAATCTTGCTTACCGATGCTTCTGCACTTGCATTCTTGATAGTTATACGGTTCGAACGAACACTACAACCCGAGGTTACCATTACGCTATACGTACCTTCCTGATTAGTAGTCAGTGTACTGGTTGTACCATCCGTTGCAATCGTATAATTGTCTCCGTTGTCAATATTCGTGTCACCATCTTTCCATTGGATAGCAGCACCACTCTCAAAGCCTGTCAGCGTCAGCGTTACGTCAGCGCTGCTACATTTACTCTCCGTACCGGAAGTCAAGGTCAGCGTACCGGCAGTAATTGCACAAGCTACTTCCGTTACTTTCAGCGTATAACTGATCTCCGCTTTCTTGTAACATCCGCTGGCTGCCAACGTTGCCTTGATGGTCGTCGAACCGGCTGCCACCAGAGTCACTTTACCGGTTGCATCTACGGTAGCTACACTTGGGGCAGACGAACTATACGTGATAGCTCCTAAGGTGTTCATGTTCTCGGTTATCTTCGAGGCCGAATACGTGAAGTAAGCATCGTTTGTACTCTTACTAATGATATCTCCATCTGCCAAGCCACCACTCCATTGCAGGTGAGTATTCAAGGAAGCACCGCTACCGCTATTACTGAGCAATCCAATACCGGCGATCCTCACATTGTTATCCAACTTGATAAGACCATATTTTCCGGCTGCGACTTCACTTGCAAAAGTAATTTCGGCCCATGCGCTATAATAATTATCACCTTTATCGAGTCCTTCGTTATCATCATTATATACAACACTATAACTTACTGCACCTGATGAAGGAGTTCCGGTACTAAATTGCGAGTTCGCAATATATACATTACTTACTTTCACATTACTATTACTCGTATAAACGTATAGGCGTACACCTGTAATCGCTTTCTCTGTGTAGAAAGAGTAGTATGAACCACCGGAATTATAATACTTATTAATTGCTCCATCGGCCATAGTATTATCAAGACTCTTGATATTGCTACTACTCGTACCTGGCGTGCTGCTTCCGTGACCGAACCACATCTTTCCCTTGCCTATAAATCTCCAACCTTTCACCGTAGAATTTACGCTATCAACATTAACCGGCATCAATTCTTCACTCGTCGCACCGCCCGTACAAGCGCTGTAACTTACGTTGTGGTCATCGCTGATCGCGTTGTAACTTGCTGTAGCCGCAGCTGAAACGGTAAACGGAATAGTGCTTGCATACGTCGTTCTGTCAAATGCTGTTTGTACATCGAAATCAGCCTGTACCCACTTCTGATTGGATGTCGTTCCCGATGACACATTATAAATACGTATGCCCGCGGGCGCGGTAATAACAAGGTCTGCTGCATTGCCGTCCCAACCTGTCTGATCTACCGTTGCCTTGATGGTGTAACCGCCACCACCGTAGTTCGGTGTGCTGGCCGGATTCGTCCACGTTACCGTAGCATCACTCTTCGCCGCCGCTACCGTAATAGCCACTGCCGGGGACTTAATCGTAATGCCGCAAGCGTTATTCGTCATCTCGCACCAGTAATAACGAGTGACATCTGTTGCCGCTCCGTCATCCGTCAGCGGCGTGAGAGAAGCGTTATTTGTGCCGCAGTTAGTTCCTGACGTACGGTCATTAACTGTATTGTACTTCCATTGATAGGTATTGATATTATCCCCTCCTACGATTGTTATCGGCGAACCCGAAGCATCAGCGCTCGGCAAGAACGAGGTAGTGGTATAACTCATACTCGTGTAACTCGGCATTGTAGCACAAGCCTCTTCTACCGCACCCTCAATCGTGATCGGCGTTCCGAGACGGTAAGCATCTGTTGCTCCGTAGCAGTAAATCTTCAGAGTCACTGTACCCTCAAAATAGACACTGCTACCATTGGTCATTTCAACGGTTTGAGTAGAACCTCCGCTTATCGTAGAAGCAGTAGTAAAGTTAATACTATGAGATTTCTCATCTTCCAAGATAAGTTTCACACTCTTGGCCGATGTTACAGGCTGTGCCTTCACTTTAACACTACTCGGCGTAAACTTGTAACCGCTTGCTACTTGGAAGGTCACATATACATAATCGGAACTGGTATATGAACTTGGAGTTGAGATTTTACCCGTCAAATTGGATTTTTTATCACCCGAGTAAGTCAAATTATTCAAAGCCGCGTTCGACATATTGGAAGTTGAGATCTCCGTGAACGAACTCGACTTACTGCTCGTTGTCAGCGAAGTGGCATCTGTATTCACACTGAGATTCCAAATCAACGAACCGGCTGATTCGTATTGCGCATACAGCGTCGGCGACGAACTTGTGGCTTGCGTCCACTTGCCGTCGGTAATATAGCCCGTAACGGCCGTTGAAGCAAACGTACCATCGCTATTCAGCACTTTCGTTCCTTCAGTGGCATCCGTGTAATAACCCGTCAGTTTGTAACCGCTGACAGGAGTAGCGTGTGTGATACCCGTCAGACCGGTCGCGTTCCAAACAGCTGTTGCGCTACCGCCTGTACTACCGTGGTTCGCCGTGTTCGCATTAAAGGTCACGGCTTGCGTCCATTTCGCGTACAAGGTCGTGTTGGCAGTAATAGAGAATGTGTTATCCTCTACATAACTGGAACCTGTACCGTCATTGTTCGTTGTCCAACCGGCGAAAGTATAGTTCGTTTTGGCAAGCGTTCCGTTATCTTGAACAGTTACCGTACCTCCGTAATTGTAATTTGTAGCATCTGTCGGTGCAGAACCGCTGGTCTCATCATTACCATTGTACGTAACGTTATAGGTAACATCATCGCTGGCGCACACCTCAATAACCATATTGCGGATCCAGACACCTGCAGGTGATGCTGCTGTCAGCTTGATACCAAATGCGCTAGCATTGATATTATTGAACGAATAATAGTTATCGCTGCTAGTACTTGTACTAGAGAGTGATGACCAGGAAGAACCATCCGTCGTGTAATTTACAGACGAATCTTCAATCTTTCCGTAGAAACAGATGGATTTAATCTCATATCCGCTCTTGGCCGTCAGCAAGAAGTAGTTGTTTTGCGTTTTACCGATATTATACGAACTACCTTTGCTAACCGTATTACCCGTTCCGGACACTGTGAAATACAAGTTGCTGGCATTTGCCGGGAAACGTACTGTGTCTTCAACAGAGGTAGTTCCATCATCACAGTATTTACCGGATGCCTTCCATGCGTATTTTAGTGTATGACAGTCTGAAGCCGCTACCCATTGTGCATACAGAGTCGGTGCGGCGCCTGTGCGACTCCACTTGCTGCTGGTGATATACCCATCTACATTCGCACTTGCAAACGTACCATCCGCGTTCAGCACTTTTACTCCACCGCTACCGGCTGTATAATAACCTTGCAACGTGTAACCCGAAGCTGTATGAGCCGTGAAATTGCTTACGCCCGTTCCGTTCAGATAGACGTACGGTGTTTGGTTGCCTCCTTCACCTTGCGCACCGGTCGTCAGCGTTACCGTCTGTTTCCATGCGGCGTAATAGGTTACATCAGAAGCAGGCATTGTAGCCGCAGCAGCACTTCCGCTACCGTCATTGGCTGTGTTCCATCCATCAAAGGTATAATTACTCAAAGTCGGATCACTCGGAGCTACCAATGTAGTGTTATAAGCTGTTGAACCGCTGGTACACGAACCCGTGCAGGCTCCGTCACTACCGCCGTTGGCATTCCAAGTCAGGGTATAACTCTCTACTCCGAAAGTTACCGTTACCGTTGCATCAGCCGTACCCATCGTCAGTGTAGTGGTCGTACTATTGCTTGCTCCGCTTGGACTAATCGATGCGCCGGTTCCGCTTACAGCCCAATTGGTTACTTTGTAACCCGTCGTCGGTACAGCCGTTATCGTGGTAGTCGCATCTTTTGCCAAAGTAGAAGCCGCAGCCGATACTGTTCCGTAAGTGCTCGTTCCCGTGCTTGTTACTGCCGATACATTGTATGTCGAAACTGGAGCCGTAAATTCGATCTTGGTTATTTTAGCTGTCTGGGTTCCTGTATTTACCAAGTAATAAGTCGTGCTGCCGCTCAATGTATAAGAAGTCCCCGAAGTAATACTGGTCGCCCCATCATCAGAAGCAGATGTGTTATATGCCATTTGTACGCCGCTACTTCCTCCATAGGTTAATTTCAAGCGTCCCGGAGATGCTGGCGTTGTAAATTTAATGTATGAACTTGACTCCTTGTCTTTATCTATCTGTAATTCAGTCGTATTTGTGAACTTATAGTTATTATAAGGAGCTTTAATTAAGAAACCATTAACGGAAATATCGGCTTTAGAAGTCAACGGACAAGATACACGTCCTTTATTCAAGTTAAGTGCATAGCCATTTTCTCCTGCTACCTTATGAGCTGTTCCTGCTTCTTCTGCAACAATTTGGTATATTACTAATTGTGAATTTCCCACACTAAAACCAAATGTTGTATTGTCTGTTGTTTCGTAGGTATATTCTACAGATTTAGCCGTAGATGCAGGAATGGTACAATTCGCCACAGTCACAGATGTTTCTCCCTCAACAATCTTGCTGATATATAGAATCTGTTGTGAACCATTCGTATTGTCTACATACAGCGTAAATTTAGTAGATGATGTCTTGTTATAATATGTAATATTTTTATCACCTGCCTGCTGACCGGAAATAGAACTTATTGTTCCTCCAAATGTTATATTCTTCGTGAAAGTATACGTGTCTATTGTTTTGCTAGCTGATGTAGCAGCGGGACTAATAAACACTCCCGACAATGTTCCTGTATGCGACGGATTCGGAGCACTTGTCGGAGTAAACAGGTAATACTTCGTACCTGCCGCTAAGGTCTTAAACGTACTTCCTGTCAAAGCCACCCAATCGCTCTTATAGTCATCGTTACAAACGGCACGAACCCAAGCGTAATAGGTGGTGTTAGCAGTCAAACCGGTGACTGCCTTAGATTTACTCGTTGTCGTTGCAGAAGCATCCGTTGAACCGGTAGGAGCGGTACTGCTCGTCGAGTAGTAAATCTCATAGTTATTCGTATTCGCATCATCCGTAATAGTAAAAGTCACGCCCGACGACGAAATCGAACCTGCCGTCAATCCACCCGGATCAGCCGGAGTAGAACAAGCCGTAGCGGCCGTTACGGTAATCATATCTGACTTAACAGAACCACAATCACCGGTTACCTTGCATTTGAAGTAATAATCGCCTGTAGATGCCGGAGTAAAGGTATAAGTACTACTCGTCGCGCCATCAATATCATCCTCGCCACTACCTTCAGCATCCGTATACGAATACCACTGATAAGTCAGAGTTCCCGAACCAGCCGCAGAAATACCAGTTATCTCAAATGACTCTCCTTCTGTTGCATCCAAGGTATAGTCCGAGAAGGAAACAGAAGTAGGCGTCTTAGAGGAAACAGTTGCACTACCATTCATGTCGCGCGCTGAATATTTGGTGGTCTGGACTGCGCTTACCGTATAAGTTCCCGTAGCAGAAACATTCCACGTCAGCGCGTTTCCTGTACCTTCTTTAGGGTCGCCTGTAGCAGATCCGCCTATCTTGAGTTGGTAACTTGCTCCAACTTGACTGCCGCTCAATGTAATATCCGTATTACCTCCAGCGCAGATAGATGCCGTACCAGAAACGGTATATTGAGTCGGGTTAGCTCGGCTAACCACGATTTTGGCGATTTTGGAATATTCGACATTGGAACAACCTGCCGTAGAGTTTGTTATTTTACAGAAGTAGTATGTTGTACCAGCCGCCGCTGTTGAAGGGCTATAACTTGCGCCTGTCGTCAACGCTGTCGGTGTTGGCGAAGTCGTACTCTTCGCTGTGTTGCTATACCATTGGTAACTAACCGAACCACCTGCAGCAGTAGCAGCAACCGTCAAAGTCGGCGAAGCATCCCCTACATACTTATCCACTTGGCTTTCCGATAAGTCTGTTCCTATCGTCGGATCTACGCATTCCCATACAGCCCAGAGTTCTTGATCTGCCGAAAGCGTAATACTTGCTCCCGGAGCGTAATCGACTGTCCCTGCCGAAGCGTTTGCACTACTCTCAGCCCAGCCCTCAAAACTATATCCGTTTCGAGTCGGCTCCGTTGTGGACACTTTTAATGTACGAGCCGTAGCATCACCTTCTGTTGCGGTATATGCATTTGCCGGAGCACCAGTACCGCTATTAGCATTATAGGATAGTGTATAAACCGGCACAAAGTGACAACGCCAGTTGTCATAGCTTGTTGCATCACTCCACATTCGGAAGAATCCTTTATCTCCGGCAGAAAGCGTACTTACATTGCCTCCCCATGAATCGGATGGCTTATTGTACGTTCCCATCGAACTTACTATCTTAGTATTACTCTTATACCAAGAAGCAACACCATTGTCGGCTTTCAAGATACCCACATAGTACTTCCAATCATCATTGGATATATGATCACTCGTCAAAGAAACCACTTCTGACGTCCACTCATTTTCACAACCTGAAGGATAAAGTTTGACAGGAGTCCAATCTTTACCCTCTTCGCCCCAAATGAGAGAATACTGCTTTGGAGTGAATTCAATATAGAGGTTGTTCTGCCAGGAGTTGTCGTATACAAAGAACCGTGCTAATACGCCTTGAGAACTAGTTCCCAATTTCGTACTACGTTTCCCCTTTAAGCATAAGTCTTGTAACCTTTCGTTCGCAGATTTAGCGTTGCTATTTCCTAAATTATCATTATACCACGAGCCGTTTTTACCCACCCAGAAGTTATTTGTGCCCGTTTTATAGTTTGGAACCTCCAGATCCAATATCTGCATATCGTCATAACCGGAATAAGTAAAATACTTCATCTGGTCACTCGCACCGCCGGACAAGTCATACATATTAATGCAGTATGTACTACCGGTAGATGCCGTGATCCATTGTGCGTAAAGAGTAGTGTTGGCGCTCAAAGTAAATGAGTCTCCCTCTTTATATTCCGTGCCACCACCTTCTGCTTCCGTATTCCAACACTTGAAAATTTTGCCGGTAGGAGGAGTAAAGCCTGCATTCTGACCGGCATACACCGTTGTTCCCGAAGCAAACTCATGTGCCGGCATACTTCCCGACCCACCATTCGCATCATAAGCTAAAGTGTATTTGGTGGTAGATGCTCGAGTAATAGTAAAATTCTGAAAAGTGGTAGAGGTACTCGTAGCTCGATAAATATAAAAGGCTGTCTCTCCACAAATGCCATCACCCGTAGATACAGTATATGATATATCTGTCCATGCCGAAACAGAAGATGTTGTAGCCTTAGCAGTTGGAGCTGAACCTGGGATCGTAGAACCCGTAGAAAACCATAAACCATTTCCATCACTTCCAGAGTTGGGATAAAATACAGTTGATATTTCATCTCCGTTTTGAAGAGCGCTGGACAATACAACTTTGAACATTGTATTGCTATTTGTCATCGTAAATCCTTTTCTTTTATCGCCACTAGGCCCCATAGATGTGCTAATCAATGTCTTGTCGTTTTTTTCCTGTCCGTTAGACACATACATAGATCCTCCGGATATAGTCGCTTGCCCCGAAGTTATTGCTTGATCTGTAGTTTGTTTTGACACAGATACATTTTCAGTAGCAATTACCGTAGCCGAGAATACAGTCTCATCCGCCCACGCCTGTCCGACACCAACCATAAGAACCATGAAAAGCACCGCTGCATAGCGGATGGCACGGAGGGATATTGGGTGATTAGTGCGTGATAATTGGGTGATTAGTGCGTGATTCGCACTCACTGCCTCACTTCCCATTACTTCTCGCGCCTCACTACCCATTACTTCTCGCGCCTCACTTCCCCTTACACATGGGTTCATCTCCAGCTTAGTCCTTTTCACTTGTTCCTTTTCGCCCAGCTTGTTCCCTTTTTGCTCAGCTTGTTCCTTTTTTGAACCAGCTTGTTCCTTTTCTTCCCAAGCTTGGTCCTTTTTTGTCTCACTTGGTCCTTTTTTCAGAACCCAATTTAACAAATTGTTAAGTAAATTTTTCATGATGTATTTTGCTTTTATGTTATTTCTATTTTGTTTTGATGTTATTTATTCTGTGATTTTATCATTCATTATCGCAACCGGATATTTCGTTGCTATCCGTTTGAATTGCTGCTCTACATTTGTTTTGTTCAAAGATGTCAATTCCTCTTGCGCCATTTGTTGCAGAAATGCGAAACGCTCAATCCGTTCTACCCCTCGTTTAATCATCTCCGCATTCACTACTTCCAGGTTCGACAAGACTATCAACTGATTGATGGTTGCTGTATCCCGAAGATTTAATCCCTTACTTGCTAATTCAGGATTATGTTCCTCCCAGTCTTTTGCTCTACAACCAAACAAAGCCAAATTCAACATGTCTGCCTCTGATGCATAAACCAAATACTCTTTCTTCTTTTCTATTGACAGTTGTGGAATTATATTATCCTTTATTGCATCCGTATGCAGTTGGTAATTGGTCTTCGAAAGAATTCTGGAGATATCCCACTGAAGCAGTAATGGGTTGTTCTCCGCCTCCACTAAACGCTGGAATTCTTTCACTACAAGTAAATTGAATTCCGGAGACAGCCACATACCAAAATGGTATGCAATATCTTTATGAGCATAGGTTCCTCCATAGCGGCCGGCCTTAGCAAATATGCCAATAGCACCGGTGCGCTCAATGAACTTGTTCACAGACATATAGAAGCGGTTACTCCCAGCCTCCATTCTAATTCCCCCGAATTCGGGGGTTTTAAAATTTGGATTGTTCAATTGTTCCCATACTCCCATGAAATCAATCGTGCTCTTATTATTAAGCCACTTCTCTATCAAACGAGCGCCATCCTCAAAATTCTTGGTCATATCCGTCAAACAGATATAATCATTTTGGTCTTTATTGAGCAACACATTGATTCTTGTGTCATTTACTTGTATTGTTCTTGCCTTTGTCATTTACTATCTTTGTGCTTTTATGCTATTTCTATTGTGTTTTTTAATAGTTTTCTAGTTGGCTAGCCGGATAGAGGTGCCTATATACGCTTATATGTATATGTGTGCGCGGGGCGCGGATGTGTGTATACAAAATCGGGTGCAAAGGTACAATAAAAATCGGACATAAATGTGTAAAAATCGGTAGTATATGGTGAATTATTGCCGATTTTGCAAAGTACGGTTAGCAAAACGTAAAAAAAGCGGCTTCCTTTGAGGGGAAACCTGCTTTTTAGGGGTTAGGGATTAGGAGTTATCTATCAGCGATTAGAGAATCGTGAACTCTACACGACGGTTGTTCTGACGACCGGCTTCCGTCTCGTTGGTATCGATCGGTTGCGTCTCGCCTCTACCCTCTGTCTCCATTCGCTCCGGAGCTATACCACGCTCCACCATCGAGCGTTTGACGCTCTCTGCACGACCTTCGGACAGGATTTGGTTATCCCGATCAGAGCCGACCCAGTCGGTGTGACCCACAATGCGGATACGTACATCCGGATTAGCCTCGAGGAACTCATACAACTCCTGCAAGGACGGTTCCGACTGCGGCAGGATAGTGGTCTCGTTTGATGCGAAGAACAGGTTCTGAATGACGAACGTACGGCCTTTCTCTATCGGCTCCAGGACATACTCCAGCGTGATGTCATCCAATCCCTGAACACCGATCGGATAGATACGTGTCTGGAAATCTTTTGCTTCTACCAGCGCGTTGTAGTAGGTTTCGCCTACAGGCAGTTTCGTTTGCCCGCCGGCTACCGCTACTTCCATCTCTTTCACCTTATGCGAGTCCGTCTTATCGATCACCGTCACATGGGCTGCAATCGGTTCGTTCGTAGCGGCGTTCAAAACCTTGCAACGGAAGATCGGTTCCGGATAGAGCACGACAATCGTCGTATCCAACTTCCTCTTCAGGTTCGTATTCTCGCCCTCGATCAGCTCCATTGCAAACGGCTCATGCGGCAAGAAACCGTCCTTTGTCACCGACACCATATATCGCTCCGGTTTGAGACGCTGGATGAACATACCTTTGTTATTGGAACCGCCACGTTTAACCACTTTTCCTTTCGCTACGTTCCTCACCTCGAAGTTCGCTTTCGCTTCCGCGCCCGTCATCGGTTGTCCGGTGCGGCCATTCACGAGCTGAATGACCATATACGGGTTCTGCGGCTTCGGCAACTTCGGTCTCGATAACTGAAGCACCGCGGTGAATTTAGCACCTACGATCAGGCTGTTCAACGACGAAGTGGCATAACTCGATTGATGCAGCGAGATCGTCTGTGCCTGCGCCTCCGATACCGTCACCATCGGCGCCGATGTACCTAACTTCGTCAGGGGCAGACCGTAATCCATGAAAAGCGCTGCGCGGAAATGCCACGGGTACTTACGTGCCTCGTTGTCGGCTTTCCATTCCTCGCTGAAATAATTCTCTATATTCACGCCCAACTCGGCAGAAATCGCCACATCGACTCCCATACCGTTCTTGCCGCTGGATTTATAGCGCCCGGTATGCAAATCACGAACATCGTACCAGGACGGGTCATAAGCCACCGGGTCATGGATATAGGTAGTCAGATCTCCGCGCTGGGTATAGGAGTGAAGCAGGGTATAACCCACTTTCATTCCCGCTAAGAAATACAAAGGCACCTTGAAATCATTGAACTGAGCACCCGCCATGATAGGAAGCATGATCTGGCCAACCACCTGTGTCTCACGCAACTTGTCGAACTCATAGAACTTCGTTTGTCCCGGCAGCACATAGATAGATGCCGGATCGGTTCCCACCAAAGAGAACGGGTTTTCCGATGCCTGGAAGGGGATGTTATCCTGCGAGGAGAAGATACGAAATTCAGGGCCTACCAAGAGCATGAATTTCTTATAATGCCATTCATAACCCACGCCGAGTTCGCCTCCGCCTCCGCCGATAAACCGGCTCGTGCCGTTGTTATCATAGCTATTGACCAATCCGCTGTAACCTACACCACCCCACATCGACAGATTATGGATCTGATGCAAATCCAGCTTGTTCTTTGCCCATTTATTCTTATCATTCTTATTATTCTTACGACGCGCCTGCGCAGCATCCAAGCTCATAGGCATCGCCATCAGAAAGGCCAGTAAGAATGTTCCAATAAGAAGTAATTTTCTCTTCATACCTTCTATTATTTATCTTTTTCACACATACATACAGACGGTGTACGCGTGACATTGAAACGGAATGTAGCACGGATACCAAACGACAAATACTGACTCAAGCCCTTGAACAGGTTCTCTCCAGCATGAGCCGTTGCCGAGGCATTGACGTGACTATCCATTACCGAGTTAAACCGGATTGTTTGATTCAGATTCTCCATATTCTGGGTCTGCGGATTGCGATCCACTGCCGAGTAATCCACGATATCTCCTGTTGCATATTTGCCCATCACCGGTATCGCATACTCGACATACGCGCCTATACGGCAGGAGAAACCGGGCACTATACGGAAGAAACCACCCACCTCCGCCATCGGAGAAACGGACAGCGTAGGCGCTTTGTATGTGCCTTTGCCCTCGTATTCCGCAGTAGGATAGAATCCGTACGAAGGCACATTGCGCGACACGTATTCAATCAGGTTGGGATAGATACCCTCCGTATATAAATCCGTCTTCGTCCGATAGTTGTTCCATACCGGCATAGCCAGCTTGGCTCCGAACGCGAAATAGATCTTGTCCTTGATTCGATAACCAAACCAGACAGGCACCGTCGCCGACACCGTCTGCTGCGTCTCGCGATAATTGGAATAGACGTACCGATAAATGATATCATGGCCGTCCCGATCCTGCGTAGCAAACGCATCTACCATCCCGTCCGCCAGTTTGTATCGCGACATCCGATAATCCATGCCGATACCGAAACTGAAGAAGAAGCCGTTATGAAGCACCTCGTACGACAAAGCGAACTGACCTTCTCCGCCGAGGGCGGGTTTGATCATTTGTTGTCCGGACATACCGAGCCCCGTACCGCCCGCCAAAGAAGCGGTGATGAAATGCTGCGTGCCGATACGCACCTGCGCCGTCGCCGGCGTCCAAGACAGCAACACACACCCTACACAGAGGGCAACGGACCCTATGAAACGTTTAACGGACAATGATTGACGTTGATTGATGATTATCCGACACTACCAGATACATTCCTGCTTGCGCCGGAGCGGTGATAGAGCGAGTCGTTTCCGATTTCGGATAACGAGCCACTACCGCACCTAAAATATTATATATCATGCATGCTTCGCCCGGAGCCATCCATAATGTACCGCCCGCTTGAACCATCGTAGGCCAAACAACCACGTTCTCCGCAGAGACGTCATCTATGCCCTGCGCGTGCGGGTCATAGATAAGAGGACAACTCTCGATCGAATATTTCTCTCCCTCACGCACCACGCTCAGCACATAGGTTGCACCGATATCTGTGGGGTTGGTCGGGATATATGAAGCATTCTCATCCATCTTCTCTCCATTGCGGAACCAAGCGAACGACACGAACTCATATCCTCCGTTATAAGCCGCGTTCTGAACCGCCAGGAAACCGCCGGTCTGCATGAAGATATCCACCGGATAGGTCAGCATCAACTGCATGCTCTGCATGTCCATCTGGCAGCGCTCGCCGCCGAACTCGATATGTACATCATACAGATCCGGATAAACACCTTCCGGCAGCGGGATGATTACGTCTTCTCCGTTGGCAAAACCGTAGCAAGCCTCAAAGCCGCGCTGCTGATCCGCCTCCGAGAAATAGACTTTGATACTATCCATCGAACCGGAAACGACACGGTAAGGAATCTCGATTGCCGCATCCTCCGAACAAACCTTCAACTCATACGGATACTCCACATCCAGACGCGGGTCTACCACCAGATGGAGGTTGATCACACTGTCGCAACCGTATTGCGAGTGGAGCTGCAGCGAGGTATCGACAGATGTGGTATAGTATTTGCCGTCGCCCGGGAAGTAGTACCGTCCGCCTTCACACATGCGCTCCTGGTACGTCGTCTCATACGTCGGATGATACATATGGTGTACTACCTTCTGATAGTTGCATCCGTATTGATTGATCAGATCGGTAGTCTCCGTCCAATCGGTACCTTCCTCGCAATAATGAATCTGCTCGTGCACATCCGGCGTGGTCAGATCCGGCAGAGAAATCCGGAAGGTATGCGAGTCCGTGCACACACCGCCGGAGATAACCGCCGATATAGTGACGTCGAACTCACCGCCTTCGGCGGGATAGTCATGCGATACCTGTCCGTCCATCGACATCTCCTGCGCGCTGCCGTCACCGAAATCCCACCATATACTCTCCACCGGCTCGTCGGTCAGCACGGAATCCAAAGTCTGACGATTGATACGAACCACATGACAGTTCGGCGCGAAAGTCACTTTGTTGGTACACGAACCGCTCTGCGTGGAGATCACCGATGCTCTCGCTTGCGGGAAACGCGGGTTCGGGTTCGCCGTCAAAGAGTACGAACAACCGGCTGCGTTCTTATCAATCACATCCACCACATATACCGTCGGATCATCGGGATCGATATCGAAGCGCTGACTCGTGGACAGCGTCTGTTTGGTCGGGTCATCATCCCGATACCACTTGTAGTTAAATCCGGCCGGTGCCTCAAAATGGTCCGTCGAGAAATCGCCACAGGCAATACCCTGCAAGTCACCACCACGGCAATTGAGCGTGAAATACGCATATGCCGGGTGTGTATCGTACGAACAACGGGCGGATGTCAAACGCAAGGTAATCGTCTGACCTACATACCGGCGAAGCGACACCGTGACGGTGGACCAATCGCACCAATATATATCCGGATCTTCCGGCTCCTGATGCCAGTTGCGCTGATCGCCGTAACCGGCTACGAAATAACGCTGCGAACAAGCGTCCAACTCTTGGCCGTTGCCATCCAGAATATTGAGCGTAAAGGTCGGGTTCATATCCGGATCCGCCAAGGACGAACCGTGGTTTCCGGACTCCATGACCACCGCGTACTTCAGATCCAACAGATCCGACATACCCGGCAAAACGGTATATTTATATTCGACGCGGGCAGACTGACCGGAACTGGTATATGCACCCAAGCGCACCGAGGCGATCTCGCCCGGCGGAACGGTATGCAAACCGCCGTTCACCGTTGTATTCGGATCAATCTCATTTCGGTCAATGTGAATGGTATGCATACTGGACGGATCGCGGGGACCGTTATCCACTCTACCAAGCGTACCTTGGCGATTGTTCCGAATAAAATCATCGAACTCTCCTACATAGCATACACCCGCATAGGAACGATCGGCTCCCAGATCGAAGAGATCAATGCATCGTGCGCCTTTGAGCCAGATGAACTGCTCGGTATATACCCAAGTACTGTAGCCCTCGTCGCAAACCGAACGAACATAGATATAGTAATATCCCTCCTCGCTGACATCCGGCATCTGCATCGAGCGGGTCGTCAGACCGGTATAGGTAGAAAGCGTCTGGGTATGGAAATTATACAGCATCACGTCGTACGAAGATGCATTCCCGTTCCAGGTGATCGTTTGGGTATCGCCATGATAACGCACGCCGGTCGGCGGAGGACAAGTAGTACCCGCATAAATGCTGATATTATCCACCTTTCCTGCCGGCTCAGCCGCTGCCGTGAGCGTATTCAACCACAGCACCACCAGTTTACCGCCATTACCGGCAGTAGAGAATGTGAATGCCGAACTGCGCCAGATATCCGTACCGCCGTAACGCGTAGCATTCGTCACATACGGAGGCAGCGAAAGCGAAGAAGCGGTAGACCATGTACCATAAGAAGGATACTGGGCATCACTCTCCATCCAGAATACGTATATACCATCCGCTTCATTCGATCCCTTAGCCACCCAGTCAAATACCACGCTATACGTGCCGGCCGCTAAGGTAAGCGTACGGCTGGCGGTAGCGATAGCACTCTGACTACTGGTATAGGAAGAAATAAGCGTGTCAGCACCCGTACCGGAAGAGATATACAAACCCTTGGAAGAGGACGAAGTGCCTACGCCGAAACCTCCGGCGGCACCGATATACCATTTATTCAACCATTGGTCTGCATTGGATTTCGCGGTGGCATTCAACACCCATTTGGCGTTCTCCGAAGAAGTCTCAAAATCACAGGTATAGACCGTGTTATACTGCGCACGCATCATAGACGCGCACATCAATAACAACACTACTATAAAGGCTCTACTTTTCATAATCCTAATACCTGTTTTGTACCATAATAACCCAAAAAGTCCGCAAAAGTACAACTTTTTCTCCAAAAACACAAATTTTTTGACAAAAAAGTTAAAAAAAAATACTTTTCGTATACTTTATTATACAAAAACACCAAGAAACGGTGCCAATTTGACACCGTTTCTTGAATTATACCATCCGATTGCCGGATTAGTGGACGAGTAGCGAAGATATGTATATCTTATCCCGAACGGTGATTCGTACGATATACATGCCGCTTACCGGAATACCCGGGAGGGTACACGGAGCGTCTGCACCTTGCTGCACATAAACGATTGCACCGGTGGACGAAACGATTTCGATACGGGCTTCTGCCAGTTCCTCTGCTGCAAAATCAGTGAGGACACGGATCGGTTCACCCGCCTTAACCGGGTTCGGCGCAATCAGCAGAGACTGAGCATATACGCTATGGATAGCCTCTTCCGGCGCATCATATACCGACAGGTGAAGCACTGCCGTACTATCGCAACCCGTGACAAGCGAGACGGTATCGAAGGTAGCTGTGGTAGCAGAGATATATCCCTTGCCGTGCCACATGTACGTTTCTCCACGTGCTACGGAGTCATATACGTGTGCCTCAATCGACGGGATGACCGTAACTTTGAGTTTAACCACGTCTCTACATCCGTATTCCGAGGTAACGAAACGAGCCTGATCCTGCATGCCCACATAGGCATCAAAGTCGAAGGTACCGCCGTGGATGACCTGGCTGAAGTGTTCGCCTTCGCAGAGAACGACTGAATCCTCGAAGGTCTCCGTTCCCATAACAGTCAGGTAGAGCGTTATCAGCGAATCCGCCCGGTTATTCACCGCCGGAATGTACTTGTTATAAACATTGTCACCCACATGGTACTCTTCCGGCGTGATATAGAAGGTATTGCCCTCATCGGCACCTACATAATCATTACCGTCGCAAATGACAGACTGATAGGTTTCCTCAATGCTGTAGTTCATACTGATGTGACCGAAGTGGAAATCGTTATCCGCATTCGATACCGTAGACTCGCCATAGAACGCTACACGTACCGTTTGACCGATAAAGTCATTCAATACCACATGGTAGGTCTTACCCTCCTTGGGCACTTCGCTCAGTACATAATCACCGGTACCGTCATTGTTCCACTCTTTGACGATCTGCCAGGAAGCACCGTTATTCGTCGATACGAGTACTACGAAGCGATCATCCTCACCTACTGCAGGATCGGTATCCACGTTGTTGTACTTGTTGTATGCCGCATCGAAGTGGAGCATGACAGCCTTATCTTCCGGAGCAGCCAAGGATACGAGCGGAGAAACCACCCAGTAAGCGAAGCTGGTTCCATAGATATTACCCTTGAAGTGGTAGTCATCGATAGCGGTATTCGCCGATACCAGACTCCAACCGGAGGTAGCGGTGTTCAACGCAGCCGTTCCGGCCAGTACGTCATTCAACTTACCGCTGTAACGAGACCACTCATCCGGCAGTGTCGTGGAGGTGAACTCTGCATCGTAACGGAGGACATACGGCGTTACGAAGGATATCGATTTCCAAGCGGAAACTTCTTCTTCACCACAATCCTGGCGTACGTATACATAATAGGTCACCTTATCCTGAAGCGCCACCTGGAAGGTATAGGTCGAATCAGAGATCGTATCCAATACCATCGCCGTTTGCGGATCGAATGCTGACTCACGACTGATAGCCACCTGAGCGTCATGCAACTGACCATCCGCAAAACTGAAGTTCAAAGTAACGCCCTCAGCGGTGATATTCGACAGCTCGAGATTCTTCACCGCACGGCAGTCAGGCAGCGGAGCGATCGATACATCATCCAGGTTCAGATAAGCATCTCCATAACCATAGTTACTGGTTCCCTTGAAGTAGATGATCACCGTACTTCCCGTATAGTCGGACAGATCCAATTCGTACTCGGTCCATTCCGTTACATTGGTCGGATTGTTGAGCAACGAAGTCTTGGTAGTACCACCGTCGGTAGAGATGAGTACTTCACCTGCACCACCGGCTGCATTCTTCCACCAGAAGGTGAGCTGCATGTCTTTGGTCAACAGCAGTTCCGGCGTTGCCAGATAATTGGTATTTCCGCTGGAGTTACTGTAGGAGTTGAACTGAACACATGCTCCGTCATGACCGGAAGAAGCGTAGCTCCACTTATAACTCTCCGTGGTAGTCGTACCCTCGGAGTTATCCCAACAACCCGGGATACCTTCGGTCAACGCATCGAAGTTCTCCGACCAGCCGGTCTCATCCACTACAAGCACTGCGCAAGTAGTAGCGAATCCGTACGGTGCTGACCAGTTCGACGTCGTCTCCTCATCGCAGATAGCACGCATTCTTATCACATACGAGGTACTCGAATTCAGATTCTCCAGGAGGAGCGTATCGCATCCCGTTACAGAACGATATACCGTGTCTAATCCGCGGATAAGCGCAATCTCATATGCCGGAGCCAGGGTATCCCAACGTACAACCGCCGAGGAATCCGTGACATCCGTAATCTCCGAAATCAGAGGAGCGGAACACTGTACCTTGTCAATACTGAAGTTATCGATTGCAGCCGGAGGATTGGTCAAGGTACTACCGTCATTGATCCATGCGAATACCACCATATACTGACCAGCCTTGAGGGATATCTCATCGCTTTGTATGGTCTGCCAGGTCGAGCTGAGGTTCAGTTTCGAACCGCCATCCAGTGCCTGCCATCCCGTCGGGAGCGAAGAAGAGCTCAAACCGGAAACAGCATAGGAACCGGCCGTCAGTTTCGTGTCAGCAGGAGCAAGCGCTACACGCAGGTAGTCATACGTGCTCTCGCCATAGGCACGCCAGTCGTATTGGAAGACATAACCACCCTCTTCTCCGAAGTCAAATGTCTTGGTCGCATAAACGGCCGCTAAGCTGCTGGAGTATTCGTTCGTAGTACCTCCGTCATTGGAGATATACATTGCGCTAGAACCGCCATTGGATACAGCCGAGCCCCATGCCCAGGCATTGGTATACGTGCCATTGATGAAGTTCCATTGGTTACGATCCTCGAAATCATCCACGAACGGAACCTTAGCTCCGGTAGTGAAGGTCGTTACACGGCTCCAATCGGAAGACTCGCTCTCGTCGCATACCGAGCGGATATAGAGATCATAGCTTGTCGATTGCGCCAGACCCTCAATATGAAGACCCGTCGTATCGGCTACACTGTAGATCGAGTCAGCTTCGTTAGGCAGCGTAAATCCGGCTTCACCGACTGCTACCTCAAACGCACTCGCCTTACTGATCCAGGTCACATCTGCGGTTGTTGTAGCGGCAGATACCTTGATAGCAGCCGGAGCAATACAGTTCGGGGCTCTGGATACCTCCACATCGTCGATCCATACATTGTTCGACTTGCTGAAGGCGGTAACCAAAGTGATATACTTACCGGTTGCAGCCTGGAGATAGATCGTTACATCCTCCCATGCATCCGCCGCACTCGACGGAGTAGTTGCCACTTCCTGGAGCACGTATGTCTCCAAGAACTCGAAGGTAGAGAAGTCATTCGGATCAGTCATCGTTCCGATCGCTACGCTGTGAGCGTAAGTCGAAGTAGCGTAGTTGGTTACCGACGAAGAACCCTGATACATTGCACGTGCCTTGAAGGTCAACTGCAAGGTATCCAACGCAGCATCCATCTCCGGCAATACGATATACGAACCGTAAGTAGCAGTCGAATAGAGATACAACGCAGACGTTCCGGAGAACGCATAGGTAGAGGTGTTCGTATTGCTCTGGATATACGTCAGATAAGAGGTTGATTCATATCCCTCCTCCCAGCAAGACGGAATCGTAGAAATAGTGGCTCCTGTATAAATCGGCTTGACGTCGGATGGATCATCGAAATTCTGTACATACGGTATTTCCGCCAGACAACGCGTTGTGAACTGCGTGCTTGCCCAGTCGGCCTCCGATTCCTCGCAGATACTGCGTACATAGACGTAATAGCCGGTGGCCGGGGTAAGACCGGTCAGTTCGATGGTGTCGTTGCTTATCTTCTCATATCGGATGATCAGTGAATCAGGCACTTTGGCGACCGTATCCGGATCAATCGCCTCCGTGGTAACGACAAAGTCGTATTCGGGCGACGGGGTCAGCACGAAGTGTACCGTAGCCGATGTAGCATTCACCGGCGATGCTGCCAGCCTCTTCACCAATCGGCAATCCGGCAATTTGCTTACCGCAATATCATCGATGATGAACGGCGTGTAATACAGACTAGAGTAATAACTTTCGCCTACCAATACACGCTTGAAGGTAATATACTTTCCGTTTCCTGCATAGGAAGAGAAGTCCACTTCTGCCTGAACATACGTTGTGGAGGTCGGATAGAATCCGTCAACCGGCACGAACGTAGTGGTATCCAAAGGATCGGACATCACACCTACCACAATACTATCGCAGTCGTAGGATGATGAAGCCGAGCGATACCAGAAGCTCATCTCCAGGTTCTTGATATCTTCTTCCATCGGCGGCAGGGAAGCCCAGGTGGTAGCCGGCGTAGTGGAGTAGCTGGTAGAGGTACCCCATGCGAAGGCCTTCGTTCCACCATGTGCGTACGTTCCGGAACTGTATACATACGGATAATCCGAAGCGGAACCGCTGGAGCGGGCTACCGTCCAGCACGAAGGAATCGAGGAAACTGTCTCGTCCTCAAAGTCCATCTCATACGGAAGAACATCTACTGCCTCGCAAGCCGTGGTAAACGACGTAGCAGCCCAGATGCTTGCCTGTCCGTCTTCGCACAACGCGCGGGCGTATATATAATAAGGTGTCTGAGGCAGGAGTCCGTTGAACTCAATGGTATCATTCGACACCGTATCGCGGAATACCACGAAGGTATCCACGGTGAGCGTATCCGGATTGAGCGCTTTGGACGTCATCAGGATTTCACACTCCGGAGCCTCTTTCTTGTCATAGCTCAACCGAGCCGAAGTAGAGGTGATCGCATCCACCTTCAGGCTTGCCGGTCTGGAGCAGAGAGGACCTTCGCTCGTGATATACTCAATCCGCATCTTCGGCAGGAAGTTGCGTTGGGAAACAGACTGGTCGTATCCTGCGTACGAAGCATCGGTAACGGTTTGGCCATACCAGTGACTGTACGAATAAGTTCCTGTTGTCGTCTGCTGGAAGCCAATCAGCAGGTTACCTCCGTCGTACTGATACGGTTCGTCCAGAAGAACCACCATCTGATTATTCACAATAGACAAACTACCGGCTGCTTTCACCAGACTCAATACGCTCCAATCGGCCAATGCCGCGATGGAGGTAGAAGGCACTCCGGCCATGTATACCTCAAATTGAGCGTTACCCCACGATACGTTGTCTTCAGTTGCGTAGAAGGTCAATTGGTTGAGGTACGTTCCTTGAAGCGCTGCCAGATCAGCCGCAGGAATAACGAACTGGCTCACCGTGAGGTGATCGGTCCAATATCCGTAGACAGGTACATACTCACTCGTGGAGGTACCATCATTGATAGTCAGAGACAGCGCGTCCGTCGGCAAGAAACTGATGGCATCGCACCACTCGCTCTCCACACCATCCTCACAGATCGCTTTCACACGAGCGTAATATTCCGTTTCCGGCGTCAATCCGCTGAGTGCGATAAAGGTAGTATCGGTAACTGTGGTTTCAATAGCATTCGCAAAGTTAGCGGCAGTAGCGTATTGTACTCTCCATCCTGCTACACTATCCGAAGCCCACGTCAGAGAAGCTACCGTACCGTCACCTAAGGTCAGCTGGGCTGCCAGATCAGAAACCGGCAAACAAGCAGGAATGATACCGACTTTGATATCATCTATACCCATGTAATAGGATGAGGAAGAACTGTTTTTAGCATACTTGAATGCCAAACGTGCTGTTCCTATCACCGAATCAGGAATAGCGGACAAAACCGCCTCTGCTTTCTCCCAAGAGGTAGAACGGGTAAATCCGGCGATCTGTACAAACGAAGTAGCATCCGTGATATCGGTCATATAACCCAAGAAGAGTTCTCCGCTGGAGCCGGTGCTCTCATGCTTGTAGTAGAATTCAATCTGCAAGGTATTGAGCGCATCGATCTCCGGCAAGATAGCAAATGCATCGTCTGCACTGCTATTTATGGAGAACCACAAGCTCTTGGAGCCGCTGTGGACATAGGAAGAAGAGGTATTGACATAGATGCTCGCGCTACCGCTGCCCTGGTTGGCATTGAGCAGATCCCAGCACATAGGAGCAGCAGACGAAGACGAACCGGTAGGTAAGTTCTCAAATCCTTCTCTCCAGGGCTGGTCTGCAATAACGGAGATCAGACCACAAGCCGAAGTGAAGGTCTTCGGAGCAGACCATGCGCCCACCTTCTCATCCTCGCACAGCGTGCGTGCATATACATAATAGGTAGTAGCGACTTGCAAGCCTGCCAACTGCAGCACGGTATCCCCGTAAACAGAGTCGTTCACCAGGATGTAGGCTGCATCCTCAACACTTAAGTCATTCAGGTCAATGGCATTGGTAGCCAGCACAAAATGATATCCGCTTGCATCCAAGTCTTTGATTGTGACGAGTGCGGAGTCCGCATGGATGTCGCTTATTGCCAATCCGAATACATCCGGACAAACCGGCGCATGACGAATGCCGAAATTATCCATATAGGTGGATGAACCATAAGCGCTCTCGCCTTGGACAAAGATACGAACGTCTCCCTCCAACGGGATATCCAGTTTATAGGTATACCAACCGGAAGCACCCTCAGCCGGAATGATATTCACACCCGTTGTATCAGCCGTATTGTAGTTACGCGAGATAAACGCCAACTCGACCGCCGTGGAATCCAAGTCAGCAGCCAACGAAGCGAAGATACGCAAGCCCTCCTTCGGATAAGAAGAGGTATTACGATATACGTCGATCACGAACTGGTATGCTGCCTCATCCAATGTGAAGCGAGGCAAACCCAGCAGCGTCTTCGTGCCGGATCGCATATCCGGCAACTGAAGTTGATGGGTCGAGTTGTCACCATTAGTCGAAGTATAGACTTTGAATAGTTGGGTACCATTACCTTCCAGATGCTTATTGAGCCAACAATCGCTGCTGAAATCTCCGGATTCGTAACTCTCAAAGTCCTCCGACCACGGCAATTGCGTGAGCGGCAAACATTCGGTAGTGAACGAAAGGGTCTTCCATTCCGCATCCTCACAATCCGACTGTTTTATACGTACATAATAGGTCGTATTCGGCTCCAGATTCTCGAAGGTGTATTCATACGCATCCTCCACAGATACCGAATCGAGACGGGTAGCGAACGTAGCTACATTCGAGATCTCCAGATCCGCCTTAGTCGGCGTTCCTTCAATCTCCCACTTAACCGTTGCGGTCGATGCAGTCGGAGCCACTGATACCTTTTGGACACCGCGGCAAATCGCATCATAGGTATGCACAGAGATATTATCTACGAACAAGCCATGCTGAATATGGGAGTAGCCATATGGAGACTCCATATAGAAAGCGATCGCGATCTTCTTGCCTATATATTTCGTCAGACCGATGCTGTAGGATGTCTTGGTGGTAGGAATAGCGTTGAATTCATAATCGCCGTTCTCCTCCCAGGTAGTAGCATTGGATTTCTTCCAACTCAAACCGCCATCCTCGCTAACGATCACATAGAATTTCGCATCACTCGCTGTAGAAGAAGAGCGCTCTGCATCAAAGCTCATTTCCACATATTCGCCCTCATGACCGGTCAGATCCACGGTCGGCGAGATGAGCCAGATATAGCCGTACTCATAATCATCCAGGTAGCCGTAAGCAGCCGGAGCCGTCATATCGGACGGTACACCGGTGGTTATGATCGACCATTTATAGTCACCGGCGGGGCGACCGAGCGAAGAGGTATTGATGCTGTCGCCCGTGAATTTGTTATAGAGCGACTGCCATCCGTTAGAGAGCGAAGCTGCCTCAAACGGTTCATCCCAAGGAATAGCGATGGCGGTGCGGAAACGAACCGCATTACTCCACTTGGCGGTATCGCCCTCGCCGCATATCGCGCGGACATATGCGAAATATTGCGTGTTACTCTCCAAATCGGAGAAAATCATATGGTTGGTATCCACGATATCCAGCAGGATCGGTGTGGCGATGGTATCCGGGCGACGACTATTCACGGTGGACAGCATTACCTGGTATTCCTCCGACGAAGCGATAGCCTCCCAAGAGATACCGGCTCCATACACTTGGATAGAGTCTACTCTGGACTCAACCACCTGCGCACAGGATGCCACCGGCTCGATGGACACATTATCGATGAGCACAAAGTTAGTAGAGTCATGCTTGGATGATTCTTTCAGCTGGAAGATCACATAGCGGATCTCACGTCCCAGATAATCCTCCTCTGCCGCGGCGAAGCTGACCGAATACGACTTGATAGCCATCGAATCGGCTGCATAATCCAAATCAATAGTCTTGAGGATCTGGATAGCACTTCGATCATTCGGATCTACCGTCACACCCACATTGAGGCGCTTGTAGTTATCCGAGGCCTGGCTGATCGTAGCGGCATCAAACGTCACCTGATATTCGCGGATGTCCTCCAAGCCCAACTGCGGCGAGATAGCATACGCACCGTCGCTATAAGCGGTATCCACGCCCAGCGCATTCTTGGTATAGGCTACCTGTTCCTTACTGAGCTTGATATACGCGCCATAAGAAGTCTCGGTATTACGCTTTGCGTACGCACCGGTTGTCTGTGTTCCCTGCGTGGTGAAACCGAAGGTCCAACAATCAACGGAGTTAGGATCGGTGAAGGTCTCGGTACCGAAGTTCTCCACCGGAATAGCGGTACAGAGCGTCTTGAAGGTGAACTCAGAAGACCATAAACCGTAATCTTCATCCTCGCACATACCGCGTACATACGCATAGTAACGGGAGTTGCCATCCAAACCGGTAATCACAGGCTGACTCGTGGTGACTACTGCGTTGTACACAATATTCTCCAACGAGAGATCCGCCGTTGCCGGATTGATGGAAGTGGTAGAAACGACTACCTGATATTGCGGCGCATTGGTCGGATCATATCGCAAGGTAGCGGATTTAGCCGTAGATGCCATCAGCGAGAGCGCACCCATCTTATGACAGGTAGGCATCAGCTCTACCATCACATCATCCAGATACAGATACGCATCGCCAGTACCATAGTTACTCGTACCCGAGAAATAGATAATCGCCGTCGAACCTGTATAAGGAGCCAGACTGATCTCATAATACGTCCAGTTGGACACACTCGTCAATGCCAAACCATCCGCCAACGAAGTTTTGGTTACTCCATCATCGGTAGAGATAAGCACATCGCCTGCACCACCGTACGGGTTCTTCCACCAGAAGGAGAGGGTCGCATCGCGCGACAGATCAATCGAAGGCGTCGCCAAAAGATTGGTATTTCCGCTACTATTCACATAGGAGTCAAAACGCACACAGGCTCCTTCATGACCGGAAGAAGCGTAGCTCCACTTATAACTCTCCGTGGTAGTCGTACCCTCGGAGTTATCCCAGCATACAGGTATACCGCTGGTGATTGAATTGAAGTTCTGAGAGAACGCCTGTTTGGTAATCGATACCACCGAACAAGGCGTGGTAAAAGATACGTAGTCCGACCATGCCACCGCCTCAGCCTGCTCTTCGCAAATAGGATGAACATACGCATAATAGGTAGTGTTTGCAGCCAAACCGGTTATCTGCACGGTATCGTTGGTCACCGTATCGCGGAAAGCGATGACATTTGTGGTTTGCAGCGTATCCGGATTCAGACGCTTGGTAGTAACCAATACGTCATAAGCGGGAGCACCGTTGTCCGTGAAGGTGAGTTCCGAATAAGCAGTACCCGGCGTTACCTGTACGCCTTTGACCTTCATACACTGCGGAAGCAGACTCAGCTCGATATCATCGATACAGCAGGTGGAGACACCGGATGCATACCAACGGATAACCAGATTCCTGGCTTCCGCAGGAACTTCCATCAGATCCGCTGTACGCTGTACCATTGCGCCCGAGTTGCCGTTATACGTAGCAATCGCTTGGAATGTATTCAGCTCCAGATCGCCATCGGTGATATAACCTAAGGTCAACGTACCACTGTTCGCATCGCTCTGCATCCAGAAGGAGACACGCAGGGTTTTGAGTTCGTTCGTAAAGCCCGGTAATACGGCATAGCAGTTACCCTTACCATAGAAGGTGAGCGATTTCATACCGCTGTGGCGGTACCATTTTCTATTCTGAATCTTCGTTCCTACCGAGTCAATGACGTGCGGCAGCACGGCGTCATCCGCATATACCTGCCAGCAATCCGGAGACACACCGTCCGTAGCACTGAATATCTTACCTTCGTACGACTCGAAGCCCTCTACAAACGGATTCTCCTCCGTGATCGTAGTGGACGGACACGGGGTCTTGAGTTGAGCCGTCAGCGAATCGCCTTCCTCACAATCCTGGCGTACCTTTACATAATAGGTAGCGCTGGTCTCCAAGCCGTTGAATACATGCGACGATCCGGAGACAGTCTGCTGCTGCAGCACATTAGAGAAGTCCGCTACATCGGACAAGGTAACCACCGAAGCGGTCGAACCCACTTTGCTCCAAGCCAGACTGATACTATTCGATGTAACCGTCGGTTTCAATCCATAGATACCCAAGCATAAACCATCGCTCTCAACGACGCGTACCTCAGTCATATGGAAATATGAGGTAGTTGCCTGCGCATCCGCCACAAAGGCCAAACGGATAGAACCGGACTCAATGAAATCATCCAACAGGATATTGTATTGCGCACCGGTATTTTTGAACTCTTTCCCCTCTATCGTACGAAGCAGTATCCACGACTCGCCTTCGTCTGCCGATACATAGACATGGAACTTGGAGGTAGCAGCCGTTGTACTTGCCGTAGTGGCAGTAGCCGAGTTCGTCAGCGCCAACTTGAATGACAACAGCACACTGGCATTCTCCTCCTCCGGAGCGATAGAGAGCGCCTGGGTAAGCAACCAAGAGGGCGTACCATTGCTCTGTCCGTAGATATGCGCAGTACCGAAGACTGTCGTATTGGTGGTTGCTTTCCAGTTATAGGAGGAAGTATTGTCGGTAAGACTGCTTCCCTCTACGGATGCAGCCACAGCTCCTTGCTTCTGCGACCAAGAAGAGGGGACGGATGCCAGACTCGGCGTGTATGGGATGCCGAGCGGCGTAGTGAATGTAGCGTCTACCCAATTGGTATGACCCGACTCGTTGTCATCGCAATCCGTGCGAACATACACATAATACTGCGTCTCCGGAGTCAAACCGGATATCACTTTACCTACACCGGTAATCGTACTGTCATGGAAGATAACCGTCTCATCGTCAATCTCCGAGAGGTTGTATATCGCAGAAGGCGATACCACCAGTTCAAACTGTCTGCCGGCACGAGGTGCCCAGCTGATCAACGCAGCGGTTGCCTCCGACGAGATACCCGTGATCGTAGCGTCCATACACTGCGATTGCGGATATACGCGTACCGCATCCAGTACTACGCCGTAACCGCCGGCCTGAGTGGCCTCAAAAGCCAATTGGCAGGTAGCCGTACGACAAGCAGCCGGTAACTCTATCGTCTGCAAAGACCAAGCGCCCTGGTAGGTATCATACTTACGTACCATGACCCACGGGTCATGATCCGAGATACGATAATAGATAGCCAGCGTATCGCAGAAAGTGCTCTGTCTCGGTTGCGCATAGGCAAACGACAGAACCGGCGCTACCATCTGGCTTAAGTCCAGGGACGGCGTCACCAAACGGACACAATAGCCGAAACTTCCGTCCAGATCACGCAAAGCCACACGGTGGTCTCCGTCATACGCACCGGCCGGATTCGTAGCGAGATCATCCAGGATCCACGCTCCACCGGCTACGGTATTCACCACTTCCTGTGACCAATCTTCAGGGATACCCGACTCAAAACTTTCATTCAGCGTATATTGAACCGCTGAAAATCCAGAGACAGCCATACATATAGCTGCCAAGAGAGAGAGTAATCGATGTTTCATTCTCTAAAAATTTAGTTACTACTTAAATAAACAAATATCGGGTTAACGTACACGCAGACGGAGCGTCAATACCTCTCCGTTCATACGGACATTCATAATATACACTCCCGGATAAACAGGGGCGGCAAACGAAGACACACCCTTGTTAAAATGGCGGGCAAACACTTTATAACCCATCACGCTGTATACCTCCACGTCGGCCTCCTCCGTCAGCGACAGATCCACCGGCGCACCGGCCATCGGGTCGGCAGGCGATACATACGCTGCAGGCGCTGCACCGCTCGGAGCGGATGTGTTATGACCCGGGATATACGCACAGGTCGTGAATCGTTCGCCGTCCGCACGCGTCATACGGAGCGAGAAAGCATCGGACATATCCAGCTTACCCGGTTGCTCCATATACGAGCGGGTAGCGCCTTCCACTTCCACACCGTTCACCAGCCATTGGAAATCGGAGAAGGCATACAGCGCATAGGCGGAGCCATCCGGCTTCTTGGCATAGTTAGCACCGGCCAGCGAGATAATCGCGTTATCGTTCCAGCGATGGAAAATAACCGAAGAGTCATAGGTCAATTGAATGGAGGTATGGAAGGCATTCTGTCCCCATATACAACCGCCGACCACCGTATCGAAGATCAGATCGATAGCATACGAGCCCGGCTCGGCACTCATCGGCACCGAGATACGAATAGTATCCTCATCCTTCAGACCGGTGAATACCTCATCCGCAAATCCTTGCGCCGTCTTGTCCGCATCGCCGAACACCACGGCACACGAAGCCAGACGGGCTTTGTTGGCCGGAGCACATTTACGATACGGGATATTCAATACCGGCTTGCCGCATTCGCACTGGATCTGGCTCAGCAGGTCAATACACAGCGTATCGCCACCAACCAGCACGGTATCCATCTGGACGCAACCGTCAGCGTTATAGAACGCAAAGATATATTCGTTCACCGGCAGTGCCGCCAATATTGAATCCTTCGGCGTATGGGTATCCGTCTTAGGTTTGCCGGCTGCATCCCGATACGACATCGTATAGGAGTCAAATCCGGTACCGGTAACGGAGAGATCCACCGATACCTCACCGTTGTCCAAATCGACACGGGCATACGGCAACGGCAGTACCTCGTCATTATGCTTGATCACCGGCTCAATCGGCTGTGTGACAGTTACATTGTAATATACCACACTATCGCATCCGAGCGAGGTCTTGAGAGAGAAATCGCCCCATTGACCGGATGTTTTCTTCTTGGAATCATAGACCGTATTGCCCACTTGCAATTTCTCTCCGTAGCAAAGGGTGGTGTCGCCCAGACATACGTTATAGGCATTCCCCACCTTCACTTCATACACCATCGTACTATCGCATCCGTTCACGGCGGTGTAGGTCCGGGTATAGATACCGGAGTTGCTTACCCACATGCTCAAATCCTCCAACCATGCTTTTCCGGTCGGTTCATTCACCGGACGACAGAGCACTCGATGGATCGTATCCGTATGAATCGCCACATCCGACAGATGCAGCTCTTTGACGAGCGTCGAGTCACAACCGCCAATCAGCGATGTGCGGAGCGTGATGGTGAAATCACCACCCTGTCCCGGGAGCGTCAGCAACGGACTAAACGAACTGTTCTGCATCGGACCATAGGGCGTACCGTCCGCCAGCGTACCGGATATCTCCCATACGTTCTCATCGCAGCGAGAAGCATAATCATGAATGGTATCATTACGCTGCAGGATGATGGAGTGACTGCGGTTGTTGATATCTATCTTATGCTGGCAAAGCTCCACACGTGCATTCCAGGTAAACTCCGGAACCGGCAGACGGGGAACGCAAGCCGAATAGAGATCAAAATGACAAGCGGCATTCTCTGTCGAAGTCAAGCGGCAACGGTAAGTAGCCGTATCCTGCGGCTCATAAACACGGTTCGTAGCACCGGGGATGGCATTGCCAAATTTGTCATACCACTGATATTTGAATCCATCCGGCGCAATAAGCGTCATGGATGCCGCTACATCCTTGGCACACGAAGCGGACTCGATTGTTGCTTTCGCACAGTCAAGCGTGAAGTACGCATAACCATAGTGACCACCCCAGAAGCAGTCGAAGGTAGTAAGACGGACACGGATAACCTGACCATCCTGTACACCCAGCTCACGCAGGTTAAGACCTACCGTCGTCCAAGGTTTGTACAATACCGGCTCATGCCAATAATCGTCTTCCGGCGTATAAGAACCCCATTCGTCACGATCCACATAGGTGGCCACGAAATTACGAGTACCGCACGTCGGCTCAATCAGATTGTTATTCTCATCCAATATCTCCAGAAGGAATCGAGGCGAGTCATCCCCGTGTCCGTCCGGATCCTGAAGCACAACGGCATACTGCATCAGCAATACGGCATTGGAGCTATCCACCACATACTCATAGGTGATGGACTCAGCGCCATAGTTTTCCTCCCAGTTTCCAAGACGAACGGATGCGTATCCGCCCTTCGGAATCAAAGGAAGCACATTTCCGGTACGCGGGTCGGTAGCCGTCTTATCCCAGTTCACCGTATGACGGGAGAGAATCGACTCGGAACCATAATCCACTATGCCGGTATTATCATACGCATGATAACTCGTCTCGGGATAGGAAGCACTGTAACCCACGTTCGTATTTCCATAGGTACAAGTAACGGTAGAGGCTGCCAAGTCCGTAAAGTTCACACAGTGACGCTCCGGACAGAAAACCACGAGTTCCGGACCATACATCCAGGCACTCGTATCCGGGGTACAGATACCGCGTACACGGATCTCCAGGTTACCCTCATCCAGATTGGTGATATAGGCAGAAACCTTGGTATAATCAGTCGGATCAACCATAAAACGCGTCTCCGAGATCCAAGTAGAGGTACCGACCATGCGGTAGTTCACCTCATAGGCCTGCGAATTACCGGTCCATTTCACCAGCGCGGAATCACAGCTGATCACAGAAGCGGATACATCGGATGGACGGCGGCAACGGGTGTTCGTAATCACAATATTATCCACACAAGCACCAATCGTGCAAGCGGACTTGTCGCGATTCTTGTTCTCCCATGCGAAGACCAGACGGGTAGGCGTCACGCCATCCGAAGTGAACGTATACGACGCATTCATCCATGAATCCGATCCGTACAAGTTGGTATAATAGGTCATTCGCGACGCTACCGGGTTCTTAATCGTATTCGGTATCGTACCCGTCGTATTGGCCTCCAGCGTACAGCCGCTGAAATCGCCTGCACCCACGTACAAAGAGGAGGACGGGCCACCGATACAGAACCAGTCAAAGGTCAGGATACACTGACCTGCCGGCAAAATCATGTCGCGATACGCATACTGCACAGCGGGCACAGAGTCAAACATCGCATCCTGACCGTTGTTGGAGATATACAGGGACTGACGTCCTGCCGAGTGTACGGAGTTACCTACCACCCACTGATCCAACAACTGCGAAGCGCTCGCACCCGGGTTCAGAACCCATTGCCCCAACTCCGCGGTTTCGTTCGCTTCAAAGTTCATTTGATACGGCAAAGATACATTCTGCGCTGCGGCCAACTGAGCGGCAGCAAAGCCCATTGCCAAAACTGTTACCAAATTGAGTATATACTTTCGCATATTGTGATGTGTTATATATTCACTATAAAATTATATCCTGTTTCTGTCTTTGCGCACATAAAAAGACAAGAATTGGCTGCAAAATTACAAAAAACTATTCAATTGTGCAACAATTTGCTAAAAAAAGTCCATTATTTGTGTATTTTGTAAAGTAGAGTTTACACACAAAAAAGCGGCCCCTGAGGACCGCTTTTTCTATAAACAGGGAGGTAGATTATTGAATCTTCACACCCATGATGGTGAACTTCTCACCGTTGCGAATGATAACCACCTGGTCGTTCTCAATGCGCTTGATAGCTACGTTCTCGATACCAGCGCCACTGAGTCCGGTCGGATCATGCGGCTTCTCTACGATGAGCAAGGTATAGTCCTCGTAGATAGTGTAGCCACCTGTGCCGCACGGATCCGGATCAGCAGAAGAAGTTCCATTAATATAGCCATTGAAGAAACTGTCTGCACCACCGATACGCAGACGGTAAGCACCTAACTCGGTCTCAGCCGGAATGGTGAATACGCAGCTCAGTGTGGTCGGTTGGCTCTCCGAAGATTCACCACTGAATACAACCTCGGAAGCCTCGAACGCCAGGTTCTTGTTCCAGTCTACCCAGATAACCGTACCGTAGGTATAACCCGTACTATACGTGATCAGGATCGAATCAATCCCATCTGCATGAGCTACAAACTCAATAGCCTTGTTATCTGCATAGAACGGAGCTGCTGTCGGATGGATGTCGGTATAAGCATCTTCCTCGTTGAATGCGATAGCAATAATACCACTACCGTCTATCGATGTCGGAGCCGGAACGCAGTAACCTACATGAGCAGAAACCATACGGAAGTCGCTGTGATCACTCTCGCCGCAGTATGCGCGTACGTAGAAGTCGTAATCGTTGTCGATATTCAGCGTGTCGATCGTAATCGTCAGCGCCTCAATCGGCTCAACGCCCTCCCAGTTCGGCTCTTCGCCGGAGAGTACACATACTACCTGGAAGAATGTCTCTTCGCCACCTGCCGTCCAGTCTAACTTAACGGAGTTAGCAGAGAGTACTTCTGCATCCAGACTTGCCGGCTTGATACAAGACGGGGTAGTTGTAAAGAATACGGACTCACTCCACTCTGTCGGATCCACACCGCAGACGCCTTGTGCCTGAGCCTCGTACTTCGTCTCAGCTGTAAGGCCTTCGATGGTCAACTCTTTTACGAGAGAATTACCACCTTCTTGCCACTCGCCGGCAGGAGTTGCAGCACCCAAGAGTACAATGTCATCAATGTAGAGATAGTATGCATTATCCGAAGTACACTTGATACTGATGTACTTGGTACCCTCAGGAACCGTAACACTATATTGATGCCACTGTTGATCGTCAGCCGTTACTTCCGCTTCGAATGCAAACGAAGAAGTTGCATTGTCGGTAGAACTGAAACCAACCTCGAATGATTCTGCATAAGAAGATGAGTAATTCTTATAGTAGAATTCCAGCGTAGCATCGGCATCAATACCGGCGATTTCAGGAGAAATCAAGTACTGCGGAGGAAGAGTAGTATAGTTGAAACGGAAGCCGTTCGAGCCGGTGTGAGCGGCGGAGCTGTTGATTCCTGTAGAAGACTGAGCATTGCTCGTAGTCCAGCCACCTATACCGTCCTCAAAGCCTTGCTCTAAGAGTACATTGTCCAAAGCTGCCGTTCTGTAACGAACATTATAGCTGTCGTTGGCGCCTACGTTCCATGCAATCTTAGCCGAGCGTGCCGCAATTTCCGAAACGCTTAATTCGCCCGGAACAGGACAGTTAGCCAAGGTCGAGAAACTGATGCTGCTTGTCCATGCGCTATTGCCATCGGCACCGCAGTTATCACGAACCCATACATAATAGGTCGTCTCTGCCTCAAGACCCGCAAAAGCATACTCAGCCTCTGCGATATTGCTGATGAGGCTGTCACCTTCCGGAGCCTCCGGCAACTCGTTGATCTTGCTATAGAACAACTCGAAGCCTTCGTGCAACTCATTCTCTGCAGCTACCCAAGTTACGATAGCTGCATCGCTTGCCAACGAAGCAACGTCTACAGCCAGACCGCTCGGTGCAATATTGCCGGCGATGGTAGTGAAGGTCGCTTTGTTTGTGCTCCAATAGCTTACGCTTTCCTCACCGCATTTTGCACGTACATATGCATAGTAGGTCTTATTAGCCAACAGACCATCAATGATAGCAGGATTAGACGTTACGTTATAGATGTTTGCCACGTTGGTCACCGTATCCGGGTTGAAGGCGGCAATCGTATCTACTACGATCTGCCATTCGTTCTGACCCTCTTCGCCGTTCGTCCAGCTCAACGTAGCCGTGTGAGCGGTCTTGGCATCACATTTCGGAGCAGCAGGTTTCAGACAGGTTGGAACCAAGCCTACGAAGACATCATCAATACTCAAGTAATAGTTGTCATACGTACCTCCTTCATACTTGAAAGCGATACGGCTACCGGCAGGTGCATCCGCAAAGAGAACATCCTTCTCTGTCAGAGCGCTTGTTTGCGGGCAATCGAGAACAGAAACGAAGGTGCTTGCATCTGCAGGGTCAGTCATATATCCTACATGCAACGTACCATTAGAAGCACCTGTTCCTTCATTGCGATAGGTGAAGGTGAGCTGCAGCGCAGAGATATTCTCAGCAAACTCCGGTAAGATTGTGTACAACGGCGTGGTCTTGCTCGACTTGAAGAACAAGCAATTGCCGGATACTGCATAACCACTATTGGAACTGATGAATACCTGCGGATAGCTGCTCGAAGATGCAGCACGATTCAAGAACTGCCAACAGGTCGGAAGTTGGTCATCCGGATAACCGGCAGGAACAGACGCACTGGTAGAACCGGTATATCCATTGAAGTCTTCTTTCCAACCGGAAGCTGCAGAAACAGCCTCACACTCAGTGGCGAAGATTGTGGAAATAGCGGCACTCTGCGAGAATTCGTTGTAGTACGAACGAATGTATACTACATAACTGCTACTTGCCGTAAGCTCATCCAGTGCAACCGAGGTAACATTCTCTACAAGAACTGCTTTTTTCCAATCGGCAGCAGAGCCGGCAGGCAGTACTACGTATTGATACTTCGTAATCGCCTCATCAGCCGCAGCTGTCCAAGAGAGAGTAGCCGTGGTCGTAGTGATGTCCTCTACTTGCGGAGCCGTCGGAGCCTTGCAGAACGCTGCGAAGGATTTCTTCACAGAAGCACTTCTGTCTTCTTCTCCACAGTAAGCACGTACGTAGAAGTCATAGTTGACACCGGAAGCCTTGCCGCTGATCGTAACGGTGAAGATGTTCGCATCCAGCAGCGTCCAGGCCTCTACCTCTGCGTCTTTCGCAACGCAAGCGTACTCGAATTGATTCTCAGCGCCACCTGCGGTCCAAGAGAACGTTGCACCATCCGGGAGGATAACCGGTTCCGCTACCACCGGAGCCATACAAGACGGAATGGTGGTGAAGAATACAGACTCTTCGCTCCACTCGGTCGGGTTAGTACCGCAGACACCTTGTACCTTAGCCTCATACTTCGTCTCCGGCTCAAGACCGCTGATGGTCAACTCTTTTACGAGAGAATTACCACCATCTTGCCACTCGCCGGCAGGCGTAGGAGCACCGAAGAGCACAATGTCATCAATGTAGAGATAGTACTTATCATAAGAAGTACACATGATGCAGATGTATTTCGTACCGGCAGGAACGGTAGCACTGTATTTGTGCCACTGCTGATCACTAGCCGTTACCTCATCACCAAATGCAAACGAGGAAGTAGTTTTATCTGTAGAACTGAAACCAACTTTGAATGTTTCCTCATATGTAGATGATTCATTATTGTAGTAGAACTCCAACGATGCATCAGCATCAAGACCGGCGATTTCCGAAGAAATCAAGTACTGATTAGAATAAGCCCAAGAGAATGTGAAGCCACTCGCACCGGAGTGAATGCCATTGGTAGAACTGCTGATTCCGGTACTGGACGCAGGATTGCTTGTAGTCCAGCCACCCATACCATCCTCAAAGCCTTGCTCTAAGAACGCATTGTCCAAAGCAGCCGTTCTATAACGAACATTGTAGCTATCGTTGGTACCTACGTTCCATGCGATCTTAGCCGAGTGTGCCGCAACTTCCGAAGCGCTCAATTCGCCCGGAACAGGACAGTTAGCCAATGTCGTGAAGCTGAAGCTTACCCAAGCGCTATAGCCATCGGCACCGCAGTTATCACGAACCCATACATAATAGGTCGTCTCAGCGTCCAAACCGGAGAGTACCTTGAAGGTATCCGCAATGTTCGTAAAGAGGCTATCGCCTTCCGGAATCTCCGGCAACTCGTTGATCTTGCTATAGAACAAATCGAAGCTTGCGTGCAGATCATTCTTTGCAGACACCCAAGTAACGGTAGCTGCATCGCTTGCCAACGAAGCACCGTCAACCGCCAAACCGCTCGGCACGATATTACCGGCGATAGTCGTGAAGGTTACTTTCTTCTTGCTCCATGCGCTAAAGCCATCCTCACCGCAGTTTGCGCGTACGTATGCATAGTAGGTCTTATTAGCCAACAGACCATCAATGATAGCAGGATTAGACGCTACGTCAATGATTCTTGCTGCATTAACCGTATCCGGGTTGAAGGCGGCAATCGTATCGACTACAATCTGCCATGCATTCTGGCCCTCTGCACCGTTCGCCCAGCTCAACGTAGCCGTATGAGCGGTCTTAGCGTCACATTTCGGATCAGCCGGCTTCTGACAAGTCGGAATCGGACCGACTACTACATCATCAATACTCAAGTAATAGTTGTTAGACGAACCTCCTTCATACTTGAATGCGATATAGCTACCGGCAGGCGCGTCCGCAAAGAGCACTTCTTGCTCCGTAAGCGTAGTTGTCTGCTCACAGGTATGAACAGAAACGAAGGTGCTTGCATCAGCAGGATCAGTCAAATATCCTACATACAACGTACCATTAGAAGAACCTGTTCCTTCATTGCGATAGGTGAAGGTGAGCTGCAGCGCAGAGATATTCTCAGCAAACTCCGGTAAGATAGCATACAACGGCGTGGTACTGCTGGACTTGAAGAACAAGCAGTTACCGCTTACTGCATAGCCACTATTGGAACTGATGAATACCTGCGGATAGATATTCGTCGTTGTCGCACGATTCAAGAACTGCCAACAGGTCGGAAGTTGGTCATCCGGATAACCGGCAGGAACAGACGCACTGGTAGAACCTGTATATCCGTTGAAGTTCTCATTCAAAGCCGAAACGGCATCACACTCGGTTTGGAAACTAATGCCACCCACCCACGGGCTTTGGTCACTATCGCCACAATGTGCGCGCACCCATATATAGTAAGTAGAAGAGGGGTTCAAACCACTCTGAATCTCCTTATCGGAGGTTCCCTCGATAGAAGGAATAGTCTCTGCGGTCGGAGCTACATTCTCGGTCGAGTAATAGATATCCCAAGCTATTTCAGAATCACCAGCCGTCCATGTAAAGGTAGCAGAAGTCGTTGTTGCAGAGGCGAAAGCCAAGCCACTCGGCTCCAAGCATGACGGAACATCCTCTACAACGATATCGTCGATGTAAGCACCGTTGTATGTTCTGCTTGATGTAGCCGCATCAATCATAATGGCGATATAATTACCTTCGCCGGTTAAGTTGATGGTGAACTTCTGGTAAGAAGTCGTCAGTGCGATTTCTTCACCAATCTGAACAAAGGTAGAAGCATCTGCGGGATCAGTCATTCTACCAATCTTTATGGTGCTACTTTCATTATAACCACGTGCCCAGAAAACAATACGCTTATTCGTTTCAAAATTCATGACCGGCATGATCGCATACTGCGGCTGCGGATCATAACTACTACTCCAACTGCTGTAATAAGAATAGAACCTTAAGCTATTGTTTGGAGAATGCGAATAATCGGTATACGAATTATAATACATTGTCGGATACCACTTGTAATCTGAAGAAGTAGATGTGTTAATTGCACTCCAACAAACAGGAAGGACTCGTGCAGTTGGTGTATATACCGAAGCTATATCAAAACTATCGAAGTTCTCACTCAAAGCCGAAACAGCTTCGCACTTGGTTTGGAAACTAATGCCACCAATCCAGTCGCTACGATCAGTTTCATTACAATGCGCACGTACCCATACGTAATAAGTAGAAGAGGGGTTCAAACCACTCTGAATCTCCTTATCGGAGGTTCCCTCGATAGAAGGAACAGTCTCTGCGGTCGGAGCTACATTCTCGGTAGAATAGTAGATATCCCATGCGATCTCACCACTCTCGCCGGCTTCCCAGTTCAAGATAGCAGAATTCGTTTCTGAAGATACGAAAGCCAAACCGCTCGGTTTCAGACAAGCGGGGAGTTCACGAACTACCAAGTTGTCGAAGTTCGTTGATGCTCCATATTCGCTCACGCCTAAGATGAAGATACGACCTTCTCCACTGATCGGCAACGTGAAGTTGTACGTATACCAGCCATCGGCAGCTTCAGCTGCAATACCGTCCGCAGTATTGGCTACTTGGCGCTCACGAGGAATAAAGCCTAACAGCACTGTATCTGCTAACTGAGAGGTAGGACTAACATAAATTCGTAAACCTTCGTTATTCTTCATGGTAGAATAATATTTACGATATACGTCAATCACAAACTCGTACCCATCAGGGAAAGTCATTACAGGCAGTGACAACAACGTCTTGTTACCCGAACTCATATCCGGCAATTGAACATACTTTGTGCTATTGCCACCGAGCGCTGTGGTTTCTACCTTGAACACAGAGGTACTACTACCTGCTATATGCTCGTTCTCCCAGCAAGTAATATCAAGATCGCCAGCTTCTCGTTCGTCGAAGTTCTCACTCCAACCGGAAGCGACAGAAACAGCTACACACTTAGTTTTGAAACTAAACGTAGAGCTCCACTCGCTATAATCCTCGCCTCCGCAGAATGCGCGAACGCGAACATAATAGGTAGTACCCGGAGTCAGATCTTCCAACAGTCCTGCTTCGCCTTCAATAGCAGAGGGCGCTTGCGGATCGGTGAAATCTTCACTTGTTGAATACTCCAAGTCATAACTCTCTGCACCAGCAACAGGATCCCACACAATTAATGCCTCAGTCGGGTCTGCATCACCATCCAAGGCCAGATTTTTCGGTCTCGGGCAGGCATCCTCTTTTATAGAAACACCCGTTACATCATCCAAGTAGAGAGAGGAGCCATCGTTGTCTACTACGTGGAAAGCAACATAGATTTCTTGACCTGCGTAGGCACTCAGATCAATCACTTTCTCCACCCAGCTACTGGCAGAAGTGGTTCCAATCGTTCCACTCGAACCGGTGGTGTACGTTTCCAGCGTGGTTGTAAACGATGCAGCCTCAGCCGTTGTCGTTGAAACCTCAATGGTCAGCGTTGTTCCTGCATAACTCTGTGAAGCAACATAAAAGGACAAACTCTCGCCATCTGCCGGTAGAAGTTTCGGCGTAACGAGGTAATTCTCGTGTCCTGGCGAAGAAGCATAATTCACATAAGCACATGCAGCTCCCTCGTGATGGTACGAAGAATTACGTTCCCAACTCTTGCTACCGGAAATATGGATAGACTTCCATCCATCCGGAGCAAATGTTGCATCCTCAAAGCCTTCATTCAGTTGTTCTGCTCTAAGAGTAAACGGCAAACATAGCATCGCCGTTAAGAGCAAGAAAAGAGAACAAATCTTTTTCATAAGCTTTAATTTTTTGTTAATAAATATTGTTAATTAAGTATATGCTAATATACATAGTCACCGAGCGTGGTGGGCACTCGATAGACTAGGTAGAAGCTTAATACCGTTCTATTCGGCCGCAAAATTACAAATAATTTCTTAATTACGCAAGGATTTTGTCATTTTTTCGCAAAAAATTGCCAAATATGCGCAAAAATCTACATTTTGCTATATTGAGTTGACAAAATGACACTTTGCAAAAAAAAAGAGCCGCCATGGGGCGACTCCTTATATATATACGCGCGTGCGTTAGAGGCTTGCCTCGTATGCCGCTGCGTCCATGAGTTTGTCGAGCTCAGCCGGATCCTTCACGCTGATGCGGATGATCCAACCCTCGCCGTACGGGTCGTTGTTGACCAATTCCGGCTGTGCATCGAGTGCGCCGTTGATCTCCAGCACCTCGCCTGTAACCGGCATATTGAGGTCACTGACGGTCTTCACGGCTTCGATCGAACCGAATACCTCGCCTTGACCTACGGTCTCGCCCTCGGTCGGCACGTCGATGAAGACGATCTCGCCCAACTCCGATTGCGCATAGTCCGTGATGCCTACATAAGCCTCATCGCCCTCTACGCGAATCCATTCATGCTCGCTTGTATAGCGAATATCTCCAGGAAAGTTCATGTATGATTTCAAATTTATGATTTATGATTTTTGATTTTAGCGCAATACCGGCGTTCCCGGGATCTGGTCACCCAGCGTACTCATAGCGCAACGGAAACCGATCTTGGACGAAGCACGATCCTGATCCATGTAACGACGGGTAGAGGGGTTCAACCAGTAGATGCGGTCTGCCCACGAACCACCTTTGTATACGCGGCTCTTCTTCGATACAAGCGGAGCCAGCACATCGGTCGGGTCGGTCTTGATCTCGCTCAGGTTAGCTACACCGATGGTATCCAGCGGATAATCGGTCTGCAGCAGGCTGGCGAAATCGCCATCCAGTACATCACGCTTATCATCCTCTTTACCCCAAGTAATCATGATGCAACCTACGGAGTCCATCTGGAACTTACCGTTCTCATCCAGTACCGGACGGCTGTAGATATTACCACGATAGGAGTTATACTCGCTCGTCTCTTGGAAGGTAGTCTCACGATATACATCCATTACCCACTCGTTCACGTTTCCGGCCATGTTATACAGACCGAAATCATTCGGAGCGAACTCATCCACCGGGTTGGTGATCACACGACGGTCGTTCAGCGCACCGCTGACACCCATCATATCGCCACGACCACGAACGAAGTTAGCCTGCATCATACCCAGGTTCTTTTTCGTCATGTCACGCGGGTGATAACCGGACCACGGATAAACCTTACCCTCGATGGTCAAACCGTCCTCACCGGCAACCGGAGCATAAGCGGCAAACTCCCACTCAGCCTCGGTCGGCAGACGATAACCCGTCACGAAGATACCATCGGCGATGTTCACTTTACGCTCAGCGCCGTAGCTATCCAGTTTCGGATGACGACCGTACTCAGGTACATAACTATCATCCATGAGATATTTCTCGGTATTGAAAACGAACTTGTCGCGGATCCACTCGTAGCTCGGACGATACATCGTAACGGTCTGCTCCGGATCCTCCGGGCTTACCTCCTCATACGAGTACATCTCGTAACCTGTCTCTTGCTCCCACTCGTCCTTGTAACCCTCATCGTCAGTCGGCTGCAGGTCAGCGAACGGAGGAATAACAATCGCACCGGCATTGATCAGCGCCATCTCGTTCACACGGTCAGTACGCCAAGTACAATAAGCCATAGCCTGCTCCCACGTTACACCTACGATCGGATAGAACGAGAAAGCCGGGTGCTCGAAGTAGTTATCCTCATACGGATCGTTGTAAGCCAAGTCCTCACGCCAAACCTTATGATCCGGACGCGCTTGGTCTACCAACTCCGGAGCTACTGCGCCGAACACGAACTCCAACCAGTGCAGATACTCGTTCCAGTTCAGGTTGGTAATCTCGTATTTGTCCATGTAGAACGAACTAACCGTCAGGGTACGGGTCTCGTTGTTACGCGGAGCGGTCAGGAACTCATCCTTCTCACCAACCGTGAACGAACCACCCTGAATAGGCACCATACCTACCGGGTTCACGTTGCCCACACCTTCATTGGCCTCGAAATTCGTTGTCCTCTGGTCGAAATAATTCCAACCGGTGGTGTTACTAACACGGGTATTCAGCTCGCGTTGATTACAAGCTACTGCCGTCATGGCCACCAATACAAACAGAAAATACTTTTTCATACTTTTTATATTAATTTTCTTTCAAGTTTCGACTCTATTTTATGCACGCATACATAAATCAGCCTGCAAATGTACTGCTTTTTTTGCATATACGCAAATTTTTATTAAAATTTTTTGCTATTTTACGCATATTTCGGCAATTTTTACTATTTCGGACGCCGCCTTCCTTCGGAATTCCCCCGAAATTACGTTCGCGTCCTGCGGTACATATACCTCATAACGAGCTCTTTTTTCTGCATATTACTCCTTCCGTCGTGTATGATTATAGACAGCCTTCGCGTCAGCGGGATAGCATGTACTCTCTCGGGGGCCTGTTTTGACGAAGGGGTACGTCAAAACTCGTAGGCAGGGGGCCGGTACCCCGAAGAGTAGCATGCGCTATCCGCATGTTCTAAGGCTGTCTATAATCGCGGTGTAGACACCGCCTTGCAAAAAAAAGTGCTCAAAACTTGCATATGTGCAATTTTTGTAGTAACTTTGCACCGAAAATTTAACATTCTTGCCGAATGAATGTGCAAATTATGGCGATTGGCAACGTGACGCCGGACAGTTTTTATGCCGCGTCCCGACTGGCGGATACCGATAAGGTAGTCGCTTGGGCGAGACAGGCGCTGGCGGATGGAGCAGACATCCTCGATATCGGCGGATGCTCGACCCGTCCGGGCAGTACACCTGCCTCCGAAGCAGAAGAATGGGCACGGCTCGAACCGGCGTTGGCGGCCATCCGGCAGCACTTCCCCGATACGCCCCTTTCGCTCGATACCTTCCGTCCGGAGATTGCTCGCCGTGCGCTGGAGCAGTTCGGCCCGATGACGATCAACGACATTTCCGGCGGATGCGAAGCGATGTATGAGGTGGTGCGCGCGTTCAAGGTACCGTATATTTGGACTCTCCGCGGCGATCTGGATTTGCCCAAAAAGATGCCGCATGTATGCAATATCGAAGGGCTGATCCTCGATCCGGGATTCGGCTTCATCGGCAGTACGGAAGCGGATTATGAGTGCATGCGGAAGATGGACTGCCTTCGCGCCTATAACAAGCCCATCCTCGTGGGCGTGAGCCGCAAATCGATTGTATGGCGACCACTCGGGTTGACGCCGGAGACCTGTTTGAGCGCCACCCAAGCGCTGCAGTTATACGCCATCGAGCACGGTGCAACAATTATTCGCACACATGATATCAAAGAAACTAAACAAACAATAGCGATATGCAATTATTGGCTTTTAACTTCGGATTCAAAGATGTGATCGATATCCTGCTGGTAGCGGTCATCTTGTTCTATACCTACCGCTTGCTTCGCAAGACGGGTGCGTCCAACCTCTTCTGGGGTATCTTGGCATTTATCATCGTATGGTTCCTCGTGCGGTTTGTGTTCCAACTGGATCTGACCGGTGCGCTCTTCGACCAGATCATGTCCGTCGGTGCGATTGCGCTGATTGTTATCTTCCAGGAAGAGATCCGTATGTTCTTCTACCGCGTCGGTTCGCGTTTCTCGTCGTGGAAGATCTTCCGTCCGCGCGTATCCGATGAAGACCCGCGTGCCCGCCAGCAGATTCTGGAGATTACGCAGGCCTGCCGTCATATGGCGTCCACCAAGACCGGTGCACTCATCGTGCTGGCCGGAGCAGGTAGCCTCAAGGAGATCGTGGATACGGGCGAGCGCCTGGACGCGCAGGTGTCCGCGCGTCTAATAGAGAATATATTCTTTAAGAACACACCATTACATGATGGTGCACTCGTTATACGTGACGGCAAGATGTTAGCCGCAGCCTGTATCCTGCCGGTTTCGAAAAACCAGGATATCCCCCTGCATTATGGTTTGCGTCACCGCGCAGCACTGGGCTTAACAGAAAAATCCGACGCCACATGTATTGTAGTATCGGAAGAGACAGGCCATATATCCGTGGCCGAAGACGGTCAGATTCGGGAAGTGAAAGAAGACGATTTATTCCTCGTACTTCATTCCTCCGCCACGACCGCTGCGAACTGAGCTACGATATGCATCGCGACAGATCACGCACTTGCCGGGTTCCGGCAACTGGAACAGCACGGTAAACTTAAGACCTACCACCAGATTTTTCACCGCAGCGGCAAAACCGGAGGTGGACATCAAATCATTCATCTCCAGGCCCTCCACCATCGTGGTCGTCTTGTAGGCTTCCTCGGCGTTATAATGATCCGGCGCAGTGAAGAAACTCAGACCGCGATCCTTATGGATATCCAGCAAACCGTAATCTACAAAGCCCGCTAAACGATATTCGATCTTACGTTTCGGTACGTCGTAGCCTACAGCATCCGTCACCAAACCGAAGCGACCACCAACCTCCAGGCTCACGTCCACATTGAGGTTCAGCGAAGCATCCGCTTTCTTCTTGATCGGCAGATCATTAAAGAACTGATACTCCGGCATGTTATAGTGGGGATCGAATTGTACGTAGTCTCCGTACGTAGTGACATTGGCTTTAGTATGCGCCTTCGTCAGCAAATTGGCCGTCACCTTGGCACCCGCCAGCATGTAGAATTTCTTATGCTGCACACCAATCATCAGCGGCACTTGCACCGCCAGGTTGGTATATTGATCTTTACGATCCTTGATCTCATAGACATAGTAGAACTCATCACCATCCAAATCGTGCTGGATTTTTTCGATAGGCATTTTCGCGCTGCTGCTTTGGTTGAACGACGTCCATCCGCCGTGAACACCTACTCCGACATCGAGAAGAAAACGCGTCTGACTGTAGGTAGGACCGGCCTGCATCTCATACAAAAATCCCAAACCTCCGGCTACACCGAAACTTGCGCTGTACTTACTCTGCGAGGGTAACAAACTCCAGTCGCCTACATTGGCATAAGCACCCACATAACTATTCACCTTCGCATTCGCCATGCTGCTAATGAGCAACGCGAATAGCAAAACCCAATATGATTGATGTTTTTTCACGATTTTCTTGCGTATTCGGATTTTTTGTAGTACCTTTGCAGCCGATTTCGGCGGCGAGTATCCAAAATGCGGTCGCAAAAGTACAACTTTTTTTTGATATACGCAAGAAAAATCACTGATTTTTTTACATTTAGTATAAAAAATACACAAAATATGGCATTTAATCGCACTTTAATCACAGCAGCACTCCCCTATGCGAACGGTCCGGTGCATATCGGTCACCTCGCCGGAGTGTATGTTCCCGCGGACATCTATGCCCGCTATCTGCGCCTCAAAGGCAAAGAGGTTATGTTTGTCTGCGGTTCGGACGAACACGGTGTACCCGTTACCATCCGTGCCCGCAAAGAGGGGATCACAACCCAGGAGGTAGTTGATCGCTATCATTCGCTGATCAAGCGTTCGTTTGAGGATTTCGGCGTATCGTTCGATATCTATTCGCGTACGACCTCGGACATCCATCACCGATTCGCGGCAGATTATTTCCGCAAGATGTATGACGCCGGTCAGTTCGTAGAGGAGACCTCCGAACAGTTCTACGACCCGCAGACCGGTCACTTCCTGACCGACCGTAATATCCGCGGCGAGTGTCCGCGTTGTCATTCGCTCGGCGCCTACGGTGACCAGTGCGAGAAATGCGGTGCCACCCTCTCCCCGGACGAACTGATCAATCCGTATAATGCCGAGACCGGTAATGCGCTGGCCAAGAAAGAGACCAAGCACTGGTATCTGCCGCTGGATAAGTATCAGGCATGGCTCGAGGACTGGATTCTCAACAACCATAAGGAATGGCGCTCGAACGTCTATGGTCAGTGTAAGAGTTGGCTCGACAGCGGACTCAAACCGCGTGCCGTGACCCGTGACCTCGAGTGGGGTATCCCCGTGCCGGTAGAGGGCGCAGAAGGAAAGGTGCTCTACGTATGGTTTGATGCGCCGATCGGCTATATATCCAATACGATTGAGCTCTGCGAGAAAGAGCCGGCCAAATACGGCGATTGGCAGAAATGGTGGAAGCAGGAAGATACAAGAATGATCCATTTCATCGGAAAAGATAACATTGTTTTCCACTGCATCGTCTTCCCCGCTATGCTCAAAGCGCAGGGATATAACCTGCCGGATAATGTACCGTCGAACGAGTTCCTCAACCTCGAGGGCGATAAGATCTCCACGAGTCGTAACTGGGCGGTGTGGTTGAACGAGTACCTCGATGATTTCCCGGGGAAGCAAGACGTGCTGCGCTATGTGCTGACCGCCAATGCACCGGAGACCAAAGATAATGACTTCACTTGGGCAGACTTCCAAGCGCGTAATAATAATGAGTTAGTAGCTATCTACGGTAACTTCGTTAACCGCGCACTCGTGCTCACAAACAAGTATTTCGAGGGCAAAGTACCGGCTTGCGGTGAACTGACCGAGTATGATAAGCAGACGATTGAGGAGTTCAAGAACGTCAAGGCTACGCTGGAGCAGCTGCTGGAGAACTTCCGTTTCCGCGATGCACAGAAAGAGGCAATGAACCTTGCCCGCATCGGTAATAAGTACCTCGCCGATACCGAGCCTTGGAAACTCGCCAAGACCGATATGGAGCGTACGGCTACCGTGCTGCATCTGGCACTGCAGATTGCCGCTAATCTGGCGATTGCTTTTGAGCCATTCCTGCCGTTTTCATCGGAGAAATTACGCGCGATGTTGCAACTCGACAAAACCTTCGGTTGGGAAGATCTCGGACGTATCGACATGCTTCAAGAGGGTCAGGCACTCGGCGAGGTATCGCTGTTGTTCGAGAAGATCGAGGATGCCGCTATTCAGGGTCAGTTAGACCGTCTGGAGCGCATCAAGAAAGAGAACGAAGAGGCAGCCAAAGCCGAAGCGCTCAAGAACTGGCGTCCGGAACCGATCAAAGAGGCCACTACTATCGATGAATTCGACAAGAATGACATCCGCGTGGCTACCGTGCTCGAGTGCACGAACGTCAAGAAGAGTGATCGTCTGCTGCAGTTCAAACTGGACGATGGTATGGGTGGACGTACGATCCTGAGCGGTATCGCGCAGAGCTACCCCGATCCGTCGGTGCTCGTTGGCAAACAAGTGCTGTTTATCGCCAACTTCCCGCCGCGTAAGATGATGGGTATCGAAAGTCAGGGCATGATCCTCTCGGCTGTCGATGCAGACGGCAAACTGGTAGTCACCACCGTCTCTGCACCGGTCCACAACGGCGTCAAAGTGGGGTGATAAAGGTTATAGGCTACAGGTTATAGGTTAAAGGAAAAAAGACGCCCGGAAGGACGTCTTTTTTGTAGCGGGACCCAGGATTGAACTGGGGACCTCATGATTATGAATCATGCGCTCTAACCAGCTGAGCTATCCCGCCTCGCGAATGCCCTTTCGAGCAAAAGCGGGTGCAAAAGTACTGCTTTTTTTTGAATTGACCAAATTTTTTTGCATTTTTTTTGCTTTTTTGGCCAAATTACGTCGTTTATAGCTTGGACAACAGTGCTTTTTTCAGTGATTCGGGGGCAAAAGAGGCCTCGATGCTATAGCGCACGATCCGGCGGATCTCCTCGTCCGTGAGGGCGAAGGTATCGATCATATGTTGCCATTCCTCGTGCAGGGTCGTGTTGCTCACCGTCATGTTATCCGTATTGAGACACACGCGTACGCCGGCATCCAGCAATTTCCGCAAGGGGTATTGATCATAACTCGGGTAGATAGCGGTATGCAGATTGCTGGTCGGGCATAGTTCGAGCGTGATCGCATGCTCTTTGAGTAGCTCTATCACCTCCGGATCCTCCAGCGAACGTACGCCGTGACCTATACGGGACGCACCGGCTTCTATGGCCTCGCGTACGCTCTCCGGTCCTGCTGCTTCACCGGCATGGACGATCAACGGGATGTCTGCCTGACGCACCATGGCGAACTCCTCCCGGAACAAGTGGGTCGGATAGAGGGCTTCCGCACCCGCCAGATCCACCGCCACGACGCCTTTGCCTATGAACTGACGCGCCACTTCGATCGTTTCTCTGTTCTCAGCCCGGTTATCATCGCCGCGCATCATACTCAGGATCAGTCCGCAAGGAAGCGGTGCATCGGCGATGGCACGCAAGACGATCTCCACCGCCTGATGCTGCGTCAAACCGTCCGCACAGGATTTCTGCGGCGCAAAACGGATCTCTGCATATTGAAGTCCCTGGTTATACAATTCCTCCAGCAACTCATACGTACACAGGTACAGCGCTTCGCGGATATGCAGCAGGGAACACGGTAACTGAAAACGCTCCAGATACTCATTCAGACTGCAGCAGTCCGAGTGAACGGACATAATCTGCTTGAGTTCGTCATCCGAATAGGCGAACGGAATACCCTGCATACCTGCCAGTTTGCGGGTGGTTTTGAGCGAGAGGGAACCGTCCAGATGTAAATGCAAATCTATCCACGCGGGATAGGAAGAGGTGTTTTTCATATCGTTCATTATTTATTATCCTACATTAAATTGACTTCCGCCGATGAATTCACGCAAAATGGAGGTTCGGGGGATATACGATGCTTCGAGGCCCTCGAAGAAACTCAGATAAAAGAGCAGTTGTTTAGCTACTTCGTATTCTTTGGAAGCAGCGGGCACGGTCTGCAAGGCCGTCTCTACAGCGTAGCGGATAGCCGGCAGTTCATACACCATCGAGGTGTCAAACCGGGCATCGGCCTCTTTGCGGAAGGGTTCTATCCATTTCTTCTCTCCGGCACGTACAGAAGGCCAATTGGCGATGGTCTGCAGCGGACTCTTTCCGCGCGTACGCAGGTCACGACTCATACGACGCAGCAGACGATGCACGTGGGTCGGTACCCATTTATGTCCGTCCAAGGTCACCGGACTCATCGGGGCGGCAAAGATCTTATACTTACATGCCGGATCGATATGCGCTGTCAGCAGGGGATTGAGCGCATGTATACCCTCGATCACCAGAATCGAATCGGGTTCCAGTTGGAGCGTATCACCCAAATACTCGCGCCGTTCTTCGGTAAAATTGAAGGTCGGCAGGGCAATCTCTTTGCCTGCAATGAGCGCATTGAGATCCTCCTCGAGTTGCTTGATATCGAGTGCATAAATCGACTCGTCATCGCGTTTGCCATGTTCGTCCAGCGGAATCATATCGCCGTTCAAATACCAGTTATCGAGCGACAGCGCCACGGGTTGTTTGCCTTGTGCCAGCAACTCCAGACACAGCCTATGGCTTGTGGTGGTCTTTCCACTCGAACTCGGTCCGGCAATCAACACCACGCGCACACTCGGGCGACGGCATATATCTTTCGCGATACGCGTAAGCTGGCGCGCATGATACCGCTCTCCCATCGCCACCAGTTCGGGGGCATGATGGGACTCAATCATCTCATTGATGTACGCCACACGGCGTTTTTCTCTCTCAATCATAACGGGTCAATATCTATGATTAGTTTCGTGTTTTTATTCGATGAAATCGACCAAACTTGGTCGATGGACTCGCGGAGTCTTCGTTTCGCTTCCGCGATATTGGCGGTGCTTTCTATGCGAAGCGTCAGTTCGCGAATCGTATAAGCCTGCACGCGCTCGACGGACGGGATGATCACGCCGGAGACACGGTGGGCGAAGATACGCGCGAGGTAGGTCTGCAGTTCGGTAGCCACCCGATGAACGCGCATGCTGTTATGGTCGCGCAGTTGCAAGCGAATCACCCGATAAAACGGGGGATAATTGAATAGTTTGCGTTCGGCTATCTGATGGTCGTAGAGCGCTTTATAGTCATGCGCCTGCACCATGCCCAGCACTACGTTCTTCGGATCAAAAGTCTGAATCCACACCTCGCCCTTCGTTCCTTTTCTTCCTGCCCGACCTGCCACCTGCTCCAGCATCTGATAGGCGCGCTCGTAGGCGCGGAAATCGGGTTGGTTAAAGAGCGGATCGGCATTGAGTACGGCTACCAGACGCACGTCATCGAAATGGAGACCTTTGGTCACCATCTGCGTGCCGACGAGGATATCGCACTCGTGGTTGGCGAACGCATTGATGATATCCTGATAGGACGAGCGGTTACGGGTGGTATCCAGATCCATACGCAGCACGCGAGCTTCCGGGAAGAGTGCCTGTATCTCATCTTCGATACGCTCGGTACCGAAACCGATGGCTTTCAGTTCGCCGCCGCATTGCGGACAAACGGCCGGTATAGGAGCATGGTACCCGCAGTAATGACAGCGCAACTCATGCTCGCGCATATGCAGCGTCATCGGCACATCGCATTGCACGCAGCGCGGCGGTTGACCGCAGTTGACACATTGGAGTTGCGGCGCATAACCGCGACGGTTCTGGAAGAGGATGACCTGCTTATGATCGGCCAGACACTGACGGATACGCTCCACGAGCGGATCACTGAAATGACCGTACATCTCCTTGCGCAGGTACTGCTGCTGCAAGTCAACGAGTCGAATCTCCGGCAACTCAACCCCGCCAAATCGTTCGGTGAGCGTCACCAGTCCATACACTCCTTTCTGCGCCAGATAGTACGATTCCAACGAAGGTGTAGCCGTTCCCAACAGCACTTTAGCCTGATGCTGCTGCGCCAGTACGATAGCGGCTGCACGCGCATGATAACGCGGGTTGGGTTCCGCCTGCTTATAACTCGGTTCGTGCTCCTCATCTACGATGACAAGACCGATATTGGGGATCGGCAGGAAGACGGAACTTCGTGGTCCGAGAACGACGAAGTTATTGGTGATTTGTGATTTGTGATTGGTGATTTGTAGATATCGCTCCTCGCGCTCGGCATCAGTGAAGCGGCTGTGATAGACCAGTAGTTTATCACCGAAGATACGCTGGAGACGACTCGTCAGTTGGGTCGTGAGGGCAATCTCCGGTACGAGATAAAGCACGTTCTTACCCGCCCTCAGTTGCTTGCCTATCAGATGAATATAGAGGTCGGTTTTCCCGCTGGAGGTGACACCGTGCAGGAGCACTATATCCTTGCCGGACGCCCAAAAAGTCTCGATGGAATCGACACTTTTCGCTTGCGCGGGCGACAGATCGTGCATCGGTTCGATAGGACCGGTATAAGGCGCTATATGCGCGCGACGACGTTTGGGTGGGTTCAGTAAGCGTTTATCCAGACCGCTCGGTAAGGCGGCGGACATCACTTCGCCGAGCGTACACATGTAATAGCCGCTCATCCACTGCCATAACGCCAATTGCTCGGGCGACACCACCGGCGCGGTCTCACTGACCTCGAGGATGGGTTTGATCTTCGATGCTAAAGCAGGGTCGATCGGTTCGGTATGCTCACGCAGCACGATACCGCGTATCTCTTTTTTCATCAGCGGTACCACCACACGCGCACCCGCCTGCGGTATAGACAAACCATCCGGGACGCTATACGTATAACAATCCCGGATGGCTAATGGTAATATGACGTCAATTGTTCTCAGCGGCTATCGCTTTGTTATAGCACTCGCGGCAGAGGGGTTCATAACTGTCCGTCTCACCGAGGAGCACACGTTTATCGGAAGCTACGAGACGATGGCTCACGTAGGCCAGATCACCGCAGTTGACGCAGATGGCGTGGGTCTTATACACATCGTCCGCGATGGCCATCAGCGCCGGCATCGGACCGAAGGGCACGCCTCGGAAGTCCATATCCAGACCGGCACATATCACGCGGATACCGCGATCGGCCAACTGCTTGCATACATCGACGATACCCATGTCGAAGAACTGCGCCTCGTCGATACCTACTACATCGATGTCATCCACCATGAGGAGGATATTCTGACTGCTATCCACCGGCGTGGACTGAATGACATTACGGTCGTGACTCACAACGTCCTCCTCGCTGTAGCGCACATCGATGGCTGGCTTGTAGATCTCCACACGCAACTTGGCGAACTTAGCGCGTTTCATACGGCGAATGAGTTCCTCGGTCTTACCGCTGAACATCGATCCGCATACTACTTCAATCGAACCCTTTCTCAAACTCGGGCCTTTGGTGTCTCTTTCCGAAAACATAGTATCATTTATTTTGCGAGCGCAAAATTACAACAAAAAAATGACATACGCAAGTTTTTGTGTATTTTTTATAGAACAAGATTCATCTTGTCCGGTTGGTTGGCGATGAAAGCCAGGATGTTATCGCATACATTCTCGCACATCGCGATGCGCCCTTCCATTGTTCCGGTACCCGTATGCGGGGAGAGCACGACGTTCGGAAGAGTCAATAAAGCCTCGCTGATCTTGGGTTCGAACTCATACACATCCAATGCTGCACCGGCGATGATACCGCTTCGGAGTGCCTCCACTAAAGCTGCTTCGTCCACATGCGCTCCGCGCGCGGTGTTGATCAGGTACGCTGTCCGCTTCATCATGCCCAACTCCGGCTTACCGATGATATGATGCACCTGAGGCGTATAGGGCAAGTTCAGACTGAGGAAATCGCTGTCCTGCAAGAGTGTCTGAAAATCCACGTACTTGGCATCGTACAAAGCTTCTATATCCGCGGATAGTTGATGACGATTACAATACAGGATCTTCATTCCTGAAGCCTTTGCACGTCTTGCCAGCGCCTGACCGATGCGACCCATACCTAAGATGCCGAGCGTCTTGCCGTACAGCGAGTGGCTGAGGTTGTTCATCACTGCCATCGGTTGACAGGTGCCTTGACGGATAGCGCGGTCAAACTCCGAGACCCGTCGCGCGACGTCTATCATCAATGCAAACGCCAACTCCGCCGTCGGTTCGATCACCGGTTGGGGGGTGTTCGTCACGCGGATACCCCGCTCGCGGCATGCCTCCAGATCGATATTATTGAACCCCGCACCTAAATTAGTGATGAGACGCAGATGAGGCATCGACGCTATCATCTCGCGCGACACCGGTTTGTCGAACGTGCTCACCAACACTTCCGCTTCTTCGAGCGGAGCGTACAGTGTGTTTCCCGCCAGCCGCCTAAAACCCTCCTGCGGCAATTGAGTAACCAAAGCAATCTTCATAAATCGAATTAGAGTTTAAAATAATTCGCCACTCCAAAGCATTTTGAGGAAATCAAAAAGATAAATCACTTCGATGTTACCTACGCGACGCGTGATCGGATCGCGGGACACGACGATACAACGACTACTCGGAAACTCTTCACCATACTCTTTAAAATTACTCATATGCTTGCTTTGCACCTCTTCGGTTGATTTGATCTCGATACCGATTTCAGCATCTCCAATAACGGCATCTACTTCTTTTCCATTATAGGTATGCCAATAACTCAGTTTTTTGCGGTTATGCGAATAACCTATATACGCTATCAGTTCTTGTATCACGAAGTGCTCAAAGCAATGTCCGTATTCCGATGTACCGGGAGCCAAAGATGTACGGTTTAGCAGATGGTTATAGACTCCCACGTCGAAGTAATAGAACTTCGGTGCTTGTACCACCTTGCGTTTTACGACCTTCGTATAGGCAGGAATAGTGTAGCCGATTAATGTATCTGCTAAAATAGAAAAGTATTCCTTCACTGTCTTGGCTGAGACTTGACAATCATTGGCGATTTTTTCGTAGTTCACGATGTCTCCGTCGCAGGTGGCCGCCACTTCCATAAATCGCTCGAAAGCGTCTAAATTGCGCACCAGCGACTCCTCTTTGATCTCTTCGCGCAGATAGACGTCAATATATCCGTCCAAAAGTCGTTCCGGCTTCTTTGCCAAATAATGAGGCGGCAATAGACCATACAACAAGGCCTTGTCCAAATCCAAGTCCGCTATCTCGGCACTGACAAAAGGATAGAAATAACATGGAAGAGCTCTCCCACCTAAGGTATTATGCCCCTTTCGTTTGAGCTTGCGTGCACTACTTCCGCATAACACAAACCGCAATCCTTTCTTCTGGATAAGACGATGTACCTCATTCAATAACTCCGGCACGAAGGGAATCTCATCTATCACCACAATACTGCCTTCCGGCTTATCTTGCAGCATCTCATACAGCAATTCAGGCTTCGCGCTAAAACGACGTCGCAACTTGGCATCCAACAAGTCGATATACACGGCATCAGGAAACTGCGCCTCAAGGAACGTACTTTTGCCTGTCTGACGCGCACCGAACAGGAATACACTTCCATCTAACTCGTTGTTTAACTGACAAATACGATTAATCATATTATATGTTTTGCAATAAAAATCCAAAGTTCTACTCCTGATATTTCATAAAAATCCGAAGTACTACTTCCGATATTTCTTTAAAATCCGCTGCAAAGATACTACAAAAATTGCATATATGCAAGTTTTTGTGTATTTTTTTGACGGGCGAAATATAATTTCGCGATTGTTAAAGAGCCTAAGGCCATTCGGATAGGTGTGTTCGTGTATGCAACTCTTCAGGGACAACTCACCCCCTGTTCGACGACTCTCGCGTTCCCCATCCGCTCGAGACGGTCCCTAAAGAGTTCATACACTCACAGGGGAAGAAGGGAACATACCTATACGTCGGGGACGAGGCTCTTTAATAATCACACAGCTGAGTGTAACGAAGCGGACGGCAAAAAATGCACCCCTTGCATATATCCCGCAGGATGCGAACGTATTTTCGGGGGAATTGGTGAGCGAGGAGAGAAACGACGAGCGAACCAAGGCGGCGTCCGAAGGTACAACAAAAAAATGACATACACAAGAAATTTCGCTGAATTTTCGATTAGAGATTAGGGATTAGGGAATTAGGGATACAAAAAAGCGCCCCGAAGGACGCTTCATTTGATTTTCTGAGGTTCTGGACTACCAACAACTTCTTTCATAGGAACATAGCGCGAATGCGCGGTTCAAGGAAAGCGATTGCTTCATCGGCAGTATAGTACTTTTTCTGCACATTTCCGGTACCTATTGCATCAGTTGTAATAGGTGCTTCTTGGGGTTGATTTTTAACGTCTGTTTGCATAGTCGTTCTTGTTTTCTAAACCTTTGCGGCTGCAAAGGTACAACAAAAAAATGACATACACAAGAGTGTATGCCACTTTTTGAAATTTTTAGCCGTTGTGCGCGGTGTCGTACGCGTCGCCGCAAACCTTCCTCGCGGGCAAACCCCTCGTACATGTACCTAAACTACGTTCAGGTAGGAAGTACTCGGGGCAGCTCCGCTCTCCCCAAAAATCAACAGATTTCTGGGGACCCCGGTATGTTAACTGTGTTGCTGATCATACTCAGCACCACAAACATACCATAAATAGGCCTTCATGGTCTTTTTGCCACCGGCGGTGTCCTTCTGTGCGAGGAAGGCTGCGCGGTCGGCTGCGATCTTCGAGAGGTCTTTGACACGCTCGTTGACAGCTGCCTGTACCTCGGAGAAGCGCGTACGCGCTGCGAGTTCCCTCGAGGTGACAGCGGTTGAGCGTTTTACCTTTTTGCGGAGGTACAAGCGGTTACAGTTGGGGTTCTCGGTAGCCGCTACGCGGTGGGTTCCGAGGAGCATTTTGTTACAACTGTGTTGGGGATTCGATCCCGGTTTGCTGAGTGCGCCGGATACGGTGTCGATACCGGCACTCCATTCTACTTTTGCCATAATGTTAAGGTTTTTAAGTTAAACAAAAATAATAAAAATAATTCAAAAATAACGAAAATAAACATAGATAAACCCCTTCGGCGGCATTACGCCTATACAGCGTCTGCAATGTATCCCCAATGACTACCCTTACAAATAAATTTGACGGTAGCCCTTGCGGCTACACCGCACCTCCAAAGGAGGTAACTGCCGCCAAAGGTGATAAACCTAAATAAATTTTCATTTCTTTGACGCATCGTAGGTCTCGATGGTTTTGGTGACGATGGTGCAGGTAGTGTCTCCTTTTTGGAAATACTGGCTCTGCGTTGTAATCGACCGCGTGACGTTACAACTCGTCAGTCCGAACGCGGTGCCCAATGCCGTCAGCGCTGCGATCAGCACGCTAATAATGATCTTGATAATCTGTTGCCTGGTCATAGCGCTTAGTTGAACGTAGGTTTGACATACTTTTGCGCTACCGTGTACGCGAACAGACTCGTGTACTTACTCTGCGCTTTGAAAGCCGCTTCGAGCGTTGCGCGCTCCGACGGATCGGCAAGTGCCGTCTTGGCTGCTTGCGCTGCGGTCTTGAGGGCGTTCTGGCAAGTAACGTTCTTGCTTCCGTTCGCTTTGCTGGGGTTCAGCAGATCGACACCCAATTGCTCTTTGCCGCACTGGCAGCGCTTGAAATACAGCGTCTCGGAGCGATTGAATTTGCCCATCACGCGGGCAAACATACCATGTAATGTGATTTTTGCCATCTTGCTAAGGTTGGTTTAATGGTTTATAGTGATTTAAGCCGGCTGTCTTTCGGTTTATCCCTTTATGACCCGCCGAGACTGAGGATAGGCGATAGACGCCCCGATGAGTCATTATCCTATCTGACCGAAAGACGATGCAAAAGTACTACCTTTTTATCAGATGCGCAAATTTCCGCCTCTGCACCATTCAAAAAACTTAATAATCTCGGAGCAAGTCATATCCCACGTAGTCGGAGAACGATTTGGCATCGTCTATCGACAGCCATCCCTTGGCTCCAGTGTACCAGGATTTATGCGCATACTCGCGCCATGCACCAAGCAGTTCACCGAACGCAGAGTCCGGATCGTCGTAGTGCTCAATAGCCTGCAGGCGGTCACACAAGGTCGTTAGTTCAATCTTGTTGTTCTGTTTCATTGTCTAAAAACTCTATTTGCAATTGTCCTTTCATCGTGCGAGCGATAAACTCCCGATGGCGCTCCTTGCCGAACACTACACCGAAGGCTACGCGGTTGGCGGCTTCGGCAGGTGTCGCTTGATGATTAGAGCGATCCGGACGAGCCTGAACGATATGCATGATTTCACCTCCGCGCCCCGGGTAGCGCCGGATGTAAAACGGATCGGTGCCAATCAGGATACCTCGTACGGAGTCAATACCCGGATCAAAAAATACTTTTCCCATGTGGTGTTTGGATGTTGAGGATTCTGTTCTCAGAACATGATCCCGTGATGCTCGCGTCCTAATCTGGTCGAACCAAGCACATGACCATCACGCGACCATCACCTGAGAACGACTTAACCGCGACGAGGGATCGTCCTCTTCGGGGTGGTCGTGCGTTTGTAAATCGTGCCGCGTTTGGTAGCAACAATTGACTCGACGCGCCCGTCGGGCAGACGCCTGCGGCTTACTACCCCTGACATAGATTCAAACAGGGGATTTAAAGTAAAATGCAAAGCCATAATGAATTTAGTTAATTTGTTTAACATAGATTACTTTGTTTCCCGTAGGGTTAGCCATCTGCCACCCGTCACGGGGCTCGGTAGTGTGATAGCGGGCATAGTACTCCGCGTAGGAGAGGGTTTGGGAGCGAAGTGCCCGAACATTCTCTTGGAAAGCACGCAATGGATCATAATGCACAAACTTGTGCTGCTCTAATTTCTTGCGAATGGTCTCATAGAGCAAATCTTGCAACTCGGGCGAATAACTATCCCATATCTGCGCACATTCAGCCTCCCGCTTGTTACTGGAACCATGTTGGCGGAGTAAGAGCCATAGTTCATCAAAATGATGCATATATAAAACTTTTAAAAAAATTACAGGTGTTACAAAAGGTGTTACGTACGTACTTTAGTACCACCTTCTCTTTCTAATTTTCTTTGCTTACTTTCTTTTATCGGTTTTCTTTTTCAATTCCGGCGACAAAGGTACTGCTTTTTTGTGGTTTTGTTGTGCTCAATTTGCGCACTTTTTATTCATTGTTGCCAAAAGACGACGGATTGTAGTTGCTGACTCGTAGAATTGATACCCTACTGCTTCGTAGGCGTCCATAAACGAAAAGCCCTCTTCGACTGTCAGATGCAGGAAGAGAGCCTTGATGTCCCGGTTACGTCGCGCACGGCGTTCTGCCGTGCTTTCTAAAAGATAGAAGATTTCTTTTTTTTGTTCATAATGTTGATTGTTTTATTGGGTAAAAAAAGACAGACCTACATTTTTTATTTGTAAGTCTGTCTTTCAACAATTTAACGGTTTAACAGCTTAACGCACCTCTGCGCCTTGGGCGGTATATACCTTGCCATCCGGACGGATGATGTAGAGCACACCGTCGATCAGGACCTTTGTACTTTGTACATTGCCGCCCAGTATATCCTCAAGGCCTGCTGCTTGTTCGTATTGCGCCTTGATGGTCATGTCTTCCGTGACAGCGGAGAAGTCCTTGTCCCATCCGGTGAAGGTATAGCCTTCGCGTACAGGGTCTGCCGGAGCGATAGCGGCTTCACCATAGTTGACGGTCTGTGCTTCTTTGAGGACAGAGTCATCCCAGTCCACAAAGACTACTTGGAGCGTGCGCACTTTGAACAACGCGGACAAGGTGATGTCTCCGGTGACGGTGATGTGTCGGGTGTTTTCCGCGTGAGCATCACTCCATTGGTCAAAGACAAAGCCCTCGTCAGCGGTTGCCACCAACGTAAGGACGGTACCGTACTCTACAGGCTGAGAGAGGTCTACAGGGTTGCTACTCTCGTCGGTTACGGCAATCGAACCGTTCTCGGCGGAGAGGGAAACGGTGTATTTCTCCAAAACACATTCTGCATATACATACAGGTCGCTCTGTACGTTGGTAAAGTCTTTATCCCAACCGGTTATGATGGAGCCCGCTTGCTGCGACTCGGTCGGTGCCACAGCATCCTGACCTTCTTCCACATATCCTTTCTGAAGTTCGGTGATACCATCGCAGTCATAGAAGATTACGAAATGGCGTGCCACCTCGGAGAAACGGGCGTAATAGAACTGCTCGCCGGTGACAGCGTGAAGTTCAGGAGTCCAACCTACGTGGTTGTACTTAACGCCTTCGGCGGTATAAGTAAGGTCTTCACCTTTGTATTCCGGCATGGTGCCGTATTCCAGTTGCTCGTCTTGCAGCAGTTGCTCGCCGTTGAAGAAAGCAATACGGTATTTGCGGAGCGTCTTGTCAAAGACAGCGGTGTAGGTAGTGCCTGTAGTAGCAGGGCTGATGGTGGGCCACTCGCTGAAGGTATAGGTATACTGCGCATCTGCATCTTTATATGGCGTTTCGCCGGAATAAACAGGAGTAGCGCCAAGCTCCCAGAGGCTGTTTTGCCATTCGTGTCCCCATTCGTCATTAAAGATAATGCGTGCGCGGAAGACAGGTGTGTAAGTAGCATCTGCTGTGGCAGGCTGCAATTCAGGTGACCAACCGTAAAACTCTAATCCTTCCTTGGCCGGTGTTTCACCCGAGTAGACAGGCACCACATTCTTCTGCCAATCGCTCTGTTGCAGCACATTGCCGTTGCTGTCCTCAAACGTGATAGTGTATTGGCGGTCCACTTGCGAATAGACAGCAGTATAGGTAACATTTCCGGTCACTTCCGGCAATACTTGTACTGTTTGAGCGGTTGCGGAACTAAACCAGCCAACGAAAATATAGGAGAATTCTGCATCGGTGGCGCGATGCGGCGTACCTTTGCTGTAGAATGGAACGGTGCCATACTCGAAGAGCACTTCCTCCAGAACGGTGTCATTGTAGTTTTTGAAGGTAACGGTATATGGATTAGCCACATAACGCGTATGGATTTTCATATTGCCCGTTACGTGTGAGAAATCCTCTTCCCAACCGGCGTAGGAATAGCCGGTAGGTATAGGTCCCCATGGATAATTGGCATGCGCAGCCGGATAAAGCGGTTCCGGCTCGATGGCAGGCTGACCTGCTACCACTTTTTGTGTAAAATAGCCTTCACACAGGGAGCTGAAGCGAATTTCGTTGCCGTCTCCGGTATAGTCGGTGCCATAATCCTGACTACGATGGTAGAAGGTAACGGTGAAAAGCTCTACATCCTCAATCGGACGGATTTTGTCTTCTACAATGGTTTTTGCCACCCAATAGGTGCTCTGTTTGTAGGAATTGAAGTGTGCGGCGGGTACATAGAAGGTTGGGTTGCTCGTTCCGTCGAAATGCTCTGTATATCCGTTGTCATCTTTCAAAATAGCCGGATGGTCAGCAAGCATCGTGATCTTATAGAGGTTGCCGCAGTTTTTGAAGCATCGTGCATAGAGTGTATCAATGGATGCGGGTAGGGTTATTTCCGTCATTGCGGTACACCCGAGTAAAGCCGCATTGCCAATAGCATTCACCGTGTATGGTACACCGCTGATGTTCAGATTCTCTGGAACGTTGAGAATGCCGGATACGTAGCTGGCTTGCTCTACATTGGATGTAGAGAGGTAGTTCAACTGAGCAGTCTTAGCGGTGCTATTCAGTTTATAATATAGGCCGTTGGTGTAATACCCTTCTTTGAAATAGCTGACTTTACCGCTCCAATAGTCCGCTGTGCTATATGCACTCCATGCTCCGAAAGGAATCATAAACTTAACTCTATTCGGCCAGAATCCGGCTTCTCCTTCTTCCACTTTGGCAGGAGTGGGACTCAAGATGTTGGCATGTTTGAGTTTTACGGTGTTGGTGAAGGCGCCATAAGCAATAGAATCCAGCGTTGTCGGCAAGGTCACAGCGGTCACTTCTGCGCAATCATGCAATGCTCCGCGATTAATAACCCGGATACCCTCCGGAATGCAGAATTCTCCTACATAGGACACCGGCAGTTTAACGAATAGGTGACTATTGAAAATCGGTGTCGTCAAGCCGGGGCATTCACTGAAGGTGGCGCCATTCACTTTCGTCAAACTTTCCGGCACGTTAACAGTGGTCAGCGTGCTACAACGATTGAACGTGTAGTTGCCGAGCGTTTCGAGTCCATCAGGCAGCGTAACGGATGTCAGGCTGATACAAGTACTGAATGTATAATCGCCAATTGTTTTGAGATTAGCCGGCCATTTGATGGTGGTGAGGCTGGAGTCGAGTTGGAAAGTGTATTGCTTGATTTCCGTCAGTCCATCCGGCAACGATATAGACTCGAGTTGACGCATCTGACGGAAGGCGCTATGCCCAATTGTAGTGACGCTCTCGGGAACAATGATAGATTTCAATGAACTACATTTGTAGAATGCATACGAAGAGATGGTCGTAAGGCCCTCAGGCAATGTAACGGATTTCAGACCGGTGCAACTTCCGAAAATATAAGTTGGTAAAACGGTTATATTCCCCGGAATAACAATAGTATCCATCGCATAGCAATACATAAAAACGCTCGAACCTAATGCATGAAGATTGCTTGGCAGAACAATAGAAGGCAGCACTTCGCAATGGTAGAAGGCATATTTGCCAATCGTGTCCACACTCGCCGGAATGTTAATAGAAGAGAGATGCTTGCAGTTACGAAAAGCTCTATCACCGATAGTGAGCAATCCGTTAGGCAGCGAAACGGTTTCAATTTCCTCGCGCACATTAACCCAAGGTACTACGGAATCGGATGCGTAAGAATTCATGGCTCCTGATCCGGTGATGGTCAGAGTTTTCGTGGTCTCGTTGTACGACCAGTTGAGGTTGTCGCCGCATGTGCCGCTCGTCTGAGCTAGCAGACCGATTGCCGCGAAAACCGCAATGAGTAATGTAAATAATTTTTGTTTCATAAGCTTTGTTGGCTGTGTTATCCTGTTGCCTCTTCAGTTTTAAAGATTGTTTGTTAATATGGTTGGTTAGTTGTTGTTTTGTTAGTATTGTTTGTTCACAAAGTGTATAAATAAGCTTCATTATCTGACAAAAATGCGTATTTACGCAAAAATATCACATAAATTCTTGCGTATTCCAAATATTTGTTGTACCTTCGGACGCCGCCTGCCTTTGGCATTCCCCCGAAAGTACGTTCGCACGTTTGTGCGCTGAAAGTACAAAATATTTGTAGTTACGGCTCTCATATGGAAATACTGAATACAATTTTGACCAGTCCAAGGACGGTAATTACACCTCAATGGTTAACGCTGATTGCCGGAACACAGGCATAACCCTTCCTCTCCGGATTCGCACTTGCGCAACTGAAGCTTATTTATCACAATATGTCAAAGAGCATTCAGCTTTTCAGCTTTTGTAACCATGCAGGGTAATCAGCCCTGCATGGCTTAAGGGCTTAGCGCACTCGTGTGCCAAGGATGTTATAAATCTTTCCGTCACGGAGGATGTAGAGGACACCATTATCAATGACTTTGGTACAAGGTACATTATTCCATTGTACATTGTCAATGCCTTCGCTAATTGGATTAGCCGGATCTTGGAAGAGTGCCTTCAGATAGGTATCTCCGGTAACCTGGATGGTACGGGTAGCATTTTTATCTCCGTCAGACCAACGAACGAACTCAAATCCTTCTTTTGCAATAGCGGCAATCTGTGTAGATGGGTCTGCGCAATCAGGGATTCTGGTCATCATCGTTGTACCCATGTTATAGTCATTGGGTTCTATCTTGAACAAGTATCCGAGTACACCGTCGTTTGGGCAACTATGATCTTTCTCTTTGAACATAGCGCTGATGTTCACATCTTTGTTTACCTCGCTCCAATTGCGCGGGTTCTCTGTCTTACCATCACTCCAGATCACAAACTCGTAGCCGGTATTCGGACGGGCGTAGGCGCGTGCAGAGGGATTGTCACACGTCGGTATAGTAACCTCAACCGAGCCGAAAACCTCATTATCCGGAACGGCGCTGAACATATAGGGGAAGATACCATCCTTGTCGCATCCATGTTCGCCTTGTGTAAAGAGTGCGGAAATATTCACGTCCTCCGTCACTTCACTCCATACACGCGGGTTCTCGGTTTCTCCGTCACTCCAGATCATAAAGACATATCCTGAAGCGGTATTGGCACGGGCAAAAACACGTGCAGAAGGATTCTCGCAATCAGGGGCTTTGGTTATCTCCACCGTACCGGTTATTTTGCTGGTGCTAATCACATTGAACTGATAGGGGAAAACGCCATTAGTAGCGCAGTCAGCCGCTACGAAGTGGGCTTGCAGGTTCATGTTCCGATCCACGTTGGCGATAGAAGTAACCGCTTGATACGAATAGACTACACTATTATCCATATCATACCATGCCTCGAACGCATATCCGGCGTACGGATAGGCTGCTATCTGAGCAGACGCATCATCGCAACTCGGGGCTTTCAGCACGTCTACAGAACCAGCCTCCGGCATATTGGCTGTTATGTTCAACTGATAAGGGAAAACACCATTGGTACCGCAGTCTGCCGCTTCCCAATTGGCAACCAAGTGCATATCTTCAGTAACAGCCGGAATATTGGCAGTTGCTTGCAGCGAATAAAGCACATTACCATTATTGGCATCGGTCCATCCCGCAAAAGTATATCCAGCGTATGGATAGGCGGCAATAGACGCAGAGGCGTCACTACAATCAGGGGTTTTGGTAATCGATATGGAGCCTTTGTTCTCGTCTGCGTTCTCAATCTTAAATAAATAAGGGAACTTACCATTGACCGAACAATCATTTGCCACGAACAGCGCGGAGAGGTGAATCTTTGTATTGGTATTGATTTCTCCTTCACTCCACGTACGAGGGTTCTGCTGATTTCCGTCTGACCACTGATAGAACGAATATTTCTCATTAGGATATGCCGCGATTGTAGCTGTCATATCGTTGCAATCGGGTGCTTTGACGATAACAACGGAGCCCATCGTCTCATCCGCACTAACTACCCGGAACTCGTTATCCCACTCTTCCTCAATAGTTACATTTGCCCAATAACCTCCTGCACCTGTAATAACCGTCGAATAGCCACACGGCATGATGAACTTGGCGGTAGAAGGCATGTTATTGAAAGTTGTAGCAGTTACGGTAGGTGCAATACCGGACCATCCGTGCAGATATACTTTCTCAAGGTTAGTACAATTAGCAAATACCTCGTTACCAAAATTTTTAATAGAACGCGTAGCCTGATAAGGCATACCGAAATGAATCTCTTTGAGTGCGCTACAATTCAAGAAGAAATGATCCGGCAATTTCTCGATGGTTCGCGGCAGAACAATGAGTTGCAAACCAGAACAGTCCATGAAAGCACCGATTGCAGTGGAGAAATTACATTGTGTGGCGTCGTATTGAGTAAACTCTACCGTCGCCAACCGGCCGTTGTTGCTGAAGATATATTCTCCGACCAATGTCACTGTGGAAGAACTGAACGAGATTTTCGCCAGATATGGGCAATGGGAGAAGGCATAACGGTTAATCGTAATATCATCGCTTGCCAATGTTACTTGCTGTAAGTTGGCACACCCATAGAATGCATGGTGCTCAATAGTGGTGACGTTGTAATCATTACCGCCGTACGAGACAGTAGCAGGAATAGTAATACTGCCAGATACATAGTCTGCATTACCGGAAGCGCCATCTGCTACTTTCGGCAATACAACTGCGCTACGCATGTCTATACCTAATGATGGATAGGTGTCATGCGTGAGTTGATAATACAACCCACCAATTTGTGTTTTCTCGGCAATTACTTCGCTGCCGGCAAACGCCATTATGCATGTCATGAGGCAAGCACAGAAGGATAATAAAAATTTTCTCATAAGCATTGTTGGCGGTTATATCCCATCGCCCCATCGGTTTTAAAGATTGTTTGTTAATATGGTTGGTTAGTTGTTGTTTGTAATTGCTTCAATATATATCAGCATATCGGATTACCTATCTGCACTAAAAAAGTGCATATTTTGCCAAGAACATCCCTTATTAAGTGCTCGTTTTTTGCAAAAATCTCCCTCATTGAGTGATTTTTCTCAAGAAATATTTGTTTATATGCAAAAAAAGTACTAACTTTGCACGCAAATTCCAAAACATAGATGCATATGGTAACGATTGACGATTCATTAGTAGCGTATCAAAACGATCAGCTGCAGCGTGTCCCGAATTCCTTTCACCGGTATATGTATGACCGTCTGCCTTGGGAAGGACGTATGGTAGGGCTGGTAGGTCCGCGCGGTGTAGGCAAATCAACACTCTTATTGCAACACATGGCAGAGAGCAGTGACAGGGAGCAGAGTTTGTATGTCTCGGCTGACTCGCTGTATCTGGCTACCCACACGCTGGTTGATCTGACGGACAGCTTTGTCAAGTACGGCGGAAAACATCTGTATATAGACGAGGTGCATAAATACAAGAACTGGTCGCGCGAACTGAAACAGATATACGACACGCACCCCGATTTGAAAGTCTCCTTTACCGGTTCCTCCATTCTGGACATCATAGACGGCGAAGCGGATTTGAGCCGTCGGGCGGTGATATACACCATACAGGGACTGAGTTTCCGCGAGTACCTTGCGCTGTTCCATGACATCCATACGCCGGCATACTCGTTGGAGCAGATACTGGCTCATGAGGTATCCAAACCGGTGGAACACCCGCTTGCCTTTTTCAAAGACTATCTGCAGCGCGGCTATTACCCGTTCAGCGGTGCAGAAGATTTCCCGCTGCGTATCGAGCAGATTGTACGACAGACCATTGAATCCGATATTGCCCAATACGCCGACCTCAAAGCTTCCACGGCACGCAAGTTGATCCAACTGTTAGGCGTCATATCCGGTATAGCACCGATGAAACCCAACGCGGACAGTTTGTCGCAAGAGGTAGGAGTAAGCAAAAACAATATCTCCGATTACTTGGTCTATCTCGAAAAAGCCGGTATGATCGGTTTGCTGCGCGACAACACGGGCGGCTTGCGCGGGCTGGGGAAAGTTGAGAAAGTGTATCTCGACAATCCCAGTCTGATGACCGTTCTGGCTTTCGGCAAACCCGATACCGGCAGCCTGCGGGAGACGTTCTTTTATAACCAAATGCGTGTGCAGAACCATGTGCTGGCTTCCCGCGTCTCGGATTTCACGATAGGCGAATATACCTTTGAAATCGGAGGCCGCAAGAAAGGCAAACAACAGATTGAGGATGTACCGAACGGATTTATTGTAAAAGACGATATCGAGTACGGTCACCACAATGTCGTTCCGCTGTGGGCATTCGGTCTGAACTACTGATACCATTGTTATAGTACATGTACGCGGACACTCCCCGCGTACGGTAATCCATTATGTCAAAGATCGTAGATATATACGCCAAAAGGCGGGCGCATTAATCATGCGCACCGTCTATTGGGTTTGCGAAGGTTTGTTCTCGCCCGTTATGCCGCCCTTCGCTGGGGGGGGGGTAAATTCCGTATCCGGTTTTTGCAACCTCACTTCACTCGGCTTGATACCATAATAACGTGCAAAAGCACGGGTGAAATTGGTCATCAATGTGTAGCCGCATTTCTCCGCCACCTCGGATATCGTAATATCCCGGTAGTTGAGAAGCAGATATTTCGCCTTCTTCATCCTCACCTGCGTGAAATAAACCTGCGGGGTGACGCCCAGCGTCTTGGCCAGCCTGCGGCGAAGCGTCTGCTCCGTGGTATGCATACGGCTTGACACTGACTTGAGGTCCGTGTTACCATTCTCCATCTCCTCGTCGATAGCACGAGTCAGCTCTTCCATGAAAGTACGGTCGTCATCCGTGAGCACATTCAGATTCGGAACACTCTCAATAGCGATATTTCTGTAGAGGCGGTTCATCTCGTTGTAACGGGTCTGAAGAGAATGGATATCCTGCTCGTAGCTCTGCTTCTTGCGTCTGCTTATGAGATACGTGATCCATGCGCCGATCAAGAACAACACCACTAATCCCGACAAGCACAGAACTATCATCAAAATGACATGCCGTTTCTTCTCGGCCCTTTCCGCCTCTTTCTGCAAGAGGTCGTTATGGTACAAAGCATTATACCGGCTGATAGTCTCACTTGTCTGCTGCTGATAGACGGAGTCACGCAGTTGTTTGGCACGCTCCAGATGCAACATCGCCTCATCCGGAGCACTATGTTTGAGCGTCTTGTACATCCCTTCACGCGCGTGCGATTCATTATACATATCGCCTTGCGAGAAGAATAATGCGGCGGCTTCACGGTAGTATTCCGCCGCCTCGCTGTCCTTTCCCCTGGAAGCAAGGATGTCGCCCATCTGGTTCATGCAAATGCCTAACGAGTGCTTGTTGCCGGCAGCCTCCAGAAGCGGCATGGCCTCTTCGAGAGACCGCTGTGCATCGTCTATCCGTGACAGACCCAGTTCGGCATTCGCCACCTGCGAGAGACGCACACCGATCTTGGCGCTGTCGCCACGCTCACGCTCTATCTCCAATGCCCGACGTGCATAGGACAGCGACTGCTCCTCATCGCCCATACCGCGGTACATCTCCGATGCTGTGCCGAACAACACCGCCCTGCGAGCCATGTTCTGCGTCAGGCTGTTGGCGGCAATTGCTTCTAAGATATATTTCTCAGCTTCTTGCGGTTTTCCCGCCGCAACAAAGATACTGGCTATATTATTCAGCGTCGAACTCAGCTGGTCATAGTCACCTCCTTTGCTGTCTATCTCGTAGCAGATATGTAACGCATCAGCCGCCTTGTCAAACTCCCCTAAACGGAAATACGCCGCGCCAAGCAGACTATAGACATCCCCCTTGGAGTTGACGTCCACCTTCTCCGAACATGCTTCAGCCGCACGGGAGCAATACGCGGTTGCTTGGCTGTATTGCCCGTCGCCGTAGTACCACTCCGCGATATAGTAATAGACGTTCACATCCACGGAATCGATATGCGCATCATTCGGAAAGACAACCGATTCGTCCAAATAGTCTATCTTCTGCAAATAAGAAAAGAAATCATTTGCCAACCGGATCCGTTTTTGCGCATCCGGAGTCCCGGAATACCTCTCGGCGTAGTACCTCAACTGCGTAGCAACAGCCTCTTGACCCACCAATGGAAGTACCATCCACAACACCCAAAACAAAGCTATGATTCGTGTTTTTCTCATACTCATTAGAAATTTGGCGCAAAGGTACTGCTTTTTTTTCAATAATCACTAATCATTTTTTGCGAAAAAGTAATCATTTTCTTACATTCTGCATTTTTCAGTCGATATATCGTATGTTTTCACATACAAATTTTCTTGTCTATTTGCCATATCATTTACGATGTCAGACCGACAAGCGAGACAGAGCGGATAGCCCTGCCGGCAAGGTCATAGATAGTCATAGAAGCCGCAGCTATGTCAGTAGGCACCGAGAATCGTACGATACGCTCGGAAGAGGAGTTACCAAGCATGATAGCAATATCTCCCTTATGCTCGGGAGCCGCAATCTGCTGAATAGCAGAGGGTTCATCGCCTTCCTGGAAGAGCTCGAGCACGTGCTCGCATTACAATATTAGACAAATGGATAATTGGTGAAAATACTTTCTACAAAATTCATCAATTATTACGAGATTTATGCGAGGATGTGACATAAAAAACTCCCACGGCATCACTGCCACGGGAGCCCAAAATGAACAAATCTTATTTTTAAAGATGAGTTTTCTTACAAGATCGTGATATGTGCACGGCGGTTGAGTGCGCGGTTGGCACGAGTGTCATTCGGAGCTATCGGTTCCGTCTGTCCTTTGGACTCGCACTTGATCTGCGCGGCATCAACGCCCTGACTTACCATGTAATCACGCAGTGCCTCTGCACGTTTCATACCGTAGTACTCCAGGTTTTGACGAGGATCGCCGTAGTTATCGGTATGTCCCGTAATAAGGATGCGGATGGATGTATCCTCTTTCATGAGTTGGCAGAGGTCGTCGATCGCCTGCTGCTCACCCTCTTTGAACTCGAACTTACGTCCCTCGGAGTTGAAGTGAACGTCCATCGCCTCAGCGTTCCGTTTGACAGCCTCGATGCGTGCTTGCTCAGCGGCTTCGGCGGCAGCGATGGAGTCGGCAATTGCTTTCTCGCGAGCGAGCCGTGCGGCCTCTTGAGCAGCGAGTTGCGCTTGACGTGCAGCCTCAACAGCTGCGATTGAGTCAGCAGCAGCCTGTTCCGCAGCAAGTCGTTCTGCTTCTTTGTCGATGGTCGACAGTTGTTCCTCCACCGGAGCCTCTTTGGCGGCTTTCGTCCATCCGAAGTCGATCGCAATCTTCACGCCGGCTTTGAGGAGGTTGGCTTTCGCCGTCTCGTTAGAATCGAACGTACCGCGGTAGTCGATGACAGCCGGGTTGGTGGCGTTAACCATGATCATCTCGTCGGTTTTCGCCTCCGCTAAGAGGTTGGTGAAACCATAGCCGGCATAGACACCGAAGAACATACCCCAGTTATCATTGAGAGCAACGCGGAAGCCGAGGTCAGCCAGTACACTACCTCCCACTTTAGCGCGGTTGTTGATCTTCGCGTCCTGGGTAGTGGTATAGGTGCTGAAGCCATGCTCCGGCATGTCGGTCACTACGTAGTTACCCAAAGCGGGGAAGACACCCGTCGTGCTGTAGCTGCCGCCCTTGGCGTAATAAGCACCATGGATGGGGAAGTCCACCGACAGGCCGACGCCGGCAATGAACGCAGCGCGGTCGTTAAGCGCTTTGCGGAACAGCACCTCGACAGGAATACTCAGCACGCCTATGTTCTGACGCTCCTTGAAGTCCTGGAAGCCCGTAGTGAGGTTATAGGTCACGTTCGGGTTGCTGGCGTGCGTCAGACCGGTTGTTACCTCATTCCAGTTATAGGTTGCATACGCATTCGCCCAGGAGTAGTTGAGTCCGAATCCGAGACCGACGGTCTTGTTAAAGAAACGGGCGTAGAAGAGCTGTGCATCGAAGCCGCAGCCTACTTGCTGTTGACCGTTCGCCGGTTTGTACAACATCGTGTTAAGGCCGCCGCCGAAGGATACACCGATATAGTTATCGTGCGCGCTCTGCTGTGCACTGACCGAGATGGCCAGTGCTGCAGCAGCGATAATGGTAAGAAAATGTTTGTTTTTCATATCTGTAGTTCTTTAATATTTCAATTTTTAACAAAAACCTTAAAAACCCCTTGCCGTTTGTAGTCCCTTGGGCTGATGTGTCTTAGTTCGCTTGAGCGTCTTTGCAAGCAAGCTTCCATGCCACTCCATCGCCCTATGCCACACTCCTTACGGAGTACAAACGCCTTCGGACATAAACCTAAAAAACAATAGATTAATCAAATTAAACAAATAATTGTTTTTTGTGTTTATCTCCTTTGAATCCTTTTACCCGTTAGGGTCGTGGATTAGGGATTAAAACTATCCGAAAGCTTGCTTGCGAGGAGTTTTAAGCGCTAATACGCGTCGGAAGCTATGCTTCAAAAGGATTCAAAGGGGTTTTTATTGTTTTTTTCTAACACATTATTGTTTCATAACCTTAACTACGATGCCATCCACAGAGATCATGTAGTTACCTTGCGGATAACCGCTCATCTCCACGCTTGTCTCGTTGCCCTCGAAGGTCGTGTTCATTACTTCAACGCCCATGAGGTTGACGATACGCAGGTTGTGATTCCATTCGAGCGAATTTTCGATAGCAACGGTTGTGGTATTGACAACCGGGTTCGGGTAAGCACGAACGACAGGAGTCTGTGCTTGCTGACCTGCACCATAGAGGGTCTCCATGTCGGATTGACCGCAGGTATAGGTCGGTTCGCCGTTCATGTTCGCTTTAACGAAGTATTCACCGGTCAGTTTACCATCCGTGTGGTAGTAGTAGCCGGTTGCACCCGGTATCGGCTCCCACGGGTCGGAACTGTTAGCACGCCAGTACCACTGGATATCGGTCAGACAGTTGCAGGTATCAACCAATGCGATCACGTTGTCGAACAGCGGACGAACAAAGGTCTCCGGCAAGTTGACATGGAAGGTGACGTTGAACTGCTGTGATTCAAGCCAATCGAAGCGGCTGTCACGGAAGTAAACGGTCATCGTGTAATCGCCTGTCGGCAGATCCACCGGAATATCGATATCGATCGTTCCGTCCTTACCGGTCGTCACGAGGTTAGTCCAATCGACGTCTGTGAAGCGGCTGTCGGCGAAGTCAATCTTATACTGATCCGGGTTACCGCTATTGAGATGGTACTTGAGGCTGTAGCCGCTACCGTCGCAATAACCGTACGCATAGACATCGATACCTTCCTTAACCTCTACTTGCTCTTCCTCTCCCGGTTGGTGCTCGTTGTCCGGGATGAACGGTTCGATGATCACACCTTCGGTGGTGAAGATCTCGGATGTCGGATCGAGGTTGTAGTTATTGAGCAGAGCGTCATCGCCGGTCAGTTCGTAGAACAGGGTGATGGTCAGGTGCTCTGCTACGTCTGCACTGCTGAAGGCAGCGGTGGTGACGTGCGCAATCGGATCGTTCAGTTTGATACCGTTGAGGACACCTTGGTTGGTGACATCCGCAATAGCGTGTCCGTCTGCGAACTTAGCGTTATGAGCCTCTGCACCGGAAACATAGACGTGTGCTTTGTTAACCGTCAGTGTACCATCGACGAAGGTGATCTCGTAGTCGTATGCATCGACACCCTTCGGCGTGATGACGTACGTACCGATCGGGCTACCCGGCGCATAAACGCAGTCGTAAGCCTGTGTGCCGAGCAGTACGCTCTTGTCGTCGTTACCGAACCATCCGGCGTACGAAACGGTGAACTCAGGATGTTCATCGCCGTAGATCATCTCTTTGTCCTCTGCGGTGATGGTGAGCGGAGCCTTGTTGATCGTGAAGTCAACCGTCAGCGTGTCGATATAGTTACCGATGAAGGCTACGATCGCGGTGTAGTTACCTACGTGCGTCGGAGCGGTCTCGGACTCAGCATAGATGCTTTGATCAGCTGCAACGCCCTTGAAGGTCAGTACGTAGTCTTGTGCTTCCGTCAGCACGAGCGTCGTATCCTTGACGATGATCGTCGGGCGGTTCACCTCAGCATCGTAAACGAGAACCTCGTTATCTGCCTGTTTCGCCGCGATGTCTGCATCCTTAGCGGACTTGCGGTTGACAGTCAGCGTACCGTTGACGAAGGTGATCGCGTAGTCGTGTGCATCCACACCGCTCGGGATGATGGTGTAGTCACCTACGTTGTTACCGCGAACGTATGCGCAAGCATAAGCTTGAACACCGGTCAGTACGGTAGCCGTGTCAGTACCTTGCCAGCCTTCGTACGAAACAGTGAACTCAGGAGCATACTCACCGAAGGTGATGGCTTTGTCCTCAGCCGTGATGGTGAGAGGTGCTTTGTTGATCACGAAGTCAACCGTCAGCGTATCCTTGTAGTTACCGATGAAGGCTACGATAGCGGTGTACTCGCCTACGTGCGTCGGAGCGGTTGCGCTCTCGGCGTACTCGGTGTTACCGCGACCGATGAAGGTCAGCTTGTAATCCGTGTTCTCGGTCAGCACGAGCGTCGTATCCTTCACGATGATGGTCGGCTTGTTCGCCTCTGCATCGTAAACGAGTATCTCGTCATCTGCCTGTTTAGCTGTGATGTCATCGCTCTTAGCGGACTTGCGGTTAACGGTGAGTGTACCGTTGACGAAGGTGATCGCGTAGTCAGCAGCATCGACACCACTCGGGGCGATCACATACTCGCCAACAGGGCTACCCTTCACATAATCGCAAGCGAAGGCGATCGTGCCGGTGAGAACCGATGCACCATCCTCGCCGAGCCAGCCAGTATAGGTAACGGTGTACGTCGGGATGTTCTCGCCGAAGATCACGGTCTTGTTATCTGCGGTAGCGGTCAACTCAGCCTTGGCGATCGATACCGTCACCGGAGTAGCGATGATCGAGTCGAGGTGGTTGCCGTCACCCAATACCTTATAATATACCTCGTACGTGCCTACGTGTGTAGCCTGCGGCAGTTCGCCGTCGTACTCACCTTGCACGCCGAGTCTGTAAACGAACTGACCGTCGTTGGTCGTACCGGCAGTGATCAGGGTCTGATCCGCTGCGGTATAGGTCAACTCGTTCGCTACCGGAGCAACGTATGCTACTTTCGCTTTGTTGACGGTGAGGGTACCTTTGATGAACTGGATCGCGTAGTTAGCCGCATCCACACCACTCGGAACGATGTCATAAGGGCCTACATTGCTCAGCGGAGCGTAGGTACAAGCGTAAGCGATCGTGCCGGTGAGAACCGATGCATCGTCGGTGCCATGCCAGCCTGCGTAAGTCACGCTGTAAGCCGGGATCGGGTCGCCGTAGATGACGGTCTTGTCATCGGCGGTAGCGGTGAGCGCAGCCTTGGCGATCGTTACTGCTACCGGTTGGTCATAATCGTGGTCGTTATGGTTGCCGTCACCCTTGACGCGGTAATATACATTGTATATACCGGCTTCTTTAGCCTCCGGCAGAGCGGTTTGCCAACTCTCGGCAGCACCGGTCAGGCTGTAGTACATCGTACCGCCCATCGGTTGACCGGCAATGATCAGGGTCTGGTTAGCACCGTTGTAAACGAGGGTGTCGAATGCAACCGGAGCGATACAACCGGACTCAGCCTTAGCAACAGTTACCTTACCGTTAACGAAGGTGATGGTATAGTTAGCAGCACTTACACCACTCGGAGTGATGGTGTACTCGCCTACGTTGCTCGTCGGAGCATACGTGCAAGCGAATGCGATGTCACCGGTCAGCACTGTTGCATCGTCGTCGCCTTGCCAGCCGGCATAGGTAACGGTGTATGCAGGTACAGCGTCGCCGTAAATAACATTCTTATCATCCGCAGTAGCGGTCAACTCTTCCTTGGCGATCGTCACAGCAACCTGAGTAGCTGCAACGGAATCGAGGTGGTTGAGGTCACCCTGTACGCGGTAGTAAACACTATACGTGCCGGCATCTTTTGCCTGCGGCAGTTCAGCCTTCCAGCTATCCAACAGGGTCGGATCGAGACTATACTCGAAGGTACCATCGTTGGTCTGACCGGCAGCGATGAGGGTCTGGTTAGATGCGTTATAAACGAGGTTTTCAACAGCCGTCGGAGCGGTGTAAGCAACCGGAGCCTTGGCGATCGTCACATTGATCGGATCCGCGATGTAGTCCGCGTGTCCCTCGCGCACGAGCTTATAATATACTACGTACGCGGCCGCGAAGGTAGCCTTCGGCAGTTCGGTACTCCATTCGCCGTCGTTGAGACGATACTCGATATGACCTTCCTTGGCCACACCGGCGGTAATCAGAGTCTGCGCCGTTCCGTTATACATGAGCGAATCGTATGCCACCGGATTGGTGGTGATGATCGGTGTATAAATAGCCTTGATGCGGAGACCTTCTTCAAGGAAGTCGCCTGCTTTGACATCCCAGCGAACGAACTCGTAACCGTTGAAGTCAGGAGCCGGATTCGGGATATGGAGCAGGGCTACTTTCTCGTTCTTGAGTTCGCCGTCCTTACCGATATACGATACGTTGTGCTCAATCAGCGCTACGAGATCTGCCCAAGCCTGCTCGGCGTTGGTGAGTTTTGCTACAACTTCGGCATCTACCAATGCTTTGGAAGCATCGATCAGTGCGTCGTATTTCTCGCGAGCGGTCTCGATAGCAGCTTTGACAGCCGGGTCATAAACAATCTCAGCCGGAATTGCCTCAATTGCTGCGATAGCATCCAGTGCTGCGTATTGTGCCGCAGCGTCGGTCATTTTCTGTACGTCAGCGTCATCCAGTGCACCCTTGGCTGCATCGCTCAATTGTTGGTATGCCACGAGAGCTGCTGCGATAGCTGCGCCGCTCGTCGGATACTCAACCGGAGTCGGGATTGCATCAATCAGGTCTTTGACAGCCTGTGCCGAATCCAGCGGAGTAGCAGAAGTACCGTTAACGGTGAACGTAATCATATCTGCAACCCAGTAGTTGGTAAAGGACTGACCCTTCCAAATCGATACGGAATCTGCATTACCTGTCCACGTAGCGGTTTTATTTCCATTGCTGATTACCCATCCGCTACCCATTCTATCTACCTCTGTCATAGTAGAAGTAAGCGCAGTAGTGGATTCGATGACAACTTTCGTAATATTGGTGCCATTCTCATTCGCAAAGATATAACCACCATTGGGCTGACTGTAGAAGGTGAAGTACAATCGATTTTGATACGTCGAGAACGAACTACCGTTACCAACGGTGACGGTCATACCTTCGTATGCAGGACTGGTAGTATTGGGGTTACCATTGGTTTCTGGTATGCGTTCAGAGCGTCGTATGCCGCGCGTGCGTTCTGTATCGAATCGCGCGTAGCGAGCTTCAGCGTAACCGGCTGCGGGATAGCAGCAATCTTAGCGGTTACTGCGTCTGCGCCGGCTTGGATCAATGCCGTGTAATCAGTGATAGTCTGATTCAGTTTATTAACGGTAGCTTCATCAAGGGCACCCTGAGTAGCTTCGCTCAGTGCGTCATAAGCAGCACGGGCATCCTCAATCGCCTTTACGCAAGCAGCATCAAGCGTTACAGGAACAGGAATAGCCTCAATCAGGTCTTTGACAGCCTGTGCCGAATCCAGCGGAGCAGCACCTCCACCTTCAGTTACCAGACGGACCATGCAACCATACGCGCGATTGGTGCCGGTACAAGCGCTTTGAGACTGATTGTAGTAAATTGTGAATACATACGAAGTATCATTATTCAACGAGGTGGAACTGCTATATTTAGCATCATTTGCTATCAATGCATATATGCCATTGCGAGCAGGGCCAGAAGGCAGGAACACCGCACCGGCGTTCTCCATTGCGGTCCAGTCGTCGCCGGAATAGACATTCGTTGTAAAGTTGTCCGGATCAGGGGAAGGAAGATATAGCCGTTCTTGTCGTTTACGGTAGCCCTACCCTTGGTATTATTTTCAATCAGATAATTCCATTCATCTTTCGTGAGTGTACGCCAACCGGCACCCATGTTGGATCCCCAATCGACAAAATCTCCGCTATAATCGACGGCCTTATAGCTATTATTGATACCATAGTAGGTAGCGGCCGTACTCCAACCGAACAGATCCACCGTACCATTCTCAGAAACGGTTCCGTTGCCGTCGATCTTGTTATTCGCTACGGCAATACCAAGGTAATTCCATTGGTTAGCAGCAAAGCCCCAGGTCCAGTGGGCACCGAGGTCGGTAGTCGTAGCCTGCAGGTTACCTTTTGCGAAGGAGATTTGGTCACCGCCGGCATTAATCGTGAACTTACCGTTCAGAGCATCGGCAGGCATTCCGCCGCCCGGGTTGAGAGTAGCCATCGTAGCCTCAGCAGCGGTCAGCACATCATAGTTGCTTACCAGCAGTTTCTGGTCAGCGGTCAGAGCGTCGTACGCAGCGCGCGCGCTTTCTATGGAATCGCGCGTAGCGAGTTTGAGCGTAACCGGCTGCGGGATAGCAGCAATCTTAGCGGTTACTGCGTCTGCTTCGGCTTGGATCAATGCCGTGTAATCAGTGATAGCCTGATTCAGTTTATCTACGGTAGCTGCATCAAGGGCGCCCTTGGTAGCTTCAGCCAAAGCGTTGTAAGCGTCGCGTGCTGCCTGAATAGCGTTCACACATGCGTCTTCCAAGGTTACAGGAACAGGAATAGCCTCAATCAGGTCTTTGACAGCCTGTGCCGAATCCAGCGGAGTAGCACCTCCAGCATGTGCCGTTACCAGACGGACAGACTGACCGGGGACGCGGTCGCCATAGTCCGGACTGAGGTCCGGAACGAACCTGACTCGGTACGCCCACTTCTCACCATACGTCGTAGACGTCCAGTAAAAAGCGTACTCACCGACATTGTTCACACTCGTGGCGAGGCGACTACCCGCTGCAGGCAAAAAGGCTACGCCATTAGCTTCGTATGCCGCCCAATCCTCGGCACTGATGATATTGTTGCTCCAATCACTGTGGTCCGCGTTGATAGCAGTTCCTTTATAGGAATCTGGTAGTACAATGATACCATGAATACCGGCAACCGTTGCATGTCCATACTTGCTGGCTGCATCGGTACGAGTTTCAAACAGATAGTTCCATTCATCTCGCGTAAGCGTACGCCAACCTTCAGCTATTGTCTCTCCCCAATCGATAAAATCGCCGGGATGCTTACCGCTAACATTGGAGTTGTTGATGCCGTAATAGGTTGCAGCAGTACTCCAACCGAAGAGATCAATGGTTCCGTTAGTAGATACAGTCTTATTTCCGGTGATGGCAGTATTGGCTACTGCATTGCCGACGTAATCATATTGGTGAGCAGCAAACGCCCAAGTCCAAGTTTCACCAAGGTTAGCAGTCGTAGCCTGCAGGTTACCCTTCGAGAAGGCAATCTTGTCGCCGTCGGCATTGATCGAGAACGCGCCAGTCAGGGCTCCTTCCGGCAGCGGTGCTCCGCCGCCCGGGTTCAGAGTAGCCATCGTAGCCTCAGCAGCCTCCAGCACATCATAGTTGGTTACCAGCAGTTTCTGGTCATCAGTCAGAGCATCGTACGCAGCGCGCGCGCTTTCTATGGAATCGCGCGTAGCGAGTTTCAGCGTAACCGGCTGCGGGATAGCAGCAATCTTAGCGGTTACTGCGTCTGCTTCGGCTTGGATTAATGCCGTATAGTCAGTGATAGCCTGATTCAGTTTATTAACGGTAGCATCATCGAGTGCACCCTTGGTAGCTTCAGTCAAAGCGTTGTAAGCGTCGCGTGCTGCCTGAATAGCGTTCACACATGCGGCATCCAATGTGATTTCAGCCGGAATAGCCTCAATCAGGTCTTTGACTGCCTGTGCGGAATCCAGCGGAGCAGGACTTCCTGCATTTTCTGTTACCAGACGGACAGGGAAACCGCGGCCGCAAGGGTAGTTGTCTTGCGGATAAATGTTGCCCGCTTCGATGCCGAGGTCGTACGCATTACCATCCATGTAAAACGTAGACGACCAGTAGTTAGCGCGCGTGTCAACACCGTTCACAGTCGTACCGTAGCGGTAGCCTGTAGTAGGCAAAAAGACTGCGCCTTTCGCTTCATAGGCGGCCCAATCTTCAGCACTGATGGTATTCTTGTCCCATGAACCGGAACCCGTACTGATAGCTGTTCCTGCATAATCATCAGGCAAGATGATAAGACCATGTACATCGGCAACCGTTGCAATACCGTACTTGCTGGCGGCGTCGGTACGTGTCTGGAACAGATATTTCCATTCGTTATTAGTCAGCGTACGCCACAAATTAGCTTCATTGCCGCCATTGCTGATGGCATTATTGCCCCAATCAACAAATATGGTGTAATCATCGTTATTTGTGCTTGTAATAGTCGGGTTGCTACCCGTACCCCAACCGAAGAGGTCAATCCAACCGGTGTACGTGGGAGAGATATTGGAGTTATCGCTACCTATTGCATCGTACTGGTTAGCGGCAAACCGCCAAGTGCCGGTTGATGCTTGGTACTGCAAGTTACCCTTCGAGAAGGCAATCTGGTTGCCGTTACTAATCGAGAACTTACCGTTCACTGCGCCTGTCTGTGCACCACCCGGGTTCAGAGCTGCCATCGTAGTCTCAGCATCGGTCAGTTTCTGCAAGTCAGCAGCCGGAACCAATGCTTTCTGCTCAGCAGTCAGAGCGTCGTACGCAGCGCGTGCGCTTTCAATAGCATCGCGCGTAGCGAGTTTGAGCGTAACCGGCTGCGGGATAGCAGCAATCTTAGCAATCACCTTGTCAGCTTCGGCTTGGTTCAATGCCGTGTACGCAGCCTCAGCCTGAGTCAGCGTAGCGATATTGGTTACTTGTGCTTTGTCACCGTCGCTCAGCGCGTCGTATGCCGCACGAGCAGCATCAATCTTCGCTTTGCACTCTGCGGTGAGAACCACCGGATTCGGAATCTCGTTAATGAGGTTAATAGCAGCCTCATAAGGAGGAATCGGAGCTTCTGTTACCAGACGGACAGATTTCGATTTCCAACGATAGTATTCGGTAACGCCTTGACTTGACTTATCGAACCATAAGTAGTACGCTTTTCCTCCATCTTCATCATTCGGAGTAGAAGCCCAATACCAGCCGTAGAGATTCACTTGATATATATCCGTTCCCTCACGAACTCCGGCAGCAGGTAAGAAGACTGCACCGGCGCTCTCCATAGCGGTCCAATCGGCTCCGTCGTATTGGTTTGTGGTATAATTACCGGCATTGTATGTAAAACTCAAACCGCTCGGGAGAGTCCATGCGTCCGGCAAGAGTACATAACCCGGCACGCCGTTCACCGTAGCCTGACCGCGTTTTTTGTACGCATCCGTTCGGCTATAAACAATGTAATAAAACTCGGCTCTACTCAGCGTACGCCATTCTGTGCCCATAAGTGCGCCCCAGTCAACGAAGTCTCCGGCATAATCGTCGACATTCCAGCTATTATTGATACCATAGTAGGTAGCCGCGGTACTCCAACCAAAGAGATCTACCGTACCATTTGCAGAAACTTTTTTGTTTCCATTGATGGCAGTGTTAGCAACAGCATTGCCGATAAGACTCCATTGGTTAGGAGCAAAATCCCACGTCCAGGTAGAACCAAGGTTGGTGGTTGTTGCCTGTAAGTTACCTTTGGAGAAGACGATTTGGTCTCCGTCCGCATTGATAGTAAATGCACCCGGTAACTTCGCCGGAGCGGCTTCTCCAAAATAGATTCTTACTTCTTTAATACAGATCGAAACGGAACAGGATAACGTCACCTCATTGGAATTGACATTCAAGAAGGTGATTAACTCTTCACTGGACCATCCAGGAACCAACTCAATCTTGGAAATAGTAGAAGATCCTGAATTACTGATAGATGCAGAATTGTCATCGTTCAAACGAAATCCATCACTGTCTCCCACATAATTTACGGAGACCGTTATAGAGCCTTGCGTATAACTGGATTGCTCAGTGTTGGTTGCAATGACGATTGGGTCAGTTGCCCAGCTCATCCCTACGCTTGCTACTATAGCAAGAAGTAGGATAAAAAATCTCTTTATCATAGTATATATCATTTATCAGTTTGAAGAATATACTCGTTCTTATCGCCCTTGCGGATAAGTGTGAACTTACCTACTTGTCTCTTGGGCGCACCCGAAGGTTCGTTCTCGGCATAGATAGCCTGGAGCTTGATACCTTCGCTCAGCGGGCCTTCTTTTACCTCCCAGGTAACGAACGTGAAGCCCGCTATCTCCGGAGCCTCCGGACGGTTGAAAGCAACGGTCTCTTGAGCTACCGTATTATCAAGGCTGTCCTTATAAGCCACTGTTGTGCTCGGGTTGATTGCCCAATTAGCCGTATAGTTGCGATCACCCGTAGAGCCTTTCGCAATCTCCACAACGGTTTGCGGAGTCTCGCCGTTCGAGCCGGTCCAACCAAGGAAATTATAACCCGGGCGTTGGGGAGCTGCCAGTTGGAAGGTTTCCGATAGCTGGCTATAGGTAGCCGGGTTAGAGCCCTGACCGCCCGCTAAGTCGTAGGTGATGTTATAAATCGGTCCCCAATTGGCGGTATAAGATTTATTACCCGTCGAACCCTGGGCAATCGTGACAGTCATCTGCGGAGTTGTTCCGTTCGAGCCTGTCCAGCCGAGGAAAACATAGCCCGTACGGGTCGGGTTATTCAGGGTGATGGCATTGGTTGTTACATCGTAACTTTCCGGGTTGCCGGTCACCGTACCGTCCTTGAGGTCGTAGCTGATGGTATAAGTCACTATGCTCCATTGTGCATAGAGGTTAGCCGCTGCGGTCTTGTCCCAGTTCTTGGCAGAAGAACCGTTGGCTTTATAGTACTGCGTACCACCGGAGGCTGCATCGAAATAACCCTGGAAGGTATAACCCGTGCGGGTCGGCATCGTAGCCGAAGGCATTGCCGAACCGTAAGTAGCCTGCACAGAAGACGAACCGCCGGTACCGCTCTGTTGATTGAGCGTTACGGTGTACTTGTTCGCGGTCCATTTCGCATAAAGGGTCACATTGGCATTGGCGGTGTAATTGGCTCCGGCTGCATAGCTGGTACCTGTTCCGCTATTATTCGTGTTCCAGCCGTTGAAGGTATAACCCGTGCGGGTCGGCGTGGTAGTGCTCAGTTTGAGCGTTACATCCTGCGCCTTTTTCTGACTACCCGGAGCACCGCTACCACCGTTGGCGTTGTAGCTAACGGTGTACGGAGCACTAACGGTAACCGCCTTCACTTGACCGCTTGCGTCCGAATACCCTATATTAGGGTTGCTAATGCCTTGTTTGTCCAAGGCAAACACGCGAACGTAATAGGTACCCGGATTGAGGTCGGTGATGCCTATATTAAAATCGAAACCGTGCATCGTGCCGTGGCCTATCGACGCCAGATCGGGACGACTGATGTTCGCATTACCAGCATCGATACCCTTGATGGCTTTTCCCAAATCGGTCTCGGTAGAAGAAGTGAAAAGATACACGTGAATTCTCACAGCATAACTGTCTTCAGCATCCGGGTCGAGGGCCCATCCCCAGACACGGAACGAACCGTTCTTTCCGGTGAGACCGTCAACCGAACCCATCGGTTCTTCAACCTTGTAGTTCACCTCTATCCGTTCAATCCTGTACTCACCATCGGTGGTGCTCAATGTGACAGAAGTGCTGTTAACATTTTCGACGTAAGCGCTAGCATCAGTTTGAGGCCTGTTGGTACTTAACGTTCCTTTCGTAGTACTGATGATCTCTCTCTCGACAGCTCTAGCCACAACAAACCTTATAGAGGTAATCGAATATCCCGCCGATACGGAAATAGTCAAATTTTTACCACCATACCTCAAGAGGGCATAATCATTGTAGATTGCCCCGCAATTCACAGTAACCGGACTCTTGACATTATTGCCTTGATTGAAGTAGGTAAAAGCCACTTGGTCTGCCCGGATTTGCCCGGTCGAGGCGAGCATCATCGCCGCCAGGGCAAAGAATAGTGTAAAAAACTTTCTTTTTTGCATAATTGTTTTGATTTTAGTTAATATTTTTATTTTTGTTAGTTGATTTTGCTAACTTTACTTTACAAAATTCAATATCGGGCACAAAATTATATAAATAAAAGCACGTACGCAATGCGCACGTGCATATATTTACAAAGTGTATCCTAAAAAGGGTTAGAAATTTACGAATTGTTTCCTAAATAAGGATTACCGCTTAAAAAATAGTAGTTGTTTTTATGACTATTATATCAATGCCCTATCTATGCCGAGTAAGAATGGTATCACTCCCATAAAGGTTACTCCTTCGTCATTCATCCATGGATGCGTATTGCCATCCAGAATCACAATCTTGCGGAAAGAGTCGCGTATGTTACGCAGCGAGAATGTTTCCTGCTCCATTTTTTCCTTCGTATCCACATTCAATGCAGACTGAATATATAGTTGCTCGGAACCTGTATTGACGATAAAATCAATCTCGTATTGCGACTGTTGGCGTTTGCCGTCCACCACTCTTTCCACTTCCACCACGCCGACATCTACCCGGTAGCCTCTTCGTATCAACTCATTGTATATCATGTTTTCCATCAGATGGCTGCGCTCTTGCTGGCGGAAATTAAGCCGTGCATTGCGAAGCCCCAGATCCATCGCATAATACTTCTTGATATTCTCGAAATAGCGTTTCCCTTTTACATCGTAGCGTTCTGCGTGAGAAATGAGATAGGCATCTTCCAAATACTCCAAATAGCCTTTGATGGTTTTATCCGTAGTCTTATGTGCCATAACGGATGTTATTGTGTTGGCAAACTTATAGGGGTTGGATAGCGAACCGATTGATGAATACACAGCATCCGTCAACGCATCAATAATAACATCGTCCTTTAGTTTGTGGCGCTCTACAATATCCTTCATATACACATTCTTGTGCAGCCCCGCCAGATAATTGCGTTTCTCCTGCTCATTGGGCTCAAGTACAGCTAATGGCATGCCGCCGAACTCCAGATACTGGTCCAATGCATCCCGTTTGTCCATTCCGGCATGAGCATAATACTCTGCGAAGGAAAGCGGGTAAACCTTGATTTCACTACCACGGTCACGGAAATAAGTTACGATATCCGATGACAGCATCTTGCTATTACTGCCGGTAACATATACATCTATATTCGGTTGTTTACGCAAGCCGTTTAAGATGTCATAGAACGTAATATATAGCAGCTCTCTGTCTTCTTCAGGCACTTGTGACCAATCTACGCCGGGAGCCTTTACTTTGGTGCACAATTGGATTTCATCTATAAAGACATAGTATTTACGCCGTTTGTTTGCGCATTTTGCCATTACATACTCATATAACGTATTAGGGTTACGATATTTAGTATTAGCCGTATCTTCCAAATCTATTTCCACGAAACAATCATTCTTAACGCCTTTATTGATAAGAAATTGCTTGTACAGATGGGATAGAAGGAACGACTTGCCGGAACGTCTTATACCGGTAATTATCTTCACTTTACCATTCCAACTTTTGGCGAAAAGCCGCTCTACATACTCGTTTCTTTGTATATCCATAATGTGTTTATATTACGAATTATGTCGCAATTACGACCATTTTCGGATTAAAATTCGCTGCAAAGGTACAACAAATTTTGCACATACGCAAGAGTTTTGGTAAAAAACTTGATTTTTTACGGTAATCCAATATGTCAAAGATCGTAGCGGGCCGTCGCGCCCGCATTTTTTATAGACCGCTACGCTATCCCGGATAAACCAGGCGAGCATAAAAAAGCGGTAGTCCTCGCTTAAGCTAAGGCTCGTTACGACTCGCGGCAATGCCGCTCAATGGAAACTCGCCTTGCTCTACGCTCTCCCCGTAGCAAACACTACGTTGGTTTACTCCGGGGACCCCAGAATAAAAAGGAAAGCGGTAAACCGCTTTGGATTACCGCTTAAAATTTGTAAAATATGACTATAACTATGATAGTTGCGATTAGGCTGTTTCTATAGCATGTACATCTGTAAGAAACTGCTTCAACCCCATCGTTACTATTCCTTTTTCATCTCTGCGAGGTAAGATGTCTTCATGCACCAAGATGATTTTTCGGAACGAATCACCCACCAGCTTTAGAGAATGTTCTTCTTGCGCCATTTTAGTAGAACTTGGCTATTTTAACCATTCCGTTGCCTCTTCCCGCGAGAAGTTGTTGTAAGTACTTCGAACGTAAAAAACGCATATTTACAAGGATTTTTTGTGATTAGTAACATTTTTTCGCTGCAAAGGTACTGCTTTTTTTTGAATTGCGCAAGAGTTGGTGCAAAAAAAATCGCCCGTATGAGCGATTTTTCTTTAAGCAATTTCCTTAAGCATTCAGCATTCGGTCTTCAGCGATTACCACTGCTCGGGAGCTATGTCTTCAAACAGCCCAACTTTGTTAAACGAGCTACAGAGGGTCGTCAACATAAGGGCTTGCTCCGATGATAGAGGAGTGGTGTATATTTTTTTAGTTTCCATCATAGTCCTCTCCCTTCTTGTTGTAATTGTCCTTGTGCGTTATACTCCCTGCCGTCACGGAGAATAATCAGATGCCCGTTTCTAACAGTTTTCCCGGATCCGCCAAGTTCGGCAGATACCTTCTCCACTCCTGTTGTCTGCCCGGAATGGTTAAAGTTGAGTGAGAAACGAGCCGGGGCATTATTAGCAGAGACAGGATGATAGAACGCGCGGAAAGCCTGATACTTTGCGCCATCAAACCGATAGAACCCTACACCATGGTTTTTGTTTCCATACAAGACATAGGATGGGTCTAACACTGTTACATTATTATTCTCATAGCCTCTGAAGACATTGCCTGCCATGTGCTCGGACTCTGACTTCTGGGTCGGAGTAAGAAGGATAAAACTGATATTATCCTCTTCGTTCGCTCTTTCACGACGGAGTACCACGCCATTGTCAGCAGGGATAGTGAGCACCTCTCCTACGCGTGGAATAGCGTTCATATTCAGGCTGTTTCCTTCTGCTGTAGCTAGGTAGCGAAATAAATCGTACCGTAGAACGCATCCTGGGTCTTAGGATCTATATTCACCGCCGCGTAGGGGTGGATATTCGCATCGGCAAAATAGTCCAGCCATTCGCCAAAGTCAAGTCCGATTATCGCTCCGCTGGTACTCAGTTTGACTGCTCCCCAATACTGGTCGTGGAGGTATAGCAATGTGGATCCGGAACGGAAATCAGGGAAAGCCGATGTACCTATTGATACATTATTCTTAGGGTCGGTATTCCTTACAACCACCCATTCCAGATTGCTACAGTCTGAGAATGCTCTCTCACCAATATTCGTCACAAATGTCGGGATAGCAACGGCTTTCAAGGCAGCCTTGCCGTTAAAAGCGCCATCTCCGATAGCGGTGACGGTATATTTGGTGTCTTCTACCCGGAATGTATCGGGGATTATCAGGATTCCGTCTTCCGGGAGAGCGGTAGCACCGGTGATCGTAACTTTATGCTCTGCATCCGCAGTATAGTTCAGCGTAGCTCCATTCGCGTCAATAGTCTCGGCGAATGAACACAGGCTACTTGCTGCAAACAAGCAGCTTATCAATACAATTTTTTTCATAATTCTCAATTCTCAATTCTCAACACAAACGGCTGATCCATCGTACCTTGACGGGCATCCGTTGCAAAGACGAAGGCATCGGTATGGGTAAAAATATTGGTCCAATATGCAGACCAGTACTGCAAGGAAATGCTGTTATCCGCCTCGTTTGCGGGTGCAGTGATATAGAGGAAGAACAAGCCTTTCTCTCCGCCGCTCTTTGTTGAAAGCGAAGCGACACCGAGACAATTTCCTGCTGCGTCGAACGCTGCCAACAGGTCCTCCGCCTTCTGTGTAGCCTGTAGCGCATCCGGCAGCCGAATAATAGCCGTCATGGAAGACGAGTAATCGTAATCTGTCGGTGCTACCCAATTCGTTGGACGGGGCACACTACCCTTCATGTTCTCCGGCTCGTCGCTTTTTCCCTTGCACCCTGCTGCACCGAGTAGCAGGAGGCAGGGAAGAGCCATTAACAATAATTTTCTCATTGTTCTCATTGTTGTATTTAATTAAGATGGATCACTTGTTTATTTCTTGTCCTATAATACTATAGGTCTTGCCGTCACGGCGGATGAAGACATGATCGTTAATCAGGATCTTCTCTGCCCTATCGGATGCTTTCCGTAGGGTGAGTTCAAGCGGTTGCTGAATCGTGCCCACGATCTTGTTAGGCTCATATCCAACGGTCTGTTCCGCCGACTCGCCATCGAGTGTGAATGTCACTTCTGCGGCATCCTCTCCGCCAATGAGGAAGAGGTATTGTCCGTCCTCTATCTCCGTCGGCGTGTAGTCGATACCGTTCGCGTGTGCCACCGGCATCACTTCTGCGGTAGCGAATACGACCATGTTCGTGGCGTAGGGATGAGCAGTCATTTTCTTTTCTGCTTTCGCCTCGACCGGCAGCGGCTTGTTCTCCGGATAAACCATATTCACGGTTTCCTTACCAACGCGGTAGAAGAGGTATCCTTCCCCCGGTTTGAGGGTCTGGAGCGAACCTTTCCATTTGCCGCTCTCTGTGAACACGGCTATAGCGGTACGGTTCTTGATCACATCACCTACGGAAGCGTTGTCGTAGTAGTCAGCGAAAGCGTCCGTGATGGTTCTCGTGGAGTTCATCATGTACGGCACGCTGTTCCATCCATTACGCAAGGAGATGGTGCGTTGCTGCATTGTCGGTTCGTCACCGATGAGGTACCAGTCGGTTACATCTTCGTGGCAATAAAGCATATACATATACTGCCAGCTCCAAGTATCCATTGTACCATACCACTCATAATGGGAGGTGTCGTCGGACGCGCGGTTATATTCGCTGAAGGAGAGTGCCACGGTTGATTTGACTTGGTCGTGGCGGTTCCACGAAACATAAGACGGGAGTACATCGTCGATCGCCATCGAAGCAGGAATCTTATAGAGCGATACCCAGTTCCAGCCTTTGGAGAGTTGGATATTCATCATCTCCTTGGAGGAGGTGCTGAGCAGCATCGGCTCCTGAGGCGAGTAACCTTTAGCGGTGTTCGCCTTGTAGGATATAGCAGCGGAGGGGATCAGCGGCAGGATCTTTCCTGTCGATGCCTGCCAGAGACGGAACGCCACATTCTCGCCAGTCAAGCTGTCCGAGCCATGGATCGTGAGATAGACAAACGCCTCGTTCAGGGCTTTGTCCACATCGATGTTAACCTTACCCACACATTCGTTGTTCACAAACGCAGCTACTATATCGTCCGCATCGGTGTCTATTTTCTCATCCACATATACCTGTGCGCGGATGTTCATCGTCGTCGGGTACTCGGAGAAATCAGCGTTCTGCCACGGGTCTTGCGCTTCAATAGAGATGTCCACCATGAGCGGCTCGGACAGATCGTTCATATCCGTGAGATAAATGAGTTCCGAGTAATCGCCTACGTTCATGTTCGGTGCATCTACGGTGAAGGTCAGCGTCCGCTCCTCCTCGGGATCCAGTGTGCCGCGTGCCTCGCTGCAGCTGAGCCATGCCGGCAGACCGTCAATCGTGAACTGGTAACGCTCGCCGGAGGTGTTGATGATCTTCGTCTTGAAGGTGAAGACATCCTCGCTGTATTCGTCGCGGTCAAGGATATATTCGATGTTCTTCTCAACCCATTTGAGACGGTTTTTATTCACAAACACAGACCATGTGACGGGGTTCTCCATCGGGTTGCCGTTTAGATCCTCTACGTCGCGGACGGTGATTTGGATATTCTGTTTGTTGATCTCGTAGTCGAACATATTGAGGTTGATCATCAGCTCGTCGTTGTTGTACGCCCAGTCGAAGTTCATCTTGCTCAGCGTAGCTTTCTCGCGTGCCGGAGGGAGATTCAGGTAGTCGGCTTGCGCTTTAGCTTGTTCGATATATGCCGAGTCGATCAGCGGTTGCACTTTGCCTTCCACAACCACACCTTCGGAGGTCTTGAAGACACGCTGGTCATTCGGAGAGAAGACTTTGCGGATGATACCACTGCTGTTCTCTTGGTCATCTGAGAAGGTGAGTAGCGCCATCAATCCCATCTCATCACCGGATGGCGATATATTGTCGTACTGCTCAATGAGGTTCTGCGGCAATGCTTGCTCGAACAGCACGAGATTATCGATGTTACCTATTAATCCTTTGCTACCGAGGTACATCGTTCCGCTGAACGCACCCACCTCGTCCGAAAGGATGGAGGAGATGAGGTTGCCGTCTATGTAGATAGCCGTAGCGTTATAGGTACGGTTGATTGTCAGTACGAACGAGTGCCATGCACCATCGTTGAATGAACCGGCAAGCCGCTGATTCAGTTGGTCATTGCTGTAGTAGAGTTCGCCGTTTCGGAAACCGATGAAGGAACCAAGCGCTTCGCCTGTAGTGGCATCCTGATTGCCGGCTGTGAGCAGTGCTACCGTATCTCCTTGCAACGACTCGGCGCGGAACCAGAACATAAGGGTCATATCCTTCGCTGACGAACGGGAGAGCAGTTCGTCTTTCAGCCGGATTCCCTCCTGCGTACCATCGAAAGCAAGGGAGATACCATCCGGAGTTGTCCAACTGCCGTTGTGCATCAGGAGGTGTGCGCCGTTCGCTTTATCATTGATGATATATCCCTTTCCTTCATTCATGGGATAATAGTCGGCTAACTTACGCTCGTAACCGGTCATCTGCACCATGTAGGTATCGCTGATCTCCTCCTGGGTGAGGGCTTTGGTCCAGATGCGAGCCTCCAGCATGTTGCCTCTAAAACCACGACCGAATATAAGCGGTGCCTTGACATTGTACTGAGGAGCATCAGAGCCGTTGAGATCAAGGCTCACATTCTCCGTTCCGATATAGAAGAGTACTTTCTGACTCTCGTAGTTATAGACAGCCGCTACACGGGTGAAACCGCTGATCACTTTGCTGACAGGCTTGGAGCTAATCACCTTGTCTCCAAACTGCAGATACAGCGTTGTTCCCTCTTTGATACCGAACTTCAGTCCCTCGTCACCATGCTCAAAGAGTACTGCGCTCGAACCATCCTCTGCCGGTTTGATCATCAGGTCTATTGTGAAGGACTTGGCAGACAGATTGCGCATGATTGGCGACAAAGCATACGAGCTCTCTGCTTCCGCAAAGAAGACGGAAGTCGAAGCTAACAATCCTGTGGTATTGGTATAACCGGTCACTTGGAAGTTATTGTCCTTATCCAGATAATTGCCGGCTATCGGTTCGTTGAAGCGAAGCAATATCTGGTTATCGCCGGTGAGAATACTATTCGTCGGATTGGGTTTGCCAAATACGCGCGGCACGCGTGTATCCTTTATACCGCGCATGACTGCAGATGGACGTGTGATGAATCCGTTTCCGTGGCGGCAGAAAGCTACGGCGCGCAGGTCATACTGCTGCTCCATCGGATCACGCTCGCCGTAGAAATGGATATTCTCGATACGACCCGAACTGATCATCGCCTTGTTGCCCGAAGCAGCATGATAGAGGCTGTCGTCCGCGTAGTACGAGCAGAGGTTCACCCATCCGTCGTCGCTATGCGTGGACAACTTGTATTGGAACTCGATGTGATCGAAGTTCTTGTAGTTAACATCAAATCCGTCAATGACAACCGGTAGATACCATCCCGTCGAGTCTTGCGGAGAGAGAGTATTCATGATCCAGTTGCTATGCGGCGCGGAGATATTTATAGGGCATGCTACCGGCATATAGTGAACCGAGAACGTACATCGCGCGAACTCCGTGAGACTGCAACTGGAGACTAACGACAGCGTGATATCATCAAAATCATATCCTTCGCCCGCATAGACCTCTACGCGCTTGAACTGAATATCATTGCGGCTCAGTAACATCTCCCGCCCTTGCTCCAACAACGCCTCGCCGTCAATCATGATCTTCGCACCCTTGGGGTTAGTGCCTTGTTGCACTTTGAGCGTAAACGGTATAGGCATGTTATCCACGCTCTGGTACGGCACTTCGCTCTCGTTGGTGAGATGGAGATTGAAGACTGCCGGCTGATCTACGGGCACATTGCTGCGCTCGTGTACATCGATATCTAATTTTGGGTTCTCTAATTTGAGTGTCCCGGCCGAGAGCGGAGTCTTAGGCGTATAGAAACGGGTCGAGTCCGGTCCTTCCCACGGACAGCGGGTTGCACCTCCGTTGAGGAAATAGACATACGAACCGTAGAGATAGTCGTCGGCCTCCGTGAAATCGCGGTTGTCCCCGGTCTCGTCGTTGAATCCGCTCTTCTTATCCACTACGCGATAGACGCTGACATTCAGATACTCCAGCGACAGATTGTCTCCACTGAGGGTAAATCCGGTGGATTTGGAGGTTGTACTGCTGCTTGTAGCGGGACTCATGTTCCAATCCATATTGAGGATAGGGGTGAACTCGAATTTCCACGTAGCAGCCGCTGTCTTACCTACCACCTCTAATGGTTTGTCGTCCGCGGAGCCCAACTGTTGGAAGGCGGTTTCTAGCAACTTGGTAATGCTTGTACTGGCGCCCTGGACCATTTTCAAATCCTTACCGGGCAGCGCACTATTCAGAGACAAGCCCGGGTAGGTCACTTTCGTAAAGACAGAACTGGTGGAGTTATAACTCTCGCTATGGGATACAGAGGTAGCGCCGCCTACTGACCACGTGCCTACCAACTCGCTATTCGAGCCGCGGAGGGCGTCAATCTTCTCGCGTTCGTTCTTCACCAGAAGCGAGAACCAGTTGACATATTGGCGGTTATAGGATGCTACTTCGTCGTCATAGAGATTGTCATCCGGCGTAATCTGAACGTAATAGCCGTCCAAACCGAAGTTCTCATCGGAGGGAGCCACTTTGCTCCAATAAACGGGTTTGCCGGTAGAGGTAGCAATTGCTGCGACCGTAGCACTATCGCCCGTCATGAGGAGCGCGTCACGCTGCTGTACCAACTGCGAGAGCAGCGTGTTCTCAATATAATCCTGCGTATAGACGAAGGTGGAGTTGATATACGATGTAGCGCCTAACTCGGTACCGATGACGAGATAGTATTTCTCTCCCTTGGCGTCTCTACCTTCGGCGATAGTACGCATCGTACCGTTGGCAGCCTGCGCCGAGAGCGTGACATAGGTCAGCGAGTCGAGGGGCTGTACGGCGTCCATTATTCCGTAGAGCACATTCTGGGTCGCGCCGATGAATACATCCGCCGGAGCACCTACCGAAAGCGGGTCGCCGGCCGTGGAAATACGATCAGAAGTGGTGAAGGTATAAGTGCCACTATGCTTATAGAGGAAACTGCTGGTAATAGGCAGGGTCAAGGAATAGTTGGAGGTCGCCTCTGTCGGCGTTCCTGTCCATATACCGCCGCCCATTCCTGCAAAAGCACCCATATAGATATTGGCGCCTGCTCCATATTTGAGCGTGATTCCCAAACCGAACGTCAGTTGGAAATCCGTATTGCAGGAATAACTATAGGACGTACCTGCATCGAGGTAGGCGGAACTACCTGATCCCGGAGGATCGCGCAGGACATCCAGCAGGATTACTTCTCCATGCGTGGAAGCCGTGAAGTCGTTGCCTTTCAGTTTGTCACCCGCTACAAAGGCACGTATAGCCTGGGTCTCCACATAGGCACCCTGGTATTCAACCGAGAGGTCGAGTACACGCAGTGCATCCTCGCCCGTCTTGATGAACGATACATAGTCCACCGGCACTACAATCTGCGCCTGTCCGTTCGCATCCAGTTGATGGGTTTGAATCTCGGTATTGATAGCGTCGTGCATACCGTTATAGACCTTGAGTGTACCGCCCTGGAGCCGTACTTCTTCATGCTGCAGAGAAGTAGGATCATTATTGTAATAGTAATCCTCATGGGCGGTAACGCAGAACTGGTATTTCTCGGAGTTGAATACCGGTGCGCCGAAAAGATAGGTATAACTGCCGTCTTCTTGTTCCTCCACTACAGGCACCTCGATATTTTGGTTTTGAATATTCCGGCGCGTAATGGTTTTCTCGCCATAATAATCCACCGGCATACCGAACTGCAACTGGGTGCAAGATACCGTGATTGGACTATGATAGGTGATGCTGTACGCCTCGTTGTAATCCACCTCTTTGCCTTCTTCCGTATTGGTACGATATTGCAGCGGTGCGTTCGTCAGATCCAGTGTCTCACTGGTCTTACCCTCCGCATAGAGCGTAGCGTAGCCGCGAGCGGTCGCCTGTGTGATCTTGTACTTGACAGGGAAGAGATCGACATAATACTCACCCGTGTTCACATCCGGATAGATGATGATGCGTTTCTTGTAGTATTCCGTGCGGGTAGCACCTACCGTGTCCACAGCCTCTCCGTTGCGCACCTCGTGAGGCCGGTTGATAATGACGCTATCGCGCGTCAAATCATCCTTATAATGAATGATTTGCGAGATATTGTCGCCTTCGAGTTCGAAGACCATCTTGAGGTCATCGCCGAGGTTGTTCCGGCTAAGGCCAAAGCCTAAGGGTTTCTCCGCCTGGGTACGACCACCGGCGAGACGACCGATAAGGCGCACTTTCGTCAGATCCGTAATACGTACATCGTCCAGCGCTTTGACAAGCAAGAGGGTGCTGTCTTCGCTCTCATCGTCCATCTTCACAAAACCATTATTGAGGAAGGTATGCCCTTCTTTGTATGCCTGGAGGGTAAAGCGGTCGTTCTCCGGCACGCGGAGTTCGAAATTACCCGAAGCATCTGTCTTGTAGAGCGCGGAGCCGTTCATGACAGGAATATCATTCAGCTTGAAGTTCACATCCCTTGCCGGAACGGTACTGTTCTCATAGAGCACGCGTCCTGTCAGGCGGACGGAGGAGATATTGGCGAAATTGATATTCTCCTTGATACAATCATCCAGCCCGAGAGTCACCGACGCATTATTCGCAGAGGTGTTGTTATAGGTGAACTGCGCCTTGGTCGAAGTAGGAGTGATCGCATAGGGATAGCCTTCGCCGTAGATCAGGCTGTCCAGCAGGTAGTAACCGTTCTCGTCCGTTTCGACCGTCTGTACAATCGTGCCGTCGGAGGTGCGTGAACCTACTACCGTGATACCCGGACAAGCGGTGCCGTCCTCGTAACGGACATAACCGCTCACCTTGCCGTACGGGTTACGCGAACCTACCGCCGTAGCATCTACGGACTTCACATTGCCGTTGCACTCGTACGTCATTGTCAGGCGATATTCCCATTCGGGAGATACGAACGGATTAGCTGTACGGTCTTTGTACCAACTGCCTGTATAGTTCTCCACCAATACCGTCCAAGCGGTGTCGCTGCCTGCCGGGCGTGTCTCAATCTTGTAGGAACCCACATTGCCATCCGTTGTTTCCCAGCGCAGCAGCACTCCGTCGGAGTACTCCAGTTGGGTAGCAGCGAAGGTATTGAGGTTTGCCGCCTCGGTGAAATAGACAATCGAATCTTTGTCGCGTGCCGGTGAAACAGGCTTTGGATCGTAGTTGAGGCTGTCGTTATGTACGGTCACATCCGTGGTATCCACATACACCTCGTATCGATAGTGAACACAAGGCGTTGACGCTATGTCGGAGAAGCGCACTAACGGCATAATACCGGTATATGTATTATCATTCTGGTGATACTTGATCCTATTGATGGCAGCCTGCACACTATCCCGTGGAATCTCCATATCTACCGTATCTCCCAGCTCTGTAAAGATCTTACGGAGCATGAAGCGCTGCTTGGGATCCAGATAGTAATGGCTGTAGCCCGGCGCCTCTTCGCTACGGGCGCGGTTGCGGTTCGTATTTTGGATATTCAGAGAGAAATTCACACGATGGCTGGTCTCGAAATCATCCGCCAAGCGGTAAGTCAGATGCTTGGAAAGCGGCCACGGACTATAAGTGTAGAGAGGCTCGTACGCCATTTTCACAGCAAAGTCATGCCCATCCCATCCCCATTGGGAGGAAGACACACGGCGAACGCGATAGTAAACAGTGTGGCTCTTCTCCACGGGATTCCACCATGCGGCTTCCACCGTATCCTGATAGGTATAGGTCTGGTGGTCGAGTGTATCCGTCATCAGCGAGTCGTACGCCATCTGTATCAGTTCGATCGTCGTGGCGTCCGAGAAATCCGAGCGGTACGCACGCTGGATTTCGAACATGTCGTTCTCCATCAGTTCATCCTCCGCCGGATGGTAGATTTTCCAGGTCAGTTGCTTCTTGCGGTAATCGATAAACCACTTGCCGGAAGCCTTGTCCTGCGTCTTGAGACCGGAGATTGCAAAATCATGGATCTTGTGGTATGCCGGTATATTGACCGAATTGGAGTTCAGCACTTGCGTTTGCGTGCTATCCATCGAACGCTGGATCTCCATCGTGATATATAGGCTGCGGACTACATCGTCGCTGTTCACAAAAATCATATCCGCTCTCGCGTCACAAGGGATAGGATCTCCCGTACCGTTGAGCCAATACCGATACGGTTGTTGTACCGAAACGTATGGAACAGCAATCTTACCATAACCGGCTGTTCCGTTTTCATTTAGGACATATAGGAACGGAGTTTGTAACTGCGGTGCGGGATCGGGATCACCACCTGTTATTTTCGCTAATGTGCGTTGTTGGCTTTGTCGTGCCTGGTCGGACGGATCTCCTCCCTCACGACGGAAATGCACCGTGTTACCCACCCAATATGTCTTGTTGGCAAACTCGGTGGGTTCGATAAAGTCGAACTCTAAATAGGTCAACCAGTCAGCTGTTCCTTGGCGTTTGAGCCAGAACTCATGCCACTGACCGTCGGCAGACACATGTACAGGCTCTCCATCGTAGGTATTGGTCACAATGATGGCACCGGATAGCAATTTCAAACGCACCCACCCTCGATCACTGGGGTTTGTACAGTCTTCACAGTCATCTGCGGCTGGCCTGTTATGCCCGGCGTTGTCCGCCTCGTAAATCATAAAGTTCGGGTAGTCGGTATCGGCTGCTCCTTCCAAATGGGTCCAGCAACGAGAGCCTTGAGTCACATTCGACTCATCTGCATACGCCCAGAAATTTCGGCTCGTACCGCAGGCAAACACGAGAATCTTGTAATGCACTTTCCCGTTTCCGGCTGCATAAGCCGAATAATGGGTTCCACCCACCTCTTCACGGAAATACCAATCTCCGTGACTCGCGCGAGCGAAAAGGTTTGTCACAGGCACCGATGCCAGCGTCAAAACTGCTAACAAATAAAGAATAGTCTTTTTCATCATTGTGTTAGATTTATTAAGTATAAAATTTTTGTGATTTTTTCACAACATAAACCACGTCGGCGCAAAATTACAAAAAAAAATGCACATACGCAATGCGCACGCGCATTTTTTTACAAAGTGTATCCTAAAAGGGTCAGAAATTTACGAATTGTTTCCTAAATAAGGGGATTAATACAAAAAGCCAATGATCCACAATGGAAGTTTATGACCATACGGATTTAGAAGTATTCTCTTACAGCAAATTCATATTGATCAATGAAAATCTTTTTGAAAGCGTGCAGATTATTCTGTTCATAGAAAATCAGCATCGCTTTCTTATAATCAATAGAATCAACCGTGCGGAATGATAATGGGCAGTAGCCATTTGCTATTAGCATTGCATTGCTTGTGATACGTGCTGTTCGTTTGTTTCCATCCATAAATGGCTGAATATAACTTAATAACAAAAGTACCAACAATGCCTTTTCAAACACATTCGTGTGACTGTTGATTAACGCACAAGTATCACGCATGGCCTCGCGAATCTGGAATTCATTATCTAACGGCCTGTATTGAGTCCCCGTTATACCCACACGTCGATGACGCAGACCCGTATCAACCGACAATTCCTTGGTAAGCAATTGATGGATGTCCTCGATATGGCTGATGCTCAACTCTTGTAAATAGTCAGGATTGTCCAATATAAACCGTAACGCGTCTTTGTGATTCAGCAGCATTACAGCCTCTTCCTTGGTCTTGCCTTCTGCTGTCTTACTTTCACGCAACAACCGCTCTGTCTCAAGAAGCGAATACGTGTTACCCTCTATCTGTGATGATTTCCAACTTAAATCAATACCCAACCGCTCCATCTCTTTACGATACTCATTCTCACTCATATCTGATAAGTGGGCACGAAAATCCGCTTGTAAAGTATTTAGATGTTTCAACTCATCCTCCGTAAACAAAGCAACTTGCGGCAACTGCTCATTAATAAGCGCGAAGTTAAAACTTGTTTGGACTTGCCGGTCGTCTGCTTCTTGTGCAAAGTAGGTGTCCAAATCTAAAGGCATTAATAAATGAGCACGATTGGATAAGGAATACCTCGTTGCGCGCGCTTTTCCCTCTACGATGATATCGCCAATCTCAACTCCCGACGCTATAAACCTTTTTAGTGTGGCGTCACTTTCTTTAAAACCGATACCTGCGCGAATTTCCTCACGCGATGAGAGAGGGTGATAGTGCAAAAACTGCAATATTTCACGAGCTGTTTCCATAAGCTAATTTTAAAAATCGGTGCAAAATTACAAAAAATATTTGAATAATCGGCTCAAATAGAGCAAAAAAATGCAAAAAATCTTATATTTTTGAGCCGATTCGGAGTTTTTGGGAGAAAACCAGGCTGTATATACAAGGATTTGCACAAAAAAAACGCACCCGAAGTGTAATGAACCCCAAAAGTTGAACACAAAACTTTTGGGGTTTGTTATATGTATAAGAAACATCCTTATGAAGA
>CACWNR010000003.1 GCA_902762355.1 uncultured Bacteroidales bacterium
TTTTACGCTTTTATTCGTGACAAGAATCCGGATCTGTTGCGGCTGCAAGTTCGTAGGAAGCCGTACCCATACCGGTACTGATGATTGCGTCTACTTGTGCTTCCGCTTCTGCTTCTGTGCCCCAATAGTAGGAAACTTGAGTTACGCCCATTACGGTTGCTGTAATCTTCCAGCAAGCCTCCGGACGTTCTTGAGTGTCATTAAGGTCTTCACAAGCATCCTCATTGTCAACCTCTGTTACATGGCGATAGGTATAATCAATATTGATCAAATCGTACATCATCACGATAACTTTTTCCGTTTCCCAACGATAGGTAACTACAGTCATACCGTAAGCCTCTTGCGTGATTTCCCAGCATTTGTAATTTATGCTATCATACTGGCTATAATCTTTCGGCTCTTTAGGGTCTTGCGGATCCTCAGGGTCTTCTTCCGGGTTGAGGGCAATACAAGCATCTCTGTCAGTAGCGTCCGTAACGCGCTCGTATTCATGATTAGCCACACCGATTTGCTCTAGTTTTTCCATGTAATAATCATGACGCTCTTTCATGTTAGCCTCCGGCATCCAACCATACTCCTGACTGGTGTGCTGTCCGCCGAGAGAATCAATCCATGTGATGGTCTCCAACCAGCACTCAGCGCCTTCCCATTGACGAGCCAGACATGCCTCTTCCGTGTTCTCTTCTACCAAATAGTAGCGGTATTTCTTGTGATACTCACCAAATACCTTCATTTCAGCCTTCATGGTTTGATCAATCATCCAGAGCAGTTGAGCCTCGGTGCCCCAGAACGGTTCTACTCCGATGGTCGTTCCGTCGCACCAAACATGCCACTCCCAGCAACTGTTGGTGGAGTCGTTTACCAAAGTAATGTCAAATTGCTCCGGAGATGTAATCCATGTGTCTCCGGCATAGGTTGTACCGTTAGTCGGCTCGTCATTGCCACCCGATTTGCCTTTTTGTTCACAAGCCACAAACATTGTTGCACTTGCAAGCGCTACAAGCGCTACATAAAAATACTTTTTCATAATACTAAAATTTATTTTTTAACAAATTCTACACGTCTATTTTTTGCACGACCTTCGTCGGTAGAGTTATCAGCAAGCGGCGCACTCTGTCCCATTCCTTTGGCAGACAGGCGGTTGGCAGCGATGCCCATCTCTACTAATTTACTTACGATCGCCTGCGCGCGTTGCTCGGAAAGTTTCTGGTTGCCGGCTACCGTTCCGGTGTTATCCGTATGACCCTGCACCTCAAACTTGAGGTCACCGTTGTCTTTCATCAGTTGGGCGATGCGGTTAATCTCGGTCATCGACTCGGGTTTAATAGTTGCTTTGCCGATATCGAAGGTTATGGCGTAGGTGATAATCTTGCCGTCGGTTATAAGACGGTTGTAGAGAGGTACGGCGCCTTTGCAGAGACGCACGTTGGTCATCAAGTTACGATGGTCTGCCCAGTAGGAACGCTGCAGCGTGAAGTACTGCGGGCGAGCGCAGTTGGGGATATTGACTATACGGCTGCCGTTGAGGTATACCTTGAGTGCACGCTTGTTGAAGGACAATGCCACATGGTTCCACTCCTCCTCTTTTGCCGGCGCTGCAGAACGGTTCTCGCGTTGTTCACCGCTGGCGGTGACCCACGATGTAAGCGCCCAGCCAGAAGCCGTACCGTCGAGATTGATGGTAGCGACGTCCTCGCCCTCTATATTCTTGAGGTGGATGATATAAGCGCAATAAATGGATTTCTCGTCACTACCGCCGAGGAAATCGAATTCGAGCGTGAAGGCCTCGGTCAGATAGTTCTTCGGATTTTTCATCAGCGGCATGATTTCCGTGGAGACGTCGGTGAGGTTGATGACCGTTTTGCCGTCCACGGAAGCGATCTCAGCGTTACCTTCCAACAGATCCCATTTGGACGGGAACTCTCCCATCTGCTCACCGACCAGATCGTCTTCGAACATAATCTCATCGCCGGGCACAAAGTCTGATTTTGCATAGGAACTCTCTAAAGTCTTTTTCGGAGAAGGAGTTGCATTGCCTGCTGCAGGTTTTGGGGCGCCACATTCCGTACAGAACTTACCGGTGTTACCTTTGTGTCCGCACGCCGGACACGTCCAGCCACTTTGTGGTTGTTCTTGCGGTTGCTGTTCTACTTGCTCTTGCGGCTCTTGCTGCTGAGACTCGGGATTGAAGGCCTTGTCGATACCTTGCTCCACCTTTCGGTTTACTTGTTGCTCTACCGATTGCTCAGCCGTGGTACGGGCGGAATTGATCAAACGATCTAAGAATTGTGCGTTCATGGTAGTAGTTAACCATAAACAACTTACAAGGATAAGTAATTTTTTCATAAATATATTGTTTTACTTTTACAATAGGTTATCATATACACATAAAAAGCGTGGGCTTTACGCTTGCTTCATTTGATTTGTTGAGGTCTTCGACTACCTTTATTCTTCAAATTTACGCACGGAAAACTCACGCTGATACGTGAGCGTGCATAAACCGCACTTGAAGAATAAGGAATTTGTTAAAAGTGTCGAAGTTTCAACAAATCAAGTTGGCTTATTACGCTATTTCTTGGCACTCACTTGCACCTTTTATTATGTCCTTCTGTTTAACGTCGGTAAGCGACGACCGGTTTTTACGCTGGCGGTACAGCGGATATTATTATTATTTAGCCATCAATTGGCGTTGTACGCTGCCAATAGTTGCACAATGGATAATCGGCATATCACCCGCCAAGTGACGGCGAGGTAAAAAACGACCTTTAGTAACCGCAGAGAGCATTTTCTCCACAAACGGCTCAAGATTGATCAAATCAACATGCATATTACTATGCGTGAGGTTGTAGAGCTCATCTGCAGCAGAACGAGAGATTTGCTCTACGCCGCTCATATCCAACAAGTATTCATTATTAGAGTCCAAAGAAGCAGCCAACCGCTCCATCATTTGGCGCGTGTGCAGTTCTGCGCCGTATTGCTCTTGTATATTGATAATCTGTTTCATACTCAACTCATATAATCATAAATATTAAAACCATTTGGCACTTGTGCCGGGATTCGTACCATAATCATCGTGCCCTTAAAATCTATCTCTGGCGGCAAAGCCAGGATCTTCCTACTATTTGCCATTTGCAACAACAAGGCATTTCCAGAAAGTGCGGCAAACTCACCATGCAAGCCATCGACAACCATCTTTATATTAGACGATATGCCATAACCTCTATTTTCTGTTTCCGGCAGATTCTTTACAGAAAAACCGTTTTGCGCAAGATTGAGAGCTTCCGCATCGCTGTCACCCAATTTATCCAAATGTTTCTGCGCTGCTACGTAACTACCGTAAATAGTAATGCCATAATCTGCAATAAGAATTTCGATAGCGTTGACCTCCTTATTATACATTAGATATGCATACCCTTTATCCGTCTGCGCATGCTGCTGAATGTTACAAATCAATTCTTCAAACAAGTACGTCAGCGGCATATTGAGTAATTTGAGCACCTCTGGGCATGATTTTGACAACTGTTCTTTCAATTGATTGATTGCATTCGCCGTTGACTCGTCATCCAAAGCAAAGGACATCACACCTGCTGCTTTTTGACAACAGAAGATAGAGGTCATTGCTCGCAGGAATGGGAATTGTACTACTTCTTGATCATTCTTTGTGATACAATCAAAGAATAGTGAAAGTACCCATTCCAAGGTTGATATGTTCGTGTTGTTTTCCATACTCCAAACCTTTGCGGGTGCAAAGGTACGAAGAATTTTTGATATACGCAAGAGGAAGGGGATTTTTCTAGGAAAAAAAGCGAAAAAACGCGCGGGCGCTTGCGTATGTCGAAAAAATTGCGTACCTTTGCAGCCGATTTTAGTTTGCGTTAATGCGCGCGTGAGTATAGAAGACTTAAAAATACTATTCGGTGAACATCCGGAACTGGCAGCAGTTCGGAAGGAACTGGCGCATAAGAACGCACACGTTTTATTGAGCGGTTTGCACGCGAGCGCGAGAGCGTTGGCACTCGCACATGTGAAGGCTCCGCTCTTTGTGATCTTTGACAATGCAGAAGCAGCTCAATATATCTACGCGGATCTAAAGGCGCTGGGTACAGACGTACAATACTTCCCGTCCGCCCAACGCAGACGAACGATTGACGAAGCGGCGCAGATACAACGGACGGAAACCTTGACTGCATTATCAGGCAATAATGTCTCTATCGTGGTCACTTATCCCGAGGCGGTGGCAGAAGTTGTGCCGGCGAAAGAGGATTTGGCCAAGCAAAGCATGACGCTGAAGGTAGGTGAGGACGTTCGAATCTCTGATTTGAGTGCGATGTTATCCGACTTAGGCTTTGAGCGCGTGGACTTTGTGTTCCAGCCCGGGCAATATGCCGTGAGAGGATCGATCGTGGATATATACAGTTACAGCCACGACAACCCCTACCGCCTCGATTTCTTCGGCGACGAGATCGACTCGATTCGCGAGTTCGATATCGAAGATCAGTTATCCAAATCTCGCGTTGAGAGCGCCGAGATTGTGGGGCAAGGGGTTACGGGTGACAGGTTACAGGTTACGGTTATCGATTATCTGACGGAAGATTTTGTGTGGGTTTCGAACGATTTTTCGATCGTACGATTCAAACTAGAAGGGTTACAGGTTACGGGTTACGGGTTACCGGAGCACAGAACACTCGAGATTGCGGAGAAGAGTACGTTTGCTGAGCACGTGAAGGTGACGTTTGAGACCACGCCGCAACCGATCTTCCATAAGCAGTTCGACATCCTGACGGACGATCTCAAGAAACATATCGAAGAGGGATACAAGGTATATATCTTGGCAGAACAGCAGAAACAGCTCGATCGCCTTGCGGCAATCTTCGAGAGTTTAGAGGACGCTTCGCTACAGGACGCTAACGCTACAGGAGTTAGGTTCATTCCGATCAACGCGACGCTGCATGAGGGATTTGTGGATAAGGGACTGAAGATTTGCTGTTACACCGACCACCAGATCTTCGAGCGCTACCACCGCGTAACAATGGCGAGTGAGAACGCACGAAGAGGCAAGGCGATCATCACGTTAAGAGAGATTAACCAGTTGCAGATCGGCGACTACGTGGTTCATAGCGATCACGGGATTGCTAAATTCGGTGGGTTAGTGACGACGCCGGTAAACGGTAAGCCGCAGGAGATGATCAAGCTCAACTACCGCGACGGTGCGAATGTGTTCGTTAGTATCCATAACCTGCACCGCATCAGCAAGTACAAAGGTCGTGAGGGTTCAGAACCGACAATTGCGAGACTTGGAAGCGGAGCTTGGGAACGACTCAAGGAGCGGACAAAAGATAAGGTTAAGGACATCGCCCGCGATCTGATTCGTCTCTACGCAACCCGCAAACAGCAGAAAGGTTTTGCGTACTCGCCGGACGGTTATATGCAGCACGAGTTGGAGGCCTCGTTCTTATACGAGGACACCCCTGATCAGGCTAAAGCAACGGCGGATGTAAAGCGCGATCTGGAGAGTCCGATGCCTATGGATCGACTCGTGTGCGGTGACGTAGGTTTCGGCAAGACCGAAGTAGCGATGCGTGCGGCGTTTAAGGTAGCGACGGACGGCAAGCAAGTAGCCGTACTCGTACCAACGACCGTCTTGGCGTTGCAGCACTACAACACTTTCACCGAGCGAATGAAAAACCTGCCGGTACGAATCGAGTATTTGAGCCGACTCAAGTCCGCAAAAGAGATTAAAGAGATATTAGCGGATCTCGAAGCCGGCAAAATAGACATCCTGATCGGCACGCATAAGTTGATTGGAAAGAGCGTCAAATGGCACGACCTCGGATTGCTGATCATCGACGAGGAACAGAAGTTCGGTGTGGCAGCCAAGGAAAAGTTGAAGAGTCTGCGGGCAAACGTCGATGTTCTGACGCTGACGGCAACCCCGATACCGCGTACCTTGCAGTTCTCACTCTTGGGCGCACGCGACTTGAGTATCATGACGACCCCGCCGCCGAACCGATATCCGGTGCAGACAGAACTGATCACGGTGGACGACGAGGACATCATCAAAGAGGCAATCGAACTGGAGATGGCGCGCAACGGACAGATCTTCATCGTTAACAACCGCATCGAGATGCTGCCGCGTATCGAGCATAAGATACAGAAACTTTGTCCGGAGGCACGAATCATCACGGCGCACGGACAACTGCCGCCCGGGGAGATGGAAGAGCGATTGGAGGCGTTTATCAACTACGACTACGATATTTTGTTGTCCACAACGATCATCGAGTCGGGTGTCGATATACCGAACGTGAACACAATCCTCATCTTCAGTGCGAACAAATACGGTTTGGCAGACTTGCACCAATTGCGCGGACGTGTAGGACGCTCCAACCGCAAGGCCTATTGCTACCTCATCGCACCGGAGAAAGAGTTATTGACCGAAGATGCAAGAAGACGTCTGGAAGCCTTGAGCACGTTTGCCGAACTCGGTGCGGGTTTCAACCTCGCGATGCAGGATCTGGATATCCGAGGCGCAGGAAACATGTTAGGTTCCGAACAGTCGGGTTTCATTGCTGACTTGGGCTACGAGACGTACCAGCGGATACTAAACGAGGCGGTGGAGGAGCTGAAGGAAGAAATGAGTTTAGGGGACGCTTCGCTACAGGACGGCTCTGCGAGCCTACAGGACGCTAACGCTACAGGACACCTCTGGTGCCAGGATGCGCAGTTGGAGACGGATATAGCGGTATGTTTCCCGACGGATTATATCGAGAATATATCGGAGCGTATCACGTTGTACCGCGAGTTGGACAGCATCCGCAGCGAAGAGCAGTTATTGGACTTCCGCAAGAAGTTAATCGACCGTTTCGGCGTACTGCCCGAGCCGGCGGAAGAACTGCTCGAAGTGGTACGATTGCGTTGGCTCTGTTGCCGTCTGGGCGTGGAGAAAATACTGCTGAAGGGCGAACGAATGACGCTGTACCTGGTACAACACAAAGATGCTTACTGGCAGTCGGAGATGTTCGGCAATATCGTTCAGTACGCCGTCACACGCCCCGAGCGATGCTTGCTGCATGAAGAGAAAGACAAGAAAGGTCTGCCAACCGGAAGAAGGATGGTGACCATCACGAATGTGAAAACAATCAACGGAGCGATTACACTCCTATCGAAAATAGAAAGAAACGAAATAGGGAATTAAGATATATGAAATTTATTGGAATCATACCGGCGCGTTACGGTTCGACGCGTTTCCCGGGTAAACCCTTGGCGGAGATATGCGGTAAGACCGTCATTCGTCGTGTGTACGAGCAAGCACGTCTGGCGCTGGATACCGTCGTGGTGGCCACGGACGACGAGCGTATCTACAATGACGTAGAGTCGTTTGGCGGTAAGGTCGTTATGACGCGTGCCGATCATAAGTGCGGTACCGACCGTTGTCTGGAAGCCTACGAGGCCATCACTACTCCTTTCTGGCGTGAGCAGAATGACAAAGAGACGGTGATCATCAATATCCAAGGCGACGAACCCTTTATCCAACCGGAACAGATAGAAGCGCTGATGGCTTGTTTTGACAAAGAGGGTACGGACATCGCTACACTCGTTCGGCCGTTCACCGACAAGGACACCAAAGAAGCGCTGGAGAACGTTAACACGCCGAAAGTGCAGTGGGACAAGGCAACCCACGTAGCGCAGATGTTCAGCCGTAAGGTTATTGCCTGTGCAGACGGAACGCATTACCGCCACATCGGTATCTACGCTTATCGTGCGGATGTATTGGAGAAGATCACGAAGTTGCCGCAGAGTCCGCTGGAGATAGCAGAACGCCTGGAGCAGTTACGTTGGCTCGAGAACGGCTATCGTATCTGCGTGGGTGTCACCGACACCAAGACCATCGGTATCGACACGCCGGAAGATCTGCAACAGGCTATCGAATGGTATAAACTGAATGGATAACAAAAAATATTAACCTTTTAAAAACACACAATTATGGCAAAAGAAAATTGTCCGACCCCGCACATTGGTGCGCAGTATGGAGAGATTGCAAAAACGATGATTATGGCAGGTGACCCGCTGCGCGTTAAGCTGATGGCAGAGCGTTATCTGGAGAACCCGGTATTGGTGAACAACGTACGTGGTATGTTGGCTTACACCGGCACGTACAAAGGCAAGAAAGTGACTGTCATGGGTCACGGTATGGGTATCCCGTCCATTGGTATCTACTCGTACGAGCTCTTTAATTTCTATGATGTAGAGACCATCATCCGCGTAGGTTCTTGCGGTGCACGTCAGATGTACGTTGGTTTGGGTGATCTCGTGATTGCACAGGGTAGTTGTACCGATAGTAATTATGGGGCTCAATATGACCTGCCGGGTCATTTCGCTCCGTTGGCTAACTTCGAACTCTGCCGCAAAGCAGTCGATGCAGCTGAGAAACGCGGTTATAAATACCACGTAGGTAATGTACTGGCATGCGACATCTTCTATTCGGAAGACCCGCGTAAGGGCAACTGGACGAAGATGGGTGTGTTGGCAGACGAGATGGAAGCACCGTCGCTCTATATGAACGCAGCACGTGCCGGTAAGAAAGCTCTCGTTATCTGCACCGTCAGCGATCATATTTTGACCGGCGAGGCATTGTCCGCAGAAGCACGTCAAAACACGTTCACGAATATGATGGACGTTGCATTCGATATTGTATCTGAATGAAAAAACAGTTTTTAATTCTGGTATTAGCGCTCTTGCCCCTGGGTCTCATGGCTCAGGAGCAAGAGGCAGCTGATGCACAACCGACCAAAGAAAAATCGTCCAAAGGCGGTACTCCTGTCTTCACCGGTTTCTCCGGCGGTATGATGCTGCATATCGGTTACCTCTTCTCCAGCGACCCCACCAAAGTGTTCAGTAACAGCGGCTTGGGCTCTGAGGCCTACGTCAAGAGTTTACCGAAAGACGGTGTGTGTCTGGGTCTGGGTGGTACGCTGCGCGTGCATCTGTTGGATCATATCCATTTAGGTGCAGAAGGATTTGTGAGCACGATGCCGTTGATGCGTACGGGATCGAATGTGCGCACAGGCTGGGGCGGCGTCATGTGTGACTACTACGGCAATTGGGGAAAGGTTCGTCCAATGATAGGTATGTCGGTCGGCGGCGGTGTGATGAAGCGATTGTACGTTCCCGAAGAAGTACCGTACGTCTTCTCCGGCGACTCCAGCACGGTGTATAACGCCTCTTATGTGAAGACTCCGTTCTTCTACATGGATCCATATGTAGGTTTGGAGATCAATCTCAACTCCCATATGGCCATTCTTATTCGCATCGATTACATGCTTCCATTCGGTCGCTCCAAGAGTGGATTAGCAGACATCGGAGATGATGTCAAATGGAGCAATTTTATGACGCCGAGCGGCCCGAGATTGTATGTCGGAGTCATGTTTGGCAAACTGAAAAAGTAGAAAATAAAACAACATAGATAAATGGATAAAAATACATGGATCGGCTTTCTTTTGATAGCCGCGATTATTGTGGGCTTCACGATGCTCAACCGTCCTTCGAAGGAAGAACTGGCAGAGCGTCAACGCGTACAGGACTCGATTGCATTCGCTCAGGCAGCGATGCAAGAGGCACAACGCTTGGCGGATTCGGTCAGTTTTGCTATGAGTGAGGCAGAGCCGACAGCCCAACCGGTGGTCGAAGAGACCCGACCGGAGGAGCAATTTGTAAAGTTAGAGAATGAACACCTGCGCTTGACGCTGTCTTCTTACGGCGGCGCCATCCAACGCGCAGAGTTATTGGAGTATCATGCTTCGGGCGACAGCATCAACCCGCTGTGCCTGTTCCGCGCTGATGAGTCGTCGTTCGGTTTTACCCTCATCACCATCAACAACCGTATTCTGCAGACCTCCAAACTGATCTTCACCCCCGTGGAGAGCGATGCACCCAACAAAGCCATCCTGCGTTGGTACGGTGCGAATGAGGATGCATGGCTTGATTTCGTGTATGAGTTGTCGGACAACTACATGGTGCACCTTGACCTCGTGCCGCATAACATGCAGAACGAGCTGGCGCAGAACATCAACTCGCTCGAACTCCAATGGCGTCAACTCATCCCTCAGCAAGAACAGGGACGTAAGTTCGAGGAACGCTATGCCCAGCTGCAATACATGCTCGTAGGCGGTGAGATGGAGAAACTGAGCGAGAGCAAAGACGACAGCGAGAAAGAGGCCGCACGCGTGAAGTGGATCGGATACAAAGACCAGTTCTTCTCCACCGTCCTCATCGCCGATGACGCCTTCTCTTCGTCGGAGTTTCACTCTACCCTCCAAAGCAAGTACTCGGGTTATATCAAAGAGTATAACACCCACACCTCGGTGCCCTTTGATCTGACGGGTAAGAACCCGACTGGTTTCCGTTTCTACTGCGGTCCTAACCACTACCATACCCTCAAGGCTTATGACGAGGGCGTTGCCAAAGAAGATCGTTTGTATCTCAATAAACTCGTTCCGCTGGGTTGGAAGATAGTCAGCTGGATCAACACCGCATTGGTCATCCCGATGTTTGATATCTTCACCAGTTGGGGACTGCATATCGGTATCGTCATTCTGCTGATGACCATCGTCATCAAACTCATCATCCTGCCTTTCGTGTTCGTTTCTTATAAATCGAGCGCGAAGATGCGCGTGCTGAAACCGCAGATTGATGAGATCAATGCCAAATTCCCGGCGGACAAGATGCAAGAGCGTCAACAGGCCACGATGCAACTCTATCAGCAAGCCGGTGTGAGTCCTATGAGCGGCTGTCTGCCGATGCTGTTCCAGTTCCCGGTATTGATGGCTATGTTCTGGTTCCTGCCGACGGCTATCGAGTTACGTGGCAAATCACTATGGTGGGCAGACGACCTCTCGACCTATGATGCCGTCTTCCATTGGAGCTTTAACATTCCGCTGTTGGGCGATCACCTGTCGTTGTTCTGTCTCTTGATGACTATCTGTAACATCGGTTACACCTATATCACGATGCAGTCGCAGGCCACCGACCCGAACATGAAGTTTATGAAATACATGATGTACGCGATGCCGCTCATGTTCCTGTTCATCTTCAATGACTACGCTGCCGGTTTGAGTTACTACTACCTGCTGTCGCTGTTCATCACGATCCTGCAGACGATGATCTTCCGTTGGAGCATTGACGACAAGAAACTGCTCCAGGAGATGGAAGAGAACAAAAAGAAAAAAGCCGGGAAACCTAAGTCCGGCTTTATGGAGCGTTTGGAGAAAATGCAACGCGAGCAACAACGCTTAGCTCGCGAGCAGGCCAAAGCGGCTAATAAGCGACGCTAACTCATTGTCCATGAGGGCTTGCCCCTCGTCGGACAACGTTACGCCATCCTGCTCGAGCAGTTGCTCATAATGCGCACTGGCGAGCATCGGGGAAGTGATATCAATAATATGCACACATTGCGTGGACGCAAGGCGGAAGAGCGACAAGTTATACAGCGCGTGAATATTACGCAAACGCTCAATCTTACCGCCTAACCAATACAAGAGGTTCTTGCGTTCTTGCATCGACATACCGCGCGTGATAAAGGCGAAAAAGCGATTCTCGTCCATAATAGGCAGACTAACCAATACGGGTTCTTGTCCGCACGCGCGTGCTTGCGCGATCTTATTTATATATAATGCCTTATAGGCAACTAAATCCATCTTGGGCTCGTGATGTTCACCGGGATTAGCGGCAATAGCTTTCCAATCATACAACAAACCGCTCTCAGGTTGAATAATAACAGTCTTGTCCATAACGCGTAAATATTAAAGGTTCAACAACAAATAGGCTACAACAGCCGGTAACTGAAGACAATATAGTGCGACCAACAGGTCAAATCCGATACGTTTTACAGTTTTCATATGCGTTTGAGTTTAAACGATGATACAATGTTGTTTTCAAATTCGATGCAAAATTACTGCTTTTCTGGAAGGTGCGCAACTAATTGTGATTAGTGACTAAAAATAATGACAAAAACAGCCAAATTGATGGCTAAAATCAAAATATAGGGATAAAATATGAATAATTCTCATTTCGTCACACGTTCATTGGTGTCTATTACAACCCTACTTTTGCATGTATTTGCCATGCCTGTTTTCTTTTTGGGCTTTCTGCTGATATATGACAGTTCCTGGATGACGCGTTTCCTGGATGCCGGTTTAGGTACGGTCTTCAATGTGCTGATGCTGACGAGTATTCTCATCGGTGTAGTCGGTATATCGCGTATAAAGTACGTATCAGTTGGTGGCAGTACGCATTGTGGAGCTTCGGAGAAGTATTTGTGTATTCGTGCTTTGCAGCACTGTACATGGCTTTGGTATATGGGGATTACGGCTATTTCCCTGCTTTAGGCGAGTGCCTGCGTCTGTCGTTTGCTACCCTCAGTTATCCGTATATCATTTTTGCGCTACTCATTGCACTCATTCGTCCGGACGAGGAAGAAGCCTCCGAGGAGGATCTGGTGCGTTTTGCAGACAGCACAGGCCGCTTGAAGCTTGTGATTGCTCATGATGTCATTCTGTATGTAGAGGCACAAGAGAACTATGTCTCCATTCATTATATGGAAGGCGAGAAGCAGAAAGAGTATTCCTTACGTCAGTCGATGAAGGGTATCGAAGATCTGATGGCGAAGCATGGTATCATCCGTTGTCAACGCTCTTATTTCGTTAACCCGCGCCACGTGACGGTACTGCGGAGAGACAAGGAAGGATTCATCCAAGCGGAGTTGGATGTGAACAACGGTAAACAAGTGCCCGTTTCACCTAAGTACTACGAGCAGTTGAGTAAAATGCTGTAAGGATTAACGAGTTAGCGAATTAACGAGCATACCACAGGCGGCAAGGATATCTTCACCACGGGAACGACGAATCGTGGTAGTCAAACCGTTCTGCGTGAGATAGTCTCGGAACCACTCCATTTGTTTTTCATCGGACGCCGGAAAACGGCGTTCGTTTTTTATATCCTCCACCCCAGCATGGAAACGGATAAGGTTGATACGACAATTGAGCCCTTTGAGCAAACGGAGCAACTCTTTGGCATGGCGGATCGTGTCGTTCTGCCCGTGCCAGCATATGTACTCAAAACTCACGCGACGCTGATGACTCCAGTCGTACTGTTTGAGCAGGGCAACCACCTCGGTTATGGATAGCATTTTCTCCGCCGGCATGATGGTTGCACGCTCTGCGGGAAAGGGATCATGCATCGAGATAGCCAGATGACACTCACTCTCGTCCAGGAACCGTTTCATAGCAGGAACACCTACCGTCGATACGGTGATACGCTTCGGTGACCATGCGCAGCCGTACGGTGCGGTCATGATCTCCAACGAACGCAGAACGTTGTCGAGATTGTCCATTGGTTCGCCTTCACCCATATAAACCACATTCGTGAGTGGTGATTGCTCATTGGTGATTGCTAATTGGTCTATTTCAAAAATCTGATTGAGAATCTCGGCCGGAGAAAGGTGTCCGTGAAAACCCAGCGTACCGGTCATACAGAACTTGCATCCCATCTTACAGCCCATCTGGGTGGACACGCAGAGTGTCGCACGGTCTTCCTCGGGGATATAAACCGATTCTATGAACTGATCGCCCACAGCAAAGAGGTACTTGCGTGTACCGTCCACGCTGACAGCCTCGCGCACCGGTGCATGGCGCCCGATAGTGTATTGTGCTTTGAGTGCTTCGCGTCCCTTGAGGGAGATGTTAGTCATCTCGTCAATGGACGTCACACGACGGATATAGAGCCATTCCGCCAGTTGTTTACCGGCGAACCGCTGCAATCCGACGCTCAAGGCGATGTCCTGCAGTTCAGACAATGTAGCCTTGCGGCGGCAGTTCGGTGTAGAAACGTTCCTGCAAGCCGAAGAAGACATCCCAGTAATCATCTGCCCGTACCCACGCTCGCACAACGAATGTGATATCGTTCGCATTGAGCGACTTCAGTGCCACGAACGGTGCCGGTATCGCGTCCATGCGGTAGTTGACGGTCGAGAGTTGGTACGAAGTTATCTTAAGCTCCTTATAGAGTTTCTTCATGTCGGTCTTCTCTTTAAGGACGCGTTTGTCGCTATTCACAATAGTCAGAATTGCCTCTTTGCAAGCCGCCGCATCGACACCGTACGACACGCTCACGAGCCATTCAATACGCCGCAGCGGACGACCGTTATAGTTGTTGATCACGCCGTTCGAGAGTGCACCGTTGGGTAGAATCACCACCCTATTATCCGGAGTCAGCACTTTCGTGGCGGTTATATTGACCTCGATCACTTTACCTGTCACACCCTGCGCCTCGATCAGGTCACCGGCTTTGAAGGGCTTGAAGGCGAGCAACATCAGTCCTCCGGCGAAGTTCTGTACCGTACCTGAGAGAGCCATACCGATTGCCAGACCACCGGCAGCCAGCAATGCCGCCAGAGAGGTCGTATCCACACCGAGTGTACTGATGGAGATCACCACCAGCAAAACGGTCATTGAGATGGACACGAAAGAGGTAACAAACGAAGCGATAGTGGGTTCCGTACCACGCTTGTCAAACACGCGCTTAAGAATATTCTTCACCCAGCGAATGAGGAAGACACCGACAACAAAGATAATGAGCGCTGCCAGCACTTTGATACCAAACTGAATGGCTTTGTCCGCAAAGATCTGCCAGAAGCTATCCGGATCTTCTTTGGCTAACGCAATCATCTGCCGCGCGCCCTCACGCACCGAGTCGCGCCGTTGCTGGATCTGTTCCGCCGTGGGAGCAGCTACTTGGAGTAAAATGTATAGCAGGTTCATACTTATCGAATTCTATCGGCTGCGCGCACCAATGCCTCATCTTTGAGGATCCGGCGCGTGGCCATGAGGGTTAATACGAAACATACAAGCGGAAAGGACGCCCACGGCATGAGGTGCCAATCCACGCCCAGCGCCAGTTTAGCCTGCCATATATAAATCGCCAGCACACCGTAATAGCCCAGGCAGAGCATAGCGAGGAAGATATTCAGACGAGCCTGTACCAGACGTTTCTTATACAAGAAGATATCGATAAGTGCCAGCACCGGAATCAGGATGGTCGTCACCAACAAACCCCATAAGCCTTGCAACGGAGCACCGCCGAGCGCACTCAGTTCATACACTTGCAGATCCGTTCCTTCGGGCGTTACGAGTTGTACCACCGGTAACCAGATCAGGGCGATTCCCAAGGCCACCACGGCCAATAAATAAAGTGTTTGAATTCGTTGTATCATTGTAGTATTCAGTTTTCAGTATTCAGTTTTCAGTTTTTCATCGCCTCCTCGAGCGATGAAACCTTGTCTCCATGCGCATTGACCCATCCTATTTGTCGGGCAGGGTTACCGACCATTAGGGCGTACGCCGGTACATCTTTGGTCACCACCGATCCGGCACCGATCAGGCAGTATTCGCCTAACTCATGTCCGCATACGATGGTGGCGTTGGCTCCCACCGATACACCGCGGTGCAGCACGGTCTTGCGGTACTCATCTTTGCGACTCACCGCCGCGCGGGGGTTGATGACGTTGGTGAAGACCATCGAGGGTCCCAGGAACACATCGTCTTCACAGATCACGCCGGTATATACCGAGACGTTGTTCTGAATCTTACAGTTACGCCCCAATACTACATCGGGCGAGATAACCACGTTCTGCCCGATGTTACAGTTCTCGCCGATCGTACAACCGGACATGACATGACTGAAATGCCATATCTTCGTGCCCTTACCTATCGTGCAACCTTCGTCCACATAAGACGACTCATGTACAAAAAAGTCCTTATCCATTAGAAGAATAGTTTCAAAATATCGTTTCCGTTCGCAAACACTAGTAGCGCAATCAGCAACCAGAAGCCTATCTCGTTCGCTATCTCGAGGAACTTATCGCTGGGTTTGCGGCGTGTGATCATCTCCACCAGCAAGAAGAGGATGTAGCCGCCATCGAGTGCCGGGATAGGCAGGAAGTTCATGAACGCCAGAATGATACTAAGGAAGGCGGTCATGTGCCAGAATGCGAACCAACTCCAGTAAGCGGGGAACATCGAACCGATAGCACCGAAGCCACCAAGCGACTGCGCACCTTCTTTGGTGAACACGAGTCGGAACTGCTTCACGTACATCGCCAGAATGTCCCATCCGTATTGAATGCCTGCCGGAATGGCCTGCCAGAAGGAATAATCGGTGTGCTCAAACTCAAAAATATTCCACTTCATCGCCACACCCATCTTGCCTTGGTCACCAATGAACATACGTGCTTGTTGGAGCTCGCCGTTGCGGTAATAATCGACGGTCACAGAGTCGCAGGCATGCCGTTGTAACTCTTCGGTCATAAGGATGTTACATGGTGTCGCAACACCGGCAACTGCCACGATACTATCGCCTTTCTCGATACCGGCATAAGCCGCCGCATTATCGGGGAAGACGGAGTCCACTACACACGGGATCCACTCTGCTATAAGCGTAAAATGCCGTTTCTGATAGTTCTTATCCGCCCTGGCTTTCTCACGTTCGGCTTTGTCAAACGCATTCTGCTGCGCCAGATAACGTGTACCGAGGTCTTCGCTCATCGTCAGTGCCACGGTATCCGCACCGCGTAGCACAACGACCTCCTGTTTTCCTTCGATGATGATGGATTGTACGACCTCCGAGAGAGTCTCGGGTTCCTGACCGTCAATAGTGAGGATGCGGTCTTGTTGCTCAAACCCCTCGTCGAGCATGATCTGGGAGTAATAAAATCCTGTCGTCACATTGCGCAGCGGCAATGTGTCCTGTCCCCAATGCCAGAGGAGCATCGTGAAAATGACGAGTGCACCGATGAAATTGACCAATATACCACCTAAGATAATGAGCAGTCGTTGCCATGCGGGTTTGGAACGGAACTCCCACTCTTGCGGTTCTGCTGCCAAATCTTCGGTGGAATGGGTCTCATCCACCATACCGGCTATCGCACAGTAACCACCGAAAGGCAGCCATCCGATACCCCACTCTGTGTTCTCCGGATGCTTCTCCCATTCCTCGTCCTCATTGTCGGCAAAGACCTTCACATGCCATTTGCCGTCAAACTTCTTAAAACGAATCAGACTGCGCCAGGGGTTAAAGAATAAGTAGAATTTCTCTACGCGTACCTTAAAAATCTTCGCAAATGTAAAATGTCCCAACTCGTGTATCAACACCAGAAAAGACAGGGCTAATATCAATTGTATTGCTTGTATCATAATAAACTTTCTGCTATTTTTCTAGCTTCTTTATCGGTCTGAACATAATCTTCGTAACTCGGCTTGGCGATATACGCCGCCTTCGCCATCGTCTCGCTGATCACCTCACTCATCTGCAAAAAGCCGCAGTGTCCCTCCCTGAAAGCAAGATTAGCCACTTCATTGGCAGCGTTCAGCACACACGGTATATTTCCTCCTCGACGCATCGCTTCGTAAGCCAACCCTAAGTTCGGGAAGCGTGCTAAGTCCGGTTGCTCGAACGTCAGGTCTTTGAGTGCGAACAAGTCTGCCCGCGGGAAATCACTGGCGAGGCGTTCGGGGAACGAGAGGGCGTATTGTATCGGCAGCCGCATGTCCGGTGCACCGAGTTGGGCTTTGATAGCGCCGTCGGTGAATTGTACCGCCGAATGCACGATCGACTGCGGGTGAACGAGCACTTGTATCTTCTCCACCGGCACACCAAACAACCACTTCGCCTCGATGACCTCAAAGCCCTTGTTCATCATCGACGCCGAGTCGATGGTGATCTTCGCACCCATTTCCCAGTTCGGGTGTTTGAGTGCATCGGCCGCCGTGACGGTCTTCATCTGCTCGAGGCTATACGTTCTGAACGGTCCACCGCTCGCGGTCAACAGGATCTTCTCTATCTCACTGCGGTCTTCGCCCACGAGGGACTGGAAGATCGCGCTGTGTTCGCTATCCACAGGCAGGATCGGTGTATGGTGCTGAACGGCAAGGTCGCAGATGATCTCACCGGCCACAACGAGCGTCTCTTTGTTGGCGAGAGCAATCGTCTTACCGGCTTTGATAGCCTCAATAGTCGGCCGCAGACCTGCGTAACCTACCATGGCTGCCACCACGATATCAATACTCGGCATCGTGACCACCTCCGCGATCGCCTGCGCACCAGCCCACACTTTTCCGGTAAAGCCGAGCGCCGAGAGCTGACAGCAGAGCGGTTCGTAGAGCGATTCGTCCGCTATGCATACCACTTCGGGCTTGAACTCGCGTGCCTGCTCGATCAGCTTATCGATACTCCGATGCGCACAGATAGCGTACACGCCGTACCGCTCAGGGTAAGCGCGCACGACATCCAGTGTCTGCGTGCCGATACTTCCCGTCGAACCCAATATACAGAGTTGTTTCACCATACAATTACCTCTTCGGGGTTAACAAACTTACCGTCATCCCATAACTCAATAATGATATCGTGTTCGCCGTCCATCACACCAAGCGACTCTCCGCGCTCAACGGCCGTACCCTGTTGTTTGAGTGCCGTCGGCACATGGCGGTAGATCGTCATATAACTGCCGTGCTGCAACGCGAGCGTGAAGGTGTTATCTGCCATGCGTTCGACGCTCACGAGCGTACCGCGCATCACGGCCAGCACGTTCTCGTTCTTCCCTACCCGTACCGTCGTGCCGTAGAGACGCAAGTCCGGTCGAGCGGGTTGGATGATGACACCTCGCACAGGGCGTTGCAGTTGGCGTACGGCGCGTGTGGCACTGTTATCGAAGAGCAGCAACCGGTCACGTTCTTTCTGCTCGTACTGCGCTTTGAAAGCCTCAGTCGACTCGTTGGGTTGTGCCACGAGAGCTGCCCGCTCCACGCGCTGGAGGCTGTCCAGACTCTGCACGCTGTCCGTCTCTATATCGCCCGCCGTCACTTGCTTGATCACATCCAGGTACTGCCGTTGCACCGCCAGACTGGTCTGCAGCGAATCGACACGCGCCGACTCCTGCACGAGCTGTTGACGCAGACTCGCACTATAACCCGGCAACACGTTACGCAACGGCGTATAGACGATCAGCACGGAGAGTAAGACGATGAGCGAAAGGATCGTGATGGTGATGATGCTGATGGCACCCAACAGGCTCACGCGGAAGTGAAACACCTCGCGCAGCGTCAGGTCGTCCAGCATCGCCAAACGATATTTATGTCTTTTATTCGCCATTAGAGAATCGTGCAACCCGCGCAGGGTTTGAGTTGTTTAAAGAAATCATTGCCTTTGTCGTCCACGAGGATGAATGCCGGGAAGTTCTCCACTTCGATCTTCCAGATAGCCTCCATGCCGAGTTCCGGATATTCCACGCACTCGATGGACTTGATGTTGTTCTGCGCCAAGATAGCTGCAGGGCCTCCGATAGAGCCGAGATAGAAGCCACCGTGTTTCTGGCAAGCGTTGGTCACGTCAATGGAGCGGTTACCTTTCGCGAGCATGATCATCGAACCGCCATGATCCTGGAACTCATCTACGTACGGATCCATACGACCGGCGGTCGTCGGACCCATCGAACCGCACGCCATGCCTGCCGGGGTCTTTGCCGGACCGGCATAGTAGATCGGATGGTTCTTGAGGTACTCCGGCATCGGTTCACCGGCATCCAGACGCGCTTTGATCTTCGCATGGGCGATGTCACGGCCTACGATGATCGTGCCGTTCAGACTCAAGCGAGTGCCAATAGGATATTTGGTCAAGATCTTGCAGACGTCTGCCATCGGTTGGTTGAGATCGATACGTACGGCATCGCCTTCACCGGCTTGACGCAGTTCAGCAGGGATCAACGAAGCAGGGTTGTTATCGAGTTTCTCGATCCATATACCGTCTTTGTTGATCTTGCACTTGATGTTACGGTCAGCCGAGCAGCTTACGCCCAGACCGATCGGGCACGAAGCACCGTGACGCGGCAGACGAACGACACGTACGTCATGCGCCATGTACTTACCGCCGAACTGTGCACCGAGACCGATCTTGTATGCCTCTTGCAGCAACTGTTTCTCGAGCTCGATATCGCGGAAAGCACGGCCGGTCTCGTCGCCCGAAGTAGGCAGCGAGTCATAGTAATGCGTGCTTGCCAACTTCACCGTCAGCAGGTTCTTCTCGGCCGAAGTACCACCGATCACGATCGCGATGTGGTACGGCGGGCACGCAGCTGTACCGAGGCTCTTCATCTTCTCTATGAGGAACGGAATGAGCGTACCCGGGTTCTGGATACGTGCCTTCGTCTCTTGGTATAAGTAGGTCTTGTTCGCACTACCACCACCTTTGGTCACGCACAGGAAACGGTACTCTGCTCCTTCGGTCGCCTCGAGATCAATCTGTGCCGGCAGGTTACACTTCGTGTTCACCTCGTCGTACATGTTGAGCGGCGCGTTCTGGCTGTAACGCAGGTTGCACTCGGTGTAGGTATTGAACACACCCTTACTCAGTGCCTCCTCGTCGCAGAATCCCGTCCATACTTCCTGACCTTTCTCGCCGTGAATGATAGCCGTACCGGTATCCTGACAGAGCGGCAGTTGACCCTTGCAAGCCACCTCCGCATTGCGCAGGAAGGTCAGTGCTACATACTTATCGTTTGCCGAAGCCTCCGGGTCACGCAGGATCTTCGCCACTTGCTCGTTATGCGAGCGACGCAGCATGAAGCTCACGTCATGGAAAGCCTGTTGTGCCATCAGCGTCAATGCCTCCGGTTGCACTTTCAGAATCTCGTGTCCTTCAAACTCGCTGACCGACACATAGTCCTTCGTCAGCAGATAATACTCAGTCTCGTCCTTGCCGAGCTGAAACATCGGTGCATACTTAAAATCCATATGATTGTGTTTTATTGTTCGATATATTTGTGGTTGTGATAGATGATCACCTGTCCGCGTTGTGCGTTATGAACAGGCCGTCCGAGTACGTCGTACGCTTGGCCTTCTTCTGTCTCTTCGATCATAAAGATACCCTGTTCGCTCGGGGTATGAACCCTCAAAACGCCTTCGAGATCATCGGTCACGTTCGTATAAGCAGGGTTCGTGCCGGTGGTCTGATCTTCGGTGATGGACTCGATGACCGGTTGTACCATCTGGAAAGAGAGGGTCATCACCGCCTCCTCAATGATAGGACGCGTGATCGGATTGAGACTGCTGCTATCCAACACCTCCTGCAGCAACGCCATCATGTGGACTTGCAGCGAATCGACCACCGCCTTTTTCTCCGGCTGCGTGGGTTCATTACCCTCCGAATGCAGCAGATAGAGGTTCGCTACGTCCGTACCCATATGACGCATGAATAGTTCCGTACGACCATCATCCGTCGATGGGATACCGTCGAGCATGGTCATGATGCTGGCAGGTGCCAAGGCCTCCACTTTACTCCAGGCACGAGCCGACATGCTCGGGATGATACTCAGCGTGTGCTCTGCCATCCATGCGCGGCTATAACTATAGAGGTCTTCGATCGTATCGAGCGTCGTGAGGTAATCCGTCTGCAGGCTGATAGTCTGACGGTCGGCCGCGATCTCCAACCAACGGTACGGGCAGGGGAACGTGATGGGCGAACCCGTACTGACCTCTACCAAACTATCAAGCTCCGTACTCGATGCCGGGTGGTAGAACGCCGTGCTCACGTCGCCTACGTGCATGTGACCGGTCAGCACGACATGCACCTTGTGTTGCGCCATCTGTTGGGCGATCGTCTGCGCGTCTTTGAGTTGGCAGGCCGAAACGATATTTGACTGCTGGTCGAAATGATCCATCAACTGCCAGTGACACATACCGATCACGAGCTTGCCCTGCGCCACCGCCGCGTCGGCTTGCGCTAACAACCAGTTGAGCGTGTTCTCCGATAACTCACCCGTACCCGCATTACCCCGCACGCCGTCGATAGCTAACACCACCACGCCCGGGAAGGGCTCGGCTACATAACTATGCGACTCCGTGTCGCGGATCGCACCCATATGATCAGCATACAACGCATCAAATGCTGCATCCGTGATGGTAGCACTCAGATCGTGGTTTCCGGGGATAACGAGCGTCGGGATGCCTAAGGCCTGCAACTGCGCGGTCACCCACGCATGACTCTCCGGTTCACCGTCTTTGGTGATGTCCCCCGGGATCAACAACAAGTCCGGGCGGTAAGCCGCAGCCGTATCCATCAAGGCCTCAAAAGCCGCCGGGCTCAGATCGATCATCTTACGCTGCTTCGCCATCATGGCGTCCAACGCCTCTCCTTCAGGCATCAGCTCCGGAGCCAACACATGCGGGTCGGCTATCACCATCACCCGCTCCGCACGCAACGCACTCAGACTCAGCAACGCACCGCATATACCTATTATAAGTCCTTTTTTCATACCCTTCTATTTGCTAGCCGTTAGAAACGGCTGCAAAGGTACGAAAAAAAAATGACATATGCAAATATTTGACGGAAATTAGTCTTCTTTTTTCGCGGGAACCCCTAAAATTGTGTACATCCGTCCGTCCGGCAGAAGGATATACGGGGTGTTGTGACGGATGATTACCCGTCCTCGCGAATCAAGCGTAGAAACGCTCGCAGTGTTCACGTCGGTTAATATCGTATCGGGATCGTTGATCGACCGCCAGAAACCATACTTGTGTATAAACGACTCGCCTGCTTCGGCCTCAACGGTCTGACGCAACGAACCGTCATTATTTCGCAAAGCTGCGGAAGTAACCGGCTGCGCCGTATAATGACGGTTCTCAAAATCTCCTGTCAACTGATAGATCACATCGTTTGTGGCTGCGCCATTGACAAATAGCACTTGAGCCGTGCTGTCCTCGCCGGTTATATTCGCTCCGCTTGCGGTCGTATAGAGTGCACCTTCGACCTGCACCGTACCGCCTACATGCAGTTGCGCAGATACCAAAACCGTATCCCGCGGACAGGTCTTCCAGCTGGGCGAATACGTCACCGTCGCATAGCGGCGATCTTTATACGAACCCCACTCCGCCTCGTCATACAGGTAAAGACGGGTGTTGAGCGGAATATGCAGTTGTGACTCGGGAGCCACCTCCAGAATCGAACCCGGCAGAAATACGATATCGTGCGGGAAAGTCAAACGACCGGACGCTACGCGAATCGTGTTATTGGAACCGATGGGTAACACATAGTTGGTCGAGAGCAGACTGTAGTTACTTAGGAGCGGGTTGTCCACCGGCACACTGAACTCTTTGAGGCTTATATCGCCACTGGTCGTCCAAAGCACACGGTCATGCGCTGCATCATACTCCTTGCGCAGGAACACCTCATCGTCCGCCGTGGAAGGGATTACAAACAGGGCATTCTTGCTATCCACCATCCGCACTTCATCATGCGTGCCCGTATAACCTCCCGCGGCAATCACAGCAGAACCCAACGCCAGACTGCCCGGATGATAAACGACCGGACATTCGATATTCTGATAAAAGAAATGCGTTATAGGGAAGACGCGCTGCGGGTTGTTGTGCATCGGCAGCGTAACCTGTCCTCCTTTCCAATCGCCGAACTGCACGAACTCATGCACGATAGAACCTCGTTTCGCGGTGATTGTACCTTGTCCCGTTATGTACCCCCACGCAAATAGTTCACTGCCGGCATCCAATCGAATGGAGGCTGTCGGTGCCAGATGAATCCGTCCGTAGGATCCACCGACCGTTCCCGTGACCGTCTCCTCTTTGTATTGAGCACCGCTCACTTCGATCATGCCCCCAGGATCGACTATAATCCGCACATTGTCCATCACCTCCAATCGCGCGAACTCCATCCGCTTGTTACCGGATTCGGTAAGGCGTCTGGCCGGCGTACCGATCGCTTTCTTCTGGCTTTCTTCGCAACCCACCACCAGACTCATGTCTTCGCCCACATAGAACGTGCTACCGTCGGCGTCAGCGTTCAACTGGCAGTCAGCCACCACAACAATGGTCATGGGCGTCATCTCGAACTGCACGAAACGCAGCGCCTCAGCCACACTGGTAAACGCCTGTTCGAGAACTCCGGTGGGCGTGTGATAAACCCTTACCACCTCTACACCGGGGTTATTGATCGGTCGGATAGTATACTCGTACCCGGCTGCCGCCTCTGCGCCGGAAGAAAGGTGATACAGCCCGTACGCGGGCGGCATGTACAACTTGAGGTTCTCGCTGAGCGAGTAGTAACCATTGTAGAAATACATCTTGCCCTCCATCTTCGCATTCTTATTGACCACATAGGCCTTTTCCGGTGCTTGCGCCTTGAGCATACAATCGTCCAACCGCACGCTATCCACTTCTTTCCCCACGTAGAGCGCATAGGCGGACTCTTCGGTCGCTACGGCGGTTAAGGTGTCGGAGATCAGATGGATCGAGCCGTTGGTATAGAACGCATAAGCGGATTTCTGTGCATTCACGCGGATGTGACAACTGTCGATATCCGCGTTGTCATAGCAGTTGACGCCGTACACACGCACACTGCCTTGCGCCTCTATGTCGCAGTCGCGCACCGTCAAACGGGAGGACGAACTGCCTGTGAGGGCGATGACCGACTGCGAATAATCCGATTGACCGACTGCACGAATAGTACAACGCCGCAAACTCACCCACATGTTATTACCCACCGTCACTCCGCGCGCATTCGCATTGATCAACGTATCGGCTTCATCCATATGACACACGCCGCTGAACCAACAATCCTCCGCCGTCATCGAGCCTATCTGCACATAGGCACCGTAAGCTGTGATGTGTCGTGCATCCGCTTCGCAGACACAGCGTTGCGCTACGCAGGGCGCATCAGCATGATACGAATGGTAGGCATAAGCATCCTTGAAAGTGGCAGTTACCCGAATGGTATCGTCCGTCATCGTGAGCGGGCAGCGGTTCGTCAGTCCCCTCACACTCTGCTTGGCGGTCACATCGATATATGTACGAACCACCTGCGCCTCGTCCGTTAGGTGCAAAGACGTGTCCGAATGGTTTATACTGATGCCGTACGCCGTCGTGCTGTCGATACACACGTTCACCACGCAGTCCGAGACCGAAACACGGCTATAAGCCGTAATACCATAACTACTCTTATGCGCCACCACCGTCACACTACAGCGCTCCACTATCGTCTGCGATGCCGCGTTCTTATCGCCGCTCGCACCGATACCTGTTCCCGCACCATTACTCGTCACCATCACCGAACAGTCCTTTATATGCAGCGTACCGCGCGAACCGACACTCACACCGGTGGCGGCCGCATTGCGCATCGTCGAGTCCGCGGTGTTAACCGCTTCGATTGCCAACGAATCCACGATCAGATGACCCCTGCTTGCCGACACCGCATAGATACGACTGTTAGCCGCCCGCATCACCCATAACTTACCGCCGGGACGGGAAGAGGTCAGATGGAGCGTCAGCGTATCGACACCCAAGGAGAGGAGCGTGGTGGTGTTCGGGGTCTCACATAAGGTGTCACCTAAAGCGTAGCCGTTCAGATCGATGGTCAAGTTCGTCTTGATGTACTGCGCCCTCGCGGCGCCCTCGAAAGTCACGTCACCCAAGAGGAACATATGCGCCTCCGGTGCTTTGTTGGCGATCTTCAAGGCATCCGCGAAAGTACTGTAATACGTGGTGTCCCCGTTCGCACACAAACGAATGGACGGCGTCTCTTCCGCCATCATAAGTGATGTGAGCATGAGCATGCATCCTATCAAAAAACCGGTGTTCTTCATCGGCAAATCACCTTTGCGCTGCAAAGGTACAATTTTTTCTTTTCTTTTCTATTGTTTAGTCCCGTTGCTGCTGTCCCATATTATAGCGAACGTATGTTTAACCTATGTTTACCGTATGTTTAACGTATTCATTCCCTACTCTGAATCTTATCTCACCTCTTTTATCTCAACCTCAAAAATCCTATTCCAAATCGTTCCACGGCGGCGCGCTCGAGGTCTTCGCGAACCGACGGATCGGCGATCGAGATAAGCGCCTTGGCGCGGTCGGCCAGCGGCAGGTTGCGCAGATAGACGATGCCGTGTTCGGTAGCTATATACTGCGCTTGGAAACGAGTCGTGACCACTCCTGCTCCGGGCGCGAGTCTGGCCACGATCTTCGACTGTCCTTTATTGGTCATACTCGGCAACGCAATGAAGCACTTACCCCCTTCGGAAAGGGCTGCACCGTACATGAAGTCATGCTGTCCGCCGACGCCGGAGATGATCGTCTCGCCAATCGAGTCGGCGCAGATCTGACCGGTCAAGTCCACCTCTACGGCCGAGTTGATGGCCATCGCTTTGGGGTTCTGGCGAATGATCTGCGGGTCGTTCGTCCATGCCACATCCCGGATGACGAAATTCCTATTCCCATCGACATACTCATACAGGTGCTTGGAGCCCAGGATCAGGCTTCCCACGGACTTACCGGGCAGTACTTTCTTAAGACTGTTATCGATCACCCCGCTCTCGATGAGCGGCAATACACCATCGGTGATGGCCTCGGTATGCAGCCCCAGATGCTGATGGTGACGCAGGGCATTGATGACGGCATTCGGGATGCCGCCCACGCCTATCTGCAGCGTCGCTCCGTCAGGGATCTCAGATGCCACGAAATTACCGATCTTAGTCTCTATCTCGTTCGGCACGGGTGTCGGCACCTCCACCAGAGGTATATCGCCGCGACACATGGCCGTGATCTTACTGAAATGAATGACGGGGTCACCGAAGGTTCGTGGCATGTACTTGTTCACCTGCGCGATGATGGTACGCGAGCACTCCGCGCCGGAGAAGGCGATGTCAGCGGATATGCCGAAGGAGCAGTAACCCTCTTCATCGGGTTCGCTCACCTGCAGGAAGGTCACATCAACGGGAATCTGCCGGCTCCTGAATAGGAACGGCACTTCGCCGAGGAAAGCCGGAATAGTGTCTGCCACGCCTTCGCGCATCGCCTTCCGCAGGGTATTGGGTACGAAGATAGACAGCGCACGGAACGAGTCCATCAGTTCTCTCTTGGCGTACGGGGCATCGTCAGGATGCACGCCGAAACCCGAGATCAACTTCACGTCACGCAGTTCACTCGCGCGCTCTACGAGCGCATTAAGCAGCACAGTCGGGATACTCGTGCTACCTTGCACCACAATGGTGTCACCGCTGCGCACATGGCTCACCGCCTCCAGCGGACTAACGTATTTCGGGGTATTCAGAGGGGTCATAAGGATCGAATTGAGAGAAGTCTTCATTGAACTTACGGAGTCGCTCTTCGAGCTGCTCGTACTGGTCTTCACGGATCGCCGACGCACAACCGCGCATACCGTCCCGCTGCGCACCCGTGCTCTCCAGCGAGATAGCCGACACACCGTAGTAAATCAGTTTGTTGACGAGTTTCATTCCCGACCAGTCCTTGTAACCGAAGGTAAAGAAGAACCCGTCACCCACCTCCTGTCCGTCGGCATCTTTGTCATACACGATATGAAAACCGTTACGGAGCATAATCTCCTTAATCTTATGCGCCCGACGCGCGTACTCACGCGTGTTCTCCACGTAACGCAACTTGCCCTCGCACGCCGCCTGCAGCATCGCCGCCATACCATGTTGCACGGAATGCGTCACGCCGCTCGAGAGCACATACAAGAAGGTATAAGCGAAGCTCTGAAGCAACTCGCCGTTGTTATGCAGACGCTTACCCAAAGCCGGATAGACTCGCTTGGCGAGCACCGGATCGATGGCGATAAAGGCCGCACGCTGACCGGCATAACTGAAGATCTTCGAGCACGAGATCATCTGGATACAATGATGTGTGTAATGGCCTACGGACGGTTGGTACGGCTCCGAATAAGGATTACCTCTGTTCGGGTCGCGGAAGTCCATATTGAGGTATGCGAGGTCTTCCAGCACGATAGCATCGTACTGCGTGGCCAACTCACCGATGATCTGCAACTCCTCGTCCGTCAGACATGCCCAGGTGGGGTTGTTCGGATTGCTATAGAGGATACCGGCGATGCGACCGCTCTTCAGATGACGCTCTAACTCCTCACGCAACTTAGCCCCGCGGAAATCCGCTATATCGAAGGCCTCGATACGACTGCCGATCACGTGACACTGCATCTTCTGCACCGGGAAACAGGGATCCAAGAAGAGAATCGTGTCCTTCTCCGGTTGCAACTGAATGAGCATCATATTGAGTGCAAACGCCGCCTGCATCGAGCCTACGGTGGGCAAGATACACTCCGGCGGACGCTGCAGATTGATGAACGCGCGAACGAACTCCGAACCCCATTTCTTCACCTCAGGGATACCGATGATATTCGGATAATGCGCCGCACAACCGTTCAACAATGCCTTGTGCTCGGCCTCAATACCTATCTCCGATGCCGGCAAACCCGGTTCGCCCAACGCCATGTTGACGTACTCGACACCCGTCGCCTGTTCGATGTTCTTTACCACACCCGCCAACTGACGGATACTGGCATTACCTAACTCGTGGAAATTGCGCAGACCAAATTGCCTGCAAATCGAGTCCACGATATGTTTATCTAACGGAAAATGCATAACCTTTTTCTACGGCATTAATATTCGTATTTACGATCGTTTCGCCTTTGCGGGCGAAGACGCGTGCCACGCCGGCAATCATCTTGTCATGGTCGATGCCGAGCATAGGAATGGCTGCCCCAAGCAACACCATGTTCGCCGCCTGTGCGGGTGCACCGGCCTCTTTGGCAAGTGCCTCCACGTCCAAGAGTACATGGTTCTTATAGGCTTTGATACGCGCCAACACCTGCTCCAAGTCCGGATAGTTCGGTATATTAAGGAACGGCACGCTGGACGTCACGATCCAGCCGTCCGGCTTGAGGTACTCCACGTAACGCAGTGCCTCCATGGGCTCCAACGAGATGATCAGATCTGCCCCACCCTTCGGAATGAGATCACTCATGATCGGCTCCGACGATAGGCGCAGATTGGACTGTACGTCACCGCCGCGCTGAGACATACCGTGTACTTCGGCTTGTTTCAAATACAACCCTTCTTGCAGGGCAGCTTCACCAATAACGGTAGCGATAGAGAGGATGCCTTGACCTCCAACTCCGGCCAAAATGATATCTTTTTTCATTTCTTTAAACTTTCATCATTCAACTTTCAACCACGCTTAGCGGCCTTCAGGTGCCGCTTAAGCGTCTGGATGCACTCGCGGCGAGCGATGACCACAGACGTGCCGTTGTAATCGATCTCCTCGCGCAGGACGTTCTTGATCTCCTCCATGTTCTTGGGCAGCGGTACCACCACACGCACATGTTCTTGCGGAACACCCAGACCATAACAGATCTGCTCTAACCGACCCGTTCCGGCAGAGTCCTGACCACCGGTCATACCCGTAGTAAGGTTATCGCTTATCAGCACCACCACATTCGCATTCGCATTCACGCAGTCCAGCAGACCGGTCATACCCGAATGCGTGAACGTGCTATCACCAATGACGGCGATCGCAGGATGTTGACCGGCATCAGCCGCACCCTTCGCCATCGTCACCGACGCACCCATCTCCACGCACGCATGGATAGCATGGAAAGGTGACAACGCACCTAAAGTATAACAACCGATATCGCCGAAGATACGGGGTGCAGCGTACTCGCGTGCCACCTCATTCAGGGCGGCGTACATATCACGGTGACCGCAACCCTGACACAATGCAGGCGGACGCCCCACGACGATCGCTTCGGGGGCATGTTCGGGCAACGGATCCAGACCTATCGCTTTGCGCACGTTATCCGGCGTCAACTCACCCATCCGCGGCAGGTCACCCGTCATGCGACCTTTGATAGCCACCTCCGAGGGCACCATCCCGCGGATCAACTCTTCTACTACCGGTTGACCTTCTTCGATCACGAGAATCTCCTTTGCACCGTCCTTCACTAGCTGCGCAATCAACGCTGCCGGCAACGGATACTGCGTCACGCGGAGTATCGAACGACCCATCGAGGCGTCATAGCTCTCCATCAAATAGTTATACGCAATACCGGTCGTCACGATTGCCTTCTCGGGTTTCGCACCGCAGGTATAGACATTATGCCCGTCCGCCTCGCTGTGTGCCACAAAAGACGGTTGCGCTGCTACCAACTCGGCATAATTACGCTTGGCAAAGGCAGGTAACAAGATGAAATGATTCACGTCCTTGGGCATCGACATCTCGTTCTGAGGACGCGGCTTCTCCACCGTGTTCACCACCGCACGGCTGTGCGCCATACGCGTCGTGACGCGTAACAAGATAGGCGTCTTCATTTGCTCACTTAACTCAAAACCGTACGCCATCATGTCGTAGGCCTCTTGTTGATTACTCGGTTCCAGACACGGGATCATCGCGAACTTCGCATAAAAACGACTGTCCTGCTCGTTTTGACTGGAGTGCATGGAGGGATCGTCGGCAGCCAACACAATCAGTCCGCCGTTGACGCCCGTGATAGCCGCGTTCATAAACGCGTCCGCGCACACGTTCATTCCTACGTGTTTCATGCACACAAGCGCACGCTTGCCCATGTATGACATACCCAAGGCAGCCTCCATGGCCGTCTTCTCGTTCGTTGCCCAACGGCATTGAATAGCTGAACACTGATGACTGATTACTGAATGCTGAATGTACTCGGTGACTTCGGTCGATGGCGTTCCCGGATACGCATAAACACCGCTTAAACCGGCATCTATTGCGCCCTGAGCAATCGCCTCATCGCCTAACAATAAATGTTTCATGGTATAGATGTGTTACAATTTGCGCTGCAAATTTACACAAAATATTTGACATATGCAAATAAAAACAAAAAAAAGACACTCGAAAGTGTCTTTTGTGTCCCCCGAGAGGCTCGAACTCTCGACCCACTGATTAAGAGTCAGTTGCTCTACCAACTGAGCTAGGGAGACAGATCGTGTGCAACTTTTTGTGCACGAACTGAGTCTCATGAGACTCGTCGTTTTTTCAAAAGCGGGTGCAAAGGTACTGCTTTTTTTTGAATTGACCAAATAAAAATGCAAAAAAATGCAAATAGAGGGTCATTTTTTGAGTTATAGGCTCTCGGCAAAGGCCTCAGCCTGCTCTATTTGGTCGATTTTACCGACATCCATCATCCGATAGTCAGTCGGCACATAAGCCTGTAAGGGTACCTTATCCATGACCTTTAGGTAAAAATCAATGAGGGAGAACTTATCTTGCGGCATCTCATTCAATTGTTTCAATACATCTGCGCCCAATATTTGACAGCCGCTGAACGCCAGATGCCTTCCGTCTTTACCCTTTAACTCGCCGGTCTTGATATTCGTCCAACCGCAGAGTCTATCCTGCTCATCAAAGCACAGATAGCGTTGCGTATCCCGCTCGCTCACCACCAGTTGACTCACGCCTGTCGCTTCGTACGCACGCACAAGCGCACGCAAATCGATATTGCTCAAAATATCCACATTGCAGGCTAATATCGGCTCACCCGTAACCTGTAACCCGTAACCCGTAACCGCTTTCTTAAGTCCACCACCGGTATCCAATAACAGATCCCGTTCATCGGAAATAACAATATTACATCCCCACCCCTTATTTGCTCGTATGGTGTCGATGATCATGTCGGGAAAATGATGGACGTTGACGATGATATCGGTGATGCCTGCGTCACGCAGTTTTTCTACTTGCCATTGTAGCAACGGTTTGCCGGCTAATGGCACCAGCGCCTTTGGCATCGTATCGGTGAGGGGTTTGAGACGTGTACCCAGACCCGCAGCAAAAATCATCGCTTTCATAACTCTCTTTCTATCCCCCTCTCGCGGTGAATAAGATGAATCTGAACGGGATATTTCTCTTTGAGATGCCGCGCCAAATGCTCGGCACAATAGACCGAACGGTGTTGTCCGCCGGTACAACCGAAAGATACCTGTAAATTGGTAAAATCACGCTCAATGAACCGCGCCACATGGTGATCGACGAGCGCATACACGGACTCCAGGAACGTCAGTATCTCGCCGTCTTGTTCCAGAAAATCAATAACCGGTTGATCCAAGCCGGTCATGGTTTTATACTGCTCGTACTTACCGGGGTTGTGGGTAGAGCGGCAGTCGAATACATAACCGCCGCCATTACCGGACGCGTCGGCCGGGATACCGCGTTTAAACGAGAAGGAGTAGATCGTTACTGAGAGCATAGAGATACGAGTATTCGTTTTGTAATGGTTCCAATATATCACGCAGGTTTTGCAGGGCGAGCGGAATGGACTCGAGAAAATGTTGCTTGCGCTCAAAATATCCTCTATACCCATAGGCGCCTAACACTTGCAGCGTGCGGAGTAGCACGAAATGAGGGAGCGCCGCACGCCAGGCTGGTTCAGCCAAGTTTGGCTGAAGGCGTTTCAATTCATCCAGATAGGCCTCAATCATCTGCTCGCGGAAGGCGGGAGTGAACTTGGCTTTCGCCTGCCACAGGAACGACGCGACGTCATACTGCGTCGGTCCTCGACGACCACCTTGGAAATCAATGAAATAGGGTTGTCCGTCGCGTATCATCACGTTCCGGCTCTGGCAATCACGATAGAGGAAGGTGTCCGCCGGTTGTGCCAAGATGACTGCCACCAATCGATCGAACTCATCCTCTAACTTCGGCTCCGAGAACTCGATCTTCGTGCCTTTCAAAAAGCAGTATTTGAAGTAATTGAGGTCCCAACGGATGGCTCGTTCATCCATCGCCGGCACAGGAAAACAAACACTCCAGTCGAAGTCCTTCGCGCCCTCCACCTGCACATGTGCCAACGCCCGGATAGCACGCTCCACGAGCACCGGATCGAGGTTATCGAAGAGCAGCGTATCACCGAGGTCTTCCTGCGTATAACTCATCTCATCGTCACTCACCCAATACAACTCAGGCACAGGTAATCCGAGTGCATGAAAATGCCGCGACATGTAAATGAACGCACGGTTTTCATCACGATTCGTCCCTTGCACACGAATGATACTTCTGCCATTCTCATCCGTCTCGCGGGTGTAGATCCTATTGGAGCCTTGTTGCTTGATCATGCGCGGAATTGTAATGCGTTATGGATACAGGTCACTTTACATGGGCCCATGAAATTTTCCAAGATACCGTCCGCCTCAATGAGAATATGCTTGCGGTAGTTGATCTCGATCTCTGCACCGCAAATCGGATAGACGAAAGGTAATTCTGTCAAACGTCCGTTATAGAGTTTTGGCAGCGCCGCAAGGATCTGCTTAAAGGTAGGTTTCTTGATGAACATCGTATGGAAGACACCGTCTTGCGGATCGGCCTCGGGGTTCTGCTTGATACCACCGCCGGAGAAAGGACCGTTTCCGACATTCATCGTGAAGAGCAGGTCATTCACTGCCTCTTTGCCATCTACCGTCAAAATCATGTGTTGCGCCTTATGCTGCACGATAGCTCCAATCAGACCGAAGAGATAGTTCACGTGATGGCTACCGATATAATACTTCAGTCTTTCTGCTTTCTGACAGCACAACGGATCCACACCAAAACCAACGGAGTTGATGAAATAGCGATGATGCTCGATGTTATTACGCCAGTAGGTGACACAACCGATATCAATCGGATGTCCCTCGCCCTCAAAGAAACGTCGCAGAGACTCTTTATGGTTCTTGGTCAGGTTCCAATAACGTCCCCAATCGTTACCCGTACCACGCGGCATAAGGCCCACTTGGATCTTCGCTTTCTGCTCCACTGTAAGGTTGGAACGCATGATGCCGTTGATGGCTTCGGAGAGCGTTCCGTCCCCGCCGAGGATAAGTATCTCGTCGTAGCCTTTCTCTACCAACTCACGCGCCAACTCAATTGCATGACCGGCAAATTTCGTCACACGGTATGCGAAAGGTTGATGCCGCTTGCGCAGGAGCTTCCACAGATAGATGCGTTGTGCACGGAAGTAATTCTTACCGGATTTGGGATTGATAATGATTCCTAACATGGTATTAAAAAACAATTAGCGCACCATGAAAAACACAGTGCGCTAATTTTTAGGTTTTTTACTTGAAGAACTCGTTCACTTTCTCATTCAGAACAATCTCTTCTTGGAAGATGTAAGCACCCGTCTTAGGCGACTTAACCATCTTGATGCACTTAGAGTGCGCGCGTCCCGAGTTACCGGTTTGCAGTGTTGCGACCGCTTTCTTTGCCATAGTTCTAAGCCTTTCTAGTTAGGGTTAATTACTTAATCTCTTTGTGAAGCGTGTATTTCTTCAAATAGGGATTGTACTTCATGAGCTCCAAACGATCCGGAGTGTTCTTACGGTTCTTCGTGGTGATGTAACGAGACATTCCCGGAACTCCGCTGGCTTTTTGCTCTGTGCACTCAAGGATGACTTGAACGCGGGCTTCTTTTACTTTCTTTGCCATTGTTGTACTCCTTTCGTTTAATAGAGATAGCCCTTCTCAGCCGCCTGTTTCAAAGCGTTGTCGAGGCCGATCTTGTTAATTGTTCTCAGACCGGCTGCACTCACGTTCAGCTCGATCCATACATCTTGTTCTACCCAGTAGAACTTGCGGCGGAAAAGGTTCACATCAAACGTGCGCTTGGTGTGACGCTTCGAGTGCGAAACGTTGCAGCCGCCCATGGCTTTCTTGCCTGTAATTTGACAAATTTTTGACATTGTAGTATATATTTTATATTTTTCTCAATTTCGGGGATTCTTCGCATATCTACACGAAAAATCGCGCAAAGGTACTACATTTTTTTGAATTGAGCAAATTTTTTTAATAAAAAATACAAAATTTCGTCAAAAAGGGCGAAAATCAACAAAAAAATAGAGCCACTTACTTGTGACTCTATTTCGTGATCCATGCAGGATTCAAACCTGCAACCCCCACATCCGTAGTGTGGTACTCTATTCAGTTGAGCTAATGGACCCTTGTAGCATAAAAACGACCCGCGATAAACGCGAGTCTTTGGCGGTGCGGACGAGACTCGAACTCGCGACCTACGGCGTGACAGGCCGGTATTCTAACCAACTGAACTACCGCACCAAGGTGCTTTATGCTACATGTGTAAGAACACTGCTTTTTTCAAAAGCGGGTGCAAAAGTACTGCTTTTTTTTGATATGACCAAATTTTTTTGAAAAAAAATGCAAAAAAAGTGCATTTTAGTCATTATGCACCGCCTTATGGGCTGCTTTTTGCACTATTTTGCGTTGTTGACAAGTCATTTGTGCATTCTTGTACCGATTGCATCGAACGTCTTTCCCTGTAAGTATTTCGTACCATACACAGGCCGCCGTATAACGTCCGTAGCTATAATTCAGATGGTATCCGTCTCTGCATAAGGTATCCCCTAACTTCGTTTGACGTGCCAACTGAATGGCTTTGCCGCAAGGGATCACCGGCAGATTTTTCGGCGTACAAGCGACTATACTGTCCCACATCTGAGCTTGGTTGTTATGGTACCTCGGATAAGCTGGATGTTTGGCGTCCCGGCTATACGCCCAAGTCTGCATCCAATACACACACGCGCGCGGCTGATACGCGCGTACGCTATCTATTAATAAGGAGAGCCAGGGTTCATACGAACTGCGTATACCGCTGTCATGGCTTGCCTGCTGAAGGGAGATAAAATCATACGCGCCGTCTTGGAGTGCCTGACGCAAACTGATTGTATCTTTCACTACACGCGGGCACGCATTGGTGCACACGCGATGCGAATAAGCAGCGGTGTCCTTGAATAGGAACATAGCGTGCTGTTCGAGCGAACAACCGCCATAGTAGAGGTTATGAATCTCCACCTGCACGTTCTTCGCGTCGCAGAGCGGCACGAGTTCCTGTTCGACGGCGTCCCACGAGAACGAGTTTCCGATACACAGGACACGAATGACTAATATAATACTAATGAGCTTCAAGCCAATTTTCTCCTACTCCGCATTCGGCAATCAATGGGATTGACAGATGAACGGCATTCTGCATCTCATTCACCACGATATCACGCACCTGCTCCACTTCGGCGGCGGGCACATTGAAATTGAGTTCGTCATGCACCTGCATGATCATTTGCGCTTTCAGTCCTTCTTCTTTGAGCCGACGATGAATCGACACCATGGCCATCTTGATGATGTCTGCCGCCGTGCCTTGGATAGGTGCGTTAACTGCATTACGCTCCGCGAACGAACGCACGGTGGCATTCTGCGAGTGGATATCGGGCAGGTAGCGCTTACGGCCGAAAAGTGTCTCGGCGTAGCCTTTCTGGCGTGCCAACTCTTTCTGGGACTCGATGTATTGAATCACCCGCGGGAAAGCGGCAAAATAATCATCTATGAGTTGTTTGGCCTCCGTACGCGAGCAGTCGAGTTGTTGTGCCAGGCCAAAGGCGGAGATACCGTATATGATGCCGAAATTAGCCGTTTTGGCCTTACGACGCTGGTCTTTGCTAATCTGCTCAATAGGCAGTCCGTATATACGCGCCGCGGTCGCTGCGTGAATGTCCTGGCCGGAACGGAAAGCGGCGAGCATATGTTCGTCTTGGGAGAAATGCGCCATGAGTCGCAGTTCAATCTGGCTGTAGTCGGCACTGAGGAACAGGCAACCCTCGTCGGGTATGACTGCCTCGCGGATGAAACGTCCGCGTTCCGAACGGATAGGCAGGTTCTGTAAGTTCGGGTTACTACTGCTGAGTCGCCCTGTAGCCGTGACAGTCTGGTTGTAAGTCGTATGGATCTTCCCGTCCGCAGCAATATAACTCGGCAACGTCGCGATGTACGTAGAGATCAGTTTTTTCAGTTCGCGGTAGTCCAAGATAAGGCCTACTATCTCATGCTTCTCTTTGAGCGCCACCAATACCTCTTCGGAGGTGGAGTACTGACCGGTCTTCGATTTCTTCGCCTTCGCATCCAAATGCAGTTTTTCGAACAACAGTTCACCCACTTGCCGCGGGCTGTTGATATTGAACGGCTCGCCGGCCAAGGCATAGATACGCTGTTCCAGCGCGTTGAGTTCCTCCGTGAGGGCGGTCTCCGCTTGCTTGAGTTTGGCCACATCAATACGTACACCTGCCGCCTCCATCTCACGCAACACCGGCACTAAGGGCAACTCCACTTCGCTGTACAGGTTCCATAGATCGGCATCCGCCTTCAACGCCGCAAAATCCGGTTCTTTATAGGGGTTGAACGCCACCTCGGGATTAAGCAGATACTGACATAAGCGATTCTCGATCGTATCAAAAGTAGCCACAGATTCCTGACTATCGACTGGTTGTTCGTCGGGTGCGGCAAAGAGATCAAGTTGGGCAGGATCAGCAGGTTTGGATTTCTTCGGAGCACTAGGAGTACTAAGAGCACTAGGAGTCTGCTGGGGTATCTTGCGCAACAGGGTATTAAACTCCAGGTCGCGGTAGATAGCCGTCAAAGCCTCAATATTCGGTTCTTTCTTCGCGAGCAGCGCTTCATCCAGCGCAATAGGTACATCGGTACGGATAGTCGCCAGGAAACGAGAGAACTTGATCTCTTCGACCTGTGTCTCCACTTTCGTGCGTAGTGCTCCTTTGATCTCATCCGTGTGAGCGAGCATGTTATCGATTGAACCAAACTGCTCTAACAACGCTATTGCTGTCTTCTCACCTACTCCTTTGCAGCCGGGTATATTATCAGACGCATCGCCCATCAATCCCAACAGATCGATGACTTGTTCCTTGCGTTGCAACCCGTATTTCTCGCATACTTCCTTGGGACCCATCAGTTCGAAACCTCCCGTATGCCGCGGGCGGTACATGAACACATGGTCGGAAACGAGTTGACCATAATCCTTATCGGGCGTGGCCATATATACCTCATAGCCTGCCTGTTCGCCCTGTACGGAGAGTGTACCAATGACGTCATCTGCCTCAAAACCGGGCACTTCCAGCACAGGTATATTCATCGCCTGGAGAATCTGCTTAATGACCGGAACGGCTTTGCGGATATCTTCCGGTGTCTCAGGACGTTGTGCCTTGTATTGGTCGTACGCCTCATGACGAAACGTACCTCCGGCAGGGTCAAAAGCCACTCCCAGATGCGTCGGGTTGATCTTACGAATCAAATCCTCCAAAGTCACGCAGAAACCGAAGATGGCAGAGGTATTCTCACCCTTACTATTCATGCGCGGCACGCGGATAAACGCATAGTACGCACGAAAAATCATAGCATACGCATCAATAAGAAGTAGCTTTTTCTCTGCCACAAGGGCGCGATTAACTTCGTTTTTCATATCACCATTGTATAGGCTCTAAGCCGTTTTTTATCAAGTAGTTATTCGCTGCACTGAAATGACCGCAGCCGTCAAATCCGCGATAGACAGACAGCGGAGATGGATGTGAGGTCTGGAGTACAAGGTGTTTGCGTCTATCGATAAACTGTCCCTTACGTTGCGCGTACGAGCCCCAGAGCATAAAAACCAAGTGCTCACGTTCTTGATTGAGTGCCGCGATGGCCGCATCGGTTAGTTCTTCCCATCCTTTGCCCTGATGACTGCCGGCTTTATGGGCTTCGACGGTCAGTGTCGCATTGAGCAGTAACACCCCTTGCTCCGCCCAACGGCGCAGGTCGCCGCTCTGCGGAACAGGTGTCCCTAAGTCACGGTGGATCTCCTTGTATATATTCACGAGCGAAGGCGGGATCTGTACGCCCTCCGGTACGGAAAAACTAAGACCCATCGCTTGTCCCGGTTCATGATACGGATCTTGACCGATGATGACCACACGTACCTTGTCAAACGGGCACGAGTCAAAGGCATTAAAAATCAGACCTGCCGGAGGAAAGCACCGACGGGTCTGATATTGTTGGCGCACATACGAGGTCAGGAGTTCGAAATACGGTTTGTCAAACTCCGTCTGCAAAACGCGCTGCCAAGATGGGTCTATTCGTACATTCATCAATCGACAATTAACATCGCATCGCCATAATCTCCGAATCGGTATCCTTCTTCCACAGCCACTTCGTACGCATGCATCGTCTCTTCGTATCCTGCGAAAGCGGCCACCATCAGCATCTGACTCGATTGCGGCATATAGAAATTCACAAAGAAACTATTCGCAACCGAGAACCTATACGGCGGGAAGATGAATTTATTCGTCCATCCGTCATAAGCCTTCAGCATACCGTTCGTTCCTGCCACATGCTCCATGGCACGCATGATCTCCGTACCCACCGCACAGATACGTCTCTGCTCCTCATGGGCTTTGTTCACCGCATTCACCATGGCCTCCGGAAGGATGATCTGCTCCGACTCCATCTTGTTCTTCGTCAAGTCCTCTACGTCGATCTCCTTGAAGATGCCCAACGAGATGTGGCTGGTCATGAAGGTGGTTTCGATGCCGTGAATCTCCATGCGTTTGAGCAGTTGTTTGGAGAAATGCAGACCTGCCGCAGGGGCTGCTACTGCACCCACTTTATCCGCAAAAATAGTCTGATAACGCTCGCTATCCATCTCGCGTACAGGCTGATCATGGAAAACCTCCATATATTTTTCCATCGTCTCTGCATCCATCGGACGCTTGATATACTTGGGCAGCGGGGCACTTCCGAGTGCATACAAACGCGGCACAAACTCCTCGTTGTCATAGTCTGTCAGGAAACGGAACGTACGACCACGGCTGGTCGTATTATCGATTACCTCCGCTACGATAGAGGGATCGTCCTCAAACGTGATCTTGTTACCGATACGGATCTTACGCGCCGGATCGACCAACACATCCCAATAACGTGTACGGTGGTTCAATTCGCGCAGCAAGAACACCTCAATCAGGGCGTTAGTTTTCTCTTTGTGTCCCCACAAACGCGCCGGGAAAACCTTCGTGTCATTGAACACAAACAGATCTCCTTCATCAAAATAACCCACCAAGTCCGAGATCATCTTATGCTCTATCTCGCCGGTCTTGCGATGAACGACCATCAAACGGGCCTCGTCGCGATACGATGCAGGGTATTGGGCTATTAACTCCTCAGGCAGTCTAAACTTAAACTGACAGAGTCTCATATCATTGGATTTGTACATAGTCGAATGTATTCTTATCTCGTTTCACTCGAACGATTATTCACCGAGTAAATTTCCAGTTCGTCTAAAAATTGTTCTATTGTATAGCAGTCTTCCACTTTCGTCTCGCCGACTCTCGTGCGGCGGAGGGCAATCAAATGTGCCCCGGAGTTCAGTTTTTGTCCTATATCTCTTGCCAGCGCACGGATGTATGTTCCTTTGGAGCACACCACGCGGATGGTCAGTTGCATCGTGACTTCATCAAACGCCAACACCTCTATCTCATCTATCACCAGCAGTTTGGGTTTGAGTTCGACCGACTCGCCTTTTCGCGCCAATTGATAAGCCCGCTTACCGTTGATCTGTACAGCGGAGAACATCGGCGGCACTTGCCATTGTTCACCCTGAAAGAGCGGGATCGTCTTATCTATTAGTTCGCGCGTTATATGCGCTGTAGGATACGTAGCATCGATCTCTTTTTCCAAGTCATAACTCGGTGTGGTAGCCCCTAACTGCAAGGTTGCGATATACTCCTTCACATCGTATTGGAGTTGGTCTATCAACTTCGTTTTTTTACCCGTACAGATAATCACTACGCCGGTTGCTAACGGGTCTAAGGTGCCCGTGTGACCTACTTTCAGTTTTTTTGTTCCTAACTTCCGGCATAAGTTCCACCGAACTTTTGCCACTAAATCAAACGACGTCCAATGCAGCGGTTTGTCAAACGCTAATATCTCTCCCGCTTCAAAATCCCACATTTCAACAAACAGTTGCAATAATCGTTATGGTTCCCACTACGGTGCAGTAGAGTGCAAACCATACCAAGCGTTGACGACGAACGATCTCTATCATGAAACGGCAAGCGAAACAACCGGTAACAAATGCTGCTACGAAACCGATGATAGCCGGCATCAGTCCCAAATCGCTGACTAACTCGCCTTTCAGCAACTTAAGCAAATCCAGGAAAGCCTCGCCTAAGATTGGTATGAGCACCATAAGGAAGGAGAACTGCGCTACACTCTCTTTCTTCACGCCACACAGCAGACCGGTAGCGATGGTTGTACCGGAGCGACTTAAGCCGGGCAGTACTGCACAAGCTTGTGCTATACCGATGATAAACGCATCCTTGTACGTTACCTCATGACCGGCATTCTGGCGTTTCTTCTGCAACCATTCACTCAAAGCCAGCAGCACCGCCGTGATCAACAGACAGATACCCACTAACAGCAAACCGTTACCGAAGAAAGCCTCTACTTGATCCTTGAAGAACATACCTACGATGAACACCGGTATCATCGACACCAAGATCTTCGCCACATAGTCCTTCTCGTCATTCCATTGCAGGGTAGTGAACGTACCCTTGAACAACTGCGCCACCTCATGCCATAACACGACCAACGTCGATAATACGGTAGCAGCATGTACGATGATCGCAAAAGTCAAGTTCTCTTCTCCGCTCGTACCCAACAAAGCCTGTCCGATCTCCAAATGACCGGACGACGAAACAGGAAGAAACTCCGTTAGACCTTGAACAATGCCTAATATAAGCGCCTCTAACCAACTCATTTCTTCTTACCGCGGAACAAGATTGCGAAAAGCATGAACACGAATCCGAATAAGGCAATCATAGGCCCCACTGTAATACGGCGGAACGAGAAAATATCCGGATTATAGACCTCACCGGACGGTTCACCTGCCATCAACGCGAAACCAATCACGATGATGACTACGGAAACGGCGATAAGGATGAGGTTGAGTTTTGGTAATGTATGTTTCATAATAGTATTCAGTTTTCTGCTTTCAGTTAGATTTCGTACAACGAGTTGTTATCCATGCGAATGTATTTGCCCGTAGCGATCAACGAAGCAAAAAGGGTAATCAGCAAGCCCGATGCGAGTACTAATGCCGAAACGAATGTGATATTCTGCCATGTGAGCGGGAAAAGTAACACACCCATCTTGAAATCCACATAGTAAACCACACCGCTCAGGATAGCCAACGCCACGATGGCGGATATGAATCCCATGACCATATTACGTCTTACAAACGGACGACGCGTCACCCAAGACGTAGCGCCCACCAAGGTCATCGTGTTGATGATAAAACGCTTCGCGTATATCTGCAGACGAATCGTATTGACAATCAACACCAGCGACACCAACAACAGCGCCAACGCTACCGCCAACAGAATCAGCGAGAAATCCTGCACATTACTGCTCATCAGATCCGCCAAATCACGGGGATAGAGCACCTCTGTCACGTAGGGCAAAGCCTCTAACTGCGCTGCTATGACTGCCAGACTGTCCGGATCGCTGTACGCATCGGTAGGATGGATCTCATAACTGGCCGATAACGGATTATATCCCAAGAAAGCGCTTGGATCCTCGCCTAATGAGCGTATATGTTCCTCTAAGGCCTGCTGCGCAGAAATATAATTGTATCCGCTGCATTGGTTTCCGGAAGACAAGATCGTCTCCAGACGCGCACATTGCGTACTATCCGCATCCGATGATAAAACAGCCGTCATCGTGATGTTCTCGCGCATGCGCGTAATAAGAGAATCGGCGGAGAGCAATACAATGCCCTCCAACCCGATTAGACACAGCACCAGTGATACACTGATAGCCGCAGTCACATAGGAATTACGAAACCGATGTTTCCGCATTAATACTCCCAGAGATCTTGCTCGAAGTTAAGCAATTCCGTCGCAATACGCTCCTGCTCCTTACGAGTAGCCTCTACATCAGAGTGCGTATAATCAGGAATCCAACGGTTGTACATGTTGCCCTCACCTACGATGTAAGATGTGAACAGACGTTTCTGGAAGAACTCGTCAAACGTCACACGTTTTACTTCGTTGCGGTTAGGAATAGCATACTGCATAGCCAAATACGGACGCAACTGATCAAACGGAATCCAGAACATAATCGACTCACGCAACGAACCCATCACATTGGCACTATCACGTGTTATGATCTTGTCGGACTGCAACGGTGCTATACCCATAATCTTCGTATGCAGACGAGACGTGTGCTTGTCGAAGAATACCACCTCCTGAATCAGATATTTCAGCTGATTGCGAACAATCTTCTCAAACGGATAGAAGTGGAAGGACAACTCATCGGCAATACTATCATAGTGAACCAACATAGCGTCTGACTCGGTGATATTGTAGTGAGTCGGATCGTCTGAATAGTCCTCCAGAGGATCATCTGCCATGAACATCATCGGAATGGACATACGCGGAATAGGCTCCTGTTTGAAGTCCGGCTTAATCGTCTCCATGTTCTTCTCATAGATAGGCATACCGTCCACCACAGCGTCCGTAATCACCTTGAACAGGTTACGATAGTCCGCATCATCCGATTTTGTCGGGAAATAGAGCTGGTAGTTCTGCTTGTAACGCATATCGATGATACGATACACATAGCGTGCCCAGATAACATCGTCTATACGGTGATCTACCATCACGATCGTGTCGTGGGCTTGAGAGAACTCCTCCGTCTGAATACGAGCGCTACCCATCTCGTCGAAGAACGAGATAACCTTATGCTGTGCTTGAGCGGTGATAACGCCCATCATCAAGCATGCGATAATACTAATTTTCTTTATCATATTCTTATCTATTAATTCAGAGTTAAAGGAATCGGCGACAGACGAATTTCCTTACCATCCGGACCTTTGGCACGTATATCCGTAATGATGACCGAGTTACCCGGTTTCAACTTAGCCATACGGTCTAACTGTTCCTTAGTGAACTTGCTGCCTTTGGACTCCAGATATACACCATTGATGTTCGCGCGGAAACCGGTGATCTGGAACGGAAGATCCAAGAGGCCATCCGGGCCATACGATGCGATCACGGTAGCAGCAGCGTTCAACAACGCACCACGAGGAATGGATTTATCACCGTTGTACTCGTTCTCACCCGATTTGAAGTAAGCACCCGGCTTCGGCAGTGCCTTCACACGGTATTCCCTGCTTCCCATCGGTTGCATACGACCATCCAACTCGGCCGATACAGAGATCGATACACTCTTCGCTGCATCACCCGGTTTGATAATCCACAAACCGCCTTGTTGACGTACTTGTGCACCGTTAACGGTTACTTTGACCTTATCATTCGATACACCCGGTACGGAGATCGAGAATTTATTGTCATAACCGCGGTACATGATGTTCAAGTCCGTGTTCGAAATCGTCACAGCCGGCTCACCTACGCTATACTCGCTCGAGAAAGGCAGGTTCTCCATCTCGCCCGTAGACGGGTTTTGATAAGCAATCCAACCGGAATATTTCTTCAAACCTGTACCCGAAGCGGCTACCTCATAGATACCTTGATCGTTGATACGCTGACCTTCGATATAATACTCAGGACGTTGCGTCGAGTCAACGGCTGCCAAGATAATCTGTGCCGTATATTTACCACCACGAATCACATAGTTCGAATTCGGGATCACGTACGCGTTCAATTTATTTACGCGCAGGTCACCCGCGTCCGTGCGATCCATCAAGTACTGAATCAACTGGCTCTCCGTCGAACGAACATCGTTCTGCATCTTTGTCAGGATCGTGATCGAAGCACCTACAGGCATACCGTCGAAAATAGCGACTTCCCAATCGCACGAGTCTTTCTCGTGTGCATTGTAACCACGCTCGGTAGCCAGATTTTGCTGAATCGATTGACGCAACTCCGCATCTTGATCTGCCAAATCAGCAGCAAAATCACGATAGTATGCAACGATCTCTTTCAGTTTCAAACCATTACCTTGTACAATCGCATATTGACCGGTTACATCCAAGTTCGAGTTTCCTTCGATATGCATCGTCGGATCTATACCTTGAGCCTTCCATTCGTCTACCGTCTTTTGGCCGTCAGCCAAGATAGCGATGTGCTCCTTGAAATCCTGAATATAATTGAAAAGTGAATCTGCACGCTTCTGTACTTCTAAAGCCTTATCGTACCACTCCTGCGTCTTCTCCGGGTTGTCTGCGTTTGCAGCCTTGAAATCGTTATAGAGTTTCGCATTACGTGTATCCGATGCAGCGATAGAGGAGTGCAGACTGTTATCCACCAATGTAAAACCATTGAGGATATCCGTACTTACGTTCAACGCCAACATGGCGGTGAGCACCAAGTACATCATACCAATCATCTTTTGTCTCGGGGTTTCCGGACAGTTTTTTGCTCCACCCATTGCTGAAGTGTTTTAGTATTGTCTAATTAACTGTTTTACTACTTATTATATGCATTATGCCAATGCATTCAGCATGCTACCATAGATGCTGTTCAGGTCAGCTACTTGCTTCTGCAATTGCTTTGCACCGTTAGCGAATGCTACCTGAGCCTCTGCGGCCTCTTTAGCTGCAGCAGCTGCATCCTTCTGAGCCTCCGTCTGAGCCTTTACAGATTGCAATTGCAACTCATAAACGCTATTCAACGAAGCGATGCTCTTACCAACCTGCTCAACGCCGGCCTTATATGCCTTGGTCTCCTCTGCTACACTCTTCATATCTGCACCAATCTGAGCGTATGCACCGGACAAACCGCTTGTAGCCTGCGACAAGTTATCTGTAGCAATACCTACATTAGCCAACTTAGCAGCATATTCGGTCGTTGCAGCCTCAGCAGCAACCAGTTTTTCATTCAGCTTAACGCCGCTCTGAGCTACTTTACCCAACTCAGCAAACTGCGTAGCAGTCTTAGCCAACTCACCAAGACCTTCTTTCAGTGCCTTGAAGTCTTCATCTTTCAAGCCCGGAGCCTTTGCAGACGGCTCTGCTGCACCTGCAGCAGCGACACCGCTGGCTGCAGCCACCGGAGCACCTGCTACACCTGCGCCTAACAAGGTAGGACGCGGCTGTTTGGACTTCTCTTCCAACAATTCCGGTTTTGTACCGTACTCCAACAACTGCGGGAATACGTTCTCCCAATGGAACTCCGGATGCGGATGCTCCAACGTACCGATCAAGAACAAGAATGCCTCGGTGAACATACCGATCATAAGCACCTGACTTGCACCCGGCCAGTGCAAAATTTTAAACAACGCACCGATAATAACGACCGATGCACCTGCCGAATAAATAATGTTTACGACATTCTTACCATCGTAAGACTCATACCAATGAAAGAATCTTGCACCAAAACCTTGGTTCGCTTTTTCTGTAGCCATAATTGTATTGCTTGTTTTAATAATTTATATTCTATAATGATTATTCTCCTATGTACGCGCGGACGCAACGGAAGCCGATGTACGGACGGCTCTCGTATTGATACTCGTACGTACGTACGCCGCACTGCATGAAGTAACTGATATCCTTCCAGCTACCACCCTTGACAACCTTACGTTTCAGGATGTCCGGATCGGCCTTACGAGCCATGTAGCTGTAGTCCGGATTCAAGTCATGAATATGCGTGTTAGCTGCCGACTGATAAGCCGAGTTCGTCCACTCCGATACGTTACCTGCCATATCGAACAAACCGAAATCATTCGGACGGAACTGAGCCACTTTCATCGTGGTCGTACCCGTATCATCGTTATAGGCGCCACGGTACGGCTTGAAGTTAGCAAAGAAGCAACCCTTGCCGTCACGAGCATAGTTACTACCCCACGGATACATTGCCATCTTACGACCGCCACGAGCCGCATACTCCCATTGAGCCTCCGTCGGCAGACGGTACTCGTTCACCTCAATAGAGGAGTGCATATTATAAAGTTTCGTACGCCAGTTACAGAACGCATGCGCCTGCTCCCACGTAACACCAACCACCGGATACTCTGCGTAACCCGGGTGCTTGAAGTACATGTGCAGCAACGGATCATTATACGAGAACTGGAAGTCACGTGCCCATACCAACGTATCCGGATAGATACTGATGATCTTCTCGGTCAACAGATCTTTCGGCTCGCGCAACGGACGAATAATCGTGGAGTCACAAATCTCGTTACGAGCATTTACCCAGAACGTATCTACACGTGCTGTTGCTCCGGGAGGATAAGTACTCGTTGCCACGTCAAATTTATTACGTTGCGGAAGTGCCTCGTCCATGTTTACCCAAGTGTAACGGTAGTGCAAATGGTTCGTATTCAAACGACCATCCGAGTAGTACATCGACGACAATGCATCAACGATATCCTCCTCTTTGCTTTTCCAAGGGATTTTCTTACTCCAGTTGATGCGGAAATTCTCCTCATCGAAGTCTTCATCCTTCGGCTGGATAGCATAATCGGTCATACCCGCTGCAACCAAGTTCGTCAGCGCAATCGAGTCGCGTACCCAGTTTACGAATTGATGGTACTCATTATTGGTAATCTCCGTCTCGTCCATCCAGAACGCATCCACGGTAACCATAATCACGTTATCCGGCTGTTCAAATACAGCGGACTGCGTGTTTGCACCCATCATAAAACTACCTTTTTTGATAAACAGCATACCATAAGGGTTAGCCTCCTTAAAGTTGGTCGACTTGGTCGCTCCTACGAGCTCGCCCGCCGGTTTGTTGCAACTAGCCACTACAAACGCTAACGCGATCAATGGCAACATCTTACTCATTTTCATACTTACAAGTATCTAATTGATTTATATTTATTCGTTCTTTTCGGCTTCAGGATGTCAAATCCATACGCCAGGTATATTTCGTGGCTTCCATAACTCTCCAGGAGCAACTTGTTGGTCGGCAGTTCACAACTGTAACCCAACTGCAGTCCGGAGATGATATCTATGCCTAACAATATATTCACACTTCCTAATATGCGATACCCGAGTCCCCACCGGTACCGGTCTTTATAATCGCACATCAATGTCAAGTTTACGTCCCAACTCCGGAAATCACTCATCACCATCGCACTCGGTGTAAACACCCACTCTCGGTAGTTCTTTAACCTAAAATGATATCCGCCTGCCACATACATCGTCCCCACCAAAGTCACAATCTGTTCTTTCCCTGTTGTACCATCACTCCAATCAACCCCCGGTCGTGTCAGGTGACTGTAACTCGCTCCGACCCACCAAACCGGTGTGCAGTAATACACTCCCAAGCCCATGTCGAACTTCATTCCCGATTTACTGCCTGTCGGAATCGCATCGTCATTCGCCTCGTGATACTCATCTCCCATCTGACTCAAATTCACCGAATCGCCTTTGAATCCCACATTCACAAAACCCAAATCAACACCCACACACAAATATCCTTTTCCTAATTTCTGGCGATACGCATATTGAGCATACAACGATTGCGTCGTAAACAATCCATATCTATCATTCAAAAATCGTATTCCCGCACCATGACTCGTCTTGCCTATCACAAACGGAGAACTGAAACTGAACCAGGTACTCATCGGCGCGTTCTTAATGTCCACATACTGCATGCGGTGCATTCCCGCGACCTTCATCAAACCTCCTTCTCCTACAGCCGCCGGATTATAGGCTGTCGGCAAGTACATATATTGTCCCATTTGCGGGTCAAACTGCGCACTCGCAGTTACAATGGTCAACAGACCGAATAGGACAATAACAACTCTTTTCACAAATCTATCAATACTCTTCCTCGTTATAAAGGAAATCATCATCGTTGGTCGGGAAATCAGGCCAGATATCCAATATGCTTTCGTACTGTTCCTCATCATCTCCCTCCAGTTCCTGTAAGTTCTCGATCACCTCTAAGGGCAGCCCCTCACGATTCGCGTAATCCAATAACTCATCTTTTGTCGCCGGCCATGGCGCGTCATCTAATCTTGAAGCCAATTCTAATGTCCAATACATACGTGTAATTATACGTGTAATATCAAAAAAGCGTGCAAAAGTAGTAATAATCTTCGATTTGTGCAAATAATTGTGACATTATTTTACAATTTTCGTCATTTTTTAGCACTTTGGTGGCATTTTCGTCAAAATTTACACATTTCTGTTATTTTTTCCACATAATCTCTTCTTCTCCTGACTTATATGCAAGGTAGCGAGCCAGTACAAACAAATAATCACTCAGTCTATTGACAAACTGCAACGCCACAGCGCTCGCCTTTGCTTCGATCATTCGGCGCTCAGCACGGCGGCATATTGTACGACACACATGACTACGACTCACGCCTTCACTACCCGCAGGTAATAAAAACGCACGTTGCTTCGGAAGAACCGCCTGCATCGCGTCAATCCATGCTTCCAACTGCTTCACATCGGCCTCTACAATCCACTCGCCCGGAGCTTCACTCAACTCCGCACCCAAGTTAAAGAGTTTGTTCTGAATCCACTCCAACTCGTTCTGTGAGTTGCAAACCGCCACGCGCAGCAGACCGATCCAACTGTTCAGCTCATCCACCGTACCGTACGCTTCGATACGCGCGTCCGTTTTAGCCACACGCTGACCACTCGCCAACGAGGTCTCGCCTTTGTCACCTGTCTTCGTATAAATCATAATCGTATTATATAATGCCGTTTCAAATAATGCGGATCCACAAACAGCAATCCTACATGATACAGATCCATCGAGGTCGTTACTCGTGCATCGTTTTTCAATGCTTCCCATGCGTGCTCCATCTGTTTCGAATAATGGATATCATCCAATATCAACACACCTTTCTCCGGCAACCTTGGCAAAAGAAAATCCACGTATCGCATCGTAGCCTCATAGGTATGATTTGCATCTACGTACGCCACGTCGATTGTCTTGCGCGCGCGCTTATTTAAGGTGTCATCTATATTGCCTTCCGTCCACTCGATATTCTCCATTTGTAACGTGCGCCATACACCTTGCGCCACGTGCAACACTTCGCCGCTCCCTTCCATCGTCATCACGCGGTTCCTACTATCCGCGGCCGCCAGATAGGCAGTTGTGATGCCCAACGACGTTCCCAACTCCAATATCTCCAACGGACGTTTCTCACGTTCGCCGATCCAATTGATCAATCGAAACAGCGCTTGTCCCACCTGCTTGCTCTCCAAATGCATTTTCGCGATGTCACACACTCGCCGTTGCACATGTTTGCCTTCCGGTGAGCCCTGCGAACCAAAATCCACCACCTCCAACGTATCCTCACAGGCCAACAGCATCTCTCTTCGGCGCTCGATATCCGCGAAGCAATAGTAGGCATTCTCATCCCTCAGAATGAAACGCACCAACTCAAACAAATACGGCGAATGAATACCTTCACCGGTCGTATTCCATGACGTAAAGAAATGCTTCAAGTACGCCAGAACCCTATGGAAATTACCACTATTTGCCATTTATCGTGCAAAATTACTAAAAAATTTGCACATATGCAAAAAAAAGTGTATTTTTGTCGCATGATTTTGAATTATATTTGGATTTCGCTCATTCTGATAGCCGTCTTAATGGGCTTGGTACAAGCGATTTGTTACGGAAACGTAGATATCTTCTCTGCGATTCTCAATTCGACTTTTGATAGTGCCAAAACGGGTTTTGAACTCTCGCTCGGTTTGACCGGTGTACTGGCGCTATGGATGGGAATCATGAAAATCGGAGAGAAAGCAGGTGCAGTCAACACCCTTGGCAAAGCCATCAATCCTTTCTTCAGTCGCATCTTCCCCGAGATCCCAAAGGGACATCCGGTTTACGGCTCCATGCTGATGAATTTCGCAGCCAATATGCTGGGTCTGGATAATGCCGCTACGCCGATGGGACTCAAAGCGATGGGCGAGTTACAAGAACTGAACACGAACAAAGCCAAAGCCTCCAACGCGATGATTATGTTCGTCGTTCTCGGAGCTTCCGGACTTACGCTTATCCCGACAACCATCATGGCATACCGCGCCCAACTCGGCGCCGCAAACCCCGCAGATGTCTTCCTGCCTATTCTCATCGCTACCTACGTAGCCACGCTGGTCGGACTTATCTGTGTTTGCATCGCGCAGAAGATTCGCCTCAAGGATCCCGTTGTTTTAGGCACACTCATCGGTCTGACTGCACTCGTTGGGTTGCTCGTTTGGGGTGCCACCAGACTGAATCCGGACACCTTATCTGTTGTTTCGGCGGCGATCGCGGCGATACTCTTATTAGGCGTCATCTGCTGGTTCGTGATCCAAGCGATGGCGAAGAAGATCAACGTCTACGATGCCTTTATTGACGGCGCCAAAGGCGGGTTCCAGACAGCCATCGGCATCATCCCTTACCTCATTGCCATCCTCGTGGCTGTAGGTATGTTCCGCGCCTCGGGAGCGATGGGACTGCTCGAACACGGCATTGCATGGTGCTTCGCCGCATGCAGCATCAATCCCGATCTCGCCGGCGCTGTGCCCACAGCACTCATGAAACCGCTGAGCGGTAGTGGCGCACGAGGCCTGATGCTCGAAGCGATGACCAATTATGGGGCAGACAGCCTCGTGGGACGACTCTGCTGCATCCTCCAGGGCACGACAGACACCACATTCTACGTCCTCGCCGTCTATTTCGGTAGCGTGAATATCAAAGATACAGGACACGCAGTAGCATGCTGTTTATTGGCTGATTTGGCAGGAGCAGTAGCTGCTTTTGCAATTGCCCCGATTTTCTTTGGCTGAAAAAAAGAAAATAAGCAAAAAGTATATATATACGTAGTATATATATAGTACAAGTACAGAAATAGCAAAAATAATAAAAGTATCTTATGGGGATCCTATGGGTATGTTATGGGTATCCTATGGTGAAATTAGGATGGGGATAGTATAAGAGAAGGGAATGATTCGATTTAGCACAGATAGTATAGAGATGCCGGCGCTGGATGAGCGTCGAGTAACGCGTTGGATTCGTGCCGTAGCGGCAGATTACGGGTTTAGTGTGGGGAATATCAACTATATCTTCTGCTCGGATGAGCGGGAGTTAGCCGTCAATCGCGAGTTCCTCGGCCATGACTACTATACTGATGTTATCACTTTCGACTATTCGACAGCCTCCACCCTCAACGGCGATATCTTTATATCGCTGGACACGGTACGTTCGAATGCGGAGATGGTTGGGGCGACGTTTGAGCACGAGCTCCATCGTATCCTTATCCATGGTGTATTGCACCTCACCGGTCAAGGAGATAAGACCCCCGAGACGAAAGTTCAGATGACCGAAAAAGAAGAAAAAGCATTAGCCAAACTTGGCGAATAAAAATAAATCTGTTATGAAAAAAGTATTAGTCCTTGCTCTATGTTCTTTGTTCCTTGTTTCTCTCAAGGCCGTTAACTATTGTGCATCCTCAGCATGGGGATACGGAGCCGGTGCTACGGGCGGTGGGAACGCCACGCCCACGTTGGTAAGCACCGTCAGTCAATTGAGGTCCGCTATTGGTGGTAAAAAACCGAAAGACAAGGTCGTTATCATCACGCAGAATCTGACGTTCACCTCGATGCTGACGATGCAAGACGCACAGAACATTACCATCATGGCGCTGCCGGGCGTGAAATTGATTAGTGCCCAGCAAGATGCCACGACTTCGGGTATTCTGTTCATCAAGCGTTCGTCGAATATCATTCTTCGGAACCTGACTTTCGAAGGCCCCGGTGCGTACGACTGCGACGGAAATGATAATCTGTGTTTTGAGAATGTAACCAAGGCTTGGGTGGACCATTGTGATTTCCAGGACGGTTGTGACGGCAACTTTGACAATAAAGGAACGACGGATAATATCACCGTCAGTTGGTGTCGTTTCCGCTATCTGAAAGCTCCGAGAGCCGGTGGTTCCGGTGGCGCAGCCGATCACCGTTTTACCAATCTGCTTGGTTCTTCCTCGTCCGATAAACCTACTGATGGTACGTATAACATGACCTGGGCATATTGCTGGTGGGATGAAGGCTGCAAGGAACGTATGTTGCGTTGTCGGAATGCAAGTTTGCATTTTCTTAACTGCTACTGGAATAGTTCGGTGGCCAATTACTATATCGGCCCGGAGAACGCGGATTGCTATATTGAAGGTTGTACGTTCGAAGGAGCGCCGAAGACCGCAAAGATCTTCTATCAGAATTACGGAGGAAAGAACGGTGCGAAGTTTATCAATTCTACGGCCACCAAAGGTCTGCCGTCCAATGTGACGAGCCGCACTGTCGTTACACCGACATATAGTTATACGGCACTGAGTGCTGCTGAAGCCAAGACCATGGTGACGAATAGTGATTGCGGTGCAGGTGCTACACTGGTGGTGAATAGTACTGGAGAAGTAGGTTCATCCTGTGACGGTGGTTCGACACCCGATCCCGATCCGGAACCCGTTGATCCACCGACCCCGACGCCAAGCGGAGATCTCACATGGAATTTCTCGGCAAGTGAGTTCACCTCGAAAGACAGTTTAACTATTGCTGCCGGCATTACCATTAATGGTTTAATCATCGGTCCTAATATTGCTTATGACAGCAATAATAAAACGATTGATGGTCATACCTTCACTAAACGAATGAAGACAGGAGGAAAAGGCTCTGCGACAAACCGCTATTTTAAATTTAATGTAACCGGTGCTTGTACGATTGAGGTGTATGCCATTAGCGCCAAGAGTACTGAAGCCCGTAATTTAAATGTCTATGCCAATAACTTTGGCGGCAATTTACTCACGCAATTCAATGTAGTTGGTACTGCCGCAGCAAAATATAGCTATGATTACACCGGCAGTGCAGGTAACATCTTTATCTGCAGTGAAAATAGTGGTATTAACCTCTATGCCATCAATGTGATTTATTCCTCGACACCCGCGGTAACTTATACGCTGACGTACGATGAGAACGGTGGTAGCGGTGAGATGGACGAGCAAACGGTGAATGAAGGCGAGAGCGTGACCGTGCTGGCGAACGCCTTCACGGCGCCTGTAGGATATAGTTTCAAAGAATGGAACACCAACTCAAGAGGATCGGGCACCAAATACAATGTCGGCCAGAATGTGACGATGAACGCCGACCTGACACTATACGCTGTTTGGCAACCGAACACGTACACCATTACCTTAGATGCAGATGGAGGAGCCGGAGGAAGCGCTCAGGTTACTGCCACATATGATGCTGAGATGCCGAACATCACGATTCCTACTCGCACGAACTATACCTTCTTGGGTTACTTCAGTGAGCAGAACGGCCAAGGCACACAGTACTACGATGCTAACGGTAGTAGTGTGAACAGTTGGACCACCGCAGGCAATGCCACACTCTATGCAGCATGGGAAGAGAAAGGTTCGACGCCTGTGGTTACCGGTGCACTGCATTTCTGGTTCTTCTATGCCGAAGATGCAACAACGAATGGTCTGACGAACGATAATACTGTGTTCTCCAATATGATTGCGGCTAGCAGTCAAAAGGCGGGCAGTATTACGATTGATGGTACGAGTTATTCGATCACTCGCCGCACGGGCGATCCTTCGGATGGCAAATTCGGCAAGTTCACCGTGCCGACCGGTTACAAGGGTATCTTCTACGCACTGGCCATCTCGTCCAGTGGAGCAGACCGTCAGATTGATCTTGTTGGCGCAGAAACATATGAGTTGGATGTGCCCGGTGGTACCAGTGCTTATCAACGTCTTGAGAGCGAACTTCTGCCGGCAGGCACTTACTCTATCGAGCGCGCGGCTACCAGCGGTAATGTACGTATCGGCGTGGCGGTACTGAAGTTCATCAAGGATAGCGCTTCAGGTTTTGAGACTATAGAAAACCAAAGCGCAGCACATAAAGTACTGCGCAATGGTCAGGTGGTTATCCTTCGCGAAGGAAAGACCTATAGTATTTTAGGTGCGCGCATAGATTAGTAAACGCGCTGACCTGTAATCGTATATTCTACTCCGCTACGGATGATTATGATTTGTCCTTGGCGGAGTATTTTTTGTGCACTCGGCACTACTTCTGTCTGGTCTATCGCCGAGTGGTCACCGGCCTCACAAACGGTTTTCAGCGTCACATTCTTAATCTCCCACGACGGCGCATTGCTTTCTCCAATCATGTAGTAGAACGCAAAATGAATGTTGCTCTTGTGCATGAACGACGACGGTATAGCAATGCTGTTGGTCTGCCAATCGAAGTTCTTCGACGTGCCCCAAACAGGTATCGTCAGTTGTGTCCAGGTAGCGCTGGCCGCACTGCCCGTATAGTTGTCGCTGATGAGCAACTGACATTGCGAGGCCCAGTCTGCTTGCGTGCCGTAACCTACTGCATGCTCAAAGCCGATCGTTCCGCTCTTCTGGTCGGTAAAGTCAAACGCCGGCGAAATCAGGTAGTCCTCATTCGCACCTTTGTTATAGCCGTTCATGTTTGCGCAAGAGTAGCTGGAGTTCCAGTACCAGTTAGCCGTACCCGACGGATCCACCGACTCGGCTGTGAACTGTCCCAGACTGCTTCCGAAGCTCTCCGAGAAATTGATTGCCTCGCAGTCCTGTTCCGGCAACTCGCCGCCCAGGTTCAAGCCTACCAGATACGGATCATGGTCCGAATAACGGGTGCTGGAGTTATAGTAGCCGCCGCAGGTCGTATTGATATGCCAAACGGCCGCACCGGTGATCTGACCGGCCATCGACGCATTCGCAAAGGTGTGGTCAATCAGTTGTGCGTTGCCCTGATAGCAATAGGAATACGCATACTGATCGTAACGAAGCAACTGCTCGGCATAGCCGGCATTCACGATGTTCTGCATCGCCTCTTCGTCCATCATCGCGTTCAGGTCACCCATAATCAGGATATCCGGGTCCTTCACCTTCGACGAGGTGTTCAGTCCGCTGAGGAGCCAGTTGGCGTTATCTACGCGTTTGGCTTTCGATTCATCATCAGCTTTCGCCTTGAAATGGTTCATCGAGAGGGTAAAACGCTCACCGGTTGCAATCTCCTCCCATGCCTGAATACGCATCGTATTCTTATAATAGGAGATATTAGTCGCCGCATAGTTGGAGCCATAGGGTTTTACTTTCTCCGTCCGATAGATAAAACCGGACTTGATGGCATTATCGTAAGAGTCGGTTTCCTCATAGATATTATCCGTCACCATCGCATAAGCACCTTCTCCCGCACGGGCATTCAGCGCAGCCACCAGATACTCCAGCGGAGCCGGCTTGGCTTCCACCTCGCAGAAAGCAAAGATATCCGCATCGGAAGCGATCACCATATCTGCAATCTTACGCGTTTTCTCAATCAGGCCTGCCTCGTCGTTATAGGAAGGACGAGACGATTCATCGTAGTTGTAATAGTAATTGAGCAGGTTGTTTCCCACCACCCTGATACGCCCATTGCCCACATCAGGCAGCGGAGTGATGGCGTACATCGCCACCGTCAAACATAAAAGAAGAAAGGTCAAAATGTGCTTTTTCATATTAGTAAAGATATTTATTTAGTGCATCGAGGGCGGTAATCAGCCGCCCTCGAGCTATGGATTCGCCAGGTTGGCGAATGCGTTTAGTCTTTGAACTTCGCGCAGAGGAACTCGCGGTTAAGGCGAGCGATGTTAGCGAGGCTAACGGATTTCGGGCACTCAGCGGCACAAGCACCGGTGTTGGTACAGTTACCGAATCCGAGTTCGTCCATCTTAGCCACCATTGCTTTGGCACGAGCTGCAGCCTCAATCTTACCTTGCGGGAGCAGGGCGAGTTGCGAAACCTTGGCAGCTACGAACAACATCGCCGAGCCGTTCTTACAAGCAGCAGCACACGCACCGCAACCGATACAGGACGCAGCGTCCATAGCCTCGTCGGCTACCGGCTTCGGAATAGGAATGGCGTTCGCGTCAGGTACACCACCGGTGTTGACACTCACGAAACCACCTGCCTGCATGATCTTATCGTACGCACCGCGGTCCACCATGAGGTCTTTAATTACCGGGAATGCACGGCTACGCCACGGCTCAACGGTGATTGTCTCACCATTGTGGAACTTACGCATGTGGAGCTGGCAGGTTGTGATAGCGCTGTCAGGTCCATGCGGGTGACCGTTGACGTACATGGAGCACATACCACAGATACCCTCACGGCAGTCATGATCGTAGGTAACAGGGTCTTTGTGCTCTGCAACGAGTTGCTCGTTGAGAATATCAATCATCTCCAAGAACGAAGCACCTTGGAAGACGTGCTTCAGGTCATACGTCTCAAAATGACCTTGTGCTTTAGGTCCCGCCTGTCTCCAAACGCGAACCTTAATATCAATGTATTGATCCATAATGCTTAGTTTTTGTAGTTACGTGTTTTACGTTCCGTGAACTCGTAGTCGAGCGGCTCCTTGATGAGTTGCGGTTCCTTATCGTCACCCATATATTTCCAGCAACCGACATATGCGAACTTATCATCCTGACGGAGCGCCTCACCTTCCGGCGTCTGGTATTCCTCGCGGAAGTGACCACCACAGGACTCCTCACGATGGAGGGCGTCCACTGCCATCAAACGACCAATCTCGATGAAGTCAGCCAGACGGAGGGCTTTCTCGAGCTCGTTATTCAGGCTGTTTGCCTCACCCGGGATATAAACGTTGGTCCAGAACTCTTTCTTGATGGCATCGATCTTCTTGATACCTTCCTTCAAGCCCTCGGCCGTACGACCCATACCTACGAAGTCCCACATGATGAGACCCAACTCTTTGTGGATCGAATCCACCGAACGCTTACCTTGGATAGCCATGAGTTTGTCGATCTTGTCCTGTACAGCCTTCTCTGCCTCAGCGAACTCAGGCAGGTCGGTACTCATACGCGGAACACCGATCTGGTCGGAGAGGTAGTTCTGGATGGTGTACGGAAGTACGAAGTAACCGTCAGCCAGACCTTGCATCAGCGCCGAAGCACCAAGACGGTTTGCACCGTGGTCGGAGAAGTTCGCCTCACCGATACAGAACAGACCCTTAACGGTCGTCTGCAGCTCGTAGTCAACCCAGATACCACCCATGGTGTAGTGAATAGCCGGGAAGATCATCATCGGGTTCTCGTACGGGTTCTCGTCTACAATCTTCTCATACATTTGGAAGAGGTTACCGTATTTCTGTGCAACCACGTCCTTGCCCAGACGTTGGATAGCGTCGGAGAAGTCGAGGAAGACAGCGAGACCGGTGTTATTCACGCCGTAGCCCTTGTCGCAACGCTCTTTGGCAGCACGCGAAGCTACGTCACGCGGAACGAGGTTACCGAAGGCCGGATAACGACGTTCGAGATAGTAATCGCGATCCTCTTCGGGGATGTCACGACCCTTGATCTCGCCGGCTTGCAGACGCTTAGCGTCTTCGAGTTTCTTCGGAACCCATATACGTCCGTCGTTACGCAGCGACTCTGACATCAGCGTCAGTTTGGATTGGAAGTCACCGTGCTTCGGGATACAGGTCGGGTGGATCTGTGCGTAGCAGGGGTTAGCGAACAATGCGCCGTGGCGGTACATCTGCATAGCAGCAGAACCGTTGGATGCCATGGCGTTGGTGGAGAGGAAGAAGGTATTTCCGTAACCACCCGAACCTACAACCACTGCATGAGCGAAGAAGCGCTCGATGCGGCCGGTAACAAGGTTACGAGCAATGATACCACGTGCACGTTGCTCACCGTTCTCATCTTTGATGAGCACGATATCGAGCATCTCGTAACGGGTGTACATCTTCACTTTACCCTTACCGATCTGGCGGCTCAGTGCGCTATAAGCGCCGAGCAACAACTGCTGACCGGTCTGACCTTTTGCGTAGAACGTACGGCTTACCTGAGCACCGCCGAACGAACGGTTGTCCAGCAATCCGCCGTACTCACGTGCAAACGGAACACCCTGCGCCACGCACTGGTCGATGATGTTATTGCTGACCTCCGCCAAACGATATACGTTCGCCTCACGTGCACGATAGTCGCCACCCTTGATGGTATCGTAATAGAGACGATAAACGGAGTCACCATCGTTCTGGTAGTTCTTTGCAGCATTGATACCACCCTGTGCAGCAATCGAGTGCGCACGACGCGGACTATCCTGGATACAGAAGTTGAGTACATTAAAGCCCATCTCTGCGAGCGAAGCCGCAGCCGAAGCACCTGCCAAACCCGTACCTACTACGATGATATCGAGACGACGTTTGTTAGCGGGGTTAACGAGTTTCTGATGGTTCTTATAGTTCGTCCATTTGAGCTCCAGTGGACCTGCAGGAATCTTTGCCATTTCCGGCGTGATAACCGGCGTGGTAGCCTCTTTCACAGCTTTAGCCGCTTTATCGACTACTACTTCTGCTGCCTCTAAGGCCTTCTCTGCAGCTTTAACCGCTACTTTCTTCGCAGTCTTCTTTGCTGCCTCGATTATTTCTTCTTTCTTTGCCATAGTCGTAAATCATTAAGCGGCGCAGAGCATACCGATGCCCATGCCAAGGTAATACAATACAACGATAGCGAACGGCAGAACCGCGAGGGTAGCGATGATGCAGCCGATCACTTTGATACGCTTCATCCAAACGAGGTTGTTCCAACCGAGGGTGTGCAGAGCCGACCAAACACCATGGTTCAGGTGGAACCAGAGAGCGCAGAGCCAAATCAGATACAGCACGCAGTACACTTGTCCCCAGCAGGGTTCAGTGAAGAGGGCTTTTACGTAAGCCGCACCGTCCGTCGGGCTGAATGCACCGGCAGTAGCACCTTCGGTGATCTCCGCCAACTGCATACGGAACCAGAAGTTGTAGAGGTGCAAGCAGAGGAAACCAATCACGATCGTACCCAGCACGAGCATGTTCTCCGATTCCCAATCTACGCCTTCTTTCTTACCCGTCACCGCGTAACGGTCGTTACCACGTGCCGCCCGGTTCTGGATGGTCAGATAGATCGCGTAGCAGAAATGCACCAGTACCAGGAATGCCAAACCGAGCGTACCGATGAGGGCATACCAGTTGGCTCCGAGAAACTCGCAAATCATGTTGTAGGCCTCTTCCGAGAAAACCACGGCTAAGTTCATACAGCCGTGGAAAAGCAGGAACAAGACCAATGCAAGGCCTGTCAAGCTCATAACGAACTTACGGCCGATAGAAGAGTCTTTTAACCACATAAAGATTGTTGATTTTTGTTAATTATTTATTTTGAATTTGTGTTCCGCGTATTTTGCGGCGCAAAATTACAAAAAAAAAATGACATATGCAAATAAAATTTGCACAATTCAAAAAATTGTAGTACTTTTGTAGCCGAATTTAAAATGCGGAAATATGGACTTCTCATATGGATATGCTTGTTAGCGATGGCAAACAGTGCTGTCGCGCAGGTATCGAATGCGGGTCGGTCGGTGTTCTCGTTCATGGGACTGCCGGTGTCGTCGCGTATCAATGCGCTGGGCGGAAGTAACGTCAGTCTGAGCGACGGCGACATCGCGATGGGTATGTGTAATCCTGCCCTACTCCATGCGAACAGCCATATGATGCTGCAACTAAATTTCTCCTATTACCTGCCGGGTACCATGTTCGGAAGCGCGCTATACGGGCATAATTTCGGACGCTCCAAAATAGAGAAGCCGGCAGAGGGAGAACCCGACAAACCGAATTATTTTGCAGTAGGTCTGCATTACTTGGATTACGGGCGCATGAAATACGCCGATGAGAACGGTAATCTGAGCGGTGGTACCTTCGGTGCACGCGATATCCTTATTGACGTGATGTACGCGCGTCAGTTGGGCCAAATGTTCAAGGTCGGCGTAACATTAAAACCGGTGTATTCGATCTACGAGCACTATACGTCTTTCGCCATCGGCGCAGATGTAGGAGCGCATTTCCAAACGAAGGACTCCACTTTCCAAATGGGACTGGTGCTGCAGAATATCGGTTGGCAGTTGAAGAGCTTCTATTCGGATGAGGATGGTTCGGGCAAAGAAATGCTGCCGCTCAACCTGCAGTTGGGTCTGACCTACCGCGTCAAACATGCGCCGCTGCGTTTCCATCTGCAGATTCATAACATGCAGACATGGTATTTGAACTACGAGTGGACGAGTCTGGATAAGAGTGCCACAACAGGCGATATCATCCCGCACGATGTGAAGTGGTATGACATGCTATTCCGCCACACGATCTGGTCGATTGAGGTAGTGGACAAGCGGGAGCGGTTCTATATCGCCCTCAGTTACAACCACCGCCGCCGCGCGGAACTGAACCTGCAAGATCAGCGTTCGTTGGCGGGTTTTGCTTTAGGCGCAGGGGTACGAATCAAGCAGGCACATGTGGATTTTGCGATCAGTCAGATGACCAAGTCCAATTTCTCGTACCAAGTCGGATTAACATTGGATATCAACTCGCTACTAAAGTAGCTCGATTTTAGATTTTAGATTTTATGAATAAAATTATCGTGGCCATTGACGGCTATTCTTCTTGTGGCAAATCGACGATCGCAAAGGCGCTGGCGAAGTACGCCGGTTATACGTATGTAGATACAGGCGCCATGTATCGCGCGATCGCGTTATTCACGCTTCGCAACAACCTGACGGAGACAGCAGATATCATTGCGGCGCTGCCGAAGATAGAGGTGGGTTTTGTACTGACCAACGGTGCACAGCACGTGACGCTGAACGGCGAAGACGTGGAGGGTTTGATTCGCACGTTGGAGGTGGGCAATCGTGCCAGTCAGATCTCGCAGATCAAAGAGGTACGGGCCTTCCTTGTGGCGCAACAGCAGAAAATGGGCGAGGCGAAGGGTATCGTCATGGACGGCCGCGATATAGGTACGGTGGTATTCCCGAAAGCCGAACTCAAACTCTTCCTGACAGCCAGTCCGGAGGTTCGTGCGCAACGGCGTTACGATGAGTTGGTGGGCAAAGGGGAGAAGCCGAATTTTGAGGAGGTTCTGGCCGATGTCAACGACCGTGATTACCGCGACACCCATCGTGCAGAGAGTCCGTTACGACAGGCAGAAGATGCAATCGTTGTGGATAACAGCCACATGACTCCCGACGAGCAGATGGAGGTTATTTATGATTATTTCGATCGATTCAAATAGCGGATTCTGCTTTGGTGTGACACGTGCCATCCAAGCGGCTGAGAGCGAACTTCAGAAAGGTTCGCTTTATTGCTTGGGTGATATCGTGCATAACGGACAGGAAGTGGCGCGGCTGGAGATGAAAGGGCTTGCCACCATCGATTATGATGATCTGCGTACGCTTCCTTCTCATTCGCGCGTATTGCTGCGGGCACATGGAGAACCGCCTTCCACCTACTGGATTGCGCAACAACGCAGCATAGAGATTATCGATGCCACCTGTCCGGTAGTGAAGAAGTTGCAGGATCGGATTCGCGCTTGTTATGAGCAGCATAAGAACGATGAATCCGTTCCGCCGCAGATTGTTATATACGGCAAACCCGGCCATGCGGAAGTGATCGGTTTACAAGGCCAAACGAACAACACCGCCATCGTTATAGAGTCCGTTGATCAACTCGATCGCCTCGATTTTACGCGTCCCATCTATCTCTTTTCGCAAACCACCAAATCTGTCGAAGGCTTCCACTCCCTCGTAGAGGCTATAAAATCTAAAATCTCCAATCTAAAATATCCAATTGCGCTGGAAGCGCATGATACCATTTGCCGCAGCGTAGCGAATCGCGTGAAAGAACTCCAAGCCTTCGCTCGCGCCAATGATATCGTTCTCTTTGTTGGTGGCACTAAATCCTCCAACGCAAAAGTGCTCTTTAATCATTGCAAAGAAGCAAATCCGAATACTTTCTTCATTTCCTCTCCCGACGAAGTCGAAAATCTCAAATCAAAAATCATAAATCATAAATCAACAAATCCCGACACGAAGGTCGGGATCTGTGGTGCTACGAGCACGCCTTTATGGCTCATGGAAGCCGTTAGCGAACGCTTGTCAGCTTCTTGATTTTCGCGTTCAGTTTATCACATTTCATCAAGTCTTCCAGACTCAAGTGCATTCTGTAGTTCCAGAAATGGCGCGGGTTAGCCGGTACGTTGATACGATCGGCGAACTGGTCTTTGAGTCGTACATCGCCGTCGATAGCGAGCCAGTCTTGCAGCGGCAGGATGGTCCACATAGCCGGGCTGTACATATGCTGGTTGATGATGAATTCTGCAATCTCCGGCGTCATCTCTTGCGGTGCATCGCCCCACCAACCCATCTGCTCGTTGTAGAAGCGTTGGGTAACGGCGCGATCCTCTTCCCACCATGCGCGCAGCGGATTCATATCGTGCGTACCGGTCGTGCAAACACTCTGATACGGTGCATCAGCCGGGTGAGCGAACTTGACTGTCGGATCTTTCGGCATACGTTGGATCTCCAGACTCAGGATCTGCAACTCATGCATTACGTCAGGTACACAAGCCGGAACCATACCGAGGTCCTCGCCGCAGCAGAGCATATGCGTTGCGCTAATCAAGGTCGGCAACTTGCGCATTGCTGAGTCGCGCCAGAACTGCGTATGACGACGGAAGAAATACTCATTATAGATACGCATCAGTACTTCTTTCTGATCGCTGTAGAGTTCGGTGAACGAGTGGCTCTGATAGATGGAGATACGTGGGTGCAACCATCCCGGACGACGTTGGTCTTCCACAAACAGCACTTCGCAGTGGAGGTAAATCAATCCGTTGCAGATGTTATGTACCGCCGCCTCACTCAGGCCGGAAGCCTTGAGTTGTTTCTCATCGCCGAGCAGACGATCTGCCCATTCCTGCACTTTGGCCTGGGTGTCGAACTCGGGTTTGAACCAGTAGATATATCCGTCATTGGTGTTAAGGGCATTGTTCTTTGCCCACTCCAGATCGAAGCCCAATACGTCACCTAAGAAATTCGAGCGGATATACGGTTTGGTCAGACGATCCCAATCGAGGCATACTCCTTGTGCGCAAAGGTCGTCGTAGGAGTACGGGAGTGCAGGAACGAAATGGCCGCAGAGTCCCCAAACATCGGTTTTGCGCATTTGCCAAATACGGAAGAAACCGAGGATATGATCCACACGATACGCATCGAAATAATCCTGCATCTTCTGGAAACGTGCGCGCCACCAGCCGAAGTTATCCTCCGCCATCTTGTCCCAGTTATAGGTCGGGAAGCCCCAGTTCTGTCCGCTGATCGAGAAATCATCGGGCGGAGCACCGGCGCTGGCGTCGAGGTTGAACAGTTCCGGATAAACGGCTGCATCGACTGAGTCGGGGCTGATGCCGATAGGTATATCGCCCTTCATGGCTACGCCGATCGAGTGCGCATAAGCCACAGCATCTGCGAGCTGTCTGTCAGCATGGAACTGGAGGAACTTATAGAAGTCTTTCGGTTGTTTGTCGCGTTTAGCAAGAAACTCAGCATACGGTTCCAGCCACGCAGCATTCTTTTTCTCGAACGCCTTGTATTCAGCACTGCTGAAGAGAGCCTCTTTGTCCTGCTTGTACAACGCCTTGAAGAACACCATCTTCTTGTCATACACGTTCTGATAGTCCGCGATCGTCAGCGCATTGAGTTCAGCTTTCTGTGCCTCGTATTTCTTCTGCTGCGCCGGCGTTAACTTACCCATCTTCTCGATATTGATGTATATCGGATGGAGAGCAAAGACGGAGACAGCGTTGTACGGATACGAATCGAGGTTGTTATGACGCAGCGTCGTATCGTTGATCGGCAGGGTCTGAATCATCTGCTGACCGGTAGCCGCAGCCCAATCGGCCATTTTCTTGAGGTCCTGGAACTCACCGATACCGAAGCCTTCGGCGCTACGCAGCGAGAAGACAGGCACGGCTACACCGGCTCCCTTCCAACGCGGTTGGGTACGACGGAAAGCACGGTCGTTCTGGTAGATTACACTACCCTTCTCTACGCCCCAGATCTGGCGGTTCTCACCCCATTCGGTATCAACTACTGCACCGTTCTTAAGGTCATAGATCACGTATTTATATTCGACGATATCCTGCCCTTTGACATTGATATCTGCGCGCCAAACGGGGAAGTCGGCATCGTTCATGACGAGTTTGTTATCCGGGTTCCAATCACCCAACTCAGCGCAGTTACCGATAATCGCTACGCCCTGCGTCGGCTTGATCTGCGGCAGGTCGATAGAGAAACGGATATTGCCCTTCGGTGCTTTTGCCTTAGCAGGGTTCAGACGATGGAAGAGAGCCTTCACGAAAGCGGTGGTATAGAAACTGTCCTCGTACGTGCTGGCCTGCCATGCATCGCGAACGACAAGGTTCTTGTCGGCAGCCTTGAGTGTCAGCACGCGCGGTTCACCGGCCTCGTAGATATACTGTCCCTCGCCTACGCGGATGGCGTATTTATAATGAATAACACCTGTGAAATCGCTCACCGGCACATTAGCCTGCCAGAAATCAGTTCCCTGACAATTAAGCACCAACGGCGATTTCTCGGTCCATCCCAAAATCGACTCTTGCGTCTCGATCACGCAAAGACTCTGCCCATACTCGGCACGATAATGAATCTGAAAATGTGTTTTATTAGTATTCGGTTTTCGGGTGCAAAGATACACAAAATTTTGCATATATGCAAGAATTCTATTCATTTTTGCGCCAAAAAGGCCAAATTAGGCACGGAAGTAATGTATTTATGATCCAGAGGAGCACTCCTGCGAGGGCTGCGTTCATCGATCCGAACACCACCATCGCCCATGCCCCTCGTACGCCAACTTCCGCAATCGGCACATTCGGCGTGATAGTCACCAGCAGATAATAAACGAAACAGCGTGCGCCCGTACCCCATAACCCGTAACCTGTAACCGCTCCAAGTGCGTATAGCACGAGCGCCAACTGCACGCACCAGCACAGCAATCGCACGAGACTTTGGGCGAAGGAGATGAGAATGAGACGATGAGAGACGGTAGCCCATCGCCTCAACAACCTCGGCGCCATCACTAGCCCCACCGCCAAAAGAATCACCACCGCGACAACAGCAATCCACCATTCTCCTGACGGTGTCCCCGTCAAACGGGGAAACCCTAGACGGAAGGGGCACCATTCACCATTAGCCATTATCGCGGGTACCCCCGCGATGATAATGGCAAAGGTCATCGTGGCACTCCCCACAGCCCCCATCGAAAGCGTGTTTTTCCATTCGTTGCGCAAGAGGGCGCGTGCCGGGTATTCCCCGAGTCGCCAAGGAGTAATGACTCCCGCGAGTTTGGAGTAATACACCTGCCGATGCGCTTCTCGCCAAGACATAGGAACGAGCGTTCGCCAGCGCCACGCTTCGAGCGTCATATTCAGCGGCATCAGGGCTATGCAGAGGACAAGCGCACAAATTTGCAGACCATCCATCCCGCTGATAGCCGCCCAGAGGCCGGCATAATCGTCGTACGTGACCATTTTCCAGACCAACCAGCCGCAAGCCGCGATTGCTACAACCCACTCAATGATATGATAAAGTGTCTTTTTGTCCATAAAACGCTACAAAATTACGACAAAAATTGCACATATGCAAATTTATTTGTATTTTTGTGCCGTGAAAAACATCATCGCCGTCATATTATTGGTTACAAATTTCTCCCTCGACGATATTATCGGCGACATCTATAATTATCTAACAGAATTCTCGGAAGTCGATTTTGAGCAACTGCAAACCGATCTCTATGCCCTTCATGACGCGCCCATCGACCTCAACAACACCTCGGATGAGGAACTCAGCCAACTCTATTTTCTCTCGCCGCAGCAGATTGATGACATCTTGCTTTATGCCAACAAACACCCGTTTGAATCGCTCTATGAATTGCGGATGATTCCGAGTCTGGAGGACTATGAGATCCGCGATTTGCTGCCTTTCGTCCAAATCACCAATCAGCAATCACCCATCACCAATGAGATTTACGCGAAAGAGGTTTTCGCTAATGCTCACCACGAGATCACCGCGCGCGTTGATGCCCGGAATATAGAAGGCTTTGAGGGTTCAGACCCCGTTTATACGCAGGGTCGCTATCGTTTTGACTACCAGCGCAAGGTCACTTTCGGTGCCCAACTCCGCCGACCGGTAGGCGGCAAAGCGGAAGATCTGCAGTGGGGTGCGTATCTGCAGTTACGCGACATAGCGCCGCATCTGCACACGGTGGTGGGTGGTAATTTTCAGGCGAGTTTTGGTCAGGGACTGGTCATGGCGCCGGTTTTTCATTCCGGCAAATCGATGTACGTCACTTCGATCGGTCAGCAACGTGAGGCGCTGCGTTATTACGGTTCAGTCGATGGCGCAGGACTACACGGTGCGGGTACCACTCTTCGCTGGGAATGGGGCAAACAGACGCGTCTGGATGTCAGTGCACTCTACTCGTTCAACCATTATAACGACACCACTTGGCGACATGTCGTCGGCGCCAATCTGACGCTTCGTCACAAGAAACTTGAAGTCCAACTCTCGGGCATTGAGACCATCTATTCAGATAGTATTCATCCCTACCGAAACGCGAAGTACAACCGCCATTATTTCCGCGGCCGCAATCAAGCCGTTTTGGGTGCATCTTTCCGGTATAACTATGGTTGGTTTGATGTGTTTTGCGAAGTTGCAACCAATCAAAAATCAGAAATCACAAATTCTAAATGGGGTATCGGGCTTATTGCAGGAAGCAGGTTTTATCCGACTTCCGGAGTAAGCCTGATAGCCTTATACCGCTACTATTCGCCTTGGTTCGACAATCAACTCGGTTATGCCTTCTCCGAGACGTCGCGTATCAACGATGAGAACGGCGGCTACCTCGGTTTTGACATCACTCGCCTTCGCAACTGGCGCTTCCTCGGTTATGGTGATGTGTTCTATTTTGAAGGCTATAAATACGGCTTGGGCAACGACACTTGTACCCTCGGCTATGACGCCATGGCGGAGGTTCAATATCACCAATCACCAATGACCAATCACCAATGGAGCCTTTCTCTCCGTGCCCGAGCACGCAAAAAAGGAGCAAGTACGTATTCCGTGAGAGCGAAACGCAACGGTTGGAGTCTAAGGACGATTGCCGATTTCAACCATTCACCAATCACCAATAACCAATCACCATTACCTTACGGAGTAAGTATCGCGCAGGACATTGCGTATGATTTCCAATCACCAATGTCCAATATCCAATGTCCAATAAGCTTAAAGCTTCGTCTTCAAGCCTTCGACGCCCGCGAATGGACCAACCGCATCTACCTCTACGAGCACGATGTGCTCTACGCCTATTCTATCCCTGCCACGTATGGTCTGGGAGGGCGTTTCTACCTCTGCCTCCGTTGGCAGATCATTCCTCAGTTGGCGCTCTATTTCCGTGCTTCCGAAACCGTTTATGCACGAAAATGGGCAGCCGATCACGACCGCCCACAAACTCGTACAGATCTTCATCTGTTACTTCGAGCGAAGCTCTAATCACTCAACCTTCGCACCCGTAACCGTGTACGTTTCCCCATTTCGGATAATCAGCACTTGTCCGTTACGCAGCACTTTCTCCGCCTTCACTTCCGCCTTTGCGTTCTCGATGCCGGTCGGACTCGGCTCAACGTATTTGCGAACGTACGCATATACGTAAACTGCACCCGTCGTGGCATTCTTATAAGGCTTGATAGCCGCATTGTTGGAGTGGTATTTGAACATCGCATCGGTATTGCCTAAGTTACGAACGAAATAGCCGTTATTGCCGTCTGCAACAAACTCCCAGAACTTACAGTTTTGCGTGTTGGCATCTACGATATCGTTACCGCTGCTGGTCACTGCAATCGTCTTTCCGCCAACGATCGTCAGCGTGAAGCCCTCTTTGTTCTTCTCCGTACCCAGTACCATGCGGCATGCGTTATCGGCATAAGCCTCGGTCTCTGTGACGGTAACATCCTCCAGCAGCACAGTCAGTTTCTTCTTGCCGTTGCTATCCGTTCCACGCGGACCTGCAATGACCGGAACACTCTGCCGTGCCAGAATGATCGTATCTTTCTCTGCCAGTGTCGAAGCGTCAGTTACTTTGCTGAACATCTGAGCGGCTACTACGTGAATAGTGATCTGCGCACTCTTATCAGAGATGGTTGCGGTGATAACGGCATCGCCTGCTGCTTCGCCATGAACCAGACCGGTCTCGCTGACGGTAGCTATCTCCGGGTTGCCGGATACATAACTGATCGTGTATTCCGAAGCAGCTTGTGCCGGATCTACAACCGGATTCAACTGCAGCGAGGAACCGATAGTCAGATTAGCCTCAGCCGGCAACTCGATGCTATTCACCGTTACGGCCACCACATGTACCGTACAACTCTTCTCCACTTCACCGATGGTAGCGGTGATCACCGCGTCGCCAAGAGCCTGTGCCGTGATAACGCCGTTCTTATTCACTTTCGCAATCGTTGGAGCACTGCTGGCCCAGGTAGCGCTTGCACTCGCATAGTCCGGTACAAATGCGGTTATCGTCAACGTCTCCTGTCCGCCGATATTCAGCGTCGTCTCGGTCTTCGACAACGTGAAATCAGTGATCGTCGGCGTGGTGATCGTCAGCGTGATGCTCGCGCTTACGCTCGGCACGCGTACCGATGTAGCCGTTACCTTTACGGTTCCGGATACATGATAAGCAGTCAACTTACCGTCTTGATCTATTTCGCCCTGATAGGAGTGATCTACGCTCCACGTCAGCGACTTGTCAACCGCATTGTTCGGCGTATAAACGACGTATTGCGACAGATCAATCGTCTGACCCTGGTCGATGGTCGTCGGAGCATTTTCGAAGGCGAGATTGGTCAACTTAACTGTTGCCGGAATCAGGTTGATGCTGATAGCTTTCGAGCCCTCCATCGGATCCAGTTTAATATCCTGCGTGAGGTAGGACAGATGCGCATCCAGTGCGCCGGTCTTATCGCTTGTTCCCAGATAGGTAATCGTTACCTTACCTGCATCGCGCGTTCCTTGATCAGCAACATCGAACAATGCAGCGTCTGTACCTTCGATTTCCCAAACGATATCATCCGTCAGATTCGCTGCGGTATAGTTGACAGTAACTGCTTTCAGCTCATCGTTCTCTACGTCGCCGAACGCAATGTCCTCAATATCCAGACTGCTCTGCAAATCCTGCGCAGCACCTGCTTTCTTATAAAGGGCGATGTCTGCCTGGGTGTCCGCATTATATAGTTTGAAACGCGGAGCCTGCGTGTTGTATTGGAGAGGATAGCTGGATTGCTTCGGGATAATCTCGGCTACTCCGTTAGAGATAGATACGCTCCATAACGTTGTGCCGGAACCGATTTTCAATGAGGTACCATCCCCTCCCAGCATACCATTAGCGCTGGTGAATGTCCAGTAACCGTCCGTTTTTCCTACGCGGAACATCTCAACAGTCTCTGCCGGAACGTTGGCATGTCCGTTATTGATGGTCACGCCTTCTGTGATAGCCTCCAGATAAGTGCTGTTCAGCGCACCGTTCACCGCGCCGGCATCTTCGTTTACAAACAGAATCGTATCACCAACGCTCAACCCACTGGTCGATTCGATACGCTCAAACGGAATCGTCTGCGGAACATCCGCATCGCCTGTAACGACCAATGTAACGTTAATCGTCTTCTCTGCTACTTGCGCATAGTCCATATCCTCGGCGTACATGTGTACTTGGCATGTATACGAACCCGCGTGGTCTGCATAGTAAGCCAGCGCGCAGTCATACGAATAGATGATGGGGTCGGAACTCTCGCCGCTACCCGTCCATACGTAGGCTACGTTATTGCCATTCAGCGTAAAACTGCAGTTTTCTTCCGGTTGATTCAGAATCTCAATCGTAACTTGTGCATAGAGCGGCATGTCGTTTGTCCATGCTACTTGCATCGTGGTCTCTCCCTGTACAGAGGACTTACCTTTGATACTTTGCGAACCAAAGTCAATGTTGTTTGCAGGCGAAGTGAAACTTACGGCGTTTGCGCCGACACAGCACATCATCGCCAGTGCCAAAATAGTAAAAATTTTCTTCATGATAAATTGTATATTAGTTAAATGATTTTCCATTCATCCCAAATAGCTCACAAAATTACAACAAAAAAATGACATACGCAAATTTGTATGCCATTTTTTTGCAAATTTATCTCCTCTCTCCCGCGCGCTTTATATTAAGGATCGCGCGCATAAGCGCATATACGCCCGCGAGGAGCATCAGCGGCCACACCGCATCGCCAACCGGGAATGGTTCACCCGGATTATCCGGATCCTCATCTTCTTCCGTAGTTCCACCGCCTCCGACATCTCGGCGTATCTTACCCGTACGTCCCGGTGAATAGGCTGCCGGTGCCTCTCCTGCCAACGTAGTTCCACTAACAGCTGCCTGCGGCAGCAAGGAACCCGAACCAACCATTGCCGAAGTGGACTTCATCTCAGCTTCTGGTAACTGGGCGGTACTCTGAGCTTTTACGCTCAGAATACTCACCAAACTCATCATGATCAATAAATATCTCAATGTCTTCATAATCTTTAACTCTTTAAACATTACACATCAAACATTAAACATTTATTTCACTTTTTTACCCGTCGCATCGTAAATGATACCTTGGTGATAGATATAAACCTTATCATGATAGATGAACTTAAACGGTTTGTCGGAATTCAAGTCACCGCCTCCATTAACTACGTCAATGTCCGTCGGAGTCGAGCGTTCACCTACGATCGCGTTAATAGCGAAGCGACCGTCTATTGTCCCTGCCTCCGCAACGAACGTATAGTCTTGCCCGATGAGGTTCGTCACTCTGCCATCCGCCGCGTAGTCTATCAGGTAAACGCCCTCCAACTCACCGGCTATACTTGCTTCGTGCAGCGAGAACGTATATTCTCCGGATTGCGGTACACGAACATTCACCGGTATCCATTCCTTAGCCAGCATTTCGTTAATCGCCACATACGCCATATTCATTTCATTGTAGCGCATATACGTACGAAGGGAATTTCCATCGCTCAGCAACTTCTCCAAGTCTGCATTGATCTCATATTCAGCAGTGTATTTCTCACTCACCAGAATACCCATCATGTCTTCCGACTGCTCGTTGCTCAGCACGATATATGCCTGTTGTTCTGGAATGCTTTCCGGCTTTTCTTCCGTACGATAACTTGGAGCGGACGGCTTGCGGTTTGCCGTTCCAAACGTGATGGTTCCGGTTGCCGGTGCCTGAATCAGGAAGGCACTCGCCGGTGCTAACTTGGTTACGGCAGTAGGCTTTTGATCATACTCTTTGAAATCAACGTCTGGAATATTCATATAGGCCACGTTCGTCTCTCCCTCTGTATAGGTGATCGCTCCTTGATGCAACGACATGTACGGGTTCGCAATTAAGTTCCATCCTTGTGCATAGACAGGTGTTGATCCTGTATCCCATGCCGTCACACTCACTTGGTCTTTGTGTGTGCCGCCTACTTCGCCCTGCTCACCCGCGGTTGTCCACGAGGCATTCGGGATGGTCAGCGGCATGCGGATGATAGAGAACGCCTTTCCTGTCGGACGTTTGGCGGTCATGGCATAGCCCTTCGATGGCTTCAGAGTTCCCGGCACAGCCGTACAACCGGCATCACCGTACGTTTTCCAGTTTGCGCCAATTCCTACACCTTCCTGTACATTCTTCGCACGACTCTCGCCATCATAGTACTTCAGACGGATGTTCGCACTTGGTCCTACACTCGGCTCTACGGAGCAATAACGGTAGGTAATACCGCTCAGCGTTACATCCCAAGGTACTGCAATCGGATAGTACTGATCGTAGTCAATGTACCAGTCGGCGTACCAGACATCACTGACGGCATTTTTAGCCATACTTGCCGTGGTCGGAGTGATATACAGCCGTGCCACATCGTAGGCTTTCGCTCCCGCGCGGGTCCATCCGTTGCGCAGAACAAGCGTCTTCACTTTCAGCGTTCCGCTTCCTGCAGCACCTTTCGTAACGACAACCGTCGCTCCCGGATAAATTTCCAGATGGTTGATTAGAACATCATTGCTTGAGAAGTCTCCGGCATTGGCTGTCAGCGTTACACCCGGTAGTACGTGCACTTCTGCCGAACTCCAATCTCCATCTGTGGCGCCGTGTGAACTCAATGTAGAACTTGCTGCTACAATCTTCGGCACAACGATGTTACTTACCGCCTTAACTGTCTCACCGTTCTTCCATTCCAGCGTCAGCAATGCGCCCTTGCTGGCAGCGGCGGCAAAGTCAATTACGTCGCCGAAGTTCACTGTGTAGTTGTAAATCGAAGCGCGGTTCTTGACGCTCGTCTGCGTCTGGCTGAGCGTTGTAGTGGCGCTGTTTGCACCGTTCAGATGCGCCACAACCGAAGTGGCATCAATACCCGTTGCATCCACTTCTATCACACCGCCGTGCTGTCCCCATTCTACGAAGTATGCCTCCGTGAAGACTACATCACTCGCCGGTATCAGACGCAACTCCTCTACACCGCTCTTGTAAAGTCCCCATACAAACGGACTGTTCTTGATACTCAGCGTATTGCTGTTGTTTGCACACGTGATAGAATATTTCGCGTCTTGCGGATTGGTAATGCTTGTATTTGTTTGTGTCAAAGACCACCACCAGCCTTCACTAAGGGGATTTGTAGCAATAGCAGTTCCGCTCCTACCAACTTTAGGACTATTGGACGCATCTTCAGAACCAGAGGTACCGAACAAAGGTGCCGGTTTCCCGCTTCCTTCGCTACTTTCTATACTCATCGTCAGACGAACGTATTGGCCGTTTCCTCCCGAGATATTAGACGCCACAGGTCCTTCCAAACCATAAATATTTGTGGCTGCTGTATAAGCAATACTTGGATTATTGATATTATCCACAGCTATCTCCGAAGGAGCTGGTGTACCGGTCGATGCCATATTAGAAGGCAATGCATACCATTTATTATCCTTCTTACCTGCGATGACGTAACCCGCAGTCGGCAGGTGACGACCGATAATACTCTGTACCAAACTTGCCTGTTTCGGTTTTGCACCGCCTACGCTTACTGTTAGACCTGCCATCTGGTCCAAACCATCCGTTGTAGCACCAGCATCCGGCGTGTAGAAGATATAGGCATTCACGCTAATCGCACCACTGGCATCGGTGGAGATTGCGCCACCGTCTGCGGTCAGAACCTCAAACTTACTATCCAATCCCGGGAACGTCAATGCTGTGCTCGGTGTCAAACCACTACCGGTAATGGTAATGTAATCCTGCGAACGCACTTTCTGATTAGCCATAGAGGTAATAAAGATCGGCGTGCTGGCCGTTACCAAATGCGGTGTCAGCGTCAGCTCCGAGCAACTGAATACCAAGTCGGAATATAACTTTGCACTAACCGTCACGTCGTAATCAGGCATCGTGAACTGGTTGTTCGTCACCGTTAGGGTGTTGCTTGTATTTCCGGTCTCATAGACGTTCCAATCATTCCAAAAGTATCCGGCATCCGGTTCTCCATGACTCAGCGTCACCGTCGAATTATATGCTACGGAAGTACTTGCTCCTTCTGCCAAACTTGGAGTTGTCGAACTGATGACTACCTTATCCACACTTGCAATGCTCAGCGTCGGAGTAGCCGTTGTCCAACTGGCTACCAATGTCGCATCGCCATCCACATCCCATACATGTGCACTGTTTCCGTCTGCGTCATAGTACTGAACACTATTGTAATAATAGCCGTCAAACACTTTTCCTACAGCCGGAGGAGTATTAGGCATCGTTGCCGAAGGCATCGCCGAACCATATTCTGCCGTCACGCTACCGTCACCGCCGCTACCGCCATTCTGATTCAGCGTAATGGTATAGGTATTCGCTGTCCATTTGGTATAGAACGTAGCATCTCCGCCTTTTACCCATTGACTGCTTCCGTTTGTCCAGTTGGTTGCACTGACAGTAATACTTGCCTGCAATGCGCCGGCATCTGTGGCCACCTTCGTCACACACTCGTCGGTCGTGTAATATCCCTCCACATGGTATCCCGTACGCGTTGGAGCAACAAGCTCTATGGTTGTTCCATTCTCCACTACAGTTGCTAAACCATCCGCAGAACCTCCATCGAGGTTGTTTTTATCCAACACAATATCATATTCATTCAGCGTAGTAAACGACACTGCTGTACCATAACCGTATAGTGCGCCGTTATATGCAAAAGGTCGCACATAATAGGTGGTATTGGGGCTAAAGTTAGACACCGCTGTCTTGGATCCGAACGCGGTATTCAAATCAATATCAGCATTCCAGAATCCACTTGCCACCGGTGCATTGGCGCCGGTTCCTCCAACTACTACCGTAGCACTCGTTCCGATTATAAAGCCGTAGCGTGTAATAGTAGCGTTACCTTTGCTGGTTACCACACCGCCTGAGAAAGTAGCTCCACGAGCCGTTATGGCGCTCACCGCAAACTCTTTCCCGGACACATTCGTCGCAAGAGTCGGTGCAGCAGCATTTACCACCAACTCATAGAAATCTTCTACGGCACAGTAGGTGCCATTACTTGCCACTGCCACATTGATATAGGTAGAACCCGCCTTATTAATGGTTACCACACCGCTACTGTTCACACTCGCAATAGTAGGATCATCGCTGGTCCATGTAACCGTTCCGCCGCTATGATCTATGGTATAATCCTGGTATTTGCCTGCTGCTGTCCCGAAGTCTTTGGTAACAGTCGCATTGGCAAAACTGAGGGTTCGGTCCGTACAGGATTTATGAACTCTAATCGTTACCGGCACTTCATAGTAGATCGCCTCATAAGAACCTGCATCCTCATATCCCCAGACCCAGATGGAAGTGGTATAATCTCCCTCTTCAGTTATGTAATAATAGAACCCTATAGTACCACTTGTGCTGGTGGACTGATAATAGCCTTCACCTACTTCGCTTGATGTCGTACCAAAACCGCAATCGAACCAAAAGGTCTCATTATCTGTATAAGGATCCAGATATACATTCAAGAACTTTCCACTTGGATCTGCTTCTACATTGAAGCTGGAAACAGTGAATGTAAAATAACCTTCTGCGTGGTCATCGTCCACATTAATTGTTTTGGACGTGATGCTTCCGCTGATAGAAGCTGCTCCCCACGCGTGCACGCTCGTACCTATTAATAATACTACCGCGCATAAATATTTAAGATACGTTTTCATAATCGTATTATTTGCAATGATATTCGTTTTCATAACCTTTAACTCTTTAATTCGTTCATTCATTAATTCTTTAATTCATTAAACATTAGAATGAATATCATTCCACTTTACTCCAAACAGCGTAGAATGTCACGCCATCGAATGTCTGTACATTGATACTTGCGCCCGCAGCGATGTAGTACGCATGACCCTCACCGTCATTGCCTGCACCGGTAATAGCCACCGTCGTCGGCGCAGCGCCTGTGCCGTTCAGATATTCTACCAATGCCGGCCAGTCTTCTCGTATCCAACCTACCAAGTGCAAATGGTTCTCTTCGCACGGGTTCGCATTCGGCGTCGTCCAGTCGTCACTCGTCGGGGTGGTCTTCGTTGCACTCAACGCGTTACCCTCTATCGTTGCTGCCACATCAGCAAATGCCTTGCCGTGTACCAAATCCACGAAATGCGTCAGCGGCAACGGCAGCACTTTGACGTTCACCGTCTTTGTCGGACCATCCGCGTGGGTAAAGATCACTTCCGTAGTATTCTCTCCAGTCGTTGCTCTACCGCTGATGGTCGAGTAACCTGCATATGCCGATCCAACCCAGTTGATATAGGCATTATCTTTGTTACGCGTGTATGTCTTCTTGCTGGCATCTACACCTGCCGGAGTATAAGCCACATCCAATCGTGCATTCTGTCCAACGTATAGGTTCAGCGGATCAGGAATTGCTCCGCCTCCGTCGTGCATCGTCCACGTCCAACTCGTCACAGTCATCAGGCTAAAGCTTGCCGTCACATCGTAAGCGCCGTTAGCCTCATCAGCGAAGGTCAGGGTGATGTTCTGCACTGCACTGCTGTTGTTGTCCAGCGAAATAGCCGGACTGACACTCTTCGTCGCTACTTTGCCACCACCGGTTGCTACATCATACGAGTGTAACTGGTAGCCTGCCTCCGGAGTGATCGTCAGCGATACTTCCTTATCTCCGCCGCAAGTACCCACACTCGTCTTGCCGAATACAATCGTTCCGTGCTCCGGACTATTCTCACTCAGCGTCACCTTCGTTGCACAGCAACTCGTCGAATAAGCGGAGTGAGTGGTAATTGTACCCGTTCTCTTAATTTCAACATCCTTCACATATACACGGCTATTGGCCGTTCCGTCAAAATGAATTTCCGTACCGGAATGAACGCCCGTAACTGTAATCGTCTTTTCTGTCCAGTTTGCACCATCTGTTGTAGAAACGGATGTCGGACTGAAGGAGGTTGTAACATCTTCAAATGCTGATGAAACAGCTAATGCTCCGCTACCGTCCGAGCCATATTTTTTAATCTTAAATTTGATCTCCCATGTGCCGGACATCTCCATTCCGGAGACATCCAATGTCATTGAACCGGCATTTTTACCGGATGAGAAACGAATGGACCCACTACCTCCATAGACAGTGGAAAGGTCCGTCCAACCAGAACGCGATGTTACCTCATCTGTTCCCGTTACATTGAAATCATCCGTAAATATTGTTTCCGTTCCGGAACTACTGCTCTCCGTATCCCATACAGCATGGAACTCTTTATCCTCATCTACCGTTCCTGCTGCCGGTTTCATCAAGTCAGCAGGCGCGTCGTCGGTCTCATCATCAATCGGATCTTCAGTCCAACCGACAAACACCTTACTACTACAAGTTGTCGGTGGCGCAATCGGCTCAACCGGTGCAGTACCTTGTCCAGCAACGGCATCTTCCATATTCTCGTCGTCTGCGCGCCAGATCTCCCCAACCGAAATACCTTCTTTAAAGAACTCAATATGATGACGTGTAGCCCATTTTGCATACAACGTAACATTGCCATGCGAACCAAGCGGAATTTCAGTTACTTGATCCGACCAAACGCCATCATCAGTATACCAACCGTCAAAACGGTCATGTCCCTTAGTCGGGTCTTGCAGTGTGATGGTTGCTGTCGTCACATTGTACGTAGCAGGGTTGCTGCCGCTATTGGTTCCACCGTATAATTCGTACGTAATACTATATGGCACCGGGGTCCATTGTGCGGTAAGCGTGAAGTCTGCATCAATAGCGGCAGCAGAAATCGTTGCACTTGCTGCATAAACCTCATCGTCCGCGCTACACAACCATCCTGCAAACGTATAGTAGTCACGCGTCGGCTCTGTTCCACAAACAGTGAAGTCCTCTGTCTTATCCGTCGTAGTATTCGTACAACTCGTCGATCCTCCATTCGCATTATACGTCACTTTTACTATATTCGCATCACACTCGGTAACGTAGTTCGTCAAGCTAACCGATGCTACTTTTACAGATACATTATCAATACGACGGTTGGATGTTTGTGTGAATGACAAGTTAAATGATGTTACGCCGGAACCCACCGTAATGGTATTGGTATAGGGGTTACTGCCTGATTTGGTACCGATTGATACATTATCCGTTGAAGTGCTTACTGTCAACGTACCGTTTGTTCTATATTCCAGTGTCAATGTAGCCGCACCGCCTGTCGGGATACCGGAGATAGTCCAATTTTCGTTAGCTTTTATGAGCAACTCCGGCGCAGTACCTCCGGCATTATTTTCATTCGTACGCACATATGTACCTGTTCCATCCGTATATGTTATTGTTGCTCCGCCATAAACGGTCTTACCAGAGTGGTCGCCTTGGGCACTTGGTCTGGCATCGGATGGACTTGGTGTACCGCTACCAGAAGAACTTGTTGCACCTGTCCAATCCTCACTCCACATCACCGTATTTACGGCTGCACCTCCGCTTTCTGCAAACACCGCATAGAAAGTCGTCGTTTCGGCTGTTATATTCGGGAAGTCACCTGCGGCAGTATAGAGTGCGCTGCCATAATAAGAAGCATTGTCTTTGGCTGTTGTTCCATTGTTATGCGCAGCGTCTGTCCAAGCGATAAAGGTACTTGCACATACCAAGCCACTCGGAGCCGTCGGCACGGTGCTTATCGTTCCGTTATAGGCAACGGTCGTTGTCGGGCTACCCGTATTATAACTGTCATTGCCGTTCACACTCCATTTAACCACGCGCGGCTTGTAGAACACAGCATTGACAACTACGTTCGCCGTCGGGCTGCTCAATGTCGTGCTGGCGCTACTTGTGCTTGCCGCAGTAGCACCCGTTACATCCCATTGCTTGAATGCATATTTGGTAGAACCTACTCCGGCGGCAAGAGCCTTGGTGCCTACCGTCCAAGTGGCAGTCACGTCGGCAACGTCAATAGCATCGCCATCTTCATTCACTTTATTCACCGTCACACTATAGACATCAATCGTCGTCGTGGCTGTCTTCTCGATGCCTGCTTCTGTATAAGTAGCCGTAACCGTCTGACCTGTTCCTGCACTTAGCGCACCTAACGGTGTCCATGTGGTACTTGCCGTCACGGCTTTTGTACTACCGTCACCCATCGTTGCAGTCACCACTGCACCGGTACTGCTGAAACTCTCGCCTGCAAAATATTTACGGGTTGTCGGCTGCGTCGTGATAGCGATACTCTTCAGTTTGGCGGTCGCCGATGCTGTAATCACGATATTGCCGGTAATAACTGCAGAGAACGTAAACGCGCCCGTACTATTATTATAGGTGTAATCCGTTCCGACTGTCAGCGGCGTACCACCCATCGTCACAGCAATACTGCTCGGCAGGAAGAAGTTCGTCGCATCTACCGTAAACGTACTGTTCAACGCAGTTGTCGTGCTACCCGTGTATGTGAACGATGCCGGCAACCCCGCATTGGCTACATTCGTAAACGTCTTGGTAATCGTATAGACATTCGCTGTCCATTTCGCGTACAGCGTCATCGTCTCGTTCACCACATCGCTTGCAAAAGTCCAAGCGTTCGTGCATGCCGGCTCTTTGAACCAACCGCCGAAGGTATAACCTGTCGCACTCGGTGCACTCGGAGCACTAATCTTGCTTCCTGCAGCCACGTTCTCCAAGTCTGAAATAGCAAGACCGTGACCCTGCAAATCGAAATGCACGGTACCTTTCACAAACGTCTTACTCATTTCCAGCGAGTGGTCGGTTACGTCCAAAGTAGCTGTAATATTATACGTCGAACCCACATGCATGCCGTCCAACGTAGCATTATCATTATTACCCGTATTACCAATCCAACCATTGTAATTCGTCTTTGCCTTAAATTCTTGCGACTCACCTGCCGCATTCGCAGGCGCGTAATTATTATAGGTAGCCGTCCATACACCTGCTCCTTGGTCGCTGAACGATGCCAACGAACTTGCCCACTCGTCACCACTCGGATCTCCGTGCAGGTCTATCGTCACGCCCGAACCGTTCCAACGAATATAGTCTCCGTCAGAACTATCGTCATGCTTACCGGTAGAACGGATAGTGTTGCTTCCGTTTGCATCTGAATACGAGCAACCACCATTCTTATTCCACCAATCGGAGCAGTTGGCTGCAAAACGCTGTATATCCAAATAAGGCAGATCGCCTGTGGCAGGTACAACCGTTGCAAACAGTTTCTTGCCTGCATCTCCACCGGTTGCATCAAACAACCAATAGGTCGATTGTGCGGTTTCACTTCCTCCTGCTGTATGGAACCATGCCTTCACACAACCGCCTCCCGTCCAAGCACTCGTACTTTCTGCTTGAATGAAGATGGTCTTCCCGTTCGGGAAATAGGATGCATTGGAAACAGTGATAGTAGCCACTGCGGACTCAACGGTACAACCGCCTTGACTATTACCTACAATACATTTGAATTTTATCGTACCCGCCGAGGCTGTAGTAAGACTTGCACCCGAATAAGTAGCGAGATTGTTTGTACCGGCTGCATTGCTCCAACTGTCTCCATTATCGGTACTTACTTTCCATAGATATGTCAGCGTTCCCGAAGCCAGTGTCGCAGATACAGATAAGGCATCCGGGCTGTCTCCTACATAATAACTCGCATCTGCCGGATCTCCTGCTACAACCGGCGGCACACATGTCGGAGTGATAGTAATGCTTACATTTCCCGTTACACTACTTATTGACAATGCACCTGTACTGCTGTTCCATGATTTGCTTGCGTTCGTAACCACAATTTCAGCTGGTAACGCATAACCGGTAGCAGCTGTAATAGTAATAGAACTAAATCCGCTGGCACAGGTCGTTGCCGGTATTGCTGACAACGATGCCGCCGTCACATTCGTCACTCCTGTTTTGGTTACGGTGTAACTGCTCGTCGTAAACGTCACATGACTTGCACCTGTCTGATCGGCAACGCCGTCGCAATAACCACCACCACTAGAAACGGTCGAAAGTTTAACATAATACTCCGTACAAGGATCCAAACCGGTGATGGCTTGCGAAGTCGCAGAAGCGGAAATATTATCAATTGTTGCAACAAGCGAGTTGTCCGACTCCTTATATACTTTTAATATATTTTTACTGATACCGGTGGTGGCACCCGTCCAACCCCAGTTCGCCGTCGCCCCTGTTGTACCTACACTGGTAAAACTAAACGACCCATTTATTGACGCAAGTTCTGTACAGCAAGTTGCAGTGGTAGAATAATAGGTTGTTCCGCCTCCGGAAGTCGTCCAAGTTATACTGATACTGGCTATGCGCGTAGCACTAGAATTCATTCTGATGCCCACATATTCATAATCTGCAGCAAAATTATAAGTAGTTTGGTAATTAGAACTGCTGGTATACGTAATAGAACCGACATTGGTGCCGTACGTAGATGAGTTGTACAAATCAGCAGCGGTACTATAAGCAGTTGATTTTCCGTATACATTGATTGTTCTGCTATCAGTTGCAGAGGAGGACCATTCAATAACAACTGATTTGACTGTACCGCCCGATGTCGTACTAACTATACCTGCCGGACTTGTTCCACGTAATTGAATATCCGACCCATTTTTAGCCGATTGACCTGCATAAACAGCATCTGAAGAAGAACCTGCCACATCTTCAAAAGCCACATAAGACGTTTCTGTAGCTTCCAAATCTGCCGCAGTAATCACATCTGTTACAGTACTGCTCCCACCTCCTCCTTCTGTATGGCTATATACCGCATAATACGGACCGGCGCCATCTACCTCGGTAACAAGCGTCATAGCTGTCGAAACATTCTGTGCAGCGCGTTGGGTTTTACTCCAGCCGACAAAAGTCCATGCAGAGCAGCCCCCTTGATCTCCGGAACCGTCAATATCATCCAATGCCGTTCCTTCAACGACATTATTGATAGTAGATATCACTCCGTTACGATTAAGTGTTACATTACAAGTCCACTTGGCATACAAATCGGCATTGGCACTAAGCGATGCTCCTGCGGATGCCGCAGAAGTTAATGCAGCATCGGTGTACCAACCTCCAAAGGTAAAGCCTGTTTTAGCAGGTGTTGGTAACGGATTTGGCAAAGCGCTTTGTCCAGATGCATTACTCGGGCAACCAGACGTCGCACCATTACAGTGATATGTAATGCTATAACCAGAAGCCGCTTTTTTATAGATATACAAAGACTCACTTCCGCTACCACTATAACAGTTAAAAATAGGAGTTCCGTTATTGTAATTGTACTTCATATACTTTCTCGTATACGTACCTTTAGCAACAGGTTTTGCGAGCCCAGAGGAGAATGTAATAGCCCATTTGCCATTATTTCCAGGACTTGCAACAACTCCTAAACGGTTATTACTCGAAGATGTTGCCGCAAGCATACCAGCTGTGCCCGCGTAATTATCCGTAGAGAAAGTCCAACCATTCGTATTATCACCTCCCAGTGTGAAGGTCATTACGTCAGAATTAGCAGCAACGGAGACTTTTTCTGAGGAGACTGTTACTGCAACAGTAGCACGATTGTCACTTTTTGAAGTCCTTGCGATAGCATATGCCGTGCCATTAGATTTTGAACTAACGATAATGTAATGAGAGCCAGACACCAAACCACTTGTACTCGTTATTAATTCATAAGTACCAGCCTCGATAGCTCCCCACGCATTCCCAACTCCGACAGTCAGAATGAGTACTAAAACGGACACGAGTTTCAGCATTGTGGAACGACGGTGGAACGACGGTGAGCCGACGGTCAACCGACAGTCATGTCTTACGTCACTACTCTGTAGGTTTCCCCACGCCCCCCACAGAGCCTTCAAATAAGTAATTAAGTTTTTCATATTATTTTGATTTTTATACTATTTACACCTTAATTTATTCTCGCACGTGCGTGTATGTACGCTTGCACACGTTCAATAATTATTTATTGTCTGCATAATTGTGAAATGCCATTTGTTGAGCATTCTTTCGTATTTCACCAATATATCGTAGTATGGTTGGTTCATTATACTTACGTTTGTTATTTTCATCAAATGATTTCTCTAATGCTAATGCGATAAGAGAATATTCCTCATAAATCGATGTATGAAATACTCCACGATCGTCTGTGTTGATGGATGACTTTATCAACGGATATGATGGATCACTATTCACTTTGTCAATAGGATAGAAACTCGTTAACAATGGATGTTGGTCATATCTATCAATATATCCTATCTTTAAATTCGAGGTTGGGCAGCACTCTATAGTTATTTTCTTTTGTGAAATCTCATATTGCATCTTTTCCTGCATATCTTCAACAACGGCAGAAATTTCTTTGAGTTTCCAAACATGTTGCTTTAATTGCATGCCGTTTTTAATAATCTCATTTTCGAAGAAATAAGCTCCATACAAATCTTTTGCAACTTGATTGTCTGTGGCATTTTGCACAATCGGTTTTCTCGAATTAGCTGTTGCATCCCAAAGGCTCATCCATGCGTAGTCATTGGAACTATTAATATATTCAGGGTCATTACCACGCAACAACATACTTTGCCAATAGTTGTTCGTATCCCACGCTGCAATCTTGTTGTAACCAATCGCATTATATAATGTCTTTGCGATTTTTTCGATTAAATAGTCTTCAAAAGCATGACTCATGGTAACTCCTAAAGCCCTTCCTCGTACGTACAACCAAATACACTCATCCAGTAAATTCTGTAAAGGGATCACGGACGTATAGTGGCGTCGCTTATAATACTCCTTTACATTGATGCCTAATGCCATTGCGTGACCAATGCGGCTCTGCTCATTCAAGTCAAGGAATAATATCGCCTCTTCAATAGCTCTTAATCCGTCTGGTATGTCAAGAAAATCTTCGCCTGCGTGATAGGACTTACAAGAAATACCTTTTATTGCTGCATACCGATAAACATGTCCAAATACTTCCGGGCGGCAGAATATTTCTCTACTTGCAGCATCTATACCAACAACATATTTTTTGTCTTTCTCCCGTATTACATCGAATATTAGTTTCTTGATCTGATTGCGATATTTTGTATCACGCGTTCCATCTTTTATAGTACCGACTTTATTAAATGGTGTCGGGAATGGGGTCTCATATTTGCCATTCTTGATAAAATGCACTACTACACCAAATTGCTTTTTATCCTTTTTTATCGTATCATCCGCATTACATCGTGGTAACGCAAACATGGACTTTTCATATTCGTATTTCTCTTTTACAATGTTTTTCGGCGTAACGCGTGGCTCAAGAATGTCGTTATCTGAACGAGTTGATGTGTATTCAACAATGTTTGCAAAATATCTATTAATGGGAGACCATTCTGGTATAAACAAATCCTTCCTGTCTTGGTACTCCTCAAAATTCTCAAAACCTTTAATTGGATTAATCTGTACAAATTCGCGACGAATCTTGCTCTTCAGTAATAAGTACAAATAAAAGTACGGCGCTGTAGATACACATTTGGGATCGTGGCTGTAATATCCATAGAAGAACCTATACAACAGTTGACGCTCTCCTTGATAAACTATATTAACTATTTCTCGTTGTTTATCGCTCAATAGCAATTCGCATATTTCTTCTGAGGGCAACAAGCAATAATCAATATGTCTTCTATTATTAGTCGGCAAAGACGAAAGTGAAGCATTGGTTACCGCAGCCTGTAAATCTAGTGCAAAACTATCAGCAAACCAAGGATCAGTTAAAATTTTATTTACCTTACAACAATAATTGTGTTCTATACATTCTTCCTCACTAAAGTTCGCATATTGTGGTTTGAGCAACAGACAGTAAAAGACAAATCGCAGGTATGCAGCCGCAACACATTGTTGCTTAAGTGTACTAGGATACTCAGTATTGGAAGAAAGTAAATCCATCTCTTGTGAACGTTTGAGATTCTCCATTTTCTTCCTCATCTGAATATTATTCGTAAGACTTATCCAATTGAGATTGAACACATCTGCGGTTGCATAGTAATGAGCGTGAACATCTGCCAATCCTTCGTCCAATACAGCATTAAGTGCTGCATTGTTATGTGGCAATATGTCTGGCCAATTCAATCGACTACGCATCGGTTGGTGTCTATTCAAATCATAATTTGCCACAAAAGCAGTAGTCAATATGTCTTCACCTATATACAATGCGGTATCTTTCCATCGGAATAGTTGTTGGAAATTCACTACGGGAAGGTCATTCTCCGAAGTGAGAACTTTCTCTGCAACCTTTTGAATAATATCAAACGGATGATATACAGAAGGCAAAGTGCTAACATCTTTTACCCAATCGCCACCGGTTTGAATGCGCAACAAGTTGGCTTCTGTATATGTGTACTCCTGTTTTGACCATTGCACAAGCTGAGGCAGGATGTCAAGAAATACATCCTGTTGTAAATTGTTTTTATTTTTATCCAGTTGGGCAACTAAAGTATCCACCGGATAATCATAAAACAACGCTTTTACTATGCCACGATCGAGATCCATTTATTATTTTGAAATACACATTTTTAATGCTTCCACAATATCATTCATCATCTTCATGACATCCGCTCTCTTATATTGAGTACCATGCAAGAATAGTTTATTTAGTTCAGGCAGGAACTGCGCATTAAGCATAAATGTCTTCATCATAGTATCATTAATAATCTTAACGATTTGTTCTCCTCTTTTAGGGAAACGTCTTCCTTTTAGACCAGACAGAACGGCATTCCTTATTTTATCATTACTTATATCCGCAATATCTACTGAAGACATGTAAGGCTTTTCACCAGTTAAAGAACTAGTAAGGTAGTCAATAGTCGTCTCTATGTCCTTTCCATTATCCTCTAACGCCTGTGATAATATATCTAAGAATTGAAATGTAACAGTTGGAGTAGATGGCTCTTCTATAAGTTTATTATCATCAAAACGCAACCGAGGATATAGTTTGATATTCAATTCTCTGATGTCATCATACGCAAAATGAATTTTCTCAAACATAGATCCTACTTTATGTGTATCTTTCTGACGTAATAATTCTTCGAAAATTGCCCATTGAATATCAATTACTCTAATAATTGCATCTGATATTAATCCATGCATCTCAAAATCCTCATATTCACCTTTCCTTATGTTATATTTCATTTGGTATAATAAAGAATTCTCGTCATCTAAAGCCAGTTCATATAATGAGGTTCCCCGTTGCATTATTTCATCGAAACGCCCATATGCATACTTAATGTTACATACAGAATAGAATGGGGCCAAAAAATCAAAAATAGCCACGCTAGCTGATTTACTTAATACCCCAAAATGTTGAGGCACTTGTGCAAATCTATTGTAACCTTTATCTTCCTCCTTTTCTTGACTAGTAGCCGTTCTCACTAAGCACAGTGCAAGATATTCGCACATTTGGAAGGCATTAATGAAATTAGGATTACGCTCCTCTTCAACTTTTAATAGTTCTTTATCAACAGCTTTGATTAAATTTTGGACTTTGTTAAAATTGATAGGCTTCCTATCTTGTTTCCCCGGTAATAACATTCCTTGAGGATATGAGAAATACGATCCGTTAACTAAACGCTGCAATCGATTAACATGATTATACAAACGATCTGCTTTATGAATGTAAATCTTTGATAAATCATTGTTTTGCGGGTATAGTGTATCTTCGCTTTTTGATATTTCGTTATAGCATGCATACAAGCGCATAGAGTATACCGTTTTGATAAAGAATATCAAATTATGCATATTTTCATCAACTGTAATTGTGCTAATTAGCCACAACACAAACATTACGTCTCCTAACGATATATTTGTTGAGTTATTTACTCTATTTGTAATATCGGCATACAACTTCACGCAGTTCATTTGGATCTCGACCTCACTTACTTCATCTGTTTTTGAAGTATTTGGCTCTGGGGTAACGAATAGGAAGTCTCTACCCCTACGTGAAGCACTATCTTTAGGGACGATCTCTATCTTTGCGTCTTTTAGGCGCTGCGCAATATGTTCAATTACAAAAGCATTAAAAGAGGTTAAGTCTACATATTCTGATAATTGACCTGCAAATTTATAATCTACTTCCGGCAACCTCATTGCCCATGAGTTAAAGAAATAATCTTTAAAAACATCACGTCCTATTTCATTGTCACCATTTTTATCCCTGTAATCAGGAAGGGATTCCAACGTGCTTATCAAGTGGCATAATTCTCGCAAATTTCTTGGAACTATAGGAGATATATGCTGCTCATTATAGAAAACGTAACCCGTTTTTTGAAATATCAATTGTACAACTCTTTCTTTTACAGTTAAATCTTCTAAGCCATTTTCATTAGAAGAATCGATAATTTTTATTCGTTGTTCGCAAACATCTTCTATTGCCGGCATTGGCACACGATTACTGCGTGGTAACAACTTTGAGGTGTATTTGCGCGCTATTTCCTGACAATAATCCCATTTAAGATCAGTGTCTTTTACTTCTTTTTTGTGAGCTGTCGCTATCACATCAATTAATTGTTCTTCTTTTACTGAAACAAGAACAATACAATATGGGTTAATCAGATATTTGCGGAGCATTTCGGCCATGGTATAGCCTTCTGTAATGTTTAAATCCAAGTCATCAATGCAAATAAGTAAACATTCCTTCCCTACAAATCTCAAATAACACTTAAATAATTTTTGCAGCTCTGTTTTTAATTGCAGACCAGCTGCCAAGTCACTCATATCTTCTATAGTGTCGTAGACAGTGTTATCCTTCTTTGGCGCCATAACGGAGATGCACTTTCTTACTCGCTGCAGTTGCTCCATTAAATTACGATGTGCGCAAGTATTTGAACAATCACTCTCACATCCTCGCTTGATTTTATCTTGCGCCTTTAGACTTATTCGTCCTAATAACAACTCCAACAAATTGTGTTTATCATCGAAGAACGATGGATCAATCACATCAAGCCATTCAATCTTGTCCGGAGATAACATAGTATCATTGTTATTCTTATCTTTAGGAAAAGCAAGAACTTCTTTGGCTTCTGTCTGTGCGTCTTTATCTGTCAGCATCGTCGCAAATGAAGCCATACAAGAGGATTTACCCTCACCACGATCTCCACAGAAAGCAATTATATTAGATATCTTGTTGTCAATCCAGATATCATTCTCGACTCCATTGTTATTATCGAGTTTTTTTATCTGATTATATTGTTGAGCCCAAAGACGATTAAAGATGTCTATAGCCTGCTGATACTGATTCAGCATAATGGAATTTTCAAAATGGTCTCTTTCTACAACAATACCATTCTCCTCTCCTTTGCGAAATATGATAGGCTTTGCATTCATAATCATTTACCCTCATTCGTGTCGGGCGCAACTATTATTTTGTATTATGATCTTTCAGTTTTATTTTTGCCGTGACAAAGTGACAAAGTTTACTTAGTCCTTTTTACTCACTTTACCCTGTACCCCAAGCTTGTATTGTACTTGTATCCTACTTGTATTGTCGCCTACTTTTACTTGGTCCTTTTCTCTTCCGGTTTTGGTATAATCGGTTTTTGTCCTTATTATGTCCTACTTTTATGCAGGTTATTACCTGTTCAGAATTTTTACTTGTTCCCTTTTTGCTTAACTTGTTCCTTTTTTTATTCAACTTGTTCCCTTTCGGACTAAGCTTGTTCCTTTTTTATCCTCAAAGGGAACAACCCTCACATCTACCTTGTGTCTTTTTTATCTACCTTGTGTCTTTTTTACCCAAAACCTCTTTCAAAAAAGACACAACCCCTGTTTCCATTCCCCTCATCCGTGTCGGGTGCAACTATTATATATTTTTGGTATTTTTATTCATTTTTGAGATGATTGATTGGACTCTCTGGAGTCGATGGTTGGTTCGATAAGTCATGTTAAATTTATTTATAAATGCCTCTATTGGACCACCATCTCTGTACGCGGTACACTAAGCAATCATCATTTTTCTTTTCTTCTGCCATATTTTTTTGCACTCTCCACGTGCGCACTTTTAAATATTTGTTTGACTCTTTTTACTTAGTCCCTTTCACCCCCGGCTTGGTACTTTTTTAAGTTAGCTTGGTGCTTTTTTGAGATCAACCGTTCTATATCCTCACACCCTGCTGTCCACTTTTCGGTGCTTCCTCACCGAACTCTTCTTTCTCACTTTGTCTCTTGTCCCGACATTCCATGTCGGTCATTGTTTTTTGCATGAGATTTTTGAGATTTTTGAGACTTTTGGTCATAATCCATTTATTATCAGCCTTCTACAAAGTCTCATCAAAGTTTCAAAGTCTCAAAGTCTCATCGTATCCAGCTATGTCCACAAAACCGATCCCTTTTATGAGGCAAGTATGTACGAATGCCTGTTATTATTGTGTCCATCTTCATTAATAATTTTATGTTCTAAATTGCACTTATGTATTTAATATACATATTTCGGCGCAAAGATACTGCTTTTTTTTGATATATGCAAATAAAATTGCAGGAATTTACATAATGCTAACCGAATTATCGAAAATTACACATTTTGCACAGAATTTGTCAATTTTTACACATTTTGCCGTTCCACATAAAGGATCGGTTATTTTGACAAAAGCAAAAAGGAATCAGTAAAAAGGACCAAGCAAAATATGCTCCGGAAGGAGAAAAGAAATAGTGCTACTCGTAGGCACTCAAAAACATACGAAGACGAACATTGACATATTGGATTACCGAAAATCGCACAGATATGTGTCACACAGCCTTGTGTCACACAACTTTGTGTTAATTTTATTTGCATATATCATTTTTTTGTTGTAGATGATCTTATCAATGAGAACAGCGCATTGTTTATTCAACAAACAGAGCACTTGACGCCTTATCAGCTGAATTTCCTGAACGCAATGTTGAATGGCATACAATCTGACTTTGCCAAAGAGGCCACAAGAGGCCAATATCAATTGGGTTCTTATAGCAATATCGCTCGAGTAAAGACAGCGCTTATTGAGAAAGAACTGATTGACACCGAAAAGGGAAAGATAGTTTTTGCAGATCCGGTGTTCCCTCTGTGGCTACAAAGGAACATTAAGGCATAACATTATACTCACACACTCTTACAAGCGGTAATCCAAACAAGCGGGTTGCCGCTTGTTATATATATCTATATATAAATAAGGAAAAGGCGCAGGAAAAAATCTCTGCAAAAGAGCGAAGTGAAAAAAGGCGACATTTAAATGTCGGGGAATGGAAAGAAAGAATTAACGATGTCGGATAAGATCCGACGGAATGGACAAAATAGATAAAGTGCGCACGGAAGAGTGCAAAAAGAAACAGAGGTTGTGTCTTTTTTGAGGAAAAGTTGGAGAAAAAAAAGATACAAGCTATAAAAAAAGACACAAGGTGAAAGGGAGGGTTGTTCCCTTTTTGGGCGAAAAAGGAACAAGTCGAGTAAAAAAGGGAACAAGCTTAGTCCGAAAAGGAATAAGTATAAGAGGGATAGGAACCCTACAGAGACGTCATCATCTCGGTCGGCATAGGCTCCCCGCCTGCCTTCCCTTTTCAAAGGCAAAAGCCGATTGCCTTCTCCAGGTCGCGAGATGGTCGTGGAAATGAATGCTAAATGAGTAATAATACCAAAAATATATAATAGTTGCACCCGACACGGATGAGGGTAAAAAGATATGGCAGAAAACAACACTCCGATGCGTTCTCATGGAGAAACGAAAACATTTAGTAATGATAACGTTAACGAGAACCATCGTTCAACGAATAGCCCCATCCAGAACACAATTGGACCGGAAGACTGAGAATAAATTAAAATACCGAAAGGATATGAAAATTAAATTAAATAAATGTAAATTTGCATTAGGCATGCTTTTATGGTTTATGATAGCCATAATAGTATGTGTATTAATAGGCGCTATATGCTATTTCTGCTATTATAAACCGTCGTTTACGGATGCTGAGCAAATGTCATTTTGGCAGTTTATTATCCAACCTCGCGAGCACCAAGCTTTCTTTTGGGGGATATTTAGTAGTGTACTTGGTGTGGTGTTTACCTTTTATTCTATCCGTCCTATATTTTCTATGAGTGAAGTGTTGGCGCGAGATAATAATGGAAGGCTACGTTTTCAAATTACCAATAAGTTGTGGTTTGCTGATTTATCAAATGTATCAATAGAAATGTATTATGTTCGCCACGAAGACAAGAATAATGACGAGCGTTATATTCCTATTGTCCTCCGAGAGGATAATGTTTCAATTATACGAAGTCGGTTAGATGGGCAGCAAGCTTGCAATTATATTGGGTTTACAGAGGCTGGGTTCCTTTGGGATAGCAGGTATGATGTTATACGTTTCCGTGTGATTGCCACTCATTCGATTACTGGAGTTGTTCGTGTAATTGAAAAAGAATACACGCAAAAAAACATAGGAAGAGGTGTATTCCGTGATGGGAAGTTCGTTGCATATGAATCACTATACCCGACAACAAGTTGCAAGACCTGGCACGATGACATCAAAAAACGCTGCCATGCCATATGGGAAGTAAACGAAAATGTATTGCCAATCCTGCAATCTAGTAAGACTTTATTCCCGATTTCTCCTGAAGCATACAATGCTGCAAAGCAAGAACTTGAAAAGCTTCAAAATGACCCAATTAAGAAGGCATATTTCCCTTGTTTAGTTCAGAATGCTGATACCCTTGCGAGTATGTTAGAGAAGATTAATGAGTTGAAAGCGTTAAACATTACCAATCTCAATCCAGACAACAAAAAGAAACGTGACGATATAGTCAATAAATTAAATGGATATTTGGTGTTTCTTACGCAAGAGATGGATGAAGATGTGTGGAACTTCTATAAGAATGATAATAGGGGCTGATAAATACCCCTCCATGCAAAATATGATTTGAACCTTGAAAGGAACAGCATTATGTTAACAGAAAAAGATAAAACCAATTTATTCAATGAAAAGAAGTTTTGCGTAGTACGGTTTTTCTACAAGCGAAAAATCATGAAAGGCCTTGATACTCTCATTAACCAAGCCGATGAGATTTTAAAGAAGTTCCCAGAAGTTGACTTTAATAATGCTATTGAAACGGCATATCTATTAGGAAGTCGGTTGTTATTTGAGGAGCAGAAGTGGAATCTCACGGTCGAAACCTATTTGGCGGAAATTTTTCATAGTTCCATCTCTGACCTTCAAAAGGAGCTAAATAGGGTAATCGCTCCAGATGCTATTTCGGAATACGCGAAATCACGGTGGCGCATAGTAGCGAAGCGAAAGATTTTAATTGTGTTTCATGATGATTTGAAGAAAATATAAAATCCTGATAAATGATATAGTAGTCACAATGTACAGCTCTATGAATGTAAGGTCACAAATAATAGGGATGGAATAAACAGAGATAGAATAGGTATATATAATTAATAGTAATATGAAAAACTTTTTAAATCTTAAATGGCTTGTATTGTCTTTAGTGATGGTTTCCTTCGCAGTAGGAAACATCGCTGCAGACGTATCGCACGTAGAAACAGATAATACTTTTGTGCAAGCGGATAGTGCTGCTGTTGCTCAAGATTCAGCACAAAGTACAACCACTTGGGGCGTTAAGTTAGATAAGGTAATGGATCATCATCGTTTCTTGTTTAACATTATCACAAGCGCGTTGGCGGCCATCATTGTGTTGTTCTTTGTGTTTATTCTTCTACGCCCTCATATACACGTAAAGCCCATAGTTGCGATACAAGAAAATCATAAATGGCAATTTTTGATAAAGAATTATGGGTTCTTCCCGTGCACAAATGTCCGTATACAAATCTCAAAAGTGGAATTTGACAAGAATGCAGATGAAACAGAACATGTTATTACGTTAGAAGATGGCAGCGATGTCTTTTTTGAGATCCGCGGTATTTTGCAGAGAGAGAACGATAATGAGTTGTTAATTAGTACAAAGGAGAGGAATGATTTGCCTCCCATGGTGCGTATTACCGTATTGGCGGAGCACTCTGTTTCGGGCATATCAACGGCATACAGTCATAATTTTACCATGGCAGATATCCAAAGAGGAAGATACGAGCGTGGAGAGTTTGTCCCATTTAATAGCAGTTTCCCTTGCGTATTGATGAGAAAAAACAGTATGCGCTTAAAATGGATTCGCCGAACAATATTTGGAGTAATAGTTATCGCTACCTTACTTCTCTGCTTCTTAACAAATTTTGTTTGGTGGCAGATCGTAGTAGCGTGTTCTCTTATGATGGTCACTTTCGGCATGGTAATTCTCATATGGCAATTAGGTGTGCATAGTAGGGTTGGTGCTCATTCTTCCAGAGATCTTATCAAGTCCATTCGGGCAATAATGATTATGCGTTCCGATTGCAAACCTAATTCGCTACAAGCACGCGCAGAAGATGCTGATTTTGAAGAGACTCCGAATCCGAAATCCAGAACACGAGTGAGGAAATAGGTTCCTTATCTAGCGCACATATATACGCGAACAATAAAACGAATATAATATAAAAATCAAAATATTATGAAACTGATAATTGCAAATAGAGGCGGGCATGATATTGGCAAAACAACGAGTATTAGAAATGCATTTAATGTATTGCAGGCGAAATACCCTATGACCACAACTGTGTATGAGCCTGTCGGAGTCTCCTCTTTCCCGATAGCAGGTGGAGAAGTTAAAGCTACTATAAAAATCGGAACTACGCTCGTTGGTATTGAGACACAAGGTGATCCTGGAAGTCGCATGCAACAATCAGTGGCAGATTTTATTGCTTGGGAATGTGAGATTATATTGGTAGCTTGTCGAAATCAAGGTGACACGATAAACACTATTACAAATTTAGAGAGTAATCATGGATATACGGTGCTTTGGTTGCAGAATGGCAAATGTACAGATACTGCATGTTGGCAAAAGTTAGAGGAAAAGTATGGGAATTGGATTGCCGACATTATTGAAAAATGCGCATTGACGAGAACGTTAAGTCCAACATATTTGTAAATATCACGGTCAAGGGATATTGGGTTATCCCTTGGTCACTATGGTTCACGTGCGCACGCGGGCGTACCTTAAATAACAAGTAAATAATATAAAATACAATGAAAATATAGTGTTCGATCCTAACACTTAAAACTTTGGATAATTGATCTTTGACATAGTGGAATTACCAAAAATGCAAGAAATAATCGTGCAAAAACTAAGAATCAGAACGATTTTTGCTTAAAAACTTGCATATATCAATTTTTTGTAGTAATTTTGCAGCGCAAAATCAGAAACAACAAAATTTTGAGAATATGGAAGCAGTAATGTATCGTACTGCGGAAGAAAAACGTTCAGCTCGCAATCGCCTCATCGCAATCAAAACGGCAGTAGAGGAGCAGATGCGTCAACGAATGACAAAAATGGAGTGGTAACGTGAACTTCTTGTCCGCAGAGGAAATAAACCAAACATCGCCCTACAAGGTTACGCAGGTTGATGAGATGTCCGTCCGGTTTTGTACGCAAAATGGTGTACACTATTGGGTGGGACTTGTTAATGATATCTTTATCCTTACGGAGAATGGATACTATCTGTACTTGGTTAACGAGTCAGAAACAGCAGGAGAGGATCCGCTCGTCTATCAGACAGTCATAGCAATTATTGCTAATTTCTTCTCACACTCTGCTATAGATGCGATGTTGTATATTTGTTCTCCTTCCGATAGCAAACAAGCCGCCCGTGCACGACTTTTTAAGCTGTGGTTCAATAAGACAGAAGGGGCGGAGAACTTTACATTAAATACATATTCTAATATTGAAGAGAATGTAGAGTATTTCTATGGCATCATTTTGCGCAAGGACAATCCTTATCACGATAAAATGATAGACATATTCTTGGATTTCTTCTCAGACAAATAGGTTTAGGGAAGTATATTTCAACACAAACGGTAATTCCACTATCAAACGGAGTTGCCGTTTTTTGTTGCTATAGTTCCATTGGGTTGGGGCTATGGCGCGAAGCTTGAGATATCAAGCAAACGATCTTTGAAATACTGATATAATAACTAAATAGACAAAAAAGGACCAAGTGGAGTTTGTCAAATAACCGTGCCCTTGTGGCTAAGAAGATTGTCAACTTTGCCAAGTTTGTCATGCAGGTTTCTAAAACAGCTTGTTCCCTTTGATGGGAAAAAGGAACAAGTTAAACAAAAAAAGGAACAAGTGAAAAGGACTAAGTAAAATGAAAAAAGGACTAAGTAAACAATACAAGCACAATACAAGCACAATACAAGCTGGAGTGAAAAGGACTAAGTAAAATGGTAAAAAAAGAGAGTAAAAATGCAGGTTTTTGAAGGAAATGGCAAAAATGGGCGTGTTCAAAATCACGGGATATATACAGAGTATATATAAGGTGGTGGAGGATACGATCAAAGTACGGTAAAATTACGATGTAGTTACAATGCGGCTAAACAGGCTCTACAAAAGGGTTTACGGGCTCATAAAAGGGCTGCTCAAAAAAAACGAACGAATAATTTGAGCAACCTGCAGAGGGGGTATCAAACGACGTTCCGGCAACCCAAGCAGACTTGTTTGTGTTGGAGCATTTTGAACGCACCCACCAATAGTAAGTAGTGCCTGAAGTGAGACTTTCCAGATCGACGTACTTAGTTGTAACAGTAGTTGTTGGTGTCTGACTTGTTCCGGGCGTAGAACTGCTTGTACTGCAATATACTTCGTACGAGTCTGTGTCATCATCGTCTGTCCAACTCAAATGTGCTGTTGTGGATGTAATGGTTCCATTTGTAAGCGATGTTGCTACAGGACAACCAGTTAACTTAATATCATCAATACGGGAAGTATTTGAGCCAGTATTTGTGAATCTGACTGCAAAATTAGCTGCTTGTGCCGACGATACATTATAAGTTACAGTTGTAGAACACCAACCACTAGTTGTATTAGAGGCTAAGATATTAGAACTCCAGCTTGAACCGCCATCACTACTTACTTCACAAGTAAAAGTTCTTGCGTTACCACCTGCGCGATTGTTGAAATAATTAAAAGAAAGAACAATATTTGAGTAAGCTCTAATGTCTCCAAATGTAAATACCAGAGTCGCTCCAGAAGTGCCACAATACGCATTACACGAAGCGGAGCTTCCGCTTATTCCACAAACGTCCGATGTTGTTTTACTGACTTTCCAAGATGTGGTGGTTGTGATAGAAGATGTAGCACTTTCGTTCCACCCAGAATAACTACTCCAAGAGGTATTGTTTCCGGAAGTTCCAAAAGTTTCGTTATAGAAAACTTTGGCATCTCCCCACGCAGTTCCTATGGAAAGCGAGAAGAGAAGGATGATGGTTACCAGCCATCGGGTTTTGGTGAAAAAGTTTTTAATCATAATATGTAGTTGTTTATATTCGTCAGATCAATAAATACCATGCGGTTAGAGGACTCACCGCTCGCCAAATGGCGAGAAGCAAGTCCTAACAAATTAGGAAATATGTTTAATGCTTTATGCATTGTTATAAATTAAATATTATCTTTGATCGGTGTTGTCCGCTTTGCGGATGACGCCTACTTTGGTGTGCTTATATTTGAAATAAACTAAAATATCAAAACATATGAAAACTAAAAATTTACTTAATTTGGTAGGACATGAGGCCTACGAACAAACGAGAAGGGGTCGAAATGGTCTCGATTCGTTAGTCTCTCGATTCTCTGTCGCCAGTCTGATATGCATATGTATGCTGACTGTCGGAGTGGGGAATGTTTGGGGAGCGGAAGCTGCATACAAAACAGCAAAATTTGGAAGTGCTGCCACTACTTGCACGAATGCCAATAGTTATTCTAATAGTTGGACTAGTACCTATTCCGGATTTACCGTTACTGTAAACAATGGTAATAACAGCAACTGTAGTTGGAATCATGTGAGATTTGGCAGCAAAAGTGCAGCATCGACAGGCACTATTGTAACCGGCGCTATTGATAAAAAAGTATCCATAGTATCAATTAACTTGAATGCAGTCAATACAACATACACAACCAGTATCAAATTATACACGTCTACCAATGGTTCCACTTGGACTGAAAGGGGAAGTTTTTCAAAAAGTGAAGGAACTCAATCTGTTACCATCCCAACTGCTAATAGAGCGACAGGTCTATATTATAAAGTGGAAATTGTTTGTAGTAAGAGTACTAACTCAGTAGGAAATGGATTTGTACAGATTAGTCAGGTAGACTATAAGGTAGAAACATTCACTATGTCATATAATGCTAATGGAGGGACAGGCTCTTTGTCTGATGCCAACAGTCCGTATTTCAATGGTTCTACAGTAACTATAAAAGATAATAGTTTTAGCCGTGATGGTTATACTTTTGACCACTGGGATACGAAGTCAGATGATAGTGGTACAGACTACGCCCCTGCTGCCACTTTTTCCATTTCTGCCAATACAACTTTATATGCACAATGGGTTGCAGATGGATGTTCCAATTATTCGTTCCATTATGGTGCCACACGTGGAACGAAAAGCATCACAGATCAGACGGTTGAATGCTTTTCACGTGTAGGTTCTACTGATGAGTATCAAGTGACCGGTTTTACAATACCAGCAACATCTCAATCTTATTTCGTAGGATATACAAATTATTGGTATGATGATGGAATGGGAACTGGTTCTTGTTCTCCCAATAAACCAGGATCAAGTCTAAACTATTTCTATTATCTGCCAATTACTCACCTTCAAGCAGGTTGCGATGGAAAAACGGGTGCAGGCTTGCCACATGCTTATGAGGGTGCATATGGTACAATACGCATATATCAAAACTCCTGCGATGCAAACCTATATGCTGGTTTTAAACCGCAAGGTTATCAGATGCGAGTTGGAAGTGGTGACGATTGGGAGAATGTAGAACTTACTGTTGATCCGTCTGACGAAACTGTTTGGACATCAGCAGTAATGGATGTAGATGCCACAATGAAAGAAAAGAAATATTATGTCAATATATGGACGGGTTCTGCATACAGCTCTTCAGATGATGGTGTTAGTATTAACAACTGGACTAATGGTGATAATAAAATCACAAGCATGCGCCACAAGACTAATAGTGGTGACAACTGGGCAGATGGCGTGGCAGCAGGTTCACGTGGTTTCTTCCGTACATGGGTAAACAACTGTGCAAACAATGGATATATGCACTTTGTGCCGACCCACCGCATTATTTATCACGCAAATTATCCGGTTGGCGATAGTCCGGCGGATACATATTCGGCAGATGTGTCGGTAGAAGAAACAAAGAGTGACATAGCCCTTAATGATGCTCCTAGTGCGCCGGGCGGTTACACCTTTGCCGGATGGTATGATGCAGCCAGTGGTGGTACTAAAAAGACGGGGAATCAGACCATTTCTGCCGGTGCGAGTGCAGATCCTGAATATTATGCGCACTGGTATGGAATTACACTGGTAGTTAAAGACGAAGATGGTACAACACTATCCGGCGACGGAAAGCCGACACTAACACGGAGTGGGCTCTCGTTAACAGCAACAACGGCCGGGAAGTATGTATTCAAAGATATCCAGATTACCAGTGGTACGGGTACGTTGAGTTCAACGAGTTCAACGACACCGACCATAACGGCTATTAGTTCGGATATAACTGTGACGGCTACGTTCTATAAGCCGATTGCGGTGACCAAAGGAACGAACATCGGTGCAGCAACATTTACGTTGTCGGCAACAGAAGTAGCACGAGGCGGAAATGTAACTATCACATGTGCCGCTGATGCTTCGCACAAAGGGAATCCGACTATTACAGCCACGAGTGGCAACTATAGCACTATTTCTGTAGCTTCTGCGACGAGCGCGAGTGTTAACGGGATTACCGGTCCTGTAACGATTAACATTAGTTATACCGCGAAAGAGACAGCGACAGTGAAGTTACACGTTGCAGGAAGTACAAGTACTATATCCGGCACTCGCTATGAGGGAGATAGTTATACCTTGCCAAGTGAAGCGGCAGAATGTCCCGACATGGGATTGTATGGATGGTATAATACCAGTTACTATCATGCATCAACAGCTCCTTCAGGGGCGGGTTCCCACAGTCCGGGAGCGTCCGTGACACTCTCAGCGGGAGATAATGATTTCTATGCGGTGTATGCGACGATAGGTGATTTAGCAGATACTTACACGAAAATTACAACAGCAGGAGAATTGACAACGGGAGATTATTTAATAGTTTATGAAGGATATAGTTACAACTGGGTAATGCAAAACGCATACCAATCCAATGAATCAACTATGGAAGATGATGACTATGCCCTAGGAACCCAAATATCGTGTACAGATGCCACCTGTATATGGCGGATTACAAAATCAACAACTACAATTACTATTTGTAGTACTGACAACAGCAAGTATTTCGGTTTCACTAGCAACCACGTAGCATTGATGAATGCTTCTCAGGATCTATCTTACGAAGTATCGGGAGGGAAATGGGCAATTTATGCGGGTAGTGATTACCTTGATTATGTTACATATTTCCAAAGAGGCGCAAGTAAAGTATATGATGTTTCCCTATACAAACGCGATCAGTCAATATCCGGGCCGTACACGACTACACCGAGTTGTACGACGCATAGTTTGAGTACTGCTGTTACTCCGGTAAGTACAGGAACTGCAGTTGCAGGAAAGACTGTAATCGGAGAAGGTAAGACGACGACTGTAACCGCTACACCAAATGAGCATTATACCTTTAGCTACTGGACAATCAGCGGCACAGGTTCGACGATGAGTAATACTTCTGACGGGAAGAGTACTGACAACCCTGTGACGGTGACTATGGGAACAGAGGATGCAACTATCACGGCGCACTTTACGGAGAAGCCGAAGTGTACGGTTGTCTTTAAGAATAACGGAACTCAACTTAGTTCGACTACTTACTGGCAAGGAGAAAACCCTGTCGCTCCGGCATTGACAGATGGAACTAGTCATGATGCCTGTGACGAGACAAGTGATACGCACTATGGTTGGACACAAACGGCTTGGCAGAATACTTTGGAGCAGGCAGCAATTGACGCAAAGACTGCTGCCGACGTAAAGGTTTATGCGAAAGATGCCACACTTCCTGCTATTACTGCAGGAGATGATGGTACCACTATTACCTATCATGCGGTTTGGGCAGAAGGCTCCGGAGGAACAACTACTATTTCCATTGATGGAAGTGGACTGCAAGCGGTTGTATCAAGTATATCTAGTGGCTATCAGAGCAAAGACTTCACAGTGGGAGGCTATACTTTCAATGCAAGTGCAGTAACGAAATGTACAGATACCGGAACTGCCCAGTATTGGTTCCAATTAAAGAAAAATAATGATGCGATTACTATTCCTACATTGCCGGGTAAAATTACTAACATTAGTTCAACAGCAATTAGAACGGCAACTTCAGGAAGCGTCAGCACGGGAGTATACTTTAATAGTAGCGCAACAACATCTGCTGCCATAGCATCAGAAACACTTAGCGGTGCGACCTCGTTCTCATTAGATGTAACAGGTAACAACACAAGCGGTTATTTCTTGGTTGGCGCTGCTACATGTATCAATCAATTGTCAGTTACCTATAGTACCGCATCTTACTCAAAGTACTTAACTACCTGTTGTGAGTACATTGTGGATGCACCGACGGTAACCGGAACGCCGACGAAGAACAGCATCACATTGAATTGGACGAATGTGACCGGTGCGACAGGATATACAGTAACCAGCTCCGGAGGAACGCCGGGTGACGTGTCATCCGATGGAACGGCACGATCGTGCGTTATAACCGGTTTGTCGCCCAACACCAATTACACATGGTCGGTTGTAGCTACTTACACTACTCCATACTGCTTAGCGAATACTGCTAATGGGAATACTACAACATCGCAAGTGTACGCGGTATCGTACAATAAGAACGGTGGTACAATTGCTAATCTTCCGTCGGGCGGTACATATGCCGCAGGCGAAGAAGTGACGGTAGCAGCAAAGCCAGATGGCACAGTTTCTAAAGGCGGCTATACCTTTACCGGTTGGAACACAGCCAATGACGGCAGTGGAGAACACTATAATGCAGATGGATCTACGAGTTTTACTATGCCATCTGAAGCTGTAGTTCTTTATGCGGAATGGACCGCGAAGAAGAATTACTTCATAGACAGGATGCACGGTAACTGGGATGGAGAACATACCGAACCTACCACCGGATATAATTGTTATTTGCGCGAAGGAGCGGGCTACACGGTTCCGGATCTAAGCGACAATGATACCGGAAGTAATAGTTGTGTTTCTGGTCATGCACATTTTGTAGGTTGGGTTGCTTCCGGAATGATAGATACCCAAGGTGGGTTGAAGAGCGGATACACCATTATCAAAGGTGGAACATCCGGAACAGCAGGAACAGATGGAACTATTTATTATGCAGTTTGGGCTGAGGAATAACAGAAAGGAATAACAAATATGAAAAATGGTTTAACAAAGAAAAATAACAGAGTTATGAAAAACTATACGAAATATATTTGCTTGTTCCTGATGTTATTCGGAATGAGTTTCAGCCAGAAGGCATGGGGTTGGACTATCACCTTGCACTACGGGATAGGAGGATATACAACTTCATCTCAAACTGGAGGCGTGGCATTACCTTCTTATAGCGATGTGGGAAGTTGGGAGTCATATGGACTTTGGATGAAAAGCCCATACAATTCATCTTCATATCCGTCGTATTCAGAGTATTATGGTTATGGTGATACAAATTTTGCAGAAGCGGATGGAGATTTATATGCCTTATACTACTATAATGGAACATATTCGACTACTCCAGCAGGAACTTCTCGCACGATTAGTTTCTCTGTTGGTTATGGATCTGCTCCGTCTAATCTCACAGGAAGTAGTATTACACTCCCATCGATTCCAGATGTTTGTAGTGAAGCCAGTGAAGCCGGTTGGTTACCATATGGTTGGGCAACTGCCGCTGTGGCCAACAACTCCAGTAGTGCAAGCATAGTAGGAGTTCCAGGAGATACGTATTATCCGGACGCGAATCGTACACTTTATGCAGTGTATCTTCAACCGGGAACAACTTTATCATCCTCGACTAGCTTTACTCAATTAGAAAGTGGAGGTACAGATGTTAGTCCATCTGATAGATATATGCCTACAGACGGCTATGTATTGATAACTCAAGTGAATGGAGGTCCTACCTCTATATCTAATTCCATAAGCGGCAACTATATTAATGTTGTAGCAGATGCAACCAAACCTACCCTTTCTGGTAGTACAATGACTAACTCTGATGCTACTTGCGTATGGGAGGTGGATATGCCTACAGATGGAGAATTTACTTTTAGAAATATAGCGACAAAACAGTATTTAGCCCTAAACTCATCTGGCAACGGAGCATTAATCGGTAGTGTGACAGATTTTGCTATTTGGACGGTTGCAAGTACTTCTAAGCTGGGATTTTATCTAACCAATAAAGGAAAGAGTGGCTATTATTTGAATCACACTTCAGGTTCGGGTTGGAAAGGCGCATCTTCAAGAAATGGAACGACGGATAATATATATCTATGGCGAGCTGTTTCGGCCACGACCGTAACGAAATACCAGAGTTCATTGCCGCTATGTGGATACCAAGTGACATATAATGGAAATGGTAAAAACGGAGGAGGTAATCCTCCTACAGATAATACTGTGTATACATCCGGTGCAACAGTAACTGTGTTAGGAAATTCAAATTCCATGACCAAGACGGGTTATACGTTTAGTGGTTGGAATACATCACCTGATGGAAACGGAACAGACCGTGCTGCTAGTTCAACATTCTCCATCACTTCTGATGTGACTCTGTATGCTAAATGGGTAGCAAAAGAATACACTGTTAATTTAAACAAAGATGGCGGTAGTGGAGGTTCCACAAGTGTAACTGCCACATATGATGCAGCGATGCCTTCTGCCGGCTCCGCTCCAACGTTCAGTGGTTATGATTTCGGTGGATATTATGCAGAAGTAGGCGGCGGTGGTACACAATATTATAATTCTACACCTGCGAGTGCGCACTTGTGGAATGTAGATGTGAATCCATCAACGATCTACGCGAAATGGACTCAAGAGGTAACATTGGATAAAAATGGCGGTGCAGCTGACAAATCCGTTACGGTTACTTATCATGGAGCAGGTACCAGTTCCTTTACGGCAGTTACTCGGGACGGTTATGATTGTACAGGTTACTGGGATGCGACGAGTGGAGGAAATAAAGTAATCACCGATGCCGGTGCGTTGGTAAGTTATAGCGCGGCTGTTGAAGATTATATTAACTCGTCCGGTAAATGGTGTCACTCCGGCGCCACGACGCTCTATGCGCAATGGTCCGCAAAGACTTACACGGTGACGTTAAATCAAGGTGATGGTACCGGTGGATCAACAGGCGTGACTGCAACATATGGTTCGGATATGCCTTCAGCCACCATGCCAACAGCTCCAACCGGTTATACCTTCGCAGGATATTACTATGGCGAAACGATATATTACAATGCAGACGGAAGTAGCGCACGCGCATGGGATATTGCAGAGGAAACGACCCTCATCGCTCGCTATACTATTAACACTCCGACATTGACAGTTGCTAGCGTGGATGATGTAACCATCACTGCCACACCAAGCGGAGGTGATGCAATTGGAGAGACCGGCTCTGCAACAGTAAACTATAACACTTCTGTTGAGTTGACTTATACCAGTCTGACGAGTAATTATTACTTTGAGGGATGGGATGTATATGAGACCGGTAATAGCGGTAATAAGGTAACTGTTTCGAATAATAGTTTCACCATGCCAAACTATCATGTGACTGTGAGCGCTATCGTTCGGCCAAATACGAAGATGAAAGCTTGGTGTCCAGTAATTACTTTGGAGTGGACGGACGGTTCGACGCCGATATTGGTAACATCAGTTGGCGGGCAGAGTGTTAAAGCCGTACGCACATTACACTTGACGGTTACCGGAGCGCCTTCCAATGCTTCGAGAGTAGAAATTAGTGGCGACGACCTAGAATTCTATGATGGAACCACATTGATTAATAATTCGACGAACAAATTAACTTGTACTGATAATGCACTGGACAAGACCATCACAGTTGCTTATGCTCCAAGTGCATATGTGGATGAAAGTTGGGCCAATCCTACAATCACGGTAGAATGCTATACAGCGGCATCCGAGGGAACTGTGGCAGCAGACATCGAAGTAGAAGATTTAGTGAATGCTCGTTGTTTGCCGGATAATGGCACCAGTAGCGGACAAGGCTTTGTTGTGGCAGAAAAAGTTGGTGACGAGTGGTTTGCTTTACCCGCAGCGATGAGTGTCGGTGCGCAAGATGGCTTACCGATTACCGTAGATGATGACGAAGATCCGACAAAAGCGACGCAAGCTCCAACTTCTGCAAGATACAACTTATATAACGTATACAAGAGTATAGGTTCTAACGACCGTCATAAAGAGTATGGTACTTATGCATACTTGGCTGGTAGCGGTTCAAAGGCTTTGAAGGCGGCACCAAGCGGAGTAAACCTCTCTTTGGGAGTAAATGTAACCCCGGGAACCTATAGTGGAGGTGCGGCTGAACCTGCCAATATTGAGTGGTTGTTGTCCACGACGGATAAAAAGAACTACACTATTACCAATAACGGACGTAGCGCTCAACTAAAATACTATACCACGCATGATAAGTTTGGTATGTATGCATATAGTAGTCAAGTAATAACGGAGTTCCGATTATTGCCGGCAACATTCTATGAAGAAGCACCGATGCAAGTAATAGAATGGAAAGCGAATAGTGTAGTAGTCATGTACACCGGTTCGGAAACGACCGCAACGACGAAGGTGGGTAATAATGATCCAAGCAGTTCACAGACCTTAGCCAACAATAAGTTGACACATGGTATCTATGAACTGACGACCGATCAGGCATTGACAAGTAATGATGGTGCTGATCTGCAGATCTCGTTCGGCGACGGAAGCACCAGAAAGATAGTGGAGGTGCCGATTATCATTACCGGTAACAGCACAGCAACCGACGGTCATGCCGCGCAAGATGTAGTGATTTGCGACGGCGGTAAATTGACAGCAGCAACAACTAGTTATGATTACTATAACATCTATGTCTATGGTGGTGGTAAATTGGACATCCCAACCGGTACATCTCTTAGTGTAAACAATATTATTCTGCGTGCAGGTGGATTATCGACGAGCGGTATTGGTTCTTCGCCTTCAGCTACCTATCAGTATGTATATCCGCAGGTAGGATTAATCGGAACATTGACAAGTGCAGAGGCGAATATCCAATATGAATACATTACGGATTACGATCATTGGTATCATTTCTGTCTCCCGTTTGATGGAACGCTAAGCACTATTCATTATCCGATGGAGTACTACGGCGACAACGTTACAGAAGACAATACCGGTAGTTGGATTGTAAAACGCTATGCAGGTGAGATTCGCGCAACAGGAAACTACAACGCATGGGTTGATATTGAGACTGAGAGTGCAACCGCTGTTACTGCCGGTCACGGATATATCTTCTGGGGCGCTCCGAAGAAGATTTCCGTAGGCGGTGCGGCGAAAGTACGCCAGAAATGGGGAATCCAGCGAATCGCTATGCCGATTGCTAACTTTAGTACAGCAGCAAGCGCTGAAGCAGCTGACAAAACTGTTAGCAGTTTAAGTTCCTATAGTGGAGTAAGCGGAAACAGCGGCAAGAACAATGACCAAGGATGGAACTTGATAGGTAACCCATATATGGTGAACCTGACAGGTTTGAATAGTTCAAGTATACAAGTTGGTCAATTAGTTCATACTGATACAGATCCTTGGGATGGCAAATGGGTATGGGATAATACTGATCCGGAAGCGGGTGGTTTGCGGTATGTAACAATACCTGACAATCACTTCGACAATTATGAGGCGAAGACGATGGCTTGGTTTACTGCCGAAAATCCGATGAAGGCAGGACGCACCTTCTTCGTTCAGATAGCAGGGGCAAATACCAGTGTATCATTTGCAGCCGCTAAGCGTGCATCACTGATTCCTGCATGGAAATTAGCCCAAGAGACAACTGTTGATGTTGAGATAGGCATCGTAATGAGTAACGAAACGATGGAAGATGAAGTGAACTTCTGGATCAAGGACGGTAAAACAGAGGCATATGAATACAATGCAGACTACCCGAAGACGCCAAACAACACGAACTTCAACATCTACGGAGTACATGAGCACGGAGATCTAAGTTGGATTGCGGTTAGTCCGGAGATCGCGGAAGGCTCCATGCCGATTGGTTATCAGGTACCTAGTGGAGGTGAGTTTACGATGAGCCTGAGCGAGACGTATGTTTCGGACAAGATCGACCATGTGTTCGTTACCGACCACGAGATGAGTCCTGAGATCACAACAGACTTGATGGACGATGATTATAACTTCATTGTTTATCAGGCTGAGACGAACAAGACTCGCTTCACGGTAAGCATCGTTCTAAAAGATGAAGCTCAGACACCGACCGATATCGATGATGTCCGAGGAGATCCGGATAAACCTACGAAGTTTATATATCACGACAAGATATATATCTTGCGTGGCGGACAGATCTATGATGCAACCGGTAAGCAAGTGAAAGGAGGCCTGAAATGAAAGCGATGAGATATTTATTGATCGTAATGAGTTTGGTGAGTGTTCTGAGCGTAACAGCTCAGGGCACCGCCCAGTTGCCGGAGGCGAAGATGCAATCGACATCGGTGATGGTTGGGACGGGGTCTTCCCTGCCGCAAGCAGCTGCGACCGGTGTGTATGTGACCGGTTCAACCCCTGCCTCTTATTCGCCAGCCGGTCGCCCCGGACATATACGAAAGGGTGCCAGCGAAGAAGATGAAAAAGATCCGGATACGCCGCCGGCAGATCCGCACGGACCTATGGAAGACCCCATAGGGGATGCGGTGTGGCCGCTGATGCTCCTCGCGGGGTTATACCTTATAATACGCGTAGTGCGGGCACGCAAGCGCGCGTGAGAAAGGAGATAAAGAAAAATTATAAAGAAAATATATTTATTCCTCGTGGTGTAGAGATGAGAGAGACAGGGCATGGAAGTGCCCTGTTTTTGTACAGTAAAACTCTTAGAAAAGTTAAATTCGTCGAAAAATGAACTTTTCAAAGTCTTTTTTTAAAATAAATTTGCACTATTCAAAGTTTTTTTGTACCTTTGCTGCGAATTTTAAAAACTAACCGCTATGGACTATTCGGAATTCGAACAACTGTACGTTATTAGCAATCGCAAGATTAACGAGGTTGACACCTCATTCCATCGTTATCTCTACGACCAGATTAACTGGGACAACCGTATTATCGGCATCAAAGGTAACGGCGGTGTCGGTAAAACAACCTTGGTGTTGCAGCATATCAAGGAGTCTTTTCCTGATCGCGACAAAGTACTATACGTGCGCTTGGACAACATGTGGTTTAAGACGCATGACTTGATGGATCTGGTGGAATACCACTATACGCACGGGGGTACGCATATCTTTTTAGATGAGGTGCATCACTTGCGCGGTTGGGCGGGTTACATCAAGAGCATGTATGATGATTATAATGATTTACATGTCGTTTATACGGGTTCTTCGATGTTAGAGATTGCTATGCGTGAAGTGGATCTTGGTCGCCGACAGCGCGTCTATACGCTCAATGGTATGTCTTTCCGCGAGTTCCTCAATTTCGAAGGATATAAAGTGGGCGAAGCGCTAACGTTGGATCAAGTACTGACAAATCATACACAATTGGCATCCGATATCTGCCGCGGAAAGAAAATCTTACCACTTTTTGACCAATACCTGCAACATGGTTGTTATCCGTTCTACCGTGAAGAAGGTGATAGTTTCTTTGAGCGATTACACGCCGTTGTATTGCACGTGTTAGAGAACGACCTGCCGCAAGTAGAAGAGATCTCTTACACTACTATTGAGAAGATCAAGCGGATGTTAATGATTCTCGCAGAGCGTGTTCCACTAATGCCGAAGATGGCAGAACTCTATCGAGAGTTAGAGACAAATCGCGACAATGGCCTGCGGATGTTGTCCTTACTGCACAGAGCCGGTTTGCTGGCACTCTATTCACATGAAGTAATCAATCTGAATAGTCTTAATAAGCCCGATAAGATATACCTTAACAACTCGAACTTGATGTACTGCTTGAGTCCCCATATTGATAAAGGAACACTACGTGAGACCTTCTTCTACGATCAGTTAAGGTGTGTTTCGGAGGTGTTACTTCCCAAGAAAGGCGATTTTATGGTTGATCGAAAATATCTGTTTGAAGTCGGGGGGAAGGGTAAGAATTTCGATCAGATTAAAGATGAGCCAAATTCTTTTTTAGCTATTGATGAGATAGAGACCGGGCAATTTAATCGCATTCCTCTTTGGATATTTGGTTTCTTGTACTGATGGTACACCTGCGCGTACCTTATAATTCGCATGTATATAAATAAAGTACGCATGCGCGCGAGGGCGTGAGAGTGGTAAATAAAACTAAATAAAAACGCTGCGCGCGATAAAAGGATATAAATCGAAAATTAAGAAAATATTTTTCATTCTCGAGTGTACAGTGTAAGGTGTACAGTGTAAGAGAAACAGGGCATGGAAGTGCCCTGTTTTTTGTAGAAATGAGTTGTAAAAATCAAACAAAATTGTAATTATTCAAAATAAATTATTGAATTTGAATAATTTAATTTGCATAATTCAAAAAAATGTTGTACCTTTGCGGCAAAATTTCAAACATTATGGAAAAAATTACAAATCCATTTATTATTCGTGGAGCTATACCAGAGGCATATTTCTGCGATCGGGAGAAAGAGACAGAGCGATTAGTGCGCTATTTAACCAATGGGGAGAATGTAGTGCTACATGCACCACGTCGTATTGGGAAAAGTAAACTGATCGAGCATTGTTTTGACCAGGAAGCCATCAAGGGAAAGTACTATACTATTTTTGTGGACATATTACAAACGGGTAATTTGCAAGAGTTTACCTATGAGTTCGGGAAAGCCGTTTTTGAAGCCACTGCGTCTTTGGGCAATAAGATGCTGAAACAATTTGCACAAACAGTCCAATCGTTACACTCAGAATATACCATTGATCCCTTTACCGGCTTTCCGAAATTCAGCATGTCTATAGGTCATATTGAAAATGCGATATATACGATAGAAGAAGTATTCCGTTTTCTGGAGCAAGCCGATAAACCATGTATTGTGGCCATAGATGAATTTCAGCGCATAGCCGAGTATCCGGAAAAGAATGTTGAGGCGATTCTCCGGACACATATTCAACGGATGCGGAACTGCGAGTTTGTCTTTGCAGGCTCCGATCGGCATTTGTTGGGTCAGATGTTTCAGGATTATAATCGTCCTTTTTATGAGAGTGCAGCTGTGATTACTTTGGAAAAGATAGAGCAGAGTAAGTACAACACATTCGTTACGACACATTTTGAAGAATTTGATAAACATATTTCTCCGGAGGATGTAGAACGCATATATGCTTTGTTTGATGGCAATACATATGCAATGCAAAAAACATTGAATACGGCCTTCTCTTTAACGGCGAAAACAGAAAGATGTACATTAGACACAATTCGGCAGGCAATTGATGAAATCATCGAAGAGAATGACTTTACCTATCGCACCCACTTAATGTCTATCGGACTCTCCCAGAAAGAGGCACTCTATGCTATCGCCCGAAGCGGCAAAGCCATGCAGATAACAAGTGCGGCTTTTGTGGGTAAGTATCGTTTGGGTTCTTCAAGTTCAGTACAATCGGCTGTCCGAAAATTAAAGGCTGATGGATGGATAGCTGAGTACATCAATCAAGATAATCAAAAGTATTATCAATTAAACGATTATTTCTTAATGCTGTGGATACAAAAGAATTACGGACAAGGATATGAAGTATGATTTTTGAGTCCTGAGCGCGTACATTGTAATACGCGTTGCGCGGAGGAGAGAGACAGGGCATGGAAGTGTCCTGTTTTTTGTAGAAATGAGTTGTAAAAGTTATGTAAATCCGGAGTTGAACTCCGAAATTGCATAAAATATTGTTAAAAAATTTGGTGGATTCAAATAAAAGTTGTAAATTTGCACGATTTTTTGTGAGCGTATTAGACACTAATTATATATAACGGTTGCAAACGGCAACCAAAATTGACGAAAAAAAGATGAATATTGTTACCAAAGAGATTGCTCTCCCCGATGGACGAGTGATCAAACTGGAGACAGGTAAGTTAGCGAAACAAGCTGATGGCGCTGTGATGGCGACTCTCGGCAACACGATGATCCTCGCTACTGTCTGCTCCGCCAAAGATGCAGTGCCGGGAACGGATTTCATGCCCCTCACTGTAGAGTACAAAGAGAAATTTGCGTCCGCAGGACGTTTCCCGGGTGGTTTCACCCGCCGCGAAGGCAAGGCATCAGACTATGAGATTCTGATTGCACGTGCACGTCTGATCGACCGCGCCCTTCGTCCCCTCTTCCCTTCTAACTATCACGCAGAGACTTTTGTAAACGTAACCATGTATTCGGCCGACGGCATTGATATGCCGGAGTCGATTGCCGGTTTGGCTGCAGGTGCTGCTTTGGCTTGCTCGGATATCCCGTTCGAGGGTCCGGTAAGTGAAGTACGCGTTGCACGCGTAGATGGTAAGATGGTGATCAACCCGACCTTCGAGCAATGCGAGCACGCTGACCTGGAGTTGATGGTTGCCGCTACGTACGACAACATCATGATGGTGGAAGGTGAGATGAAAGAAGTGCCGGAGAGCGTTATGCTGGAGGCTATCAAAGCTGCGCACGAGGCTATCAAACCGCAGTGCTTGGCTATCGACGAGATGATGAAGGCTTATGGTAAGGAAACGAAACGCGAGTACTGCCATGAGGTGAATGATGAGGAGTTGAAGCAGGCTGTACACGACTATAGCTATGCACGTGCTTATGCACAGGCTACGAGTGCGGACACCGACAAACATCACCGCGAGGAGATGTTCAGCCAGATCCGCGAGGACTTCAAGGCTGAGAAAGCAGAGTATATGGCTCAGCGCGCAGAGGCGTTAGGCATCGATATTGATGAGGTAGCGGCGCTGGTTGATCGTTACTACCACGATGTAGAGAAAGAGGCAATGCGTCGCGCTGTGCTCGATGAGGGCAAGCGTCTGGATGGTCGTAAGACGACGGAGATCCGTCCGATCTGGTGCGAGGTAGGTTATCTGCCCGGCCCTCACGGAAGTTCGATCTTCACACGTGGTGAGACTCAATCGCTCAGTACCGTTACGCTCGGTACCAGCCGCGATGATAAAATCATTGACGAGGCGTTGATTCAAGGTACGGATAAGTTCCTGCTGCACTATAACTTCCCGCCGTTCTCGACGGGTGAGGCAAAGGCACAACGCGGTGTAGGCCGTCGTGAGATTGGTCACGGTAACCTCGCTTGCCGCGCGCTGAAGAACATGATTCCGGAAGATTTCCCGTACACCGTACGTGTAGTAAGCGATATCTTGGAGTCCAACGGCTCGAGCTCTATGGCCACCGTTTGTGCCGGCACGCTGGCATTGATGGACGCTGGTGTTCCGATGAAGAAGCCGGTGAGCGGTATCGCGATGGGTCTGATCTCGGAGAACCAAGGTAAGAACTACGCCATCCTGAGCGATATCCTCGGCGACGAGGATCACCTGGGTGACATGGACTTCAAGACCACCGGTACGAAAGATGGTCTGACGGCTTGCCAGATGGATATCAAGGTAGATGGTCTCTCGTACGAAATATTAGAGAACGCGCTCGCACAGGCGCACGAGGCACGTATGTATATCCTCGGTAAGATCTTAGAGTGCATGCCGGAACCGCGTGCAGACCTCAAGCCGCACGCTCCGCGTATCGTAAGCTTCTATATCCCGAAAGATATGATTGGTGCTGTGATTGGCCCGGGCGGTAAGATCATCCAAGGTATCCAAGCTGAGACCGGTGCCGTTATCTCGATCGACGAAGACGAGAAGGGCGGTAAGGTAGAAGTAGCAAGCAACAACGGCGAATCGATGCAGGCTGCTATCGCGAAGATCAAAGCGATCGTTGCCCTGCCGGAAGTAGGCGAGGAGTATGACTCGGTGGTTAAGAGTCTGATGCCGTACGGTTGCTTCGTTGAGTTCATGCCGGGTAAGGAAGGTCTGCTGCACATCAGCGAGATCGACTGGAAGCGCTACGAGACGATGGAAGAGACCGGAATCAAGGAAGGCGATCATATCCGCATCAAACTGCTGGAGATCGATCCGAAGACCGGTAAGTTCCGTCTGAGTGCTAAGGCGCTGAAGGAGAAACCGGAAGGATACGTAGAGCCGGAGAAGCGTGAGCGTCCGCGTCGCGAAGACCGTGACGGTGCTAAGCTCGACCGCGGGCCGAGACCCGAGCGCCGTGGTCCAAGACCCGAGCGGCACTAAAATAATCGACCAAGCATGGTCGATGCAAAAGAAACATCCTCGAGCGATCGGGGATGTTTTTTTAGAAGTCTTTCTTCCAGAGGAAGCCGACGCCTTGGATGGTGGAGGCTTGGCGGAGGGAGTATTTGTCCACCGTGTGGGTATAGCCTTTGATGCGCCATTGACCGTCTTCGGTCAGGAGCACTTCGACATCGAGATCGCCGAAGAAAGGTTGATTGGATATATCGTTATACCGATAGCCCACGTTGCCGTTGATAACCAATCGATCAACCGGTTGGAGTTGGAACTGCGCCTCGTACTCCTGACTGCGGTTAGAGCCATCACCGTCCGTACGAATAGCAACACCGAGGGTCAACATATCCGTCAGTTTGGAGAGCCATGCATTGATCTGGCTGGTAACAGTGGAGGACAAGAGCGAGTAGGTCGAGTTGAGCGTTGCATATTGCGTGTTCGCCATGTAATCGGGCGTAAAGAAACGTCCGAAGACAAGGAGGTAGATGACCTGACGCATCAGCATCTCGTCCGTATTGATGACCTGGCGCACCTGTTGCTGGATGTTCTGATCGGACATCGGGAACTCGAGCGAGAAAGAGAGCAGGGGGCTATTGAGTAGGCCGCTCAGGTGCAGGCACGTCAATACAGGTATGTTCGAGCGCGTGGTAGCCAACTGATCCACATCTTCGCCAAAGAGATCGCGCAGATTCGCCGTCACTTTGTACTTAGCCGTGACATCGAGTTGCGGGTTCGTGGCATCGCCGGAGAAGACAATCGTCGATCCTTCGCCTACCGTAAACTCCTTGCGGATCATGTTTGCCACAGTGTAAGAGAGCGTACCTTGGTCGATATCGTAGGTTCCGAGCAGGGACACATCGCCGGTCTGGGTCTCATAGGTCAGACTCAAAGCACCGTTTCCGCGCGCCTGGATCACATCGCCGTTCCGCTCGCCGAGAACGAGTTGGAAGAGCAGTTGCGGGTTCACCTCGATATTGAGTTTGAGCAGACAGCGACCGGCACGCGCGAAAGTGGTATCGGCTTGTATCGTGGTCTGGATATCAATGTTATCCAGATCGGTCTCTCCTACGGTATCTGCTTGCGCCAGTTCGGGGTGCTCCACAAAATGCACGAAGGACGATTCGTAGGCATTGGACACGTTGTCTATACTCAGACGGAACCGACTGTTGCGCGAGGTTCGGGCATCAGCTACCACGACGATGTCATCGTCCGAACCCGTCACATCGACATGTCCGGTGGCATAGACAGAGCCTTGAATCATCTCACCTTTCTTGTTGTTATCAAAGACAAGGGCATCATGGGCATCGACATGCAGATCGAGGTCGAAAGTCTTGAACTGATCGTGGTTGATACGACCGTACACCTCTATAGGGTTGCCCTCGACATCGGTCAAGTGGACGTTGGGGAAGATGATGGCGGTGGTATCCATGACGATGGTATCTTCGGCTATCGTATAACGCGCACCTGTCCACGGGAGCGTGAGCGAGGCGTTCTGCGCGGCGCAGTTGAGCAGCACATACACGAGTCCTTTGCGGCCACCTACCACTACTCTACCCGTTCCGTTGCCATCGAGGTCATGGAGGACGGAACTTGTCCAGTGGTTGATGAAAGCGAGCGGCACGGAGTCGGTCGTCATGTCGAGTTCCCAAACACCCGAGCCATCGAAGAGGGCCTTACCGTACAGATCTACGACTGTACGATTGGAGATTGGAGATTGGTCATTGGTGATTGGTCGATAGACATTGGCATGGAAAGCGAGAGAGTCTTTGATATGCAAGTCCACTTCGGCTTCACCGAAATAGCAGTTGTTCAGTCCCATCGAATCGATGTGGATTTGCGTTTCCACCTGCAAGCGTTTGAAGATCGATGATATATTCGCACGGCCAGTGAGCAGACCATTGAACATAATGGTTTGTTGGGGTAAGATGAAGGGCACGACGTACGAGGCATCTATCTTCTGCAAATCGACCGCCAGCGTGTCTGTGGCGCGGCGGGAAGCGAGGCCGTTAGCGTATATATGCTGTCCGGCGCCCTCGAAAGCGAAATTCTCTATGGCCACCGTCGTATCCGCGGCACAATAGGTGACACGGCTCTCGCCGAGCGTATAAACGGAGTCACGCAGCAAGAGGGTGCCCGGCATGAAATGCATGTCGATAAGCGGTTTGTGGTTGTATTGCGAGAAATGGGTGATGAACTGTATATCTCCGCCGTAACTACCCGCACGCTGCGCAGCCAAACGCGCCAGACGACGACTCTCGTACTGGTCAGCCTCGTACAGTTGGGCTTGTTTATGCACAGAAAGAGCAGTGAGGAGCGTGTCTCGGAAAGCCACCGAGGTGAGTTTGGTGTACATCTCCATCGCCTCAGCCGACATAGAGAACGCCAGCCCGGAGAGCGAGTCTTCGTTCTGGAGCGTGACAAGCAGGTCATGTACCGGTGTATCTTTGAGACGAATACCGGGCGCGAAGAAACGGAAGTTAACCAATGGTTTCTCTGCCGGAGACACTTTCAAATCAGCCGTCAGTTTGGGATGGTCACTGAGCGTGATGAAGGATTTGAAGAGTCGCTGCACGTCACGTAACCGATCGCCATCGGCACGCAGTGAGAGATTAACCGGTTCCCAAGCACGTTTGGGTTCAGCCACCGCCGTCGGCAGGTAATAATGCATCAAGGCCTGCAAGGCAGGTACTATATCGCCGTAACGGAAATGGCCGTCCGCCTGCGCACGGAGGTAGTCCGTATTGAGGGTGATCGCCTTGCTGCCATCGGGGTCTGCCGAAACGAGGAGCATCAGTTGTTTCATCAGCACAGAGTCACGCGAGGTGGCCATAAAGAGCGAGTCGAGGGTCAGGTAACCGCTCATCTGGTCGGCTTGGACACCACTCATATCCACGGTTAGCGAGAAGCTCGTCTTGAGTTTGTCGCCGATGAACTCATTGCCCAGAGGCGCCGAGTCGAAATGCCGGCAGAGGAGGTTACAGTTGATCTCAGGATTCTTATCGTGCAAGTCCACCACGCCATCGAAGGACATATCGAAATGCGGGTCGTGGATAGCGCACTGACCATGATAATGCTTCGGCGCATAGTGGCCGTCCATATTCAGGTCGTTGTAGGTATAGCCGTTGTAGGTCAGGTCGCGTACGTGCGCTTGGATGTCGCCATGTACTTCGCCGTCGTCGATCTTGCCCTGCGAACTCACATCGAGCGTGATCGCGCCTAACTTAGCCTGATCGAGCATGCGTCCGAGACGGAAGTTACGGGCTACCACCTGTGCATCATAGACCATGTGATCGAACGCCGAGTCCGAACGGAGCGTACCATCGGTCGTGATGGCACCCAGAGCTGTACGGAACGCACCATGCAGCGTCAAGTCATGCAGATGTCCCTCTGCCCAACCGCGGTAATGCAGGTCGCCGAGGCGATGCACCGCTTGCGGCAGACGAACCGGTCGGCCGTAGAGTTGGGACATGAAATCCTGCAAACGTGCAGCATTGGTATGGAAGTCCGTCAGGTTAGCCCGCAGGTAAGGATTCGACAGATCGGGTAGTCCCACGGCCGCTATGTCGCCTTGGAGGAAAGTCTGGTTGTTATAGCGCATTTCGAGGTTATCGAACGCCAGCGAGTCGAGCGTACCGCTTAGTCCGCCGGAGAGCCCTACCGGACGCTTGAGGTGTGCCACACGGGGAATGAACAGCGCCACATCGGCAGGCACCACTTCTGCCTCGTTGAAACGCAGGGCGAACGATATCTCGTGCGCCGACTTGGACAGATAGAGTGTATCGCCGGCGGGGAAACGAACGGTGATACCACTCAAGTCCATGCGGGACTGCGGCAGTTGTGCCCGAAGGGTCGGGACACTGAGCAGTGTATCGGTGAGGATGACATGCGCCTTCATATCTTCGACAATGAAAGGCGATGTATGATGTTTGATTTTTGTTTTTTGATTTTCGATTTGCATCGCCAATTCGGAGATCTCGGCATCGAGGGTGGTCTCTGTTAGTTCGTGCAAGTCCATCGAAGCGTGCGAGAGGAAGAGGTTGTAGTCTTCGTAACGCAGACGGATGGAGTCGAGTTGGACATCCTTGACGGCAATGAGGCTCTTGAGGGGTTGACTCTCTTTTTTCTCGGACTTGAAAGCATCAGCCAGGAATTGATAGTTCCACGTGCTGTCCGGAAGGCGGTGAATGTCCGCCACAACGTTTTGGAGCCGCACATGCGAGAAGCGAATCTCGTTGTGCTGCAACGCAAGCGGACTGAAATGCGCGTACAGTTCGCCCACAAAGGCAAGGGTGTCGCCCTGTTGGTCTTCGAGGTATATATCGCGGAAGGCGAGACGTGCGGGGAAGCGGTATTCTACCCTGCCTACGCGGGCTTCCGTACCTAGCGCGCGCGACAGCTCTTTGGTAGCCAACTGCACGGCAGCCGTCTCCACCTCATCACTCATCAGCGCACCGATGAGCACCGCGCTCACCAGCAAGAGACTGACGAGGATCACACCTACTATGTACAGAAATCGCTTCACACACGTGCATTTTTAGCGTGCAAAGGTACGAAAATATTTTCGTACCCGCAAATAAAATCATTATTTTTGCATTTTTTTGCTAAAAAATTTGGTCAATTCAAAATTTTGTAGTACTTTTGCAGTCCGTTTTGAGCCTCTGGCGATTGCATTAGATGGGTTACGGGTTACCGGTTACCGGTTACGGGACTCACTCGAATAGTAGTAAATGCTCCAAACGTTAGTAAGGATCCATATAAAAAGGAAACGAAATGGATTTATTGAAAGTAGCTGAGCAAGCATTTGCCGGCGAGAAGAAAGAATTCCCTGCATTCAAGGCAGGTGATCAAATTACGGTAGGCTACCGTATTAAAGAAGGTAACAAAGAGCGTGTACAGGAGTTCCGCGGTGATGTAATTTGCATCCATGGTAGCGGCGATAAGAAGCGCTTCACAGTTCGTAAGATGAGCGGCAACGTTGGTGTAGAGCGTATCTTCCCGATGGACAGCCCCTTCATCGAGAGCATTACAATCAACAAGTACGGTAAAGTACGTCGTGCTAAATTGTATTACCTCCGCGAGCGTACGGGTAAGAAAGCCCGCATTCAAGAAAGACGAGTTAAATAACTCGAAGGGGAACTTACGGGTTCCCCTTTTTTCTAGGTAGTCCTAGGTTGACCTAGGTAGACCTATGTTTCAATTAGAGAGTCCATATAAACCGACAGGAGACCAGCCGGAGGCGATCAAGGCGCTGGTGGAGGGAGTGAAAGCCGGCGCAGAGGCGCAGGTGTTGCTCGGCGTGACCGGAAGCGGAAAGACGTTTACAGTGGCGAACGTGATCCAGCAACTGAACCGCCCCACCCTCATCATGAGTCATAACAAGACGCTTGCGGCGCAGTTGTACTCGGAGATGAAGGCGTTCTTCCCGCATAACGCGGTGGAGTATTTCGTGAGCTACTACGATTACTACCAGCCGGAGGCTTATATCCCGAGTACGGATACGTATATCGACAAAGACCTGAGCATCAACGAGGAGATTGATCGGTTACGACTGAGTGCGGTGGCCGCGCTGCTGAGCGGACGAAAGGACGTCATCATTGTCAGTTCAGTCAGTTGTATCTACGGTTTGGGTAGCCCGCAGGACTTCACGGCGAATGTAGTAGAGTTGAAGCGGGGCGAGCAAATACCGATGGACACCCTCTTGAAACAACTCGTGGGCGCGCAGTACGTGCGTAATGATATTGAACTCGCGCGCGGGCGTTTCCGAGTCAAGGGCGATACCATCGATATCGCATTGGCGTACGCGGACTATCTGGTACGCGTAGAGTTTTTCGGCAATGAGATCGATGCGATCTTAACGGTGGATCCGATCAGCGGGCAGGTGCTAGAGGAGTTTGAGCATTATAATTTAAGCCCGGCAACGATCTTCCTGACAAGCTCCGAACGGATTGCTGCCGCGAAGGAACAGATAAAGGCCGATCTGGACAAACAAATCGAGTATTTCATATCGATTGGTGAAGAGTTATACGCGAAGCGTATCGAGGAGCGCGTGAAATACGATCTGGAGATGCTGGATGAGTTGGGATATTGTACGGGCGTGGAGAATTACAGCCGCTATTTCGACGGACGTGAACCCGGAACACCACCCTATTGTCTGCTCGATTATTTCCCGAAGGACATGTTGCTTGTTATTGACGAGAGTCACGTGACCGTACCGCAGATAAGGGGTATGTACGGTGGGGACAAGGCAAGAAAGGACAATTTGGTGACGTACGGCTTCCGATTACCGGCAGCACGGGATAATAGGCCGTTGAAGTTCGATGAGTTCGAGCAGAAAACAGGTCAAACCATTTATGTGTCGGCGACTCCGGACGAGTATGAGTTGGAGCGGAGCGAAGGCATTGTGATTGACCAGTTGATTCGTCCGACAGGACTGTTGGATCCGGAGATTGAAGTACGGCCGACCGAGCATCAAGTGGATGACTTGATGGACGAGATCAAGTTTAGGATTCATAGGAATGAGCGGTGTCTGGTGACAACGCTGACGAAGCGGATGGCAGAGGAATTGGATGAGTATCTACGCAAGTACCGAATCAAGAGTGCCTATATCCACTCGGATATAGATACCATCGAACGCGTGAAGATCATGGAGGATCTGCGCAAAGGCGAGTACGATGTGTTGGTGGGTGTCAACCTGCTGCGAGAAGGACTCGACCTACCGGAAGTGAGTCTTGTAGCTATACTGGATGCTGACAAGACAGGCTTCTTGCGGGATCAGCGGAGTCTGACGCAGACGGTAGGTCGCGCGGCACGACATGTGCACGGTAAAGCGGTGTTGTACGGCGATAAGATCACTCCGGCCATGCAGGCAACCATCAACGAGACCAACCGCCGCAGGGCGATTCAGATGAAGTACAACGAGGAGCACGGGATTATTCCGACGCCGATCAAGAAAGAGATTAACACGTCGGCACTCGCGGGTCTGTATAAGGATCCGGAGGAGGAAAAACGCAAACTGACGGAGAGCATCAAAGCCGGTTGGAAGAACGCCGAATGGCAGAAGATGGATGCCAAGCGATTGGAGAAAGCCATTGACGAGAAACGCAAACAGATGCTCGCTGCAGCAAAAGCGACGGATTTTGAAACCGCCGCTTTCCTACGAGACGAAATGCTCGAGATGCAAAATAGGTTACAAGCGATGAATGGGTGAGGGGTTACCGGTTACGGGTTACTTCTCTGCTAAGATGGTTGCCGAATAGGGTGCTACGAGTGCTTGGGACTCGTGCAAATCGGAGAGTCCTTCTACATTGGCTTCGCCATTGAAAGCAAGCAGGGTATATTCGCCTTCCGGTATTTCCACTTGGGCCGCTTTCTCACTACCATTCAGCACGACGATAAGCGATTTCGCGGTATCGATACCTTCGAGTTCTTTGATGCGATAGACGATGACTTGGTCATTGTCGGCATCCAAAAATTCTACATGTTCTTGTACAGCCTCAGCTGAACCCAGACGGAAACCTTTGTGGGCATGACGAATAGCGATCATGGCCTGGTAGTAGTCATGCAGGTCGGCGTATTTGTCTAGATTCTCCCAAGGAATCGTATTGATCGAATCGGGGCTTTGGTAACTATTATCAATGCCTTGTTTAGTGCGATAGAGTTCCTCGCCGCCGTAGATAAAGGACATGCCCTGTGAAACAAGTACTGCCGTTTGGGCAAGTTTATTCATGCGGAGTTGCGTCTCTTCGGTCTCTTCGGGTGCAGAAACGGCTATACGATCACGGAGACAGTAGTTGTCGTGGCAAGTGATATAGGAAACGTGCTGCATGGGTTCGCCGCTCCATTCGGGGCAGGCAATGAGTCCGCGCATAACATCTTTGACTCCTGCCGGATTGCCGGAAGCGAAGCCACGTTCGTGATCAAACGGCGAACCAATGAGGGCATTGCGGATATCATCGCTGAAGGCGCCCACGCGCGGCATTTTATACGTCCATTGTTTCATAGCGAGTGAGTCGTAGGGATAAGCCGGAGACATCGCTGCCCAGCCTTCACCGTAGGTGAGGATCGTGGGGTCTATCTCGTCCAATGCGGCACGGATCTGGCGCATGGTCTCCTGATCGTGGATACCCATGAGGTCGAAACGGAAACCGTCGATGTGGTACTCACGTGCCCAGTAACAAACGGACTCGACCATAAACTTCCGGTACATCTCGTGGTCAGAAGCCGTCTCGTTGCCGCAGCCCGAACCGTTGGCATAGGAGCCATCCTCATTGAGGCGGTAGAAGTATTTGGGAACCACGCGTCCGAGTGCGCAGCCCATGACATCGTAGGTGTGGTTATAGACTACATCCATGATGACGCGGATACCGGCTTTGTGAAGCGCCTGAATCATGGCTTTCGCTTCGCGAATACGGCAAGCGGGATCGTAGGGGTCGGTCGAATAACCGCCGTCCGGCGCGTTGTAGTTCACCGGATCGTAACCCCAGTTATAGCGATTCTGGTCGAGGGTGGTCTCGTCAATGGAGCCGTAGTCGAACATCGGCAGGATCTGGAGGTGGGTAATGCCGAGTTCGCGCAGGTAATTGAGCGGTGCTTCTTCGGTGAGACCGATGAACTTGCCTTTGTTGGTTACACCGGAAAGGGGTGACATCGTGAAGTCACGAAGATGAGTCTCATAAACGACGATGTCCGTCATGTCGGGCATCGCAGGACGGATGTCAGCGTCCCAGCCTTCGGGGTTGGTTGCATTGAGATCAAGGATAGCAGCACGTTGGCCGTTAACCGAAACGGCTTTGGCGAAAATACCCGGTGCTTCCGGTGCCCACTCGCCGTTCTGAAAAGAGCGAACGGTGTAGAACTTACCTGCCAGGTCTCCCTTGACAGAAGCTGTCCAGAAATCGTTCTCACCTTTGGTAAGCGCAACGGTCTCAAACTCCGCTGCATCTGCGGCTTCATAGAGATGAATCTCCATCTGTTCGGCTACGTTCGACCAGAAGGCAAATTGCGTTTTTGCGGGACTATAGAGGCATTCGTCCTCCATTTTTGGTTGCTTGACAGAGCAAGCGACTAATGCTACAGAAAGCATAAGGATAATGGATTTTTTCATATATCAGACTGTTGGTTAATTAGTTGTTCGGAACATAATTGATCAGATCGCCGTTGAGGAAACTGTCATAGGCAGTCATGTCGATGAGTCCGTGTCCGCTGAGGTTGAAGAGGATGACTTTGGGTTCACCGGTCTCGATGCAACGCTTGGCTTCGCGGATGGTTGCCGCGATCGCGTGACAACTCTCCGGTGCGGGGATGATGCCTTCGGTGCGTGCAAAGAGCAGACCGGCATCGAAAGACTCCAGTTGGGGAATGTCCATGCCACGCATGTAGCCGTCCTTGAGCAGTTGGCTGACGATGGTTCCGGCGCCGTGGTAGCGCAGGCCACCGGCGTGGATATTAGCGGGTTTGAAGTCATGTCCGAGGGTGTACATCGGAAGCAGCGGGGTGTAGCCGGCCGCATCACCGAAGTCGTACTCGAACTTACCTTTGGTTAGTTTGGGGCACGAAGCGGGTTCAGCAGCGATGAAGTCGATCTTCTTGTCGCCACGCAGTTGATGGCGCATGAAGGGGAAGGCGAGTCCACCGAAGTTACTTCCGCCACCGAAGCAGGCGATGATCGTATCGGGATACTCACCGGCTTTCTCCATCTGTTTCTCTGCCTCGAGGCCGATAACGGTCTGATGCAGCGAGACGTGGTTCATGACGGAGCCGAGTGTGTATTTGCAGTTGGGGGTAGTCGTTGCCAGTTCGACGGCCTCTGAGATAGCGGTACCGAGTGAACCGGGGTGGTTGGGATCGGCGGTGATGATATCCTTTCCGGCGCGTGTGGACATAGACGGAGAGCCGGTGACCGTCGCACCGAAGGTGCGCATGATCGAACTACGGTAGGGTTTCTGCTGCATGGATATCTTCACCTGATAGACGGCGCACTCGAGGCCAAAGGTCTTGGCGGCATAACTGAGTGCTGCGCCCCACTGTCCGGCACCGGTCTCAGTGGTGACGTTGGTGACTCCTTCCTGTTTGCAGTAGTAGCATTGCGGAATGGCGGAGTTGAGTTTATGCGAGCCCAGCGGGTTGACACTCTCGTTCTTGAAGTATATATGCGCGGGCGTACCTAATGCTTGTTCTAACGCGTAGGCGCGCACGAGAGGGGTAGAACGGTAGTACCGATAGCGACGCTGTACCTCTTCGGGGATATCTATCCAAGCGTGCTCGGTATCGAGTTCTTGTTTGGCGCACTCGTTGGCGAAGATGTGAGACAAGTCGTCGGCTGTAAGCGGCTGACGGGTCTTCGGATCCAAGAGAGGTAAGGGTTTGTTGACCATCTCTGCCTGGATATTGTACCATTGACGAGGCAGTTCGTCCTCCGTCAAAAAATATCGTTTTTGCTCTTTCATAATTACATTTTTCAAAAAAACGCTGCAAATTTACAAAAATATTTGCACATATCAAAAAAAAAGTGTAATTTTGCACGCTTTTTTCGCGCAGGGTGCGCGTACATAAGCAGAAATAGTATTAACAAATTATTAAACTAAAGTTTACTACAATGGTAAATCATTATGAAACAGCCTTCGTATTGACTCCCGTTTTGTCTGAACCGCAGACGAAGGAGGCTGTAGAGAAATTCGAGAATCTTCTCATGCAGAATGGCGGTACCATTTTGAACCGTGAGGAGTGGGGCTTGAAGCAACTCGCTTACCCTATCCAAGGTAAAAATTCAGGTTTCTACTTCATTCTTCAGTTTGATGCAGAGCCTGCAGTAATCGCTACCCTCGAGACCGAGTTCCGTCGTGACGAGCGCATCATCCGCTTCCTGACAACGCGTCTTGACAAGTACGCATTCGAGTACGCTGAGAAGCGTCGTAACAAAGGTAAAGTTCAACCTAAAGCAGAAGAGGAGGCTTAATCATGGCACAGAATGACGAAATTCGCTATCTGACTCCGCAAGGTTCGGATCAGAAGAAGAAAAAGTACTGCCGTTTCAAGAAGAGCGGAATCAAGTACATCGATTACAAAGATCCTGAGTTTTTGAAGAAGTTCCTGAACGAGCAAGGTAAGATCCTTCCGCGTCGTATCACCGGTACTTCGTTGAAGTTCCAACGCAAAGTTGCTCAGGCCGTTAAGAAAGCACGCCACTTGGCATTGCTGCCTTACGTAACGGATATGATGAAGTAATTAACCCATTAAAGTAGAAAGGAAAGAACATGGAAGTAATTCTTATTCAAGACCTGGCTAATCTGGGTTTCAAGAACGACATCGTTAAAGTACGTGACGGCTACGGACGCAACTACCTGTTGCCGCAGAAGATTGCTATCATCGCTAACGAGAGCAACAAGAAGCAGTTGGCAGAGAACCTGAAACAACAGGCTCACAAGGCAGCTAAGATTCTGGCAGACGCACAGGCACTGGAGGCTAAACTCGCAGAGACCGTAATCGAGGTTAAAGTAAAAGCTAACGAGGACGGAAAGATCTTCGGTACAGTAACCACCCAAAACATCGCTGACGCTTTGGCAGCTAACGAGATCAAAATCGACAAGAAGGTGATCACTATCGCTGAGCCGATCAAGGAGTTGGGTGAGCACACCGCACAGGCTCGTCTGCATCGTGAGGTAAAAGCTGACATCAAGTTGAATGTTGTAGCTGAGTAATTGTTTAACAGATTAAAAAAGGAGAAAAATCTTATGAAACAAGGAATTCATCCTGATAACTACCGCGTAGTAGTTTTCAAAGATATGTCTGACGGTACTCAGTTCTTCAGCCGCTCTACAGCAGCTACCAAGGACACGATCGAAATCGACGGCGTTAAGTATCCGCTTATCAAGTTGGAGATCTCGAACACGAGTCACCCGTTCTACACCGGTAAGTCCAAACTCGTGGACACCGCAGGTCGTGTGGACAAGTTCATGTCTCGCTACGGCAACCGCAACCGCAAGTAATGCGAAGCAAAATAAGAGCGGACGAGTGTGTCCGCTCTTATTTTATTTATGATTTTAGATTTATGATTTAAGATTTTTGATATTATGAAAAACGCACAACTTTGGAAGGCTTTAGGCCGCAACTTACTTCTCTCGATTGGCATGTTCGCATGCATCTTCTTACTTCTTTGGATTGCCGAGCTCTTCATTTTTGAGCCGGGCACGCTGCTCAAATGGCACGATGCCGCATGGTGCGTCGGTATTCCGGCAAGTATCATCGGCGTGAGTTACATCTTGACCATCCGCGACCCGCAGAACTACACTGGTTTCTTTGCAGGAATCGTGATGTCGGCGTTGTTAGGTGTTCAATTCACGCTCCAGAAGAGTTACGACAGTACATTCCTTTATTTCTTTGTGTTTATTCCGTTCCAGATGATGAGTATCTATAAATGGAGTCGCAATAAAGATGACGGAGGAGCAAGCTTTGAGCCGAAGTTCCTGGATATCCCGCGTTTCTGGTTATCGATCTTCATCGGTCTGGCGGTAACGGCAGGGGATTACTTTATTCAGACGGTTGTCTTCCAACATAACGGATTCGGGGAGAATATAGCGGTGAAGTTGTGTAACGGTTTGATGATTTCATCCTCGTTCCTGGCGAACTACTGGTTGATCTATCGCAAGAATGATTCTTGGTTGTACTGGTTCATCTACAGCGTAGCCGGTATTGTGCTATTCATCGTTCTGGGAAATATCTTCTCGCTGGTACTATTCTGCTTCTTCCTGGTGATCAACTCGATGGCCGGTATTGCATGGATCAAGAACACGAAACCGGAGAATCTATACTGGGCAGCGCCGTTTTTAGGTAAGAAATGATTCGAAAAAAAGATACAATATTGCGCGTAGCGGAGCCTACGCAATTAATGGACTTCCTGATCGCGAAGATGGGAGGTATGGCACGTTCGTCGGTCAAGCAGTTGCTTGGCCAACGTCGTGTTAAAGTGGGTAACGCCGTACAGACACGGCATGATTTTGCGCTGAAAGTCGGCGATGTAGTGACGGTGAGTTCGGGTCGTGGCAACAGTCAGTTGACGCACCCGAAGTTGAAGATCGTCTATGAGGACGATGATTTGATTGTGGTCAATAAGCAACCGGGACTGCTGACCGTAGCGGCTACACCGGGTAGCAGCGAGACCACCGCATACTCTATCCTGCGCGCGTACGTTAAGAAACAGAACGCGCGCGCGGGCATCTATGTAGTGCATCGTCTGGATCGGGAGACGAGCGGTTTGTTGGTTTTTGCCCGTTCGGAAGAGTTACAGCATTACATGCGTGAGTACTGGCGTGAGTTGGTTCAGGAGCGCACGTATATCGCATTGGCGGAGGGTACTTTGAATCCACGCGAAGGCAAGATCACGACGTGGCTGACGGAGGACAAGCGCAATGCGGTGGTGTACTCATCGCCGGTGGATGACGGAGGCGATATCGCCATTACGAATTATAAGACCTTACGTACTTCGCCAGACGGGGCGTACTCGTTGGTTGAGTTGCATCTGGAGACCGGACGCACGAATCAGATCCGTGTGCATCTGGCGAGCAAGGGTTGTCCGGTGGTGGGCGACCGCAAATACGGCCACGGCAACGAGAACAGTCCGATCGACCGGCTCTGCCTGCATGCGAAAGTGCTGGCGTTTATCCATCCCGTGACGGAGAAGACGGTGCGCTTCGAGAGTCCCGTTCCGAAAGAATTTAACAGAGTGATTGTATGAGAAAGATTTTAATCCTTGCTCTTTGTTCGTTGTTTTTTGTTCCGGTTTTCGGAGCGAAACGCAAAGTGCACACGATAGGCGACAGTACGATGTCGGAGTATAAACCTGCCGCGACACCCAAGCGCGGTTGGGGTATGTACCTGCAGGCGTTTTTCAACACGGACTCGGTAGAGGTGAATAACCGCGGCAAGAGCGGCGCGAGTACACGTACGTTCTACGAGACGGAGAACCTGTGGGCTTCGGTAAAGTCGCAGATGAGTGCCGGTGACTACCTCATTATTCAGTTCGCGCACAACGATGAGAAATGCAAAGGCGAGGATGTCTATGTGGAGAATGCGAAGTTACGCGCCGAAGGCAAGGACACCCTGACTGACATGCGCGGTACGGAGCCGAATACGACGTACAAGGCGTTTTTGCGCAAGTATATAACGGAGGCACGTGAAAAAGGCGTGACACCAATATTGATGGGACCTATCTGCCGCGCGTACTTTAAGGACGGCAAGATCAATGACGAGGGAAGGCACGTGCTTGCGGAGAATAAAAACTATGTGCGTTCTATGCAAGAAGTAGCGGAGGAGACGGGCGTGCCGTTCTTGGATATGACGGCTCGTTCGCAGGAACTATACGAGCAACAGGGTAAAGAGTATTGCATGGCACATTATTTCAACTGCGGTGACAAGACGCACACGAGTGCTGAAGGCGGTATGGCGATTGCGAGTCTGGCGTACGAGTTGATCAGTCAAGCACCGGAGTTGAGTGAAATGCAGGCATGGACCGTTTTCCCCAGTAAGGAGCAGTTTACGGCCTATGCGCAGAACATAGAGGAGAAGGGGAAGAAAGCAGCTTTTGCGGCCAAAGGCGAAGAATTTCTATTAACCTTTAGCAATTATCGATTAGAGAATATAGAACTGCAGAAAGGCGGTTTTGTACCTACAGGTGGTATGTGGCCGGCAGGGGAGATTGATGAGGTAGCCAACCGGTATATCGAATATACGATCAAGGCGAAGAAGAAAAAAGGACTGGTGATAGAGACGATTACATTGCCCGTTTGCGCGAAAGGCGGAAATGGCATGAACATCCATATCAACTACGGTTTTGGCGATGCCTTCCGGGACGTGACGACTATCTACGAGAATACGGCACTGCCGAAGAACAAATGGATCACCGTGAAACTCGATCAGCCTATATTGGTTCCAGCTAACGAGACGCTGCATATACGCGTGTTGCCTTGGTATGATTCGAACGGAAAGCCGCAAGCAAAGAAATACCTCCGACTCAAAGAGCTGAAGGTAACAGGAAAGAGATTGCAATAAAAAAGAAAGCCGCTCGATGAGCGGCTTCTCTTTTTAGTAGCTTGTGCGCTGCGTTGCAGCGTAGCTGATCTTGAGTGCGTAAGCGCGACGGAGTTCCTGCTTGATGTCGGCGATGACACCCATGCGGGTTTCCTTGTCGGCTTTGATGGAGACGGTCATCAGACCCTGGTCGCTCTCCTTCATGGACGAACGCTCATTGACGATATACTCGCCGATCTCCTTCACTTCAGCGAATTGGTCATTCAACTGGATACGCGTCTCTGCACCGTATTGTTTACGAAACTCAGCAGTCGGCGTACCTACGTAGATATAACGCACAAGGGATTTATTCTCCAGCTTGGTGAGCTCTGTAGCCTGCGGGTTTTGGAACTGCACCTTGTAACTTACTTCCTTCATTGACGTAACGGACATGAAGAAGAAGAGCAGCATGAAGATAATATCAGGGAGAGACGACGTGTTGAGCGCCGGCATCTCACGTTTCTCATTTCTACGAATCTTTGCCATGTTAGTTACCGTAATTTTTAGGTTCAGCCTCGGAAATCTTCTGAGGATAGATCTTTTGGATCTGTTTCTGTTGATCCTCTTCGAGTTCGTTGTAAGCCTTATGGAAATACTTCTGCGCGCATTCTTCGCGCAATTCATTATAGGCAGCCACGAGTTCGTTTTGAACGTCCAGATATGCCTGGTACCGTGTATCCACGTCGTTCTGAACAGAGATAACGTGATCCTTGGTGTATTTGATTACACCGAACGGAGCACCGAAATCCTCTTCGAACAATTTCGGATAGTATTCCGCATTCTCTTCGTTCTTAATGAACTTTTTGGCGTTCTCTCTCAGTTGCTTCACATCCATCAACTGGCCTTGCACCATAAGCTGGTTGGCGGAGTTAATCTTCACTACCAGCAGGTTGCGCTTGTTGATATCCTTATCCTCCACTTTTTGGTCAGGTGGAATAGGCGCAGGCAGACGGCGAGCCAGTCCTTGGTTCACATCCATAGAGGTGGTCACCAAGAAGAAAATCAGCAACAGGAACGAGATGTCGGCCATAGAGCTGGCGTTGATCTGTGGGACTTTCTTTGCCATGATAAATGTGATTTACTTCGACAGTTTTTTAGTATGTACATACCCCCAGATCATTGTACCGATGGTAGCAATGAAGAGGAAATAGCAAGCATAGATAACAGCGTCAGCCAATTGAGCCCATGCGCCTTCGTTATCCGTACCTTCGTAACCGATGATATTGATTTTCTCCGGGCTACCGAGGAACCAGCAGATGAGAGCCAGCAGGATGAAACCACCTACGACACCAAGCGTCATGTACGCTTTGCGGCGGTTGGTCTTCCAGTTGTTGGCAAAATCCACACAAACCACAGCCAAGGTGATCAGCACTACCAGTCCGACCAGGATATAGACCCAGATGAGGAAAGCATCGGTGAAGCGAGGAATATCCAGGAAATCACCGGCCACCTCGAGACTACCATTGGAGCCGCCGAGGAAGAACAACGCGATGAACACGATGCCTAATCCCAGCAACGTCCAGAGGGCAATCTTAGGTAACATTTTATAATCTTTCATAATTGCTCAAAATTGTTTGGTTAAACAATAGTTTTCAGCTATCAGCTATCCGCTGTCAGCTTATTTCTTTTTTTGAGCAGCGTCGTACTCTACTACGATATCGAGCAGGCTAATCGAGCTGTCCTCCATCTCATTTACCAGCCCCTCAACGAGGCTGAGGATGTAGTTGTAGAACAACTGGAGAACAACAGCAATAATCAAACCGAGGAGGGTGGTCAACAGAGCGACCTTGATACCGCCGGCAACAACGGTAGCCGAGATATCACCAACTTGCTGGATCTTATCGAATGCCTCGATCATACCGATGATGGTACCCAAGAATCCGAGAGACGGAGCGATCGCGATGAACAGGGTAATCCAAGAGAGGTTCTTCTCCAAGAGACCGAGTTGTACGCCACCGTAGGAAGCAACGGTTTTCTCCACTACGTCGATACCCTCGTCATAGCGGCTCAGACCTTGATAGAAGATCGAAGCAACGGGGCCACGGGTGTTACGGCAAACGTCGAGTGCTTTCTCGATACCGCCCTGCTTGAGAGCAGCTTCAATATTAGCGAGCAACTCTTTGGTGTTTGTTTTGCTCAACGACAGATAGATAATACGCTCGATACAGAGAGCGAGACCGAATACGAGAGTAACGAGGGTCAGAGCCATAAAGCCTGCACCACCTTCGATGAACTTCGTTTTCAACGTTTTGTGAAGAGCAACGAGTCCGCCATCTTCCTCAGCGGGAGCCTCAGCTACTTCTTCTACTGCTGCAGGAGCAGCTTCGTCTACTTGTTCAACAGCAGCCTCTTCTACAGCAGCTGCTTCTTCTTGTGCCATCATCACTGCGCTACCAAAGGTAAGCATAGCCAGCACTGTCAGAGTTGCAAATACTTTTTTCATGAGAATAATAAATTAATTTAAGTTATTTGTGTTTATTGTGTTTTCACCTTAACGGGGATTCGGACTCCGCCTTGCTTCGCAATTCCCCGGGGATTGCTTCGTCGCTCCGCTCCTTGCGGAGAGACGGGGATTCGGACTCCGCCTTGCTTCGCAATTCCCCCGAATTCCAACAAGCTGCCGCTGGCACCTTGTTCAAGCCTTTCACTTCTTTCGCTCACTCAAGCAAGCTTGGACTCGCTCTTGTTGTGAAAGTCTTGCGGAGAGACGGGGATTCGAACCCCGGAAACCCTTTTGAAGTTTACACGCTTTCCAGGCGTGCCTCTTAAACCACTCGAGCATCTCTCCTTCGTCGAAAGTGGCTTACGATGACTTCGTTACTACGTAACTCGTATAATCGCCGCACTTCCTCCTCTTCGGTCTGCGAACACTACGTTAGTTCACATCCCGATATATTTCCGTTACTTATTAGAACGCGCAAATCTCAATATCGGCTACAAAATTACTACTTTTTTCGCACATACGCAAGAGTTTGTGCAAATTTTTACGTTTTTTCTATTATTTTATGCCAAAAAGTTGACGTGCATTGGCACTTGTGACCTCTATTATCTGTTCGACGGAGCAATTATAGACCTGTGCAAGTCGTTCGGCGACGTGGATCATCAAGCGACTCTCGTTACGTTCTCCTCTATGAGGAGTGGGCGCCAAATACGGGCCATCCGTCTCGAGTACGATCCGTTCCAAAGGAACGACTTCGAGCGTCTCCGACAGTTTGCAATTCTTGAAGGTCAACACGCCTCCAATGCCCAGGTAGAAGCCCATTTGGAGGTATTGTTGTGCCACCTCTTTGCTGCCGTTGAAGCAGTGAATGACGCCTTTGATTGGTGATTGGTGATTGCTGATTGCTGATTTTAGCACCTTCAGCGTATCTTCAGTGGCTTCACGGCTATGAATCATAATGGGCAGGTTGAGTTCGGCAGCCAAGTCCAACTGACGTTGGAACACTTCGTGTTGGGCATCCTTGAAGGTGGTATCCCAGTAGTAGTCAAAGCCTATCTCTCCGATGGCGACCAACTCATCGCGGTGCTCCCGAATAGCTTTTTCGATGATCGTCCATTGTTCCTGCCAGTCTTCTTTGACATCCTGCGGATGAAAACCAAGTCCGGCATAACAGTAGCCCGGGTGCTTATGGCACACATCGAGGATGCCGGGTATGGAGTCAGCATTGACGCCTGGCACCAGCATGGCTTCCACCCCACTCTCGCGTTGGCGGGCAATGACTTCTTCGCGATCCGACGCGTACGCCTCTTCGTCTAAATGTATATGTGTATCGATCATAATTATGATTTCAAATTTATGATTTATGATTTAAGATACTTGAGTCTCCGTAGGAGAGGAAACGAAAATTGTGACTCAGGGCGTAGTCGTAAATGGTCTTCCAATCGCCACCAACAAACGCGCTGACGAGCAAGAGCAAGGTCGATTGCGGTTGGTGGAAATTGGTGATCAGTTGATCCACAATACGGAAAGTATAGCCGGGTTTGATCATGATCTGCGTCTCGGCATGAAGGGTCTGCTGATGCGTCGCATCGAGGTAGTCCAGAATGGCCTGTAATGCGTCATGAACCGACAATGTATAGTCCTTTTCGTAGGGTTCAAACTGACCTACCGTGGCATTCTCCGGGTGGCAACCGATGAAATAGAGCGATTCGAGCGTACGCATGGAAGTGGTACCCACGGCGACGATGTGTCCGAGTTGGCGCTGTATGTGCGCAATCGTCTCACGGGGCACGGCGATGATCTCCGTGTGCATCGTGTGCTCATTGGCATCGGCAGTCTTGACCGGCAGGAAGGTTCCTGCACCCACATGGAGCGTCACCTCATCGGTCTCTATACCGCGTCCACGCAGATCATCGAGCACCTTGTCCGTAAAATGCAAACCGGCCGTAGGCGCTGCCACAGACCCTTTGATGCGCGAATAGACGGTTTGATAGGTCTTCAGATCGGATTCTTCGGTCTTACGGTTGAGGTACGGTGGAATAGGCAGTTCACCGGCTGCATCGAGTATCTGAGCAAACGATACGTTCTCTTCGTTCCACTCAAAACGCACGGCAAAAGTATTGCCTAAAACCTGCTCTTTGTAGGCGCGAAGAACTATTTGTAATTTGTCATTTGTAATTGGTAATTCAACCGCTTCATCGTGCCATTTCTTAACGTTGCCCACCATACATTTCCATGTACAACCGGTGGTAGAACCAAGTGAGAGTTGGTAGTCATGGGGCATGAGGGGTTCCAGACAGAACACCTCGATACGTGCACCGGTAGGCTTATGAAACTCCAGCCTGGCTTGTATCACGCGCGTGTTATTATATATAAGGAGCGAATGCGGGGCGATATAATCGCCGACGTTGTAGAAATAATCTTCCGTCACCTGTCCGTCGCGATAGACCAGCAGTTTGCTGTGGTCGCGTTCGGGCAGCGGATATTTGGCGATTCGTTCGTCAGGTAAAGGGTAGTTATAATCAGCTATATAGATTGGTGATTGGTGATTGGTCATTGGTTATTGGTTATTGTCTTTTCTTTTCCCCTGAAATAATTCGTATTTGTTAAATTGGCAGTCCAGTTCGCCGTTGAGCAAACGGTATTTCTTGGAGGGTTTGAGTCCGATGCATTTCATCGCTTCGGCATTGGACGAGATGATCCAAGCTGTCGCACCGGTGAACTGATGCTTGAGGGCTGTTCCGATGGCGCCATACAGGTCTTCTATCTCCTTGTTGCTCTTGAGTCGTTCGCCATACGGCGGATTGAGCATCACCAGAAGTGATGGATTGGTCATTGGTGATTGGTTATTGGTGATTGTTTTAATCTCCTCTATACGAATCTGCTTGAGTTCGATATCCTTCTGAACACCGGCCGACTTGACATTCTTTGATGCCTGTTGAATGGCATAGAACGAAGCGTCCGATCCGTATATATGATGGGTAAAATCACGTTCGTGGGAGTCGTCGTTGTATATCTCATTCCATAAGTCGGCATCGAAGTCCGGCCATTTTTCGAAGGCATAGGACTGACGGAAGACACCCGGCGCGATGTTACGTGCAATGAGTGCCGCCTCGATAAGGAGTGTTCCCGAACCGCACATCGGGTCATAGAAATCCGACTGTCCGTGCCATCCCGCCATGAGTAGCATTCCCGCCGCCAGTACTTCGTTGATAGGCGCTTCGGTTGTTGCGACACGGTATCCGCGTTTGTGCAGACTCTCGCCGCTGCTGTCCAAAGACAGCGTCACCTGTTCGTTGGCGATGTGGATATTGATTGTCAGATCGGGATTTTGCACACTCACGTTCGGACGTTGATTAATGCGCTCCGACCAATAATCGACAATGGCATCCTTGACGCGGTACGTCACAAAACGGCTGTTGCGGAACGACTCACTATAGACAGTGGCATCGATGGCGAAGGTGTTATTCACCGTCATGTACTTCGACCAATCGAGTGCTTTGAGTTGTTTATAGAGAGCGTCCGTGTCTTTGGCTTTGAACGAAGCGATCGGCACGAGGATGCGGATGGCGGTGCGCAAGCAGAAGTTCGCGCGGTACAGCAAGGCCTTGTCACCCCGGAAAGAGACTGCGCGGCGTTCCAGCTGCACATCGTTGGCACCTAACTCAATCAGTTCTTGCGCCAATACCTCTTCGAGGCCCTTGAAGGTCTTCGCCAGCATCAAAAAAGTAGCCTGTTGCTTCATTTTTTTGTCAATTTATTTGGTCATGTCGATTTTTTGTAGTACCTTTGCACCCGCTTTTGAGGAAAGATGGCAGAGTGGTCTATTGCGTCGGTCTTGAAAACCGAAGTACTGAAAGGTACCGGGGGTTCGAATCCCTCTCTTTCCGCTGGATGCCGCAAGGTGTCCTTTATTTCTTGAGTTGGAAGGGGAAGGAACCGATGAGATTGCCGTCGCAGAAGAAATCAATCGAGTAGAAACCTTCCTGAACCTCCTCTACCCATGGGCAGTAACACGTGCCGTTATACGCCTCACCGCTGTATTCTATCTGCTGCACGAGCGTATAGGGGATCTCCCCGGACTCGAATGCAAAGACTCTCGATGCATCTTCACCAATCACATCGCCGTTCGGCGTGATCACGCGTGCGTACAGGTCTTTGAGTCCCGGCGTACAGGTGATATTTTTCGCAATGACGAAGTCGAACTGCAGTTTGCGCATATGACTGACCATACGCGTTTTCTTGTCGTTCTTATTGAGCATTGTCAGGTTGCAGGAGGTTATCTCGAGCATGGAGGCGCGCTCTACGGTTTCGGTCAGTTGGGCATTCGCATGAGTCAGGTGGGTGTTTTGTTCCTTAACCATCTGGTTCTCTTCGCGCACTTGTATATTCTCTTCAGTCAGACGGGCATTGGTGGCATTGAGCGAGTCTATCTGACGGACGTACTCCACCATCACCGCACGAACGGTAGCCAGTTCGCGCTTCAACTCCGCAATACGGCGGGCATTAGAAGCCTTGGTCTGACGTAACTCTTCGAGCAAGTCCTGCACACGTTGTTGCTCGCGGCTCAACAAATCCTGCAACGAGTCATTGCGGATATCCATCTGCTGGTAACCGTCGAACTGAATGGCCAGGTCTTCGTATTCTTCCTCCAGTTCAGCTTTCTCTATCGTCATCTGCTCCACCAGTTCTGTCATCTCCGACCGCTGGTCAAGATACAGATAGACGAGCGCACCCAGCGCCACAACTAAAAAACCTATAATAATCCAGACTAATTTCTTATTCTTAGCCTCAGGGGCACGATTAACATTGTTGTTGTTCATAATAACGGAATAACTTTCTCTAATTGATTGCTTCGGCTGCCTTTGAGTAGGATAGTGTAGCCGGAAAGCGGTGATTGCTGCAGTGCCACAAAGAGCGCCTCCACGTTATCGAAGACGGGGTACGGTGCAGTCGTTTCTTTGTATTCCTCGCCGACCAGCAGCACTTTCTCCGCCTTGCGCTCCAGCAGCATGTTGACGATATTCTGATGCTCCAGATGGGAGTACTCACCCAACTCACGCATCGCGCCCAGGATATAACAATTACCCTTAAACGCATTGATGGCGGCCGTCATGGAAGTAGGGTTGGCGTTATAAGCGTCCACCACGACGGTGTTGTGCTCGGTCTGCATCAACTGCGATCGGTTGTTACTCGGCACATACGCGCGGATGGCCTCTAAGGCCGCCTCTTCGCTGATACCGAAATGCTTGCCCACGCATATAGCCGCCGACACGTTCTCTGCGTTATAACCACCCACGAGATGCGTTCCTTCGGGCATGGTACCGGTCATATAAGGCACGGTCTTAAGATCACCTGCCATCTTCGCCAGGTAGGGATTATCCATGTTTCGGAAGCAGTAACCGCCGTGTGCACGGAGATAGTCATACAACTCCGCTTTGGTGCGTTGTACGCCTTCGAACGAACCGAATCCCTGCAGATGCGCTTTGCCGACATTGGTGATCAGACCGCAGTTCGGTTCAGCTATCTCCACGAGTTCTTTGATATCGCCCGGGTGACTCGCCCCCATCTCCACGATCGCCATCTCGTGCGCGCGCGTTATAGATAATAAGGTGAGAGGCACACCGAGTTGGTTGTTCAGATTGCCCTGCGTATAGTAGAGGTTGTACTTCGTCTTGAGCACTGCTGCACAGAGTTCTTTGGTGGTTGTCTTACCGTTCGTACCGGTGATACCAAGGATTGGCAGCCCTAACTCACGACGCCAGGCACGCGCCAGGTCTTGCAGTTCAGCCAACGCGTTCTCCCCGCTGATGATATATTCGGCACCATCCTTTCGCGCCTGATCCACAAACGCGTTGCCGTCAAAATGTTCGCCTTTGAGTGCCACAAAAACAGAGCCGGGAGTTACCTTCCGGCTGTCTGTTGTGACATTCAGGGATTGCTTATTTCTTATTAGGAAGCTCCAATCCATAGTTCTTCTTTTTATCCTCCACTTTGAGTGCCAGACTCAGCAAGAAGGCCATCACACCGAACGAAGCGAAGACGATCATCGGCACGAGGTAGCCGTTGGTAGCCACGCGCAGTTTACCGATGAGCAGCGGTACGAGGCACAGACCGATGTTCTGCACCCAGAAGATGAGGCAGTAGGCCGAACCGAGCACTTTCTCGTCAATAATCTTCGGTACCGAAGGCCACATAGAAGCCGGTACGAGCGAGAAGCTGACACCGAGTACCAGGATCGTCACCAGCGCGAGTGCTTTGCTGGGGTATGCCGGCAGCACGAATGCGAACACACTATGGCACGCGATCATGATGACCGCACCGAGCAGCATCATCGAGGCACCTTTACCCTTGTAGTCGATGAACGCACCGAGGAACGGCGTCAGTACCATCGCCAGGATCGGGAACCACTTGAACAGACCGGCTGCTTCCGCATTGGAGATCGCGAGAGTCTCTTCCAGGAAGTTCGTTGCGAAACGCTGGAAGGGGAAGATAGCGGAGTAGTAGAGCACACAGAGGAGCGCTACGATCCAGAACATTTTCGAGGTCAATATCTGCTTGAGGTCGGACACATGGAACTCATCCTCCGGATCTTTCTCTGCCGTTGCTTCACCGATGGCCACGAGTTGGTTATCGAAGGCCTTGTCCATGATGGTGAACACAAAGAAATTGATCAGACCGATGACGAGCAAGAGCGTTGCGAAGAGCAACGGTGCCGTAACGGAGTTCGTTCCGTCCACAGCATAATGCGAGCTGAGCATCGGCGCGAGCCACATCGCAGCGAACACTCCCAGACGGGCGATTGCCATCTCGAGTCCCATTGCTAGTGCCATTTCTTTTCCTTTGAACCACTTAGCGAGGATCTTACTAACCGTCGTGCCGGCCATCTCACAGCCGCAGCCGAAGATCATAAAACCGAACATCGCCAGTTTTGCGCTACCCGGCATAGCCGGCCACCAGGCGTTGAGCCACTCAACCGTATTGGCCTCTGACCAGGATATACCCCAGTATTTGATGGCCGCACCGATCACCATGAGGCTCGCACTGAGCAGACCCGTGAAACGGACTCCCATCTTATCGAGGATGATACCCGCGATGATGAGGAAACCGAACACGTTCAGCAGGTACTCACCGGCTGCGTAGGTACCGAAGTCACCGCGGTCCCAATCGAGGGTCTCTTCCAATAAGGAAGCCAGCGGTGAGAGGATATCGACGAACATGTAGGCGAAGAACATCATGGATGCCACGAGCACCAAGACTGCCCAACGCGCTACTGCACTGTCACGAAGCGTCTTTTGAATTGCTTTTACCATACTTGTAGGAGAATTTGGATTTTTTCTTTAACCATTCTGCCTTTTTTTTCTCATACTCGGCATAATGGCTTTCCAGATAACCGTCTGCCATTATTTAATTCCGAGTTCTTTCTTAACAGCCGGTGTAGCATCGATGGCGTCTGCACCGATATGCACCATTGCCTGGCTATCGAAGATATAGGTGTAGTTCTCGCGTTCACCAACTGCCTTGATAGCCTTTGCCATCTTCTCGTGAACCGGTGCCAACAACTCCTGTTGTTTACGTTGGATATCCTGCTCCGCAGTTTGGTAGAACAGTTGAATTCGTTGCTGCATTTCCTGCAACTCCTGTTGACGAATCTGCTTGATAGCGTCTGCCATCGTAGCCTCTTGTGCCTGATAGTCCTGCAGTTTCTTCTGGATCTCCTCGTTCATCGAAGCGAGCTGGGTCTCGTACTGATTCTGGATAGTATCCATTTTCAGTTTGACTTGTGCTACCTCCGGCATCTGAGCGAAGAGCTCTTGCGTGTTGATGTGACCGAATTTCTGTGCGCTGGCTACCATCGGTAATACCAGCATCATTGCGATAATAATTTTTTTCATTTCCAATTTTTGATTTATTATTTATACTTTTATTTTGCTCCTAATTTGCGTAACACCTGATCGGATACGTCCAGTTTGGAGGACATATAGATCAGTGCAGGGTCAGCCGAACGGTCTTTGACGATGTCGATGCGTTTCTCGTTCGCCAAGTCCTGAATGGCATTGTATATCTCGTCCTGGATCGGCTTGATGAGCGCCTCGCGTTTCTTGTACAACTCGCCTTCCTGACCGAAATACTTGCGTTTGAGTTCAAGTACCTCCTGCTCTTTGGCAACTATCTCCTGCTCGCGTTGTGCGCGCATGGTCTCGGAGAGGAAGATCTGCTCCGTCTGATAGTTGGTGGCCATGACGCGTGCCTCTTGTTGCGCGGCGTCTATCTCTTTCTGCCAACGCTTGGAGAGCATCGTCAGTTGCTCGTTCGCCTGCTCGTACTGAGGCAGGTTCTTGAGGATATAACTCATGTCGATATACGCTATCGACTGATCTTTAGCAAAAGCCGTGCCACAAAGCAGCAGGGCTGCAAAAATTATTGAAACTAATTTTTTCATTTCAAATCTCAAATTTCAAATTTTATAGCTCTTGTCCGAGAACGAAGTGGAACTGACTACCGCTATACTGTTTCGATCCGTTGATCTCGTCGAAACCCCATCCCCAGTCGATACCTAACAGACCGAACATCGGCAGGAAGATACGTACGCCGACACCGGCGGAACGCTTGAGGTTGAAGGGGTTGTAGTCGCGGATATCCGAGAAACAGTTACCGGCCTCGAGGAAGACATGCGCCCAGATGGTTGCACTCTGCTCCAAGGTGATCGGGTAACGCAACTCCATGGTGAACTTATTATAGAGGTAACCCATGTTACGTCCGGTTGCCACATCGTACGGCGTGAGCGAACCCGAGGAGTAACCACGCATCGCCACGTATTCGGTTGCATAACTCGTGTAACTCGACATACCGTCGCCACCCATATAGAAAGTCTCGAACGGCGATTTGAGGTTCTGGTTGTAATGCCCCAGATAACCGAACTCCGCACGCGTCATGAGCACTAACTTGCTATCTTTGGTGAGCGGCGTGAACACCTTTCCGGTGAATTTCCACTTATGGTACTCAATGAGGTGGTACTTCTCGTTATTGGTCATGTTGGCATAGTCCGCCGGGAAGAAGAGCGACCAAGGCGGGGTCAGTTTGACTCCTATGGTGAACTGGCTACCGCGGCGGGTGTAAATCGGGTTATCGATGGACGAACGGCTGATCTGCAGGTTCAGTGCCAGGTTGTGACAGGTACCGTCGGACACGAGTAGATAAGCCCAGTCTTTCATCATGTACATCTGGTAACTCAACTCGCCGTAGAACGCAAAATAGTCGTCCGGCCAGCGCATACGCTTACCGTAACCCACCGACACACCGAGCGTACGGAGGTACTTGTCCTTATCCGCCTCGGACTCCGCCAACTGCTGGTAATAATTGCTATTTCCGGAGTAGTAATAGTAGTTCGAATAGGTGTTATAGAGGTTTTGGTAGGCCTTCTGATAACGACTCGAGTAACCGGTTTGGTTGGCAAAGTAGATCGATGCGCTCAAACTATTCGGACGCTTACCGCCGAGCCACGGCTCGAGGAAGGAGATCGAAGCCGAGGTATAATAGATACCGTTCGTACGCGCGTTGATGGAGAAGGTCTGACCTTCACCCTGCGGCACGATGCGGTAGGATTTCTTATTGAACAGGTTCTGGATAGCGAAGTTAGTGAACTTCAATCCGAGCGAACCCACCAGACCGGTAGCACCCCAACCGAGCGAGAACTCAATCTGGTCGGAGGACTTGGTCTGCAACTGATAGGTTATATCCACCGTTCCCTCCTCGGGGTTCGGCTGGATATCGGGCACGAGTTTCTCTTGGTCGAAGTGACCCATCTGCGCCAACTCACGCAGCGAACGCATGATATCCGACTGCGAGTAGAGTTGTCCGGGTTTGGTATATAGCTCACGACGAACGACATGCTCGTACACACGCGTGTTTCCGACGATATTGATCTGATTGATCGTAGCGGGTTTGCCTTCGTACATACGCATCTCAAAATCGATCGAGTCGTTCTCCACATTCACCTCCACGGGTTCGACATTAAAGAACAGGTATCCGCGGTCGGTATAGAGTTTGCTGACGGCATCGTCGTCATTGCTCAGACGGTCATTGAGGGTCTTGAGGTTATAGACGTCGCCGGGTTTGATACCGAGCGTAGCGTCCAACATCTCATACGGATAAACGGTGTTCCCAACCCATTTGACCGAACGGACATAGTACTTATCACCCTCACTGATGGTCATGTATATATCCACGCGGTTGGGATCTTCGGGGTTGGGCACTACCGAGTCGGCTACGATATACGCATCGCGATAACCGTGTTCGTTGTATTTCTCGATGACTGCCAGTTTATCTTTCTCGTACTCTTCGGTAACGAATTTCTTAGTGCGGAAGAGGTTGATGATATCGTTATCATTGGTCTTCTTCATCGCCTTGTTGATCTGACGATGCGTGAGGTTCTCGTTACCGGTGATATAGATCTTACCGACCTTGGTCTTCACTTTCTTATCCACGCCGACGAGCACACGCACATAGCCCGGGTGGTCGGGGTCGTTGTTCTGAATGACATGTACTTCGGCGTTATGATAACCTTTCTCCGCGAGGTATTTCTTGATGACGGTCTTACAGTGGTCTTCGAGGTTAGGCGTCATCTGCGAACCCTGACGTATACCGGCCTTTACTTCGATATCCTCGCGTTCGGATTTCTTGAGTCCTTCGTAGCGCACCTCACTGATACGCGGGCGTTGCTCGAGCTGAATGACGAGCCAGATCTTATTGCCTTCTATCTTGGAGGCTTTGATCTTGACGTTCGAGAAGAGTCCCTGTTTCCAGAAACGCTTGATAGCTTTGGTGATCTGGTCTCCCGGCACTTCAATCTTATCCCCCACAGCGAGACCGGAGAAGCCGATGAGCACAAAGTCCTCATAGCTATCCGCTCCTTGCACCTCAATGCCGGCAATCTCGTAGGTCTTACGCGTCATGCCGTACTCAATGTCCTGGGCGAACACCCCGACACTGAAGAGCACAAACAATAGTATATTAATGAATCTGTTCACTGGTTTTTCCAAATCTTCTTTCACGTTTCTGATAATCCACAATGGCTTTATAGAACTCCTCCTCGGTGAACTCCGGCCACAAGCAATCGGTAAAATAGAGTTCGCTGTACGCCAGTTGCCAGAGCAGGAAGTTACTGATGCGGTACTCACCGCTGGTACGGATGAGCAGATCCGGATCAGGCATCTCATGCGTGGTCATGAGGGACGACACGAGTTGTTCGTTCACGTCCTCTGCACGCAGTTCGCCATTCTGTGCACGACGTACTGCCGTCCGTACCGCCTCGGTGATCTCCCAACGCGCCGAATAACTGAGCGCGATGACCATCGTCAGACCGGTGTTACGACTCGTCTCGTCGATACAACCCAGGAATTTCTGACGCGTACCTTCCGGCAGGCGCTCTATATCACCGATGGTCTGCAGACGTACGTTGTTGTTCATCAGCGTCGGGGTCTCCTTCACGATGGTATCCACGAGCAGCGTCATCAACGCATCGACTTCTTCTTTCGGACGGTTCCAGTTCTCGGTAGAGAAGGTGTATAACGTCAGGTACTCGATGCCGAGTGCGGTAGCCGCTACGGTAATGTTATGCACGGTCTCCACTCCTTGTTTATGACCGAACATACGCGCCAGACCTTGTTTCTTTGCCCACCGACCGTTGCCGTCCATGATGATGGCCACGTGACGCGGCAGACGCGCTTTGTCTATTTGTTCTTTATATGCCATTGTTATGCTTTTTTACCAATTACAAATGCGGCAGGTTTTCTTCGCACGGGCGAACTCAAACACCAGTCCTGCCGTGAGCATACCCGTCAAATCGCAGTTCATTATGTTACTGCCATTCAAGCCGTGACGGTCGGCTAAGTTATCCCGGTTCTCCAGGTTGTCCGCGAAGTACACATTATGCTGCCAAGCGATATTGAGCCCCACGAACTCATGGAATTTCCATTTGAAGCCGATACCGAAGGGGAGATACGCCATCACTTTATTGAAGTTTCCGTTCGTATATCCTTCCGATCCGTATATACCTGCACCGATACCCAGGAAGATATAGGGCGTGTAGGGTTTGATACGTTTGTCGAACTTATTAGCGTCCCCGAAGCGGAGAAAATTGAACTCCGCCATCACATCGACGTTCACCAACAGGTTCTGCCATTTGCTATCCAGTTTAACCGGTCCCACACCGGTCTCGTACGCATACTCATGCCCCGTTATACGTTGTCCGGAGGCCTTCACCTGCAGAGCCCAGCGTTTGGTGAACTTATACCGGAAATGGATGCCGTACGCCTCGCGGGGGTTCATGAATATATGCTCCGCCGCATCGCCTACGTAGTAACCGCAACCTGCCTGAATACCGACTTCACACAAGTACGGCTGGCCGTTCGTCTGCGCTTGCGCTTGGGGCGCACAGAGTACAGCACACAGTATACAGACTAATATGTATATCGATTTTTTCAACTCTTAATCAATAATCTAAAAGCATCCGTGACACGTTTGACAGCCACCACTTCAATCTTAAAACGCTTGCTGTCTATCTTCTGTCCGTCAGGGATGAGGATACGTTTGAAGCCTAATTTCTCTGCCTCGGCGATGCGTTGCTCGATGCGGTTGACGGGTCGTATCTCGCCGGCCAGTCCTACTTCACCGCATAGACAGGTCGTGGCATCCAAGGGTATGTCCATGTTACTGCTGAGCACCGAAGCGATGACCGCGAGATCAATGGCCGGGTCTTGTACCCGCAGTCCACCGGCGATGTTGAGGAATACATCTTTCTGCAACAACTTAAAGCCCACGCGTTTCTCGAGCACGGCGAGCAGCATGTTGAGTCGTCTGCCGTCAAAACCCGTTGAGGAGCGTTGGGGTGTACCGTAGGCCGCGGAGGACACCAGTGCCTGCACCTCGATCAGGAACGGTCGTACGCCTTCGACAGCCGCAGCTATCGCGATGCCGGAGAGGCCTTCACGCGAGGTCGAGAGCAGCAGTTCGGAGGGGTTCGTCACCTCGCGCAGACCATCCTGACGCATTTCGTAGATACCCAACTCGGAGGTTGAACCGAAACGGTTCTTCTGCGCCCGCAGGATGCGGTACATGTTATGTTGGTCGCCCTCGAACTGCAGCACCGTGTCCACGATATGCTCCAGCACTTTGGGACCCGCCAACGAACCCTCTTTGTTGATATGTCCGATGATGAAGAACGGTATATCCCGTGTCTTGGCGAACTCCAGAATGCGTGCTGCGCACTCGCGTACTTGCGAGAGCGAACCGATGGTGGCGTCGATAGCGTCCGTTCCGATGGTCTGGATGGAGTCGATGACAACTATCTCGGGTTCAAGTTCTTTGACCTGCTCAAGGATACGCTCCAGCGAGGTCTCCGCGGATATATAGAGGTTCTCGGCATTGCCGGCCAATCGTTCAGCGCGAAGCTTGAGTTGCTGCGCCGACTCCTCCCCCGAGGCGTAGAAGGTCTTCCGTTCACCCTGCTGCATCAGCACCTGGAGTGCCAGCGTCGATTTGCCTATACCGGGTTCGCCACCCAGCAGCACCAGACTGCCCGGCACCAGTCCACCGCCTAAGACACGGTTCAACTCGCCGTTGTGCATGTCGATACGGATCTCGTGGGATGCCTGTACGTCTTGGAGACGCTTAGGATGACCGCCTGCGGCTGAAAGACCGCGTTCGCTGTAAGACCGCTTTGCTGTAAGATCGCTTCGCTGTAAGACTTCCTCTTCATACGTTCCCCACTCTCCGCAAACGGGACAGCGACCGAGCATCTGCGGGGCTTTAGCACCGCAGGACGAGCATACATATTGAATAGTACTTTTAGCCATCAGATCTCTATTACATCGTTCTCCTCTGCAAGAACGCAGTTTTCAAATATCGGTTTTGCCTCCTGCAAGAAGAGACTGTGGTCTTCTACACGAGCGCTATAGTGTCCCAGCACCAGTTTCCCTGCATTCGCTTTCTGTGCTATCGTAGCGGCTTGTGCGGCGGTGGAATGCTGCACCTCTTTGCTGCGCGCTCCCATCGACTCGAGGAACGTGGACTCATGATAGAGCGTACCTACCCCTTCGATGATGGGGACGATCTTCTCGCTGTACATCGTGTCCGAGCAGTAGGCATATGCCTTACGTGCTATGCGCTTATACGAACCGTCTTCTTTCTGCACCCGTTGCGACTCCTTGAAGAGGAACCCGCAGGTGGGCACGCTATGCTTGAGCGGGATGGTCTCTACGGTGACGTTATTATCCTCGTAGACGACCTCGTTCTTGCGGGGGTTGATAGCGTGGAAGATGATCTCGTACTGACGGTCGTTGGCATGGTACTCCAGCAGCGGCGTCAGTAGTTTCTCGAGGTCTCTGTATGCGTATATATGCATCGGTTGCGTGCGCTTGAGCATACCGAGCGTGGTCAGTAACCCGATCAGGCCGAAGCAGTGGTCGCCGTGCAGGTGGGAGATGAAGATGTTATATAGCCGCGAGGTGTGTACACCCAGCTTCTGCATCGTCAACAACGTTCCCTCACCGCAATCGACAAGGAAATACTTATCGTGCAGGTTGACCAACTGCGACGAAGGCGAGGTGGTCTTCGTCGGTTTGGCACTGCCGCAGCCTAATATGGTTACTGTTCCTTTCATTGTACTTGTTCCAGTTGTTCGAGTACTTTATCGCCTAGGGCGGTTTTGGTAGCTATATGCTCGAGCACGGCCTTAACGAAGGAGTTGGACTCAAACGATCCGCGTACCTCTTCGAAGTCCGCCTGTGCTTGGCTGCGGTCACCATCGACACCGAAACCGGTCTGACTGTTGAGGTCAAACTCCTTGCGGGCATCGTTATAAACCATCCGATCCAAGCCCACCACAGCTTCTTGCCACTCGATGATGGTGCGTTTGATCTGCTCCAGCGTCACGTCCTTCACCTTGCAACCCCATACTTGCTCGAGATGCTCCAGCGCCCACGACCACTCGTACGAGTAGTAATGCGCGTGCATAGCTACCAGACGTTCCTGGATAGCCTCGAGGCTCAGTTTGCCGGCTTCGATATCATCCGCCAAACGACTCACTTCGCTACGCGGCGCAATCAGTCCGGCCAGATCAACCCATGTGCCGAAACCTGCCTCGCTATCCGGTTGCAATGCCTTGCGCACCTCGTCCAAGGTATGCCACTCGCTCTTCTCGAGACGACTGATAAGGCTGTTGCCGAGGAATTTCTGAATACCGATCGTATAGAGTTCGAGACCGTGCTTGAGCGAGGTGTTACGGATCTTACAGTTACGATAACCGAAGACCTCGGTGTTCTCGCCGCTCAGCGCTACGAGCTCGTTCAGCACTTCGCGTCCGCGCCACATCTTCTGTACCGTGTACGGGCTCAACAGGTTGAAGTTGATCTGGTCGAGTTTATGCGGATCCTTACGGTTGTCACGCTTCGGCCATTTCTGCGCATCACGGATCGTACCTACCGTACGCAGGTTAGCGCCCGGCACCAGATAAGACTCCGACTGGTTCTCAATCAAGTACGAGAACGGCAGATCGGAAGTGTCCGCGTGATGCGTATGACGACCCATGACGAGACTGAACGCACCGATCTTAGACGGCCAGAGCAGATAACTGTCGGAGGTGGTCTTCGAACCGCGCTCTGCCACACCCTGATGGATCGGACCGAGTTTGTACATATGGTTCGACTGGTTACTACCCGAACCGGCGTTCATGAACGAGAACATACCGGCGATGAGCAGCGTCGATTTATGATGGGTGACGGTATAAGGACCTGCGAAGATAGCGCAGGCCTCGCCGTGCATGCCTTGGCAGTTCGAGAAGAACAGACTCTCCCCTGCCGAGTAGTGCTTATCGAAGATACAACCCTGACCGACGAAGCACTTATCCACCAGCGTCGAGTCGCCGATCTCCACGCCCGAGGCGATGATGAAGTCCGTACACTTGACACCAGAGCCCAGATGCACCGGAGCGAACTCGTTCGAATTGATTGTACCGTTCTTCAGACGACTCACGCCCGTCAGTTCGGCGAAGTCACCGATCTTGACGTTCTTGATACTACCGCAGTTGAGGATACGTACGTTATCGCCGATATAACCTACCTCTGAAGCCTGCGCCTCGGCATAGGCATCGATCATCTGCTCGAGCTGATGGATCATCTTCGGGCGGTGACGATAGAGCGTCAGCACGTACGCCAGACTCGCGGAGAGTTCATTGAAGATAGGTATCTCACGTCCACCGCCTTCGTTCATCACCGGCACGCGCACGCCGTTACCGAAACTCGTCTTGCCGTCCACGAGGATGGCATTGACGTTCTCGATGCAGGTGTTGTTACCGATGTGGTAGTTAGCGATGTAGTTATGGATATTGTACAGGTGCGCATCGTTGCCCACTTCGCAGTTATGCAGCATGGCGTGATAGATACCGGTGTGGATCTTGATCCCACCCGGCAACTCTATCTCTTTGCCATACACGCCCAGACGGTTGTGACCCGAGAAATTAGTATGACGCACGTAGCGTGCATCAAACGCCTCAGCCACTTCGACCTCTGACCAGTTGGTCGCTTTGCACCCCTGTTCTTCCAGTTGTGCAATCTCTTGCGCTGTCAATGAACGGTAGTTCATAGGGCTTAGTCGTTCAGCAGCATCGGCATGAGGAGCATCAGTACGTCCTCGTTCTCTTCGTTCTCAGCCGGCAGGATGAGACCTGCGCGAGCGGGATCAGCGAGCTTAAGCAGCACGTCGTCCGAAGCGATAGACGAGAGCAGATCGATGAGGAACGGAGCCTTGAAACCGATAGCCATCGGCGTACCGTTATAGCTGCAGCTGATGGTCTCCTCAGCGCTGGTCGAGAAGTCGATATCCTGTGCACTGATCTTGATCTGGTTCTCACTGATAGCGAGGCGCAGTTGAGCGGTACCGTTGTTAGCGAACACAGCCACGCGCTTGCACGCGTTGATGAGTGTCTGACGGTCTGCAGTTACGATATTCTGGTTGGACTGCGGGATCACGGCATTGTAGTTCGGGAAACGACCCTCGATCTGACGGCAAACGACGATAGTGTTGCCGAACTCAAAACGGGCGTTCTTAGAACCGAATACCACCTTCACGTCCTCTTCCTCTTTCGCCAACAGGTTCTTGAGGAGGTTAGCCGGTTTCTTCGGGAGGATGAAGTTAGCCGTAACACCGGCAGCGACACTGGTGTTGATGTAACGAACCAGACGGTGTGCGTCGGTAGCTACCATCGTCACTTTGTCGGCAGCGATGTCAAAGAAGATACCGTTCATCACCGGACGGAGCTCGTCGTCAGCCGTGCAGAAGATGGTCTTCTCGATAGCACCCTGGAGCACCTTAGCCGGCATAGCGATCGTCTGCGCCTCTGCCTCTGCACCCGGCATCTCCGGATACTCGTTGCCGTTCACGCCTACGAACGAATAGGTACCGTTCTGGCTAACCATGCTGACTGCGAAATTGTTCTCATCGATGGTGAAAGACAGCGGTTGCTCCGAGAACTCCTTGAGGGTCTCCAACAACAGCTTAGCAGCCGAAGCCACCTTACCTGCACCTTCTACATTCTCTACCTCCACACTCGTACGGATCGTGGTCTCACCGTCCGAAGCGGTCAGCTTCAGTTCATTACCGGACAGTTCAAAGAGCACGTCGTCCAGGATCGGCAACGCATTCTTACTGTTAATCACGCGGCTTACAGCCTGTAATTGCGAAAAGAGTTTAGAACTCGAAACATTAAATCTCATATACGTATATTTTTTGTTGTTTTTGTTCGTTGTTTTCCTACGCGCGCAGCGTTAATTTATACGCACGCATACCTGCATTACGCGCATTTAAGCGTGCAAAGGTACAACTTTTTTTTGATATGAGCAAATTTTATGCCAAATTTTCATCTTTTTTAGGCTTCTTTGTACAGAATATGCAAATTTTTTTGTAATTTTGCGTATGATTTACGGTTATATTCGCGTAAGTTCCGACAAGCAGACGGTCGAGAACCAGCGATTTGAGATTGAGGAGTTCTGCAGAGTGAATAACAAACACATCGACGGCTGGATCGAGGAAACGATCAGTGGTACGAAGGAGTACAAAAAGCGGCGTCTGGGCACCTTGCTCAAGCGTGTGAGGGGCGGTGACACTATCATCTGCTCGGAGTTATCGCGTTTGGGGCGGTCGCTGTTTATGATCATGGAGATACTTAGTATCTGCATGAAAAAAGAATGCCGCGTATGGACGATCAAGGACAGATACCGCTTAGGCGATGACCTCCAGAGTAAGGTCTTGGCATTCGCGTTCGGACTAAGTGCCGAGATCGAACGCACCCTCATTTCGCAGCGCACTAAAGAAGCACTGGCGAGGATGAAAGCAGAAGGCAAACCGCTCGGGCGACCAAAGGGCGCCAAGTCCGAAAAGAAATACCACAAACTGCACAGTAAGGAGCGGGTCATTCGACAACTGTGGAGTGAAGGCCTTTCCTTCAATCAGATTGCTCGCGAACTGAATGCCAATCGCAACACAGTCCGCCGCTATTACGAAACTTTCATCAAAAACACGTAAAAATATACTCATCTCTTGCACATGTCAAAAAAAAGCAGTAATTTTGCAGCGCAAAATTGTTAGAGAATGGCAAAGATAGGTGTTTTTGACAGCGGTTACGGTGGATTGACGATACTGGAAGCGATCCGTCGGGAGTTGCCTCAGTACGACTACTTGTACTTAGGAGACAACGCGCGTGCGCCGTATGGTACGCACTCGTTCGATGTGATCTACCGCTACACCTTGGAGGCTGTCAAATACCTGTTCGCGCATGACTGCGCGCTGGTGATTCTGGCTTGTAATACCGCGAGCGCCAAGGCGTTGCGTACCATCCAACAACGCGATTTGCCATTGATAAATGGTGAAAATGGTGACGCTTCGCTTAATGGTGGAATGATGAAACGCAATGTTTTGGGCGTGATACGGCCGACGGTGGAAGCCGTACCGGCAATCACAAAGACGGGACATGTCGGCATCTTAGCGACACCGGCAACGGTGAGTTCGGAATCATACGTTCTCGAGCTGGAGAAGATAGCAGAGGGGTTACAGGTGACGCAGCAGGCGTGTCCTCTTTGGGTGCCGCTTATTGAAAACAACGAACACAATAGCCCCGGAGCGAAGTATTTTGTGGGCAAATACCTGCGGGAGATACTCGCCAAAGATCCGCTGATAGACACACTGGTGTTGGGTTGTACCCACTACCCTCTCCTTAAAAAGGAGATAGACCATTGGTTGGCGTACCACCAGGAGATTGAAGAATCAGAATTTCCGACGCCCATCAGTTCTCCGCAGATCCAAACGATCGCGCAGGGCGAGTTGGTTGCAAAGAGTCTGGCGGATTATCTAAAGCGTCATCCGGAGTACCGGGAACAATTGAGTGAAGGCGGCAGTTGCAGTTATCTGACGACAGAAAATGCGGACCGCTTCTCGCAGTCCGCAAGCCATTTTCTCCATTCGCCAATCATGGCGAATCACATTGACTTTTAGCCGATAGAACCCTCCAGGGAGACTTGGAGGAGTTTTTGTGCTTCGACGGCGAACTCCATGGGGAGTTTGTCCATGACCTCTTTGGCGTAGCCATTGACGATGAGGCCGACAGCATCCTCGAGGCTGATGCCTCGTTGACGGCAATAGAAGAGTTGGTCCTCGTTGATCTTGGAGGTGGTAGCCTCATGCTCGACGGTAGCCGTAGGATTGGAGATGATCATGTCGGGGAAAGTATGGGCACCGCATTTATCGCCCAGCAAGAGGCTATCGCACTGGCTGTAGTTGCGTGCGTTCTCGGCATGAACACCCATCTTAACGAGTCCGCGGTAGGCGTTCTGGCTGAATCCGGCAGATATACCTTTCGATATTATACGCGAGCGCGTGTTACGACCGATATGAATCATCTTCGTGCCGGTGTCCGCCTGCTGATGGTTGTTAGTGACGGCGACAGAGTAGAACTCCGCACTCGAGTTATCGCCTCGCAAGATACAGGACGGGTATTTCCATGTGATCGCCGAACCGGTCTCGACTTGCGTCCAAGATAGCCGTGCGTTCTCGTATGTGATGCCACGTTTGGTAACAAAATTGAAGATACCTCCCTTACCGTCTTTATCGCCCGGGTACCAGTTCTGTACCGTGGAGTACTTGACTTCCGCATCCTTACGCACGACTATCTCGACGATCGCTGCGTGGAGTTGGTTCTCATCGCGCATCGGTGCAGTACACCCCTCGAGATAGGAGAGATAAGCTCCCTCGTCGGCGATAAGGAGGGTACGCTCGAACTGACCGGTGTTACCGGCGTTGATGCGGAAATAGGTGCTGAGCTCCATCGGACAGCGGACCCCTTTCGGCACATAGACGAACGAACCGTCGGAGAAGACGGCAGAGTTCAGCGCCGCATAGAAATTATCGGAAGAGGGCACGACCGAACCGAGGTACTCTTTGACCAAGTCCGGGTGCTCCCGCACGGCTTCGGAGATGGAGCAGAAGATGATACCTTTCTCGGCAAGCGTCTCGCGGAAAGTGGTCTTGACCGAGACGGAGTCCATGACCGCATCGACCGCCATGTTTCCCGCTAACGCGGCACGTTCCTCGAGGGGAATACCTAGTTTATCGAAGGTCTTCATGATCTCTTCGTCAATCTCGTCTTTCTTTCCTTGCTCTTTTTTTGCCTTCGGAGCTGCGTAGTAGGAGATGGCTTGGAAATCGATCTCGGGGATGTCGAGGTGCGCCCAAGTGGGGACGGACATGGTCTGCCATTTGCGGAAGGCCTTAAGGCGGAAGTCAAGGAGCCATTCGGGTTCGTGCTTCTTGGCCGAGATGAGCCGAACGATATCTTCGTTCAGTCCGGCAGGCACGATATCGGTCTCCACCTCGGTGGTGAAGCCGTATTTATACTCCTGCGAGGTTATGTCCCTGATGATCTCTTCCATAAAAATAGCCGCCCCTTTTTCGGGCGGCTTGGAGGCCGGTAGCGGAGTCAAACCGCTCTAAACGGTTTTGCAGACCGCTGACTAAGTCGCTCATCCAACCGGCCGGAGCGCGTAAGCGCGACGCTTGTTTTTCACAAAGCGGGTGCAAAAGTACTGCTTTTTTTTGACATGTGCAAATATTTGCGCGTTTTTTTGCACTTTTTGTTTAAAAAAGGCACAAATCGGCGTCTGTGATCGTTCCTTTTGGACGTTTTTTACCCCTTGAAGGGTTCAAGGGAGCATAGGGTGAGGTGTAGCGACCGATATAGGGATTGATGATCTCGCGGGTTTGGTCATCGGTCCACTGGCATTTATCGACGATCCACTCCAAGTACGAGCGATCGATACGCATCATGGACTCGATCGATTCGCCTTTATGTCCACCTTGACTGAGGTAGTAATAACTGCCGCGTTTGGTGAGCCAACGGTCGTAGGAGATGAATCCGAACTCATCGCGTTGTGCCCACTCCCACCCGTGCGCTGCCACCTGTGCTTTGAAGACCTCGATGGTAGCCATGACGTCGTCAAGCGAGTTATGGGCACCCTCGAAGGGATGACCGTAGTAACGGGTATAAGCGGCGGTGAGGTTATTATGCAGTTTCTCTCCGTTCTCATCGAGTTGTCCGGCGGTGTGGATACGCTCGAGCAGCAGGGCATCATACCAGGTGCGGTTATTGAAATCGAACTTCAATCCTGCACGTTCAAAATTATAATGCATGAGCGGGGCATCGTAGCCGTTGCCGTTGTAAGAGAGCATATCGTGGGTGCCGACGAAGGCCACGAAGTCATCATAGACGCTGCGCAGCGATACGCCGTGCTCGAGCAGGAAGTCCTTGGATATATGATGCACGGCTTCTGCCTCGGCGGGGATGGTGAACTCCCCTTTGGGGAGGATATACCAATCGCGCTGGTCGAGGACAGACCATGTGTCGGTGTCGAACTTAACCAACGAGAGTTGGATAATATGCTCTTTCTGGACGTCGAGGCCGGTGGTCTCGGTATCAAAACAAACTAAAATCATTCTACGTATAGCACTAATCCCTTGAGGTACTCACCTTCGGGGTGGTAAATATTGATGGGGTGATCTTGGGGCTGGTGGAGTTGGTGAAGGATACGCACCTTCCGTCCCACCTGTGCAGCGGCTGAGAAGACAGCAAGTCGGAAGGCCTCTTTGTCCACAGCCTGGGAGCAGGAGAAAGTAAAGAGGATACCACTCGGACGGATCATCTCGATGGCCTTGGCGTTAATGCGCTGGTAACCACGGAGGGCATTCTTGACCGCATCGCGATGTTTGGCAAAAGCCGGAGGATCGAGGATGATTAAATCATAATTTGTGATTTGTGATTTGTGATTGGTGATTTTCTCGCTCAGGAAATCGAACGCGTCGGCCGCATAGGCATGGTGGCGCGGGTCGTTGGGGAAGTTGCGGGCCACATTGACGTTGACGAGATCGATGGCTTTCTGACTTACATCAACGGAATCGACAGTCTTGGCTCCTCCACGCAGGGCGTAGAGGGAGAAGCCGCCGGTGTAGCAGAACATATTGAGGACGTCTTTACCTTTGGCGTAACGCTCTACGAGTGCACGGTTCTCTCGCTGGTCGATAAAGAAACCTGTCTTCTGTCCCCGCAACCAATCGATGCGGAACTGCAGGCCGTTTTCGGACGACCAGAAGTCTTCGGCTTGCTCGCAATCGGTCATGGCCAAGTACCCGATCTTATCGCCTTCGATAGGTGCTTTGAAAGGCAGTGTGTCGTCGGATTTATAATAGACGTTCTGCACTTGCGGGATCTCGTCCATGAGGGCTTGGGCGATCTGCTTGCGGCTAAGATGCATACCTATCGAATGCGCCTGAACGACCGCCGTGTCGGCATAGACATCGACGATAAGTCCCGGCAGGAAGTCCCCTTCGCCATGAATGAGACGGAAGGTATCATTATATTGGTGATTGGTGATTTGTGATTGGTGATTTGGGGTTAAACCAAGTGCTTCGCGCACTTGGTAGGCTGCCCGGATACGCTCGTTCCAGAAATTTTCGGGAAGGTTCTCGACTCCGAAAGCCAGGATACGCACGGCGATCGAGCCTATCTGCCAGTGGCCTACACCGAGGACCTCATTAGCACTCGAGCGCACGCATACCAGTTCGCCTTCTTCCGGCGCCGGACTCTTATGCGAAGCGTCCAATACGACCTTCGCGATAGCGCCCGAGAAGACCCAGGGATGGAAACGACGGAGGGACTCCTCCTTATGCGGTTTGAGATAGATAGTGGTCATTCTACGCCGTGGGTTAGATCGTGATAGGCATGGAGCGAGAGGTTGTCGCTCACGTATTTGTAGCTATGCAGGTTGGTAAAACCGAGTGCAGCAATGAACGCCAGTTCCATATCGAAGACGCAGTCTTTGTAATCGGAGGCCAGCACAAAATCTGTACTTGTAAAGCAGGGAGCCTGTTTCACATTGTTGATTGTTGATTGTTGATTGCTGATTTTCAGTTCCGGTTCGGGGTACGTGACGTTGGGGTGGTAGAGGCGCACTTCGGTGACCTCTACCCAGGTGCCCAAGTCGAAGTTCGCACTGCCGGCGTAGCCGATATTGATGAGTTCGGCATCACGGTCGAGATGCTGCAGGGAGCGGATGATATTGATGGCTCCGACGCCGGTGAAGATGAGTTCGGCATCACTCAGATCGAGTCCTAATGCTTCTTTGGATTGATCGAGCAAAACGCGTTCGCCCTCTTCCGCCATGATGATAAATCTTGTCATATTCTTCCAAATTATGCCGCAAAATTACGAAAAATAAATGAAATATGCAAAAAAAATGTAAAAATATTTGCGTATGTCAAAAAAAAGCAGTACTTTTGCACTCCCGTTTGAGAAATAACGGTGTATATCGCGGAGTAGAGCAGTGGTAGCTCGTCAGGCTCATAACCTGAAGGTCGGTGGTTCGATCCCATCCTCCGCAACACTATGAAAAAGGCAGTTTTTATTTTTTTTCTGCTTAGCGCGCTCTCCGTTTCGGCGGTAGAGCGTGTTTCGTTAGAAGCCCTTCAAGCCGATTGGTCGGCGTACACGAACCGTGTAGTGGAGGTGACTACCCCACTCGTGGTATGCGGTAGTTTCTATGACTCGTTGGTGTTAGCGCCTCAGCGTTTGTTCTGTCCGGAAGAGCGGGCAGCGGGTTTGGCGGACGGTGACAGCACAGCGTATTATGCGATAGTTGCAGCGAACAAAGCGGCGAGTATTGTGTTGCATTGCCGGAACAGTTATTACAAAGTGCGTTGCGGGGATCAGGTGAAGGGTTTCAAGGCGCGGGTGACCGGTGCGCGGCACTTGCTGACGGGTCAACCGATCGCGACGAAGCATATGCCGGTGGATCGACTGAAAGGACCGAAGAAAGGGGAGTTGCGCATCGTGGGGGCGAACATAGAGAATTACTTCGCGGACTTAGGCGGGTATGCAACCAAACGTACGACCCCGGAGCAGCAGGCGTTCAAGACCGTTAAGTTGGTGAAAGCCTTGCGGGCGATGAAGGCGGATATTATTGCGTGCTGCGAGATGCAGGTGGGCGATAAGGCACCGGCGATGTTGCTTAAGGCCTTGAACAAAGACGGCAAGAAATATGCGTACGTGTCGATGCCGCTACAGAACATGGATCGTATCGGCGGATGTTTTATCTATAATACGGAACGCGTACGCGTGTACGCGCAACCGCTGTCGGCCTATCGGGACACGGCGAGTCATTACTACGGACGTATGTTCGCGGTGGGGTTCGAAGAGATAGCCAGCGGGGAGAAGTTGATTGTGGGTGTGAACCATCTGAAGTCCAAACGGGCAGGAAGGGGTAATTACGACACGCACCTGAAGCGGATGGATAATGCCGATTCATTGTTAGCGATGCTGCCGCAGGCCGTGGAGGTCTTCGGGGACAAAGATGTATTGCTGCTGGGTGACTATAACTGCTACTCGCAGGAAGGGCCGATCCAGAAGATCGTTCGGGCAGGGTATGCCGACATGCTGCCGCTGGGCGGAGAGAATGACTACTCGTATATCTTCAAAGGCGAAGCGGGGTATCTGGATCGCTGTTTTGCCAACCCGTCGATGGCGGTACAGATCGTGCAGGTGCGGCCGTGGCATGTCAATGCCGATTGGTACTACCAGCACGGGGCGTATAGGCTGCAAGATAAGTCGATGCATCGGTATGCGGATCATGAGCCGATAGTGGTAGACATAAAATTGGTAATTGGTAATTGGTAATTGGTTAATAAGAGAAATAGCAGCCATCGAGGCTGCTATTTCTCTGTGATCCCGCTGGGGCTCAAACCCAGAACCTTCAGAACCGGAATCTGACACTCTATTCAATTGAGCTACGGGACCGAGGGATCAGTCTTTTGATTGTTTTAATTCTACATATTTTGCATTCTCCATAGACGATCAAAGAGTAGTTCAGCATGTTAAAGTTATAATACTTATGTTCTTTGATCATTCGTGCGACAACCGGGTCGGTAAAGTCGGCTTTACGGCCGCATTTTTTGCAGACTATCTGCAATCGGTTGGCCGTACCGGTGATGAGTTCGTATTCGGTGGCGGCTTTGCCTCGTTGTCTTTTGATGGCGTGTATTACCTGCGCATCGATTAACAGACTGAGGGTGTTATAGACCGTTCCGATGGAGATCATATCTGCTTTGCAAGCCTCGAACAACTGGTCAGCCGTAAAGGGTTGCGACAGTTGGCAGGCATGCTCCAAGACCATACTCCTTACTTTCGTCGGCTTTTTGTCGTTATCGAGGAGATAGCGACGAAACTGCGTCAGCGCACTACTATATGAGCGAACAGCTTTAGGCATCAGATCGACTTGATATACGCGCGACGACGTTTGTGTTGCTTATGGTCGAACTGCGTAAAGTTAGCGATGTTCTTGGTGTTAGTCTCCAAGATGGAGGTGGTCTCCAGTATCTTCATACCATATGCGTTCATACGGGGTATCTGATCCTGGAAGAAGAGGGCGTTCACACCGGTGCCTTGATAATCCGGGCGCACGGCGATGAGCAGGAGGTTGAAGACCTCGATATGCTTGGCCTTGAGTGCCTTGAGTATATGATACCAACCGAAGGGGAACAGTTTACCGCCGCACTTACGGAGGGCATTGGATATATCCGGCATACCGAGTCCGACGCCAACGATCTCATCTTTCTCGTTCACGACGATGGTCACGAAATCGAAGTTGAGGATCGGGAAGTATATCTTCTTGTAGTAGTTCTTCTGGGCGTCGGTCATGGGCTGGAAGTTATAGAGCTTCTGGTAGGCCTCGTCGATGACGTCCATATACTCGATACCGTACTTACGCTCCAGTTCGCGGGAGTTCTTCACTTTGTCCACGTGGACATGCGAGCGTTGCTTGACTATCTCAGCGATGCGGTTGAGTCGCTCGGGTACACCCTGCGGGGGATAGACCTGCAGTTCGATCCAGTCCGCCTCTTTGGTCAGGCCGTAGGCCTCGATGTGTCGTACGTAGTACGGGTAGTTATAGAGCGAGGCCATCGGGGCGAGGTACTTGTAGCCCTCGAGGAGCAGTCCCTCGTGGTCGAAGTCGGTGAAGCCGACGGGTCCGTTGAGGGCGTCCATGCCACGTTCTTTTCCCCATGCGGCTACGGTATCGAGGAGGGCTTTGCTGACCTCGAGATCATCGATAAAATCGAACCAACCGAAGCGTACGTGCTTGTAGCCCCAGGTCTCATTGGCGCGGCGGTTGATGATACCGGCGATGCGTCCGACGGGTTTGCCGTCGCGGTACGCCATCCATAGTTGGTACTCGCTGACCTCCAACGCGGGGTTGGTCTCCGGGTTGAAGCAGTTCATCTCATCGAAGAACAACGGGGGACAATAATACGGGCAATCCGCATACAAATCGTTAGCGAACTGAATGAATTGTTTCAGTTCGCGCTTGGTGTGTATTTCTCGTATTTCTACTGCCATAAAGTGGAGCATAGGGGAGTCGAACCCCTGACCTCAACATTGCGAACGTTGCGCTCTACCAACTGAGCTAATACCCCGCGACGCCAGTCGCGTCAAATTAAGTGGAGCTAGCGGGAGTCGAACCCGCGTCCAAACAAGGAACACTTGCGCTTTCTACACGCTTATCTTGGCCTTGATTTTCGTACGGAAGCAAGACCCAAGCCACCAACCTCCGTCTTATCTGCTAAAGTTTCGAAATCGCATCGCAGCCTACGTTTTCTATTCTGTGAATTTCCGCACCGCTATATCCATTGAGCCCACAGACTCGGCTTGGAGCGATGTCTCGTTCAGATGCCTTGCATCCGAAAAAGGCTAATCTACTATACTTCGATTAAGCAGCGAGAGCATACTCATAGTTGCCAGTTATCTTTTGAAGCGAGATTAAAGAGCGTTGCCTCATTGCTCTGCGTGCTTACACAACCATTCTACCTGCTGTCAAAACCAGATAGCCCCCTCGCTTACACTAAGACTCGTGCGAGTCGCTGCCATGCAACTCCATATGGCACTACGTCTTGTGCTACGCTCTCCCCGTAGCAAACAACCATGGTTGGTTTACTCCGGGGGCCCCAGGATGAACCTTTAAAGCGAAAAAGCGTGCAAAATTACAACTTTTTTGTTATATATGCAAGCCTAAACTACTTTTTTTTGCTAAAAAACTTGTATATTTGATTTTTTTGTAGTAATTTTGCAGCCGATTTGTACCCGGTGGGGTCAGTTATGAAACTAAATTCATAAAATTATGTACATATTTTTAACTATCTTAATCGTTATCGCCGCTATTCTGTTGACGCTGTTGGTGTTGGTACAGAACAGTAAAGGCGGAGGATTGGCAGCAGGTTTTGCAGGTGGCAACCAAGTGATGGGTGCTCCGAAGACAGCTGACTTCCTGGAGAAAGCGACTTGGACATTAGTAGCACTGATCGTAGTATTCTCGATTGCAGCCGTTGGTTTCAGCAAGGGTCAGCAAGAGGTAGCAGAGGATCAGTCGGTTATCCAAGTTGAGCAGACTGCTCCGGCAGCTGAGTTGCCGGCAGAGGGCGCTGAATAATTTAGCGCTAAGCACAAAAAAAATACGACTCGCAGTTGCGAGCCGTATTTTTGTTATACCCTATTGGGTTTATTTAACGATTTGCCCCATTACGTTGTAGGTCTTGTCGCCCTTGATGATGAGGATCATACCGTTGCGCAACATCTTCTCTGCTTTCGCATCGATAGCGGTGTTGTCGATAGCAGTCGGGTCGTTCTCTACGACGTAGATGCAACCATAGTGCCAAGCGCCATCACCGCTATAGTCAGCACGGAAGTAGATGTCCTGTGCAGAACCGGCATGCTTTTCATCAACAACATAATTGTTGTCTTCGCCCTCCGGGAACCATGCTATGCGATAACCGCGATAGTACTCAGCTACTTTCAGTTGATCGTTCTTTTCCAATGCAACGGTTACCTTGCGTTGGCCATCATTGTCCGGTGTACTGAACTCGTATGCTGCTGACGGAGTCCACTCATTGAAGGTACCCAAGAGGAAGTAACCATCAGCGATGAACTCAGGTCTTTCACCCCAGTAACCCGGGCTGAAGTTACGACCAGGAACATCTCCACCGGTAATGGTATAGATCATTGACGGCTCGATAATCAACTTATCCGAGTGGTTCCAGAAGTACAGATCATCCGGATCCATGAACGGTTCTACAACCTCAGGAGCGAAACGTGCGAATGCAATCTGCGTTGCATCCTCCGGAATCTGGCCAACTACGGTGTCACCCGTACCAACGAACCAGTCGGTGAAGACACCGTCATTCTCCATTTCCTGGCCGTCTCTCCAAGTTACAGCAGCAAACTTAGCGTTATCCATAGTCCACTCTGGACTCAGAACGAGGCGGATGTCTACCATCTGGATGGTGTAGAAGTTACCGGTCAGCGTGATGATCGTATCGGTCAAATCAACGGTTACCGTTACATCCTCTTCACCTGCGAGCGCGAACTCGATATTTCCAACCTTGGAACAAGCCACGCCTGCTGCTTGCTCGTCACTCAGACGCTCGCAACCGAACCATTGTTGACAATTCGATGCACCACAGCTATCGAGAACGATCTTCATTTCATAAGTACCTGCGCCTAAGTGCAGTTCATAGGAGTTGCCGTCTACAGGAATTGCATTCGGGTTCCAAGCGAGTTCTTCGCTACCTACGAGATTAGCGGTACCGGTGATGAAGAAGTCGTGCTTTTCGAACGGAGCTTGCGGAACAGCTTCCCATGCAGTTACCTCGTCCAACTCAGCCCAAGCAGTACGGTTGTGACCACCTTCACGAATCTCTACATAGTCCCAACTCCGACCTGCCGTGTATTTATACTCAATACCATTTTTAACGATGTTTTTGGTAATGGTATATTGCAGACCTTCTACATGGTTCATCTTCTCAAATGCCCAGCCATTGAACGTACCAGCGATGAAGACACTGTCTGTACCTTCCGGAACAATAACCGTGAAGACTACATCTTCCGGTTGAACAGTCGGAATGTCCTCTTTTGCATACCAAGCATCAACGTAGTAATACTTGCCGGAATTCCAATCAAGGTCACCGGTCTGGTTATTACCTTTGTCGCTGAAGATACAGTTCGCATAAGCGCCCTTATCAGCAATGAGTTTGTACACGTCGTGACCATTGATTTGTTCTTCTTCCAGCGTCATTTCAACGCCCGGCCAATCGGTAGCATCAGCGCTACCACCCCAAAGGTAAACACGTACAGCACCCCAGTCGGCAACATTTACGAAGAAGATCGAGTCTTTCTCAACCGGAGCCACATAGAAGTTACCCTCTACCGTGAATACCTCATCCTCGGTCTCCGTTGAGCGGATGTAAGTAACCGTAACGTCGCCTTCCTCATCCAATGTGAAGGTAATGTTATGGTTGAAGTACTCGTCAACATGCTCAACCAGACCCGGAGTTACCTCTGAAAGCGACTCGAAGCCCTTGCTGCTCTCCCATGTACCTTCGGTAGTAATACGCATGATGTAATCACCAGCCGCGAGATGGAGCACTTTCACGTCCTCAAATACTGGAAGCGCGTCCGGAGTCCACTCATAGCCTTCAGGATCGGCACCTACCAATTCGGCATTACCGATAATGTAGTATTTAGCCTGCGGATCTACGTGGAAGTTACCAATCAGTTTGAAGACTTCCGGTTGCTCTTCTGCCGCCGGGATATAGATGACCTTAACTTGGCCAGCCTCATCCAGCGAGAAGATGATATTGTCTTCATTTTCGTCTGTACCACGAACGAGACCTTCCGCTTTCTCGGTCAGCGCATCAAAACCGCGTATTTCGCCGTCTTTCCACTCTCCGCGGAGCGTAAGCTTCATCATGTACTGCTTGTCGGCTTCCAGGTTGAGAGTCAACGTATCTTGCTCCGACTTGACAGCATCTGCATGCCATTCAAGCTCTTCACCTACAAGAGCCGCATTACCGGTTACATAGAACTTAGCAGGAGGTTCGGGAGTGTCACCCGGATCTTCAGCAGCTTCAAGTTTTATTTTCTTGTACAACTGAATCGGCTGTTGTGCTGTATATGTATCAGCTTTGAAGAAGCGGAAACGTTGCTCGTTAGAAGCCTTGTTATAACGCATATATGCTCCAGAAGACCCAACGATATCTACACATTTAGATGTAGCATTGTACGAAATAGCGTTCTCATAAACGTTAGTAGAACTCTTGTCCAAACCGTTCGAAGTACTTGTTCTGCCGATATAGAGATTACTTGCACTCTTAATCGAGTACGTTGATTTATCCGCAATGGCAGCAATCGTAAAGTGCTTTGCAGCAATCGTGTCGTGATAGTCAATTGTGTCATTGTGGATCGTAACAGCAAAACGGCTATATTTACCACCGATACCAACGTAGTCGGTCGTATTGTTTGCCAAACTACTGTTGAATGCAACAGATTCGTCATCACAAACAATGAGGTACTCACCAGCCCAACTGGTCGGTTCCTCAGTCACCTTAACATAGACATACTGGTCATCTTCGCCGCCACCTGCAGGAGTATAAACAGCCCATGCGCCGGCATTGTCCCAACCAGAGATGTTGCACAAGTTCTTGTCAGCCTCAATGGTCATGTCCTGAGTCTGGTTCCACTTGTTGCCCCAATTGTTCTCTGCTGCTTCGCCATTCATACGGCAGAAGATGACTGATGGATACTTGTCATCGACAGCAGCCTGATAGAGGCCTGTCTCACCTTCAACAGCAGTCATACTGTACCACTCTTCACCGTTATCAAACGCATAAACAGCGAAACGAGCACCAGCCGACTTCCAATCGTCATTAGGCGCGAGATAGAGCGTCTTAGCCGAAAGACTAAAAACTGCCATCAAAGAGATCATGAATAAAGAAAGAATTTTTCTCATGATAATTGATTTTTTGGTTAAACAATAAAGTTAATTAATAATTTTTACGTATAGTAGCGTCATAAAGACCCTATTATTCAAAATTCGCGGCAAAGATACGAAAAAAAAATGACACACGCAAGCGCGCATGTCATTTTTTCTAATTTTTTCGTAAATTACTTTACGATAGCACCTTGCATAAAGATGCCGTTGACACCCAGCATTAGAGCTGTGCGCCAAGAGCGTTGTACTTAACGCCGTTCTTCATGATGATGAGTTGACCGGCATTGAGGACCTTATGGGTTAGGGGTGAGGGGTTACCGGTTACGGAATCAAGACCTTCCTCTTGAGGATCGGGATCGATCGGATCGGGAGCTACGTAGTAGTCGTACTCGGCGGAATGGGTCGTGAGGAACTCAAAGATCTCGCCTTCCGTAGAGGTAAAGGAACCGGCCAGATTGAGCGTTGCGGTACCGGAGGTTTGGTCGATATCGGTCATGACGATGGTTACTTCACCGTCCACAAAGAGGGTGTCCTTGATTTCGCCGTTCTCGTAGATGGCCAGATACGAACTCTCTACATCCAAGGTGAAGTCCTGATAGGAGTAAGTGCCGTTGAGATAGTTGGGATCGTCGGGGGTTACGTAGAACTCGAGCAGGATACCGTTGGAGGTGGGGGTGTTATACTCATCGAGGTCGCAGGTATAGAGTTTGATACTGGTGAGCTCCATATCCTCGAAGTACTCATTCGAGACCTCAACGGTGGCATAGTCGAAGTCAAGGTACTGCACTTCCTGGAGGCGGAAATAGCCATAGAACCAATCGTCGCCCTCGCCGTCTCCGTTGGGACGGAAGTAGATATCATACGCGCCCCATTTAGGCACAATATAGTTTTCTGCTACGGAATAGGAAGGATAGTAGGTGACATCTTCGCTGCCCTCGATGGGGCTGATGACCTTGATACCCCCACCCGCCGGAAGACGTATACCGCGAAGGATGTACTCGCCCGGGGTGTCGGGGATGGGCGCGAAATGGTAATCATCATAGCAGACATCGTCCCAACCTAAGAAATAACCGGTGAGGTAGTACTCGGTAGCCATGATGCTGCCGGTGAAGACGATGGCAGCAATAAGAGATAAGATTTTTTTCATGCTTTTGGTGAGGATAAATAAAAAGAACGGGGCGAAATCGTCCCATTCTTTTTATTTGGTTAGACCTTATTTCAGGATTGTACCGGTAGCGTCGTAGCGAACGCCGTTCTTGATGATAACGAGTTGGCCGTTCTCGATGCGCTTGATAGCCTTGATCTCAGCAGCGGTGTTGCTGATAGCGGTCGGAGAAGACTCAGCAAGACCCGTTACGATAATTTCAGGAGCAGTACCGTTGTAAACGATATAGATACCCTCTACATCATAGTTGCCTTCAGCCGTCGGCTTCAACGAATTGGTAGCGCCGTACAGTTGTACATCCTCAAAGATGTAATATTTGTTGTTGTTAGCGGTAGCTTCAACGTTCTTGTAACTGATAAAGCGGTTGATGTTAGCATCCGTCGGTTTCTCTGTCAGCAAAGTCGGAACCGGAGCGACACCATCGGTAGCCTCAACAGCGTTAGTCGGGATGATCTCATCTTGGTTCTTGTTTACATAATAAGTAGCCTTCTGGCCAGAGAGAACCTTACCAGCGGTGAGCGTACCATCGTAGTAAGTCTTGTTTGCATCATACATTACAAGAGCTACACCATCCTCATCGATAACGTAAGTGCTCCTATTGGTAGCAAAGATAACGGTGAGGTCTTTGAGAGTAACTTCTGTAGTCGGTTTGTCAGTAAGGAATTGTGTCAAAGAGATCGGAGTTACAACCGGAGCTTCTTTCTTTTGGTTAAGGATGCAATCTTCGAACCAACCCTCACCACCATCATAATTCGGGCGGAAGTAAACGGTGTAGTCACCAGCTTCGTTGATGGTGCAGTTTTTGTCTTCGCCACCACCAGGATACCAACCGGCCGGAGCACCGTCAACAACTGCGCGAACCTTGAACGAGCTATTAGCAGCGAAAGTAAATTCAAGCATGTACTCTACACCTTCAGCCTGGGCGTTAGCCTCGAACTTATACGCAGCAGCCGGAGTCCACTCATTCATTGTACCAACGAGATAGTAACCATCAGCCAGTTGCTCAGGCTCGTCGCCGCCTTCTAATTTATAGAGGGCAACGTTCTGTTGACCGCTCTTGTAATAGCGGAAACGAAGTTGGTTGTTGGCATAGTTATACTTCATTGTAACCGTACCACCCTCCAGCACAACAGCCGGAACCAAATCATCAAGGCTATTTACAATAGCTTCATTGCTTGCTACCAAACTATTTGCATAAGACGTAGCGCCAATGTATTTACCACTAGCAGCCTGAATAGAATAGCCACCTTCTACAGCAGCGATAGTAAATTCAGCATTGGTCAAATTAACAGAACCAGCGATTTCATTGTCCACAATTGTAACAGCAAGACCGTTTTCAGTAGCATCAAGGGATGTCAGACCGCCATTGAAAGCAACAGCAGCGTGGGTGTTATCACCTTCGTAAACAATAAGATACTGGCCAGCCCAGTCAGCGGGAGCAGAAGTAACTTTCACATACTTACCTGCCATCATGCTACCTGCGAAGAGCACGGCAGCGATTAAAGAGAAGAATTTTCTCATGATTTTAAAAGTTTTAGTTAAACAAAAAGTTGATTGTATTATTGATAAAATCAATATTTTTCAATTCCGGTGCAAAGTTACTGCTTTTTTTTGACATATGCAAATATATTTGCACTTTTTTAGAAAGAAAAAAACACACAAAAAGTATATATATACTATGTATATATATAGTATATGTAACAAAATTGCCATTTTTGGCTAAGTATCTTATGGGTATCCTATGGGAATTATATGGGTATCCTGTGGTAAGCCTACTACGAAATGAGGGCAAGGTGCTATTTTTTATGTGCAACAAAGAAGAGTTGGGCGGAATTGAAGAGGTTCTGCCAGATGATATACGCCGCGGCTCCGAGGGCAGAGAGGGGGTCGAGGTAGGTCTGCGCCATCCAGACGCCGAGGGAGGTGTTTTTTTGTCCAAAAGCCTGACCGGCGGTGATGGACGAGACCTCATTCATGTTTTTCGGTGCAGCAGCAGGGTTGATGAGGACATCTTGGTAGTCCTTGCCCTTGCTGGGAGCCGGTAGCCAGTAACCGATCAGTTTGCCGAGACCGAACTGAAGGAGGCAGATAAAGAAGGAGGCAATTAGAAGATAGATGATAGATGATAGATAAACCTCAAAGTTTGCCACAACTGTTTCCGTGACCACCGAGGTGAGGACGGTGATGGAGCAGACCCAGAGATAGAAGGGGACGACGGCTATTTTGACAGGCAAGACGAACTCTTTTTGCATACGCCATTTATAGATGAGACGGACTGCCCACGCGGAGAAGAAGGGTCCCAGTAAGAGGGGAGCAACGCGGGATAGGATGAGCAGGAAGGCAGGCCAGAAAGTCATGTCAGCGGCGGGGTTGATGAGCGGGAAAGTAGCGGGTACGATGATGGCCGTGGCGAAGTTTGAGAGGAGCGTGAAGGTGGTGAGGTTCTGGATAGAACCGCCCATCTTACCGGCGATGATCGGTGCAGCGGTGGCGGTCGGCATGATGAAACACATGAGGAGTCCCTGCGCGAGGACGGGGTCACCGGAGAGGCGGAGGGTCAGCGTGTAGGTCAGGAAGGAGAACAGGAGTTGTGCGGCGAGTACGACTCCATGCCATTTATGCAGACGCAGGTCGAGGGGGTTGACCTTGCAGAAGGTAAAAAAGAGCATGAAGAAGATGAGCCAGGGGAGGATGGGCTTGAGGGGCAAGAGCCAGGGATAAAAGACTGCTCCGATGAGCATGCTCAACCATAACGCATTGGAATCGAAGAATTTTCTCATGATTGATATGGTATAGAAAAAAACATATAAAACCCTGATTAATTATTTTAAGTACTATGTACTTGTAAGTCTTCGCTCGGATAACTTACTTTTAAATAAATTTAACGTAACTTATCCAATCAAATCCTTATCTCTACCGAGATTAAAATAATTAATCAGCAAAAACATAAAAAATATTTTTTTATTCGTTGTTAGTGCCCCACTGAGCGACGATGTCGTCCATGATGGTAAATACCTCTTGGAGGGTGTCGGCGCGGAGGAGGGCGATGCGGGTTTGCTTGAAGTTATCGAGGCCTTTGAAGACCGGGGATGCCGCAAAATGACGACGGGAATGGACAATGCCTTTGCGTTCGTCGTTGCCACACCAGGTAATGGAAGCAAGGACGTGTTCCTTCAGAACAGCGACTTTTTCTTCCATTGACCGCGGCGGAGCCGCTGTAAGACCGGCTGCGCCTGTAAGACCGTTACACTGTAAGACCGGCTTCTGGCCTGTAAGATAATCGCGCATCTCGGCGAAGAGCCAGGGGGCACCGAATGTGGCGCGGCCGACCATGATGGCGTCCACGCCGTAACGATCGAAACATTCTTTCGCGCGCTCGGGTGTACACACGTCCCCGTTCCCTATGATAGGTATGTGTATGCGCGGGTTGGACTTGACTTCGCCGATGAGTGTCCAGTCGGCTTCGCCGCGGTACATCTGGCTGCGCGTACGGCCGTGAATAGCGAGTTCGGTGATGCCGCAATCCTGCAAAGCAAGAGATAAATCGACGATGAAAGTCGATTTATGACCGGCTTCGCCTGTAAGACCGTTAGCACTGTAAGACCGCTCCGCTGTAAGACCGCTAACGCTGTAAGATTTTTGTAAGCCAAGAGGATTTTCTCTTGGAATCAGGTCGTTCTCATCCCATCCGAGGCGGGTTTTGGCGGTGACGGGTGTATGAACAGCATTGACGACAGCTTTGGTTATCTCGAGCATCTTTGGTACGTCGCGTAGTAGTCCTGCCCCTGCACCTTTGCCGGCGACTTTCTTGACCGGACAGCCGAAATTGATATCGATGAAATCGGGTTTGGCGGTCTCCACGATACGTGCAGCTTCCGCCATCGAGTCGGGTTCACGGCCGTAGATCTGGATGGCTACGGGTCGCTCCTCGTCGTGGATGGTGAGTTTGCGGGTGGTGGAGGCGATGTCACGCACGAGGGCATCGGCGTTGACGAACTCCGTGTAAACGCGATCCGCTCCGTAACGCTTACATAACGCTCTAAATGCAGGATCCGTTACATCCTCCATCGGAGCGAGATATAATGGGTATTTATTATTCATTAAAAGAAAAATTATAATAAAAATAGATGATTGATTTTTAGTACTACGTACCTATAAGTCTTTGCTTGAATAACTTACCTACAAATAAATTTGATGTAACTTATCCAACCAAAACCTTATTTCTATCGAATTAAAATCAATCATCCAAAAACACCAAAAATACTTTATATTCATTTATTCAGCGTCGGATAGGAGATGCGGTGATGGTTCATGGCGACGAGGCGGGCGGTGAAGACACGGCGGATATCCTCTACATCCTTGAAAGAGAGGGGTGTCTCGGCGAACTGGCCGTCTGCTATCTGGGCATCGATCATCTGGTTGACCACCGCGGCGATAGAGGCCTCGGTGAACTCGTTGAGGCTACGCGAGCGTGCCTCGATGGCATCCGCCATCATGAGGATGGCTCCTTCTTTGGTACTGGGTTTGAGTCCCGGGTAGCGGAAGAGCGATTCATCGACTTGCTCTTTCGGATGGGCGTTGCAATAGGTGTTGTAGAAATAGCGCACGAGGGACGTACCGTGGTGGGTGGTGATGAAATTGATGATCACCTCGGGCAGGTGGTTTCTGCGGGCTATTTTCTCTCCTTCGGTGACATGCGAGATGACCACTTGTGCGGCATCGCGTGGATCCATCTTGAGGAGCGGGTTCTCCACGCCGGTTTGGTTCTCTACAAAGTAGAGCGGGTCGGTGATTTTACCGATATCGTGGTAGAGTGCGCCCGTTCGCACGAGCAGGGCATTGGCGCCGATGGCCTTGGCAGCTTCGGCCGCGAGGTTAGAGACTTGCATCGAGTGCTGGAAGGTACCCGGTGCACGTTCGGCGAGCGTGTGGAGCAGTTCGGAGTTGATATCCGTCAGTTCGACAAGGGTGATCGACGAGATAAAACGGAAGAGTTTCTCGAAGCCGTAGATCAGTCCGTAGCAGCCGACGGTCAGCAGACCGCAGATTGCGAAATGGAGGTACATCCAGGGGTCGATAGACGACCAAGCGCCGGTCTGGGCGAAGGTGATGGCCGTGTAAGCGATCGTCTGGGCGAGCAGAATCCACGCGGCTGTCTGAACGAGTTGTGCGCGGCGGGTCATGTCGCCGAGCGAGGAGATAGCTACCATGCCGACGACGATCTGGATAAAGAAGAACTCTACCGGCGCAGGCACCACGATGGACGTGATGAGGATGGTGGTGAAGTGCAGGAAAAGGGCCGTTCGGGAGTCAAAGAAGACCCGCGTCAGGATGGGTACCCAAGCGAAGGGAATGAGATAGACGGACAGGCCGAATCGGAGTGCCAGGCATGCGAGCGCAATGACGATAAACATCTGGAGCGCAAAGAAAAGCACCGTGGAGGTGGAGCGCAGATACGAGCGGCGGAAGACGTAGAGGTACACCACAAAGAGGCAGAGGAAGAGCGTAACCAGCATCGCCTCGCCGAGGAAGGAGAGGGTGCGCTGTTTGTTACCCAGCGACTCGTCGTCGTACGCACGGCGGAGGGACTGGAGGATCTGGTAATTGCGCTCGGTGACCACCTCACCTTTGTCGATGATCTTCTCGCCCTTCTGGACGAGTCCCTGTGTGGGTGAGAGGGTGGCCAACAGTTTGGCTTTTAACTCTTCGGTGCGGACGGTGTCGAGCACAAGGTTGGTGGCGCAGTCGTAACCGAAGCGCTTGTGCGCGGTCATGGGCGTATAGACCTCGGACAGCGGGTATTTCTTCTGCTGAAGCGTGATCCGCGTGTAGCCTTCGGCCTGCAACCAGTCCATGGTCTCGAGGGAGACGACCTTCACTTCGCGCTGCACGCGCGGGATATAATTAAAGATAGGTGCGAAGGTGGAGAGCAGTTGGGTCTGCTCCTTGGCCAGCTGGTCGTCGGTCTTGTATATGGGAAAATCGAAATCCGCCGTGAGGGTGTTGTAGCCCCAGGGTTTGCCGATCTCGTAATGATAGCGGAAGGCGTTGTTGTAGCGCGGAAACATCAGCACGATGACTGCCGCGAGGAGGGCAAAGACGCTTAGGCGCAAAATCGTTTTCGCGTATTTGTAATTTGTGATTTGTGATGTAAGATTTGAGATTTCCATTTATCGCTTGGATTTAAAAAATTCTTGTATAAGGGCGCGGCATTCGTCTTCGAGGACACCTGCCGTGACGGTTGCTTTGGGATGGAAGACGCGTGGCGCATAGGTGGCGTAGCCGCGCTTGGGATCGGGTGCGCCATAGACGATCCGGCTTATCTGCGCCCAACCGATGGCACCTGCGCACATCGGGCAGGGTTCGACGGTGACGTAAAGCGTGGCGTCGGGGAGGTATTTGCCGCCGAGTGTCTGAGTTGCCGCCGTGATGGCCTGCATCTCGGCATGCGCTGTGACGTCCTCGAGAGTCTCGGTGAGGTTATGTCCGCGGCCGATGATTTGGTTTTGGGAGACGATGACACAGCCGATGGGGATCTCGTTAGAGGATAGCGCTTTATGCGCCTCGCTTAAAGCGATTCGCATATATCGCTCATCCGCTGACCGCTCTGCTGTAAGACCGGCTTCGCCTGTAGGACCGCTAACGCTGTAGGACCGTTTCACTGTAAGAAATTTTTGTAGGTCTTCGGGGTGGGACTCGAAGTGGTTACCGATGACGACGATATCAGCGCCGGCGGCGTAGGCGGCGTTCATCGCTTCGGGTGTACGGATCCCACCGCCCACGATGAGGGTGACGGAAGTATGGGAGCGCACGGCCTGGATGATGTCGGTGGAGACGGGATGGATAGCACCTGAACCAGCCTCAAGGTAGATGGCTTTTTTACCCATCAGTTCGGCTGCGATGCAGGTGTCCACGATCGTGTCAATGTTGGTTGGATCGAGGGGCTTAGTGCCCGTAACACGCATAGTAGAGGTCTCTACTCCGCCATCGATCAGAATGTAGGCGGTTGGGATGAAATCTATATGCGATTCATGAATGCGCCGCGCGGACTTAATCTGCTGATTTATAAGGTATTCCGGGTTGTTTCCAGAGAGTAACGAGAGAAAAAGTACGCCATCAGCTTCCGGGGTAAATTGTGACGAATTTCCGGGGAAGAGGATGATGGGGATTTTTGATTTGTAATTTGTGATTTTTGATTTAAGGGCACGAACAAAGTCCGTGGTGTCGCCGCCGGTGGAACCGCCGACGAAGATATAGTCCGGATGCGACTCTTCGGTAATGGGAAGGGCATCCAGATTTGCTTTCTCCGGATCCAGAAGCAGGGCGAGTTTTTTATCGCCCAAGATTGGTCGATGCAATATGTTATCGGTTATTTCCATTCGAAGGTTTCTACCATTTTGATGACATCTTTGCGGAGGTACTCATAGACCGGGGCAAGCGAGTCGGCGTTCGGCGGGCAGTTACAATAGACCGATGCACGGAAGAAATGGTTCGTGGAATCGGTCACGAAGAACTGGCATGACGAGGCGGTATTGCCCTCCAGATCGAAGAGTACTCCATAGACGCGGACCTCGGGATGGGTGTAGTCGCGTTCGGGTATCGCCGAAGCGAAGGAAGCGTTGCGGTACACGAACTCGAGTGCATCGTTGGTCAGTTCGCGCAGGTTGTTATGGACGGGTTTGTACGAGCAGTGGATCGTGGCGTCCAACGCCGGGTAATAGAGGTTGATCCAGTAGGGCTCGGCAACATCCGTACGGGGGCGAACTACCGCATTTTGCGAGAGGGCAAAAGCATAGGGGTAACTTGGATACTGCGCCTCGAAAGGCACATAGGCCGTGTCCGGCGGGGTAATCCGATAATAGCCGTAAGGCCGCGGAGAAGATACTTTTCCACAAGATGCCAAAGCCAAACCGATTGCTATAATTGCCAATATTTTTCGCATTCTCTGCATTTTGGTCACAAAGGTAGTCAAAAGAAATGAGATACACAACTATTTTCGTACTTTTTGAACAAAATCGCACTTTTTCCTAAATAAAATGCGCGCGCGCTTGCATATATAAAAATAAAGTTGTATATTTGCACGATTTTTGGGAAGACCATAGAAAACACACAAACACATGACAGAGAAACAAAACAATTATTGCGTGATCATGGCGGGCGGCGTCGGCAGTCGATTCTGGCCGTTCAGTAGAGCAGATAAGCCGAAGCAATTCCTGGATTTCTTCGGCACGGGTCGCAGTTTGCTGCAGATGACGGTCGATCGTTTTCGTCCGATCGTTCCGATAGAGAACATGTTCATCGTGACGAATGTAGCGTATAAGCAAACGATCTTGGATCAGATTCCGGATATCAGTGAGGGGCAGATTTTATGCGAGCCGGCACGTCGTAACACAGCGCCGTGCATTGCATACGCAACCTCCCATATCCGCGCTATCTGTCTGCGCAAGGCGGGTTTGACGGCAGCTAATCAGGATTGGAGTCGCCCGGAGCTGCAGGTGAATATCGTGGTGGCAGCGAGTGACCATTTGATTTTGGAGGAAGACAAGTTCCGTCAGACGATCTTGAAGGCGTTTGATTTTGTGAGCAGGAATAAGGCGATCGCTACACTTGGCATGTCCCCTACCCGTCCGGAAACCGGTTATGGATATATTCAACGTCAGCCGGAAATGTTTGAAGACGGGATTTATCCGGTGAAGACGTTTACGGAGAAGCCGAACTTGGAGATGGCGAAGGTGTTCTTAGAGAGCGGTGATTTCCTGTGGAATAGCGGTATCTTTATCTGGAATCTGCAGACGATCAGTGAGGCATTCCGGTATCTGCTGCCGGAAGTAGCAGACCGATTCAGAGAGGGTGAGTTGCTGATGGGAACGGACAAAGAGGAAGATTTCATTGAGGTGATGTTCCCGAAATGTCCGAACATCTCGATCGACTACGGCATCATGGAGAAGGCGGATAACGTCTATGTCATCCCGAGCAGTTTCGGTTGGAGCGATCTGGGCACCTGGGGCTCGTTGTATGAGTTGAGCGAGAAAGACGAGCACGGCAATGTCAGTCTGCATAGCGAGACGCATTATTATGAGGCGGAAGGAAATATCGTTGTGCTCGAGCCGGGTAAGGTGGCGATCGTGCAGGGCGTGAATGACATGATTATTGTGGAGGAGCGCGGTGCCCTGCTGGTATGCAAGAAAGCCGAAGAGCAACGGATTAAAGAATTTACAATTAATTTGACTTAATATTAAATCACACATCATGAGTTATCTGAATTTTGACAAGACAGTGCTTGTTAATCTGGAGCGGTCGCTTCAGAAAGAGATGATTCGAACAAACCGTGCAGGTGTGTACAACTCGACGACGTTGGTTGATTGTAACACGCGTAAGTACCACGGCCAGTTGGTGATGCCGATTCCGGAGTTGGGTGACGACAACTATGTGTTGCTCAGTTCGCTGGATGAGACGGTTATCCAACACGGTGCGGAGTTCAACTTAGGCTTGCACGAGTACGGCGAGAACCATTTCAGTCCGAACGGACACAAGTACATTCGCGAGTTTGACTGCGAATTGATTTCCCGTACGACGTATCGCGTTGGAGCGATGGTGTTGCAGAAAGAGCGTTTGCTGGTTAGCTTCGAGCCGCGTGTGCTGATTCGTTACACGCTGTTGGAGAGCGGTAGTCCGACGATTTTGCGTTTCCGTCCGTTCCTGGCGTTCCGTAGCGTGAATGAGTTGACGCACGAGAACCCGCTGGCTAATCCGAACATGGAGGATTGCGAGAACGGTCGTTACAACCGCATGTATCCGGGTTTCCCGAATCTGTACATGCAGTTCAGCAAAGCCGTTGAGTATCATCACGACCCGCAGTGGTACAAGGACATCGAGTACCGCAAGGAGCGTGAGCGTGGTTATGCCCACAAGGAGGATCTGCTCGTACCGGGTTATTTCGAGTTACCGATGAAGAAAGGCGAGAGCGTTATCTTCGCCGGCGGTGTGACCGAGTGCAACACGGCGCAGTTGAAGAACGTTTGGAAGAAAGAGTTGGAGCGTCGTAACCGCCGCGAGGACATGTTCTCGACGTTGAAGAACAGCGCGAGTCAGTTCTACAAGCGCGAGGGCGACAAGTGCTACCTGTTAGCCGGCTTCCCGTGGTTCAAAGCGGATGCCCGCAGTACTTTCTTCAGCGTTGCAAGTTGTACGCTGGACATTGATCGTCCGGAGTACTGGGATGCGATCATCAACAAGACTGCCATTGACGAGATTCTGAAGTTCATGAGCGGTCGCGGTCATGAGATCAAGATGACGGGTATGGACGAACCGGACGTGCTGTTGTGGTTCATCCGCGCATGTCAGAAATACGCGCATAAATATACGGTTCGCGAGGCGGCTGATCTGTACGGCCAGCTCTGTCTGGATATCGTCAACTGGTATCGCAAGCAGAACCATCCGCGGGCTAAACTGCATCAGAACGGTTTGCTCTGGGCAGACGGTACGCAACGTCCGGCAACCTGGATGAACGCGACGGAGAACGGTTGGCCCATCACTCCGCGTACGGGTTATATCGTTGAGTTGAACGCGCTGTGGTACAACGCGATGCGTTTCACGGCCGAGATGCTGCGCGAGTTGGGTAAAGAGACGAGTGCCGACCTGATGGAGTATCAGGCAGAGATCTCGAAGGACGCTTTCGTGAAGACGTTCTGGAACGGTCTGTATCTGAACGACTACGTGCTGGACGGATATGAGAACCGCGAGGTTCGTCCGAACATGATCTGGGCGGTAGGTCTGCCGTACAGTCCGCTGGACAAGAAACAGCAGAAAGCGGTGGTAGATATCTGTACGAAGGAGTTGTTGACGCCGAAGGGCTTGCGTTCGTTGAGTCCGAAGAGCGGCAGTTATCGTCCGATGTACACGGGTACGATCAGTCAGCAGGAACGTGAGCGTACGCTGCATAACGGCGTTGTTTGGCCATCGACCATCACGGCGTATTCGCGTGCGTACATGAACGTGTATAAATACAGCGGTGCGAGCTTCATGGAGCGCCTGTTGGTGGGCTTCGAGGCCGAGATGAACGAGTTGACGATTGGTACGCTCAATGAGTTCTACGACGGTAACCCGCCTTATAAGGGACACGGCGGTATGAGTAGTGCACCGAGCGTAGCAGCTGTTATCAGCCTGCTCGATACGCTGAAGAAATACGAGAAAGAACAAGCAGAAAAGGAGGCACAACAATGAAAGCGCTAATGTTTGGTTGGGAGTTTCCTCCCCATATCTTAGGTGGTTTGGGTACCGCCAGTTACGGTTTGACCCGTGGCATGGCCGAGCAACCTGACATGGAAATCACCTTCGTTATCCCGAAGCCTTGGGGCGATGAGGATCAGTCGTTCTTGAAGATCATCGGTGCGAACAGTGTGCCTGTTGTTTGGAAAGATGTCAATTATGACTACGTGAAAGAGCGCATGGCGGGTCGCATGAGTCCGGAGGAGTATTATCACCTGCGTGACGGTATCCGTTACGACTACCGTCGTATCGGTACGGACGATCTGGGATGTATCGGTTTCTCGGGACGTTATCCGGATAACCTGATCGAGGAGATCGGTAACTACGAGGCCGTGGCTTCAGTGCTGGCACACAGTCTGGACTTCGATATCATTCACAGCCACGACTGGTTGACCTATCCGGCGGGTGTGTTCGCTAAACAGATCAGCGGTAAGCCGCTCGTTATCCACGTTCATGCGACCGATTTCGACCGTAGCCGCGGTAATGTGAACCCGACCGTTTATGCGATCGAGAAACGCGGTATGGACGAAGCGGATCATATCATGTGCGTAAGTAACCTGACGCGTCGGACGGTGATCGAGAAATACGGTCAAGACCCGCGTAAGGTGAGCACGGTGCACAATGCCGTAGAGCCGTTGGCTCATCCGGAAGAGTTCACGAAACCCGAGCGCAAGGACAAGTTGGTTACTTTCCTGGGTCGTATCACGATGCAGAAGGGACCTGAATACTTCGTTGAAGCCGCAGCCCGTGTGCTGAGCAAGACGGACGGTGTTCGCTTTGTGATGGCAGGTAGCGGTGACAAGATGGAGGAGATGATCGATCTCGTAGCCAAACGCGGCATCGCCGATAAGTTCCACTTCCCGGGCTTCATGCGCGGCAAGCAGGTACAGGAAATGTTAGCGATGAGTGACGTCTATATCATGCCGTCCGTCAGTGAACCGTTCGGTATCAGTCCGCTGGAGGCGATGCAGGTAGGTTGTCCGTCGATCATCAGTCATCAGTCCGGTTGCGCAGAGATCCTGCAGCACGCGATCAAGACCGACTACTGGGACATCGATGCGATGGCCGATGCCATCTACGCGATCGTCAAGTACCCGGCGATGTACAAGAGCCTGCATGAGCTTGGTATGGCCGAGGTGAATAACATCAAGTGGGCCGACGCGGGACTTAAAGTGCGTCGGATTTATGATGGAGTTATTAACCATACATTGTAAATCCATAATAGAAAAAAACATAAAAAACACTGATTATTTATAAGTACTTCGTACCTTGAGTCCTTGTTTCGAAAACTTGTTTATAAATAAATTTAACATAACTTTTCCAAACAAACCCTCAACTCTACCGAGTTAATAAATAATCAGCAAAAACATAAAAAAATTCTAAGGTTATGAAAAATATATGTTTATGCTTCCAGATGCACGCACCGTACCGTCTGAAGCGCTATCGTTTCTTTGAGATCGGTCATGATCATTATTACTACGATGACATGGCAACTGAAGAGCACGTTAACTGGTTGGTACAGACCTCGTATCTGCCGTTATGCCAGACCATCCGCGACATGATCAACCTCAGTAAGGGTAAATTCCACTGCGCCATCAGCGTGAGCGGAACGATGCTGGAGATGTTCGAGCAGTTCAACCCGGAGATGATCGATATCCTCAAGGAGTTAGCAGCCACCAAGGCTGTTGAGTTCCTGGCTACCCCGTACGCTTATTCGTTGGCTTCGGAGTACAACGAGGATGAGTTCAAACGTCAGTTGAAGTTCCAAGGTGACCTGCTGGAGAACATTCTGGGCGTGAAGGCACAGAGTGTATGGAACACGGAGTTGCTCTACACGGACGAGGCTGCTTATAACCTGAACAAGTTGGGTTATAAGGTGATCCTGACCGAAGGTGCTAAGCACGTGATCAGTTGGAAGACTCCGAACAAGGTTTATCAGAGCGCCGGTGCACCGAAGATGAAAGTGCTGCTGCGTAACACGAACCTGAGTGACGAGCTCAGCTTCCATTTCTCGGATCCGGGTTGGGCCAATTTCCCGATCGACGCAGAGAAATACGCTGACCAGTTGAAGTCGCTGCCGGAAGGTGAGGACATTATCAACATCTGGGTAGGCGCAGAGACGTTTGGTATTCGTCAGAACGCCGGAACGGGTATCTTCGACTTCCTCAAGGCACTGCCGTACTTCGCATTGGAGCGCGAGATGGGCTTCACGACGCCGGCCGAGGCAGCTAAGAAGCTCGCCGCAGAGGATGTACTGTCGAGTCCGTATCCGTTGACCTGGAGCGGTGAAGCGAAAGACCTGAGCGTTTATACAGGTAATGACCTGCAGCAAGAGGCGCTGAACAAACTGTATGCAGTGACCGAGCGCGTTCACCTGTGCCAGGACAAGAACCTGAAGACCAACTGGCTCCGTCTGCAAGATGTGAACTATCTCCATTACATGAATCATATCGATCAGGGCGAGACGCAGTTCGAGTCCGCTTACGATGCGTTCATCAACTACATGAACGTGCTGAGTGACTTCCTGCAGAGCGTCGAGGAGCAGTATCCGACCACGATCGAGAACGAGGAGCTCAATGAGTTGCTGAAGACCATCCGCAATCAAGAGGAGGAGATTCAGAAACTGAACGAGAAGCTTAAGAAAGCGAAAAAGTAATTTGCAGTTCAAACGTAGTTTGATAGTATTAGTGCTGTTGGCAGCGACCCTTGTGGCCGCTGCCAAACCGCCTCGTACACGTACGCAGGTGAAGACCTGGCAGTTATCGGGTTACACCGCCGTGGCGGACACGATTCCATTTGCGGACACCGTCATGCTCAATTACCATGACGTCGATGTGCAGCAGCTCTACTCTATCAGCAGCGCGACGAACGGCAACGTGCTTGTCTCGCCCATCGAGAGCCGCGTGGTCAACGACCGGCTCTATACGATCGACGATCCTTTCGCATGGTCACTGACGCCGTACGTGGTGACGCCGCAGCAACAGCGGTTCTTTAACACGACGACACCTTTCTCAACCGTGGCGTACAAGAAGGGATTTGTGACCGGACATGAGGAGAACGACGTGGATTTTCTGTTCACGGGTAACCTCAACAAGGCCATTAACTTAGGTCTGGAGATGGACTACCTCCACTCCGCCGGACACTACTCCAACACGGCCGGTAAACTATTTAGGGGATCCGTATGGGGCAGTTATAATGGGCCGCATTACACGCTGCACGCGGCTTTCAGTTGGAGTCAGTTGAACAGTTTTGACAACGGCGGTCTGCGTGACCCGGCGGACTTAAGCAGTACACTCGATCCGGAAGACATGCCGGTGAACATGAACGGAATGCTGGGCTATCGTTATCTGAGCGGTTATCTGCACAACCAGTACGCCATCACCCGCGAGCGTGAGTACCACGATTCGATCGAGGTGATCGAAGACGGCCGGAGAGTGTACCGCGACACGGTGAAGGTGGAGTACATCCCGCTGCTGACGTTCAGTCACTTGTTCGAGTGCAATAACTCGAACCGCCGGTACATTGAGAAAGAGGTCGATACGGTCATCTATTCACAGATCAACTACGACTCGATCGCCACAAAGGACACGACGGACGTGTTGACCATCCGTAACACGCTCGCTGTCACGTTCTGCGAGGCGTATAATACGAAACTGAAATTCGGTATCACGGCGTTTGCCATGAACGAGTGCCAGCGGTTCCTGCACGAGGACAGTGTGCCCTACGACGGCAATTATGCGTATAAATGGACGAACAACACCTTCGTGGGCGGTGCGCTCCATAAGCATAGCGGAGCCAACGTGCGCTATCATGTAGAAGGCAAGGTGTGCGTGCTGGGTTATAAGATCGGCGAGTTCGATGTGAACGGCCGGTTGAACACGCAGTTCATGGCGGGCAAGTACCCGCTCTCCATCTCGGCCCGCGCCTATGCCAAGAGCGTGACACCGAGTTGGTACCTGCAGCATTATCAATCGAACCACCTCACTTGGGAGAACGATTTCGGATTCACGTATCGTTTCCTGGGCGGCGCGACCGTAGCCTATGGCTATAAATGGTTGAAGCCGCGCATTGACTTCAGTTTTGAGAACATTACGAAGCCCATCTACACCTCCGTTTCCGATTGGAAACCGCGGCAGTACGGAGGGAATGTACAGATCATCACGGGTGACGTGGGCTTGGATCTCACCACCCCGTGGATCAACTTAGAGAACCGAGTGGTGATACAACATAGCACGAACGACAGCGTGATGCCCGTTCCGACGGCTATACTGCAACACCGACTCTATTACCACGGCACGTGGTTCAAGGCGCTGGACGCACAGATCGGTGTGGACTTGCGCTATTTCACGCGCTATCATGCGCCGGTACTCAGTCCGGCTACCAGTATGTTCGCTACCCAACAAGACGTGAAGGTAGGTAACTACCCCTGGATGAACGTGTATGCGAACTTCTATGTACGATCGATCCACTTGCGGTTCTTCGTACAGTATCAGCACATAAACAGATTGTTTATGAAAAAGAATATCGACTATTTGACTATGCCGAACTATCCGACCAACCGAGATGTCTTCCGAGCAGGTTTGGCATGGCACTTCTATAATTAACGTTTAGGGATTAGAGATTAGTGATTAGAGGAAATGATGATGGTAGTAACACAGAACACAAACAAGATCATTCTATATGCGCAGGAAGAGGCGGGGCGTTTGAAGAGTGAGTGTATCGAACCCGCGCACCTGATGCTGGCGATCATTCGTCTGAGCGAAGGCTCGGCGTTTGAGTTGTTGCGTCAGTTGCATTTCGAGCCCGAGCAGGCCAAGCAGGCCATCGAGGACTCGGTGCGCGGCACAGAAGCACCGCAGAACCTGTCGCTCAGCGCAAGCACCGAGCGTATCTTCCGCATCGCGGAGGGTATTAGTCGCGAGTATCGCACGGAGGCCGTCTGCTCCGTGCATCTGCTGATGGCTATCCTGCGTGAGCGGATCAATAAGACGGCTATCTACATGGAGCGCGAGTGGAAGATCACCTACGACCAGCTCGTGGAGGCCTATAACCAACCGCACGAGTCGATCGAGTACCCGCAGGAAGGCAACGAGCAGGTAGGTGACGTCAACGAGTCCAACTGGCAGCCGCAGCGCGAGATGCCAAAAGGCAAGAAAAGCAAAACGACGGCACTGGATAAGTACGGACGCGACCTGACCCAACAGGCCAAAGATGGGCATTTAGATCCGGTGGTAGGACGCGAGAACGAGATCGAACGTGTGCTGCAGATCTTGAGTCGAAGAAAGAAGAACAACCCCATCCTGCTCGGCGAACCGGGTGTGGGTAAGTCCGCTATCGTAGAGGGCTTGGCGACGCGGATCGTGAGCGAGGACGCCGGTGCGCTCCAAGGCAAACGGATCGTGACGCTGGACATCGCATCGATGGTAGCCGGTACCACCTACCGCGGTCAGTTCGAGGAGCGCATGAAACAGGTGATCACCGAGTTACGAGACCACCCGGAGATCATCCTCTTCGTAGATGAGATCCACACGTTGATCGGTGCTGGTAATGCGTCCGGTTCGCTGGACGCGGCGAACATACTGAAGCCTGCACTCGCGCGCGGCGAGGTACAATGTATCGGTGCGACGACCACCGCCGAGTACGCCAAGTCGATCGAGAAAGACGGGGCGCTGGAGCGTCGTTTCCAGAAAGTGATTGTTCGTCCGACGACCGCGGAGGAGACCATCGGTATCCTTCGTCGTCTGAGTGAGCATTACGCCAATTATCACCACGTCGTTTATTCGGATGCGGTGATCAAAGCCTGCGTCGAGTTGAGTGAGCGCTATCTGACCGACCGTGCTTTCCCTGACAAAGCAATCGACGTGATGGACGAGGTAGGTGCGCGCAGTCATGCGCAGCAAGAGAAACAAGAGGCACCGTATATCATCACGACCGAAGATGTAGCAGGGGTAGTGAGTATGATGAGCGGTGTGCCCGTTCAGCGGGTAGCGACAGCCGAGACCGAACGGCTCCGTACAATGGCCGACTCGATCAAACATCGTGTGATCGGTCAGGACACGGCGGTCGAGACGGTGGTGCGCGCTATCCAACGCAGCCGACTCGGGCTGCGCGATCCCAAACGCCCCATCGGAACGTTCTTCTTCCTCGGTCAGACGGGCGTAGGCAAGACCTATCTGGCGCAGTGCCTGGCGGAGGAAATGTTCGGAAGTAAAGACGCTATCGTACGTTTTGACATGTCCGAATATATGGAGAAACACACGGCGAGTCTGCTCGTGGGTGCGCCTCCGGGATACGTGGCGCACGAAGACGGCGGCAAGTTGACCGAGGCGGTGCGCAGAAAACCCTACTCGATCATCCTCTTCGATGAGATCGAGAAAGCGCACCCGGATATCTTCAACGTGCTGTTGCAAGTGCTGGACGAAGGCCGTTTGACAGATCGGCAGGGACATAACGTCGATTTCCGGAACACGATCATCGTGCTCACGGGTAATGTGGGTACACGTCAGGTGCAGGAGTTCGGCGCAGGTATCGGTTTTGATGCCGGCGAGATGGATCAGAAACGTATCAACGCTACGATGCTCAAGGCGCTGCAGAAACAGTTCCCGCCGGAGTTCGTCAACCGCATCGATAATGTGGTGACCTTCGAGCCGCTGAGCAAAGACAGCATCTCGCAGATTGTGCGTATAGAGGTAGGGCAACTGCAGCAACGGCTCCGCAAACAAGGACACCGTCTGGCGGTGTCCAATGAGGCGATCGACCAGTTGGTGGACAAGAGCCTCGACAGCAAGAACGGTGCGCGTCCGGTGAAACGGGCGGTACAGACGTACCTGGAGGATCCGCTGACGGATATCTTGCTACGCAGACCAAATCAGAAAAAAATAACCATTAAAAAGATATAAGTATGACAGTAGAAATTACAGACGCTAACATCAAGGATGTGATTGCGTCAGGCAAACCGGTAGTAGTAGATTTCTGGGCTGCTTGGTGTGGCCCGTGCAAGATGATGCTTCCGATTTTAGAGGAGTTGAGCAACGAGTACGACGGTCGCGTGGTAGTCGGCAAACTGAATGTAGATGACAACCCCGACACCTGCGAGGAGTACGGTATCATGAACATTCCGACGATGCTCTTCTTCCAGAACGGCGAGTTGGTTAACCGTCACGTTGGTGCTTGCAGAAAGCAGGATTTGGCACAACTTTTTGATGCTATTCTGTAAAAAAAGCACACAAAAAGCCGCAAAAGTACGATTTTATTTGCGTATTCCAAATTTTTGTTGTACCTTTGCGCGCTTTTTGCGCGCGGTTCGGTAGCTCAGTTGGATAGAGCAACAGCCTTCTAAGCTGTGGGCCGCGGGTTCGAATCCCGCCCGAATCACAAACGTTCAGGGGCTTTTGGCGGCAAGCTCGCTTGTAAGACAAAGAGGCTGAACGTTTGAGCAGATTGCCCTGCAAGCTGCAGAGGGATTACGAAGAAATCCCGCAAAAAATAACGTTATAACATGCGTCAATTAAAAATTACAAAATCTATCACCAATCGTGAGTCAGCGAGTCTGGACAAGTATCTCCAAGAGATCGGTCGAGAGGATCTGATTTCCGTGGATCGTGAAGTAGAGTTGGCCGGTCGTATCCGTAATGGAGACCGTGCGGCATTGGAGGAGCTGGTTCGTAGCAACTTACGCTTTGTAGTGTCGGTAGCGAAACAGTATCAGAACCAAGGTTTGAGCCTTCCGGATTTGATTAACGAAGGAAACCTGGGTCTGATCAAAGCAGCCGAGAAATTCGATGAGACCAGAGGATTCAAGTTCATCTCCTACGCTGTATGGTGGATTCGCCAATCTATTTTGCAGGCATTGGCTGAGCAGAGTCGTATCGTTCGTCTGCCGCTCAACCAGGTCGGCTCGATGAACAAGATCAACAAGGCTTATCAGCGTTTCGAGCAAGAGAACGAGCGCAAGCCGAGTGCTGAAGAGCTGGCCGAGATGCTGGATATCCCGGTAGATAAGATCGCAGAGACGCTGAAGATGTCCGGTCGTCACGTGAGTGTGGACGCGCCGTTCGTAGAAGGAGAGGACAACAGTCTGATCGACGTGATGGTCAACGAGGATTCGCCGAACGCGGACCGTGGCCTTATTAACGAGTCCCTCTCTACCGAGATCAGCCGCTCGTTGGCGACTCTGACGCCGCGCGAGGCGGATATCTTACGGAAGTTCTTTGGTATCGGTACACCCGAGAAGACGCTGGAGGAGATCGGCGATGAGTTGCATCTCACCCGCGAGCGTGTACGCCAGATCAAAGAGAAAGCGATCCACAAACTCGAGTCCGGCCAACGCAGCCGCATACTCAAGACTTACCTTGGTTAATGAAAAAGCCTCCCCGATGGGAGGTTTTTTAGTATTCTTATCTCGTTCCACTCGAACGATTATTGCTTCGCAATTATCAGAATTCAGTTTTCAGTCAAAGAGTGTGGGTTGATCGTTATCCATTTTCTTGAGGATTGCCCGCATGAGCGTCTCGCGCACCAACCGACTGCGGTTGCGCACCCCGTACCGATCGCAGTAACGATCGAGGATACGTTGTTCACTCTCGTTCAGCAGAATAGAGACCCTATGTTCGCGCGGAGCCTTGGCCATCAAAAATACAATGCAAATTTGGCGCCGGGGGTCAGGAAGTTAACGCCTATCTTATCCCCGAACTCATTCTCGCCCACAATTACCGACTGCTCCACTTTCGCTTGCTGGAATTGCACAAAAACCGAGAGCGTCAGCGCCGTCTTGGGGTTGATCTGGTAGCGGTAACCGAAATCGATGCCGGCGTATATTCCACCGAGGTAGTTCTTGCTCAGCGCGATGCCGTAACCGAGCGAAGCACCGAACGTAGGCGCATGTTTGGCCTCCATGAACGGCATACGAAGCGCCACCTGAATGGGCAGGAAATTGAATTTATTGTCCGTAAACGCCCCGTGATAACCGAGGCCGCCGCCGACAAAAATATGCCGGTCACCTATATGATGGCTACCCACGAGCAAGTCCACGCTGAACGCACCGCCGTTAGTCATATTGGGTACATAGGTCGGACCGCCGCCCAACTCGAGGATGATCTGCGCTTTCTTGGTACCCATCTCCGGCTGCTCGTCCTCCACAGCTACTTCCTCCTCTTCGGCATTAGTATCCGCCACGATCTGCTCTACCTCCGCACGGGGGTATTGGAAACGCGCACCATTGGCGTCACGGACAATGACCACCTCCTCGTTCTGGAAGACGATGGTTCCCCTCACGCGCGCACCTGTACGCAATACTATGGTTTCCGCATGCGCGCATACGCACAAGGTGAAAATGGCAACTATAGCGAGTACTTTTTTCATAATGGCTACAATTTTGCGTGCAAAATTACAAAATATTTTGCACATATGCAAATTTTATGCGTTTTTATGCAAATTCAAAGTCAATTAAACTGCGATTTACATCGACTTGCACCACTTTGACGGTCACTTGGTCGCCCAGATCGTAGCGTTTGATGTCGCCGATCTTGGAGATATGAATCAGTCCTTCGCAGCGGTTGTCGTCCAGTTGGACGAAGAGCCCGAAGTCGGTGATGCCGGAGATGTAACCGGTGTGTATCTCGCCCACATGATCGTTCATCCAGATCGCCTGATAGAGCTTGACGGAATCGCGTTCAGCTTGTGCCGCGGCCTGTTCGCACGCGGAACAATGCTCGCACATAAGCTCCATCTCTTCGCGGTTCATCTCCACTTTTTTGCCCGTCAGGATGTATTTCTCCACAAGCCTGTGCACCATCAGATCCGGGTAGCGGCGGATGGGGGACGTGAAATGCGTATAATGGGAGAAAGCAAGGCCGTAGTGACCGATGTTATAGGTCGAATAAACGGCTTTAGCCTGCGCGCGGATGGTGAGCATCTCGATGGCGCGGCGGAGGCCTTCAACCGACTTTCCTGAATAACGGGAAGTCCTTTTTGATTTTTGATTTTTGATTTTTGATTTGAAGGCCTCGACTTCCGCCAGTTTATCCGCATCAGGCAAGTCGTGAACGCGATAGACGAAAGGTCGTCCGGAGCCTACGGCCTTGGCAATCGTCTTGTTGGCGAGCAGCATAAACTCTTCGATGAGGTGGTGGGCTTCGTTGGGCGACTCGAAGTAGATCTCTGTCGGATGACCTTTTTCGTCCAGTTTGAACCGCATCTCGTCCTGTTCGATCGCCAGTGCCCCGTTCGCAATCCGTTCGGCACGGAGTTGGGTGGCGAGGGTGTTGAGGGTAAGGATGGCAGATTCCAGGATAGTAGGGGCAATAGGAGAGCCGGTTATGATATCCTGGGCTTCGTCGTAGTTCAGCCGCGCATCGGAGCGGATGACCGTGCGGCACACCTTATATTTTATCACGCGCGCGTGATCGTCCATGGTGAAGACCACCGACATGCAAAGTTTGTCCTCTCCCGGTCGGAGCGAACATTTGTCGTTACACAGCTCTTCGGGTAACATCGGCAGCACGCGATCGACCAGATAAACGGACGTCCCGCGCTGGTAGGCCTCGTCATCGATCTTCGTTCCCGGCCGCACATAATAGGACACATCGGCGATGTGGACACCAATTTGATAGATTGGTGATTGGTCATTGTCCAATATCTCAAACGAAATGGCGTCATCAAAATCCTTGGCATCGGCGGGATCGATGGTGAAGGTAAAAACGTCCCGCATGTCACGGCGCCGTAATATTTCCAGTTGCTCGATAATCATTTTGTTTGATATGTGAATTTCGATTTTGTATTTCTGACAACCACAGTACACAAAATCATAAAATCGGGTGCAAATTTACAAAAAATCTTGCACATCTCAAAAAAAAACTGTATCTTTGCACGCTTTTTTGTTGAAAAACGTATAAAACACTATATTTATGAAAGTTAAAGTAAGTAATGTCAATCAACCGACGTGGAAAGAGTGCAATATTCACGCTACCCTTCCTGCAGAGTTGAGTAAATTGCAAGAGATTGCGTACAACGTATGGTGGTCTTGGAACGGCGACGCTAAGGATCTGTTCCGTTACATCGACTTGGACGCATGGCACAAAGCCGGTTCCAACCCTGTTGTATTGCTGAATACCATCAGTTACGACAAGATGGTGGAGCTCACGAAAGATGAGAAATTCATGAAGCAGTTGGACAAGACCTATGCCGAGTTCCGCGCTTACATGGACGCTCCGAAGGACAAGAAGAAACCGACGATCGCTTATTTCTCGATGGAGTACGGTCTGACGCACGTGCTGAAGATCTACTCGGGTGGTCTGGGTATTCTTGCCGGCGACTATATCAAAGAGGCATCGGATTGCAACATCGACATGACCGCGATCGGTTTCCTCTATCGTTACGGTTATTTCACACAGACCCTGAGTCCGGAAGGTCAGCAGATTGCTAACTACGAGGCGCAGAACTTCAGCAATCTCCCTATTTATCAAGTAAAAGACAAAGACGGCAACAACCTCGTTATCGACGTTCCTTACCCGGGTCGTACGGTGCACGCGTACTTGTGGCGCGTAGCGGTTGGTCGTATGGATCTGTACCTGCTGGATACGGATAACGAGCTGAACAGCGAGTGGGATCGTTCGATCACGCACCAGCTCTATGGTGGTGACAACGAGAACCGTCTCAAACAAGAGATCATGCTCGGTATCGGTGGTATGCTGGCGCTCAACAAACTGGGCATCAAGAAGGATGTGTACCACTGTAACGAGGGTCACGCAGCCCTCATGGGTCTGCAACGTCTCGTGGATCTGGTAGCCGAAGGTCTGAGCTTCAACGAGGCCAAGGAAGTCGTTCGCGCAAGCGGTCTCTACACTTGCCACACGCCGGTGCCCGCAGGACACGACTATTTCGAGGAGGATATCTTCTACAAATACATGAACGAGTACGCTCCGAAACTCGGTATCGAGTGGGACGAGCTGATCGGTATGGGCCGTACCAATCCGGAAGACAAGGGCGAGAAATTCTCGATGTCTGTCTTCGCACTCAACACCTGCCAGGAGGCGAACGGTGTGAGCTGGTTGCACGGCGAGGTTTCCAAGAAGATGTTCTCGCCGGTATGGCCGGGTTACTTCCCCGAGGAGCTGCACGTTGACTACGTCACCAACGGTGTACATATGCCTACCTGGGCGGCTTCCGACTGGAAAGTGGTATATAACAAATACCTGCCGAAGGGCTGGCAGAACGACCAATCGAACCTCGAGATGTGGAAGCCGTACGCAGAGATTCCGGATGAGGTCATCTGGAACACCCGTATGGGCTTGAAGCGTAAGATGATGGATTATATCAAGGAGCAGTTCCGTCAGGACTGGATGAAGAACCAGGGTGACCCGGGTCGTATCGTTCAAGCGCTGAGCGAGATGAACCCGAACAACCTCGTGATCGGTTTCGGTCGTCGTTTCGCGACCTACAAACGTGCGCACCTGCTGTTCACCGACCTCGAGCGTCTCGATAAGTTGGTTAACAACCCGAACTATCCGGTTCAGTTCCTCTTCACCGGTAAGGCTCACCCCGCTGATGGCGGTGGTCAAGGCCTGATCAAGCGTATCATCGAGATCAGCCGTATGCCGCAGTTCCTTGGTAAGATCATCTTCCTTGAAAACTACGATATGCGCCTCGCTAAGCGTTTGATCTCCGGTGTGGATATCTGGTTGAACACCCCGACCCGTCCGTTGGAGGCGTCCGGTACATCCGGTGAGAAAGCCCAGATGAACGGCGTGCTTAACTTCTCCGTCAAGGACGGTTGGTGGTACGAGGGTTACGTACAGGGCGCAGGCTGGGCATTGACCGAGCACCGCACTTACGAGAACCAGGCGCACCAGGATCAGCTCGATGCCGCTACGATCTACACCATGCTCGAGCGCGAGATCATTCCGCTGTACTACGCGAAGAACTCGAAAGGTTACAGCCCCGAGTGGATCCAGTACATCAAGAACAGCGTAACGAAGATCACCCCGCGCTTCACGATGAAGCGTATGATCGACGACTACTTCGAGAAGTTCTACAACAAGCTCGCTAAGCGTCATAACATGCTCATGTCTGACAACTATAAGATTGCCAAGGAGATTGCAGCATGGAAAGAAAACATGGTAGCGCACTGGGACGAGATCGAAGTCGTTAAGAAAGAGGCTCCGGATTTGAGCAACCTCAACGTAGGTGACAAGTTCAAAGTAGCTGTTGAGTTGGACACCAAGGGTCTGAACGACAAGGGTATCGGCGTCGAACTCGTAGCCGTTCGTACTTCGACGCATAACAACGACAAACTCTACGAAGTAGAGCCGTTGAAACTGGTTAAGAGCGAGGGCAGCCACCTGTTCTTCGAGAACATCTACCAGCTCGACTATGCCGGAGGCATGAAGTTCTGCCTGCGAATGTATCCGCAGAACGAACTCCTCCCGCACCGCATGGACTTCTGCTACGTCCGCTGGATTTAATCGCGCGAACTACGGTTAGCGGTTATCTGAGAGAGATTTTCTTCGGAAAGTCTCTCTTTTGCGTAAAAATGTAGAAAATTTTTATTTTTTTGAGGAAAAATTTGCACACATCCTGAAAATGTTGTATTTTTGCATGCTAATCTGCTGTGCGCGCATATGTACCATGCATAATGCGTACGCGTGAGAACAGGACATGAAAAACAAATTAACTGAAAAACACAAATTGAAAAATACATAATATTATGAAAAACAACTATATCAAGAGTGAACGTATGTTGAACGTATGTTTAACCTATGTTTACCGTATGTTTATCGTATTCATTCTCCTTTTCACCATAGGTGTTGGACAATCGTGGGCCACCTACTATTATCGTGGAGGGAAAAATAGTTGGGGCGCCACGGCTATGACAGATGTCAATGGTATCTATTCGTATTATTCGGCTAGCGGTTCTCATCAATTTAAGATTTCAACTTCAACATCCTCTTACGACTATAACTACTCATACGTTACTGCTGGGTATAAGCAAACAGATGTAAGTGAAATCGGGGATTATGGTCAAGACAACTGTAATTGCTGGAAGAGTGGGTCGCACTACATATTGGTGTTTAATCCAAATACAGCCGTTAATAGCACGAATAAACCTGTTATTTGTGCGGCTACAGCATTGCCAAGCGCAGGATTTGAGGAGACAGGAAATACTATGAAATATTATAGTAATTTCGCCGCGGGCGATCAGACAACAAGTGCATTGGATAGGGAAGATGGTAGTACCGTAAACTTAGTCTCAAGTGGTAACTGTACTTCGTTATTCCTCAAAGGTTTTAACACGAAGATGTATCAACACTACGAAGTTAACCTACTTGGCGCGGAAAACTATCATTTCTACTATAAGATTCACCGCACGGCTGTTTCGCCTGGATCTACCGGATTTACAGAAATCACAAGTGCATCCTCTTATTCTGCAGGTTCTGTTACATGGGGAGATTGGGATGGCTCAAAATGGCGTAAACCGACATATTATGTAACCGCTGATCAAAATTTATTGACAGGTCTTGGAAGTGGTTTATACACCATGAGTTACTATTTTACGCACGAAGGCACGACTGAAACCTATCGTCTTCCGAGTAATAGTAGCAAGTACAATGAGTTGAAATGGAAGATTCTACCCCCTGCAGTTTCTTCGTCTTCGTGCACTTCAGATGGCTCAGGAAGTGGAACTGATGGAAGTCCATTTCAAATTGGCGTAGGCAGCACTTTGACTCTAACTGTTACAGGGTCTCAAGCAAGTAGTGATGCAAACTCTGTACTCTACGTTAGTTTCGACAATGGTTCTACCTATTCATCAACTACAACAAAATCTATTTCGATTACAGATGCCACGAAACGCAGTCTAACTATAAAAGTAAAATACCACAACACTGATGACAATTTGGATGGGTCAGTAACTACGGTAGGTACCTTTTACTATCAAGGAACCGTAACTCCTTCATTGAACTGGGCAGCATCTAACCCGATATCCCCGACGACGGCTGTAGCGGGTGAGAACATTACTTTGACAGTTGTACGTGCAAATAGTTCTGCTAATATCACGTACTACTACAGCACCAATAGCGGTTCTAATTGGACAAGCATAGAGACCACCTCGGCTCAAACATGTACTTTTACGACACCTGCTAACACGGGAGCGACACAATCGTATATTTTCAAAGCCGAAATGTCGGATGGAGGCACAAAATCTACAGGTAATAGTTCTGCGGCAACTGTGTATGGTAAGAAAACCATAAAGGTAAAGAACACCAACAACTGGGGCACTATGAAATTGTACCTTTATAGTGCATCAGCAGAGAAAGAAGATTGGCCTGGTAGCACCACCGGTATCACATCTGCCGGAGGACAATGGAAAACAGTTGTGCTTACATCCGAATGGCCGTATTTTATTTTGAACAACGACAATAACGGTAGTCAGATCAAAGGAAATAAAACCTATTCTTATGAATCTTCTGTAACGGATGGTTATTGTTACGTAATTAGTGAAGGAACAGGAGACCAACTGACGTTGACTTATACTGCAAATTGCCCGACCGCTCCTACGAGTATAACGACCAGTGCGGCTACCAGTTTGACGAATACAACTGCAACCATCAACGGTAGTATCGGAGGAAACGGAAACGATAATATCACGGATTATGGTTTCTATTGGGGAACATCTTCTACCCCAGGAACGAAGCAAGCAAAAGGTTCTTCTAACTATACGGGTTCTATTAGCCACGGGCTAACAGGCCTTACCGCCGGTACAACCTATTACTATCAAGCTTATGCAACTAACGGACAAGGAACAACAAAGAGTTCACCGGCTGCAAGTTTTGTTGCACCATATAAAGTAACGGTAAGTAAATCGACCGGTTGTTCGAGCATCACCAATTCTGGTGTAAACTATACCAGCAGCACAATTACTGTTGTTGCAACAAAAACTACAGGTTATACGTTCAGCAGTTGGAGCACAACCAATGGTACGCAGACTTCTACTTCGAGTACTTCGACGACCAATACGCTTACATTTACTCCGAGTGCAGACTTGGCTACTATTCAGCCTACTTATACGGAAAATTCATACGCTGTATCCGTGTCAGTTTCGCCTGCTGCAACTGGTTCTTTCAGTCCGACTCCTTCTGATGGTAAGATAACCGTTAAGCAAGTGACTGGAACAAACATTACTGCTAATCCTGCCACTAACTATGCTTTTGTTAGTTGGACATATTCCGGAGGAGGCCTTACTTCAAGTTCTACCACAAAAACAAGTAACTTCAAAGCCACAGGCACAGGCGGTTCTATTCAGGCGAATTTCGCAGACAAATGGAACGTAAAGGGCTCCGGTACAGAGATGGGAAGTTGGAGTACATATAAGGGCATGCCCTACGCTGGTAGTGCGAATACATTCAGCAAAACATTCTCATTGCCGGCGAAGACGACCTATAGTTTCAAGATCGTTAAACGTGCCGATGCGGGAGGTTCCGATGTCTGGTATGGCGTCAATGGAGGAAAGACGCTCACGCGTGCGGCAGGTTCTGTAACCGGTCTGAAATCCGGCACTGGTGAAGGTGATAATATTACTTTCACCACGGATGCTGCCGGTACGTACACCATTACTTACGTTTATAACGCAAGTGAAGGTAGCATGTCGGTATCTGTAGGCTATCCGACGGCATATACGGTACAATTCGGCTCTGACGGGCATGGTACGGTAACAGCAACGGCTACCAGCGCAGGCGGTTCAATGACGAGTGGTGATTATGTTGCTTCCGGCGATGTTGTAACCTTTGCTCAAACCCCAAATACCGGTTATACCCTGAAAGGTTGGTACACGACAGCTGGTGGTAGTACCTCGGCTGGGTTAAATGGAGATAACCAATTGACAATTAACGCTGCTAAGACCGTTTACGCTCAATATAACGCGAAGACATACAATATCACGCTGGATCAACAAACGGATACAGCCGGTTATCGTGCAAGCGGATCGACGAGTCTGACGGCCACGTATGACGCAGCCTTCCCTTCGATCACTACTCCGACTGCTCAAGACGGCTGGGCATTTATGGGTTATTGGTCTGAGGCACGCGGAAAAGGTACGCAGTTTACAGATAAAGATGGTGCTTTATTAGCGGACATAGAGAATTACTCGGATGCCAGCGGACATTGGAAATACGATGGTACGAAAACCCTCTACGCTTACTACAAGAAAGCAGAGATCACAGGCATCACGTTCAGTACTGCAGGTGTTCCGGGTAGCGTGATTGCGCCGAGTACTTCTACGACGGCAACGGCGACCATCAGTCCTACACCGACAGGCACAACAACTATTTGCTGGCGTATACTGCATAGTAATGGCAACCCGCTGGAAGAGCAACCAACATTCGATCCTGAGACCGGAGCCGCAGTAAGCTTTACGACCTCAGCAACCAGCGGAAGTTATTTGATCGAGGCAAGACTGCGACTTGGCTCTGGTTGTAGTGGAACCGTTCTGGATTCCGTCACAGCGGCTTTCCAAGTAGCCGGCGATCATAACGTAACGGTTCAATACAAAGATGCAAGCGGTAACACGATCAAAGCTTCGGAGACAGTGACCGGTCGTCCGTTGGCATGGTCGGATGACATTACGGCTCCGGATATCTTCGGTTACACCTTCGCTCATTGGGATGCCGGTGATGGTGTGACTATCAAAAACGGTGATTTGGACCCTGTGACCACCAGCACAGACGCGACGATTAAAATCAAAGCTATCTACGATGGTCGTTTGACAGCTGTATATAACCAAAAATCCATCATCTATTTCAAGAACACTCTGGAATGGGGCAGCGTTTACGTGAACTTCTACGGAGAAAACGGATATTGGGACGATAAGGGTTCCGGTAACAAAACTGTTGCAGGCCGCAACAAAGAAATGACTCAAATCGATGGTACTGATATTTGGTACTTCGACTATGGTGCAGCAGGTATCACTGCTACCAAATGGGTATCATTTACAGAGGACTCTCAAAATGGAAACGGTGACGGTTCACAAAACTTCTGGAAGGCAGGAACCGGAGAAAACGTAGTATATCCGGCTCGTCGTGGAGATGACTTGGCAGATAAAGCAACTGCTACCGGTTTCTACGCTAAGACTCCTATGTTTGTACCGTTGGAAACTCAAACCCCGAAAGTTAAAAACTCTGTCAATAGCGGTCAAGCAAACTACTACAACGATGGTTATTGGACTAAATATACGCCGGGTACGGGTTATACTTTGGAGATATACGATAATTATGATGCTTCTCCTACGATAAAGACCATAGCTTTCTCTGGAGACGGCGATTTGATGCCAATGACAGCAGTTGCGGATTTGGAAGCCGGAAAGACTTATCGCTTCCAACTCAAGCGAGACGCTGATGTATACTACGGCAACAATGGTACAATGACGTATGCCAATCATGGACAAGATACACCATGGGAGATGAGCAATGAGGCTAAGAGGCGTAATGATGCAAACACGGCAGATGTCTTTGCTATGTGCAAAATTAACACTACTGCTGCAGGTAACTACACCTTCCATCTGACGTATTCGCCTAATGGTAGTGGTGTAAACCGTTTACGTATGGCGGTGGATTATCCGGTTGCACAGGGAGACTACCGACTGCTATACAAAGATAATGTGCATACGCTTTGGCATCCGTCAGCCGTTATTCCGAGTGTAAAAGCAAAAGATACCGTTTCGTTCTTTGTGCGTAAAGGAAAAACTGCATACTTGAAACTGCAGAAATGTACAGGCCTCGGCGACGGTACGGTTACGTGGAGCGATACCGTTACCTGGTGGAATGGTTCAAGTCTTCCCGCTGCTGTAACGAAAGATAGCATATATAACATCTGCCTGAAGCACAATACTTCTACTGGTAAACTCGAAATAGAGAATGTGGAGGGTTACTCCGGTAACTACTACATCCGTACGGATGCCGCAAACAGCAAATGGGACAATTACCGCAGCGATCCGGATCATCTCATGACCTATTCGGAGTACTCGATTACACACGGCGGCTATAGCCACTACTACTGCCATTGGGTAACTACCGCGGATGCTTATCGTAAAAACGTCAAGTTCGTGATTGCAAACGATTACAGCCCGTGTATCTCGGATACTTTGATTCGTGAGACGGTTGCCGGCGACTGGGCGAAGATTGATAAATTAATTGACGAATACGGTACGCTGCTTCGTAGCGCCAACGTACGTTTCATGTGGAATATAGCCGATAACACGATCAAACGTGCATACCTCGATCCGGCAAAGAACGATGATAACTTCCTGGTATTGTCAAGTGCTGACAGTAAGATTGCTAACGCAAGTGAAGTCGTTCAGACCGCCGTTGTCTTCTCTGATAACGAAAACTGGATTTATGAGGCAAACGTAAAAGCAAAGCCAAACGCCCAGATTAAGTTGATTGCTACTTGGGGAGCCGGCTCCGATAGTATTGTGCAGTATTTCAAAGGTACGTCGAGTACAACTGAAACACTTATCACAGGAAGCGGTGATAATTGGTACAATATACGTTTGATCTACGACTATAAGACCAACCGATTGGTGTCTGCCTTGTTGCCGAGCGGTAATATCACCACAGAAACGCCTATCAACGCAGATGTTATGTTCATCCGCGAGCATCAAGGCGACATTGCGCAGTTGACATTCTCCGGCTCCGGTAGCCTGACAGAGATCAAGACCGCTTATGGCGTGATACGTTTCAATAAGTGGACGCTGAATAACAAAGAGAAGACAGGAAGCCACACCCCGTTAGCATCTCCGCTATCCCGCTATGAGCGAGACCTGTTCTATATCTCCTTCCCGTTCCGCGTGAACTTGAATGAGGTATTCGGATTCGGTACGTATGGTGTACACTGGATCATCGAAGAGTACGACGGCGCCGCTCGTGCAGCAAATGGTCTGTGGAAAGATACTCCATCCTACTGGAGATTCATCACCAACCGCAGAGGTAAGTACCTCGAGCCGAACGTAGGTTATCTGTTAGCACTCGATTTGGATGAATTAGGCGAGTCCTCGTCTGTTTGGAATAATGATGTAGAGAACGTGGAACTCTTCTTCCCGTCATGTGATGGAATGTCAACTATCACATCTTCTAGCGTAACACACACCTTACCTTCGCACGAGTGTACCATCAATCGTCCGACACCGCAAGGCGACAGACGTATCTCTGATAGTCACTGGAATATTATGAGCGTTCCGACGTATGTCAATGTCAATAACCCGTCTTTCACCAATTCGACGTGGAAGGCGACTATTGGCCCGAAATTCCTCTACACGTGGAACGCAGATGACAACACGCTCACTCCAACCACTGCGGCAGGCTTCAACTACCACGCTATGCACGCTTATACCGTACAATACTACGGTAATGTAACTTGGACCACCAGCGTTTCGCCCTCGTCCATTGTCGCAAGAAAACAGACAGAACCGAGTGCATACGAATGGTGTCTGGAATTGCAGCAGAACGACAAGATGATCGACCGCACCTATGTGCGTATGTCGGACGAGGAAGAGGTAACTACCGGCTTCGAGTTCGGCTACGATATGAGTAAGAGTATCGAGTGGGCGAAAGCAAATATCTACACTTTCATCGGCACGGAATGGGTGGCCGGTAACAGCCTCCCGCTGGAGACTGAGCAGACAACCATCATACCGGTAGGTCTGACGCTGGCTGCCGCAGGCGATTATACCTTCGCTATGCCGGCAGGCACGCATGGCGTAGGTGTCACGCTCGTTGATACGCAAACCAACGAACGCACAAACCTCAGCGCCGGCATGACGCAAACCGTCACGCTGACACAGGGCGATCATCTCGACCGCTTCTTCCTTGAGATCTCGCCGATACACAACACACCGACGGATATCGGAGAGGTTACGGGTAACGGTTTACCGGCTAACGGGGCACGCAAAGTACTTATTGACGGCATCCTCTATATCGTCAAGGGCGATAAGTTATATGACGTTCGCGGAACAATGATCAAATAACGAATCTTTAAATGAAAGGAATGAAAAACATGAAAAAGATAGTTATGATCATTGTGATGCTGAGCGCGGTACTCATTGGTACGGCTCAGAACTACAAGACCGCGCCAATACATGACCCGGCGATAAAGAGCCATCAGATCATGCAGACAGGCGCTGCGTACCAAGGAACGGTATATGAGCCGTTTGGCGAAAGCGCTCCGTCTGACTATCACCCTGTGGCAGGCGAACAAGCATCCGGAGGCAAACCGAATGTACATGTCCGCAAGGGATTCGATACCGGCGCTGAGTATGGTCGTCCGGACGAATACCCCCTCGGCGATGCAGTACTGCCGATGCTCTTGTGCGCACTCGCCTTCGGCTTCGTCATTGCCCGCCGCCGCAAACACGCGGAATAGCACCGGACAAAGACCCACCTAGGACGTCCGTAATGGTCGCGAGATGGTCACGAGATGCATCCGAGAGAGATAGCAAAGAGAACCCTTTGGGGTTCTTTTTTGCATAAAAATTTGCGTATGTCAAAAAAAAGCAGTACTTTTGCAGCCGCAAAAGTTTTAGAGATGTTACTGAATATACTGAAATCGAAGATTCATCGGGTACAGGTGACGGAGGCGAATTTGGAATATATCGGCTCAATCACCATCGATGAGGCGCTTATGGAAGCGGCAAATATCTATGCCGGCGAGCGCGTACAAGTAGTGGACAATAACAACGGCGCACGGCTGGAGACATACGTCATTCCCGGCAAACGGAACAGCGGCTGCATCTGCATCAACGGCGCCGCGGCGCATCTGGTGAACGTAGGCGACACGGTCATTATCATGGCCTATGCCCTTATGGAGCCCGAAGAGGCAAAAACCTTCAAGCCCGCGATCGTTTTCCCAGTAAATAACCATTTATAAAGAAAACAAGTAGAGAAAAATGATGATTATTTTATAGTACTGCGTACTCTCAAGTCTTTGTACGACCGACTTATCTTTAAATATATTTAATATAACTCGTTCATACAAATCCTTGACTCTAAGAGTCTAAAACAATCATCTCAAAAATACTCCAAAATACCAAAAATATTTACTAGTATTCAGAACATACACGCGGCACCGATTTTTGACATTTTTGATTTACTAAAAATATGTCAGACAAAACGACCATACATATTGTAGAGGAACCGAAACGGCAAGAACTGAAACAGGCTTGTTACGGTATTATCGGTTGCATGCAGGAGGTTCACAACCAACTTGGAGCCGGACTACCGGAATATATATACCAAGAAGCCCTAACTACTGAACTGGAAGCAGCCGGATACATTGTATATAAGGAACTTGAATACCACCCTCTATACAAAGGAAAAGAGATGAAAGCTTACCTTAAAATGGATTTGGTGGTAGAGAGCAGTATTGGTCGAATAATCATTGAATGCAAAGCGTTGACGCAACTAACAGAGCGCGAACACTATCAAACATTCGGATATTTACGAGGAACCGGCTGGCCGGTAGCTATATTGGTTAATTTTGGGGCATACCCAAAAGCTCAGATTGAGCGATACTATATGAATAATGGTCAAATAGAAGTATTTTAATTTTTGATATTTTCGATTATTTTCAAAGAATTATTGATTTTGATTTTTATAAAAATCAGAGGATTTATTTAGAAAAATGATCGGTAAATTTATTTATAAGAGCAGTTTTGTAAATAAAGACTCGATAAAAGAAAATCAATAAATCTATTTTTCTTTGATCTATTGAAACAAAAAATGTCATTTTTTGAATTACATAGCGAGGCAAAGGGGGTTGGACCGAGGGCGGGCGTGATACATACCGACCACGGCGATATCCTCACGCCAATCTTTATGCCCGTCGGAACGGTGGGTACCGTCAAAGGCGTGCAGCGCAAGGAGCTGGAGGACGATATCAAGGCGCAGATCATACTCGGCAACACCTACCACCTCTTCCTCCGCCCGGGTACGGAGATCCTCCATCAGGCCGGCGGCTTACATAAGTTCGAGGGCTGGAACCGACCGATCCTCACGGACTCCGGTGGTTTTCAGGTATTCAGTCTGACGGACATCCGTAAGATGAACGAAGAGGGCGTACGCTTCAGCAGCCACATCGACGGCCGTAAACTGCTCTTCACGCCGGAGAACGTGATGGATATCCAACGCGAGATAGGCGCCGACATCATGATGGCGTTCGACGAGTGCTGTCCGGGAACGGCGGATAAGAAATACGCCCAGGACTCGATGGAGCGCACCCACCGCTGGCTCGACCGCTGTATCGAGCGATTTGACGGCACAGACGACCTCTACGGTTACAAACAACATCTCTTCCCCATCGTGCAGGGTTGTACCTATCCGGAATTGCGTCAGGAAGCCTGCAAGCGGCTCCGCGATCTCGATCGGGACGGCTATGCTATAGGCGGTCTCGCCGTAGGCGAACCAACCGAAGTGATGTATGACATGATCGAGGTCTGCAGCGATATTCTGCCGCAAGACAAACCGCGCTACCTCATGGGTGTCGGGACGCCGTGGAATATACTTGAGGCCATCGAACGCGGAGTCGATATGTTCGACTGCGTCATGCCGACGCGCAACGGACGCAACGGAATGATCTTCACATGGAACGGCGTCATGAACCTGCGGAACAAGAAATGGGAGGACGATTTCACGGAACTCGATCCGGCAGGTACATCGTATGTCGATCACGCCTATACACGGGCCTATGCGCGCCATCTCATTCACGCGCAGGAGATGTTAGGGCTCGAGATACTGTCGATCCATAACTTGGCGTTCTATCTCGATCTCGTAGGGCAAGCGAGAGAGCATATACTTGCGGGAGATTTCAGCGAGTGGAAGAAATCCGTCATGCCGGATCTTATGAAGAGGTTATAGGTTACAGGTTACAGGTGAAAACGCTCGATTGGTACATAGTAAAGAAATTCTTGGGTACGTTCTTTTTCTCGATCGTGCTCATTCTGTCTATTGCCATCGTCTTTGACCTGACGGAGAAAATGGACGATTTCTTCGAGAGTCAAGTATCGCTCAAGGAAATCATTCTGGAGTACTACCTACCCTTCATTCCGTACTATATGAATATGTTCAGTTCGCTGTTCATCTTCATTTCCGTCATCTATTTCACGAGCAAACTGGCGGGTAACTCGGAGATAATCGCCATGCTGGCTACCGGCGTGAGTTACCATCGATTGATGGTGCCATACGCCTTCTCGGCGACCCTTCTTTTTGTGCTGAGTCTGTGGCTGGGCGGTTGGGTGATCCCCAAAAGCAGTCGGCATATGCTGGCGTTCACGGATAAATACATCAGTCAGTTTACCTCTGAGAACGCACGAAACGTGCAGTTGGAGGTAGAGCCCGGCACGATCCTCTATATCGAGTCTTTCCGCAAAAACAGCAATATGGGTTACCGGGCATCGGTGGAGCAGTTTGAGGGCAAAACCCTGATGCAACGTACTACCGCCGAGCGTATTTTCTACGATTCGCTGGACTGCTGGCATCTGGAGGACTATACACAGCGTACCTTCATCGGTATGCGCGAAGAGATGGAGCGCGGCGAACGAAAGGATATCCGGTTGCCGATCATTCCCGATGAACTGTTCATCACCATCGAAGAGGCAGAGCAGATGACCACGCCCGAGTTACGCCATTACATGGAGCGGCAACGCGAACGCGGTTCAGGTAATGTCAAGGCGTTTGAGGTTGAGTACCACAAGCGCTGGGCAAGTCCGCTGGGAGCGTTCATCATGACGCTGCTCGGTGTGACGATGTCGAGCCGAAAGGTACGCGGAGGTATGGGCAAAAACCTCGGTATAGGAATCGTGCTCACTGCCCTCTATATCCTCTTCTCGACCGTCAGCACGACCTTCTCGGTCAATAACGTCATGTCGCCGTTCATGGCCGCATGGTTGCCTAATTTCGTGTTCTTAGGCCTTTCCATTCCGCTCTACATCAAGGCAAGCAAGTAAGGGTTACAGGTTACGGGTTACGGGTTACGGAAAAAAAAAAGCGCGCATTTCTGCACGCTTTCCGAAATTTGTACCTTAAATACTGATTGGTTTTACCGTAACTCAATACGGCGTCTTTCCATTTGGTTTCCTACTTTGGCGTAGAGGCGATAAGTGCCGGGCACTAATTCGAACTCTACAAAATTTCCACGCTCTTTGAGGAGCAGTTTGCCCTCCATCGAGTAGATTCTCGCTTCCTCCATCTGCGCGGCGGAAACCACCAGAGTATTCTCGCGGAAGCGAACAGTAAAATTGTCAGTACACTTTGCAGCATCCGCTACGATTACTCCTGTTAAAAGAACGACCGCTGTCGTCATTGCGATTAGGATTTTTCTCATAACAATCCTTTCTTTAACAGACTAATACTTGTTTCTCGTTCACGCCAATGCGTGGGCATCCCGCGTGTTTTCGCGTACCTTGAGAGCAGGCGTCATCGAAAAACGGTGCAAAAGTACTGCCTTTTTTGGAACCCACCAAATATTTTTGCCAAAAAGTGATAAATTTCTACAAAATGAGTAGTCGAGTTGACAAATTGTCAGTTATTCGCTATTCGTTCTGATAAATTGTCAAATCGAGTTAGCAAAGTGTAGTTTGCAAAATAAAAAAATATGCGCGCGCACTTGCGTATATGAAAAAAAAATAGTAATTTTGCGGCCGATTTTAATCGCGCATATGTACGCGATAAGGTAAAAGTATGCAGAATATAAGAAATATAGCAATTATTGCGCACGTGGACCACGGCAAAACGACCCTGGTCGATAAGATGCTGTACACGGCGCATGTAGTGAGTCAACAGCGGTCGGAGTTCAACGATCAGCCCAAAGAGCTCATCTTGGATAACAACGATCTGGAGCGCGAACGCGGTATCACGATCCTCGCTAAGAACGTGGCAATCGAGTACAAGGGCACGAAGATCAATATCATTGACACTCCGGGGCACGCCGATTTCGGTGGTGAGGTAGAACGCGTACTGAATATGGCCGACGGTGTATTGCTGCTCGTTGATGCCTTCGAAGGCGCGATGCCGCAGACCCGATTCGTGCTGCAGAAAGCTCTCGAAATAGGTCTAAAACCGATCGTAGTAATCAATAAGGTAGATAAACTGAACTGCCGTCCGGATGAGGTACAGGAAGAGGTATTCGACCTGATGTGTAACCTCAACGCCACGGATGATCAGTTGGATTTCCAGACGCTGTACGGCTCCGCCAAACAAGGTTGGATGAGTACCGATTGGCGCAAACCGACCACCGATCTCACCGACCTCATGGACGCCATCATAGAGTACATCCCGGCGCCGCAGGAGAACCCCGGTACGCCGCAGATGCTCATCACTTCGCTCGACTACAACTCGTACGTAGGCCGTATAGCCATCGGACGCGTTCACCGCGGTGAACTCAAAGACGGACAGACCGTAACGCTCGCCAAGAAAGACGGCACGATGGTGAAGACCAAGATCAAAGAGCTGCATACCTTCTCCGGCATGGGGCACGTAAAGACCGATGTGGTAAAGAACGGCGACATCTGTGCGCTGATCGGTATTGACGGTTTTGAGATCGGCGACACCATCTGCGATGCAGAGAATCCGGAACCGCTCAAGCCGATTGCGATCGATGAGCCGACAATGTCCATGACCTTCTGCATCAACGATAGTCCTTTCTTCGGTCAAGACGGTAAGTACGTGACGAGTCGTCATATTCAAGACCGCTTGAACAAAGAGTTGGAGAAAAACCTCGCGCTGCGCGTAGAGAAAGGCGCAGAAGAGAGCAGTTGGCGTGTCTATGGACGCGGTGTACTGCACTTGTCGGTCCTCATCGAGACCATGCGTCGCGAAGGATACGAGCTGCAGGTGGGTCAACCGCAGGTCATCATCAAAGAGATCGACGGCGTCAAGTGCGAACCGGTAGAATCGCTTACAGTCAACACACCGGAAGAGTGCTCGGGTAAGATCATCGAGTTCGTCTCCACCCACAAGGGCGAGATGACCAAGATGGAGATGGTTAACGACCGTGTACACCTCGAGTTCACTATCCCGAGCCGCGGAATCATGGGTATGCGTACCTACGTGATGAACGTATCCGCCGGCGAGGCCATCATGGCGCACCGCTTCCTCGAGTACCAACCGTGGAAAGGCGAGATCGTCAAACGTACAAACGGTTCGCTCATAGCTATGGAGGCCGGTACGGCCTATGCGTATGCTCTCGACAAACTGCAAGACCGCGGACGGTTCTTCATCGACCCGCAGGAAGAAGTCTATGCCGGACAAGTCGTAGGCGAGAACGCGAAAGAAGGCGATATCGTCATCAATGTCACGAAATCCAAAAAACTGACCAACATGCGCTCGAAGAGTGCAGACGACAAAGCCGTGTTACCACCGCCCGTACGCATGAGCCTCGAAGAAGCCCTCGAATATATCAAAGAGGATGAGTACGTAGAGGTAACACCGCATGCAATGCGTATCCGCAAGATCATTCTCGACGAATTGGAGCGCAAACGCGCAGGAAGAGTATAATTTAAAACAACTATAAAAATGAAAATTGAACAATCTGAATTGAAAGACCTGATGGGTGTGGTAAAGATCACCATTGAACCCGCTGATTATCAGGAAGAAGTAGCCAAACAGTTGAAGCAAGTGCGCCAGAAAGCACAGATGCCGGGCTTCCGTCCGGGTATGGTACCTGCCGGTTTGGTGAAGAAGATGTACGGTAAGGGTATTCTGGCTGACGTGCTGAACAAGCTCGTAGGCGAGAACCTGAACAAGCACATCGAAGAGAACAAACTGCAGATCCTGGGTGAGCCGCTGCCGAACGATGCAGAAACCAAGAACATCGACCTCGATCACGAGGACACGTTCACCTTCGCTTTCGACATCGCTGTTGCACCGGAGTTCGACGCTAAACTGAGCGCGAAGAACAAACTGCCCGAGTACACCATCGAGCCGACCGAAGAGATGATCGACAAACAGGTTGAGGCTTACACGAACCGCTTCGGCGAGTACATCCCGGCTGACGAAGAGAAAGGCACCAAAGCAGAAGTAAAACCCTGCAAGGTTGATGCGGAGTTGTTCGCAAAAGTGTATGGCGACAACGCACCGAAGAACCTGAAAGAGTTCCGCGCTCGCATCAAAGAGGACATCGAGCGTAGCCTCGCGGAAGAGAGCAAGTACCGCTTCGGTATCGACGTGAAAGAAGCCATCCTGAAAAAGATGGAGAAAGTAGCTTTCCCGGAGGACTTCCTCAAACGTTGGGTACTCGCCACGAACGAGAAGATGACCAAAGAGGAACTCGATAAGGACTTCCCGAAGATGATCGATGAACTCAAATGGCATCTGGCAAAAGACCAGCTGATGAAGGAGCACAATATCGATGTGAAGCCCGAAGAGGTAGAAGGTTTCGCAAAACGTATCGCCAAGATGCAGTTCATGCAATACGGTCTGATGAACATCGAGGACGAGCACCTGAGCAACTACGCAAAAGAGATGCTCAAGAACGAGGATCAACTGCGCGGTATTGTAGAGCGCGTCGTAGAAGACAAACTCTTCGAGGCCATCAAGGGTATTGTTAAGATCGAACCGAAGAAAGTTTCGCAAGAAGATTTCGATAAATTATTCAAATAAACCAAGATTGGTTTATGACTAAGATCCATTTTATAGCTATTGGTGGAGCGGCGATGCATAACTTGGCATTGGCCGTTGCCTCCAAGGCGGGATATCAGGTAACGGGCTCGGATGATGAAATATTCGAGCCCGCGCTGTCTCACCTTCGCGATGCAGGTCTTCTGCCCGACGAGATAGGATGGCATCCCGAGCGTATCACGCCGGACTTGGACGCAATCATCCTCGGTATGCATGCCCGTGAGGACAACCCCGAACTGGTACGCGCCCGTGAGTTGGGTATCAAGATATACTCCTTCCCCGAGTACCTGTACGAACAGACGAAAGATAAGATCCGCATCGTGGTAGGCGGGTCTCACGGTAAGACAACCACCACCTCCATGATCCTCTATGTGCTCAACCGCCTCGGTATCGAAGCCGATTACATGGTAGGCGCACAGATCGAAGGCTTCGAGCGCATGGTGCGCCTTTCGGACACCGCCAAGTACGCCGTCTTCGAGGGCGATGAGTACCTGACCAGCCCACTGGATCTGCGGTCTAAGTTCCTCTGGTACCACCCGCACGTAGCTATCCTGACCGGTATCGCATGGGATCATATCAATGTGTTCCCCACCTTCCCGGAGTACGTAGATACCTTCCGTAAGTTCGTGGACAGCTTCGAACCGGATGGTAATTTCATCTACTACAAGGGCGACGAAAACCTGCGTAAGATCGCCGAAGGTGCCCGCAAAGACATCACCTGTATCCCGTACGATGCCTACGAAGGCAATGTGCCGATGCAGGTGTTCGGACGGCATAACATGCAGAACCTGCAGGCAGCGATGCTGGCGTGTCACTGCATCGGCGTAGCACCCGATGATTTCTACCGCGAGATTAGCACCTTCACCGGTGCCAGCAATCGTCTGGAGAAGATCTGCGAGACCGAGACGAGTGTGGCTTACAAGGATTTTGCCCACAGCCCGAGCAAACTAAAAGCAACGGTTAACGCCGTTCGCGAGCGCTATCCGGAGAAAAAGCTCGTGGCATGTATGGAGCTGCATACGTTCTCCAGCCTCATGGCGGATTTCCTGCCGCAGTACAAGGACTGCATGAGAGAAGCGGATATCGCCTACGTCTATTTCAACCCGAAAGTGATCGAGCATAAACGCCTCACACCCATCACGGCCGAAGAAGTAAAAGCTGCTTTTGGCACGAAAAATGTAGAGGTATTCACCGAGTCCGAGGCACTGCAAGCACGCCTGAAAGAACTGAACTACGAGAACACGGCCTTACTCATGATGAGTAGCGGCACGTTTGACGGAGTCAATATCAAAGAGTTTGCTACGCAACTGTTACAATGAAAAAAGAACTGTCGCTCATAGTTTTCGCTGCAATCGTTAGCATCTGGGGGTTGTTGGCATACAATATCCCGTTTTTTCAGTATGTAGCAGCCAATAACGATGCCGGAATCGGAGCAAAGATCCTGCTCGTTGGTGGGTTAAGCATCGTGATGGCGGCGTTGAATTTCTGGGTGGTTTATCTGCTGCTTTTCCTCTGCCGTTCGATTGGTCGCATCCTGGTAGCGGCGACACAGATATGCAACGCCGCGGGCGTCTATTTCGTAGTGGTCTATCGCACGATCCTGGACGGCACGATGATGGAGAACTTCTACAACACCCGTTGGTCAGAAGCATCATCATTCTTCACCCCGATGATGCTCTTGTGGCTCGTCATCGGAGGTATGTTGCCTGCCTGCTGGATCCTGATGCAGCGCGTGAACTACGGCAGCTGGAAACGCTTCGGTATCGTGAGCGGCACCGCCATCGGTATCAGTCTGCTGTTAGCCGGCGCCAACTTCAATCAGTTCCTGTGGTTTGGCAAGCACGACACCGAATTAGGCGGACTGCTCATGCCCTGGTCGTATATCGTCAACAGCGGGCGTCTCTATGCGCAGCATCGTGCCGCGAACGAGCAGGAAGAGATACTACCCGACGCCACCTTACGACCATTGGAAGAACCGACGGCAGTAGTATTGGTGATCGGCGAATCAGGCCGAAGAGCGAACTTCGAACTATACGGCTACCCCCGGCCGACCAATCCCCTACTCGCCCAACGAACGGACATTCATGCGCTTCCCGCCAATGCCTGCGCTACCTATACGACGGCAGCCGTGCGGGCGATGATGCAACCTGCTCCTTCAGGTACGCTGGTAGAGGCACTGCCAAACTACCTGTACCGACATGGCGTCGATGTCGTTTGGCGAACGAACAACTGGGGTGAACCGCCCGTACATATCGAGGAATATGTGACAATGGACGAACTCAAGAAACAGTTCCCCGAAGCCGATGACGGTCATGAAGGTGCCCTCTTCGCTGGTATCAAACAGCGAATCGAGTCCTCCAAGGCCGAGCGGGTCTTCATTGTGCTGCATACGAACACGAGTCACGGTGCACAATACACAGCGCAGTACCCGGAGCAATTCGAGGTCTTTACACCCGTAGCACATAACGTGGAAGAAGGCGTAAAAAACATCCCCGGACTCACCAATGCCTACGACAACACGATTGTTTATACCGACTGGCTGCTGAACAATCTCATCGATTCGTTAGCGGCCATCCCCGGTCGTCGCACGGCGATGATCTACATGAGTGACCACGGCGAGAGCCTCGGCGAGAACGGATTATTCATGCACGGCGTACCGATGGTAACGGCGCCGAAGGAACAATACGAGATACCGCTCATTGTGTGGCTCAACGGCGACTGGCGCGAACTACGCGAGACCGAAGAACCGGCTAACTCCTATGCGATTTACCACTCCGTACTGGATCTGCTCGGCATAGACAGTCCTATTTACGATAAACAAAAAGACATTTTCATATATGACTGAGAAACAGAAAAAACGCGATTACCTCTATATGCGCATGGCGCGTACGTGGTCGGAGAACAGTTACTGCGTTCGCCGCAAAGTGGGTGCACTGCTGGTCAAAGACCAGATGATTATCTCCGATGGTTACAACGGAACCCCTTCGGGTTTTGAGAACATCTGCGAGGACGAGAACAACGTCTCCAAACCTTACGTACTCCATGCGGAAGCCAATGCGCTGACGAAAGTAGCGCGCTCCAATAACAGTTCGAACGGCGCGACATTGTACGTCACCGCCTCGCCCTGCCTCGAGTGCTCCAAACTGATCATCCAATCGGGCATCAAGCGCGTGGTGTACGGCGAAGAATACCGTCTCATGGACGGCGTCGAACTGCTCAAACGCGCGGGCATTGAAGTGGAATTCTTACCGGATAAATAATATGAAGAAATATATCTTACCGACCTTGACAGTCATTGGCGTGGCGCTGGGTATCATCATCGGCATGGCCCTTAGTCAGAACGCGCAGGCACAGCGTTTCGTTTTTCAGAACGGCACGTTGATGTTAGAGCAATCGAAGATCGACCGTCTGCTGGATCTGATGGAGAAGGCCTATGTGGACAGTCTAAATATCGACAGCATCACCGACGAGGCGATGATCGAACTCGTGCATAAACTCGATCCGCATAGTGCATACATCCCAAAAGAAGATCTGGAGATGGTGAACTCCGAACTGGCAGGCTCCTTCTCGGGCATCGGTGTGCAGTTCACGATCCAACAAGACACGGTGCGTATCGTAGCCGTCATCTCGGGCGGTCCGAGTGAAGGCGTGGGTGTGTTGGCCGGCGATAAACTGATTACGGTAGATGACTCCACGTTCGTGGGTAAGAAGATCAACAACGAGAAAGTGATGCGTACCCTGCGCGGCGAGAAAGGCACGCAGGTCAAACTGGGCGTCCTGCGTTCAGGTACGCCGGAGATGCTCTATTTCACCGTCACCCGCGGCGACATCCCCGTACACTCCGTAGACGCGAAATTCATCATCGAGCGCGAAGGGAAGAAGATCGGTTTTATCCGTGTGAACAAGTTCGGCGAGACGACCTACAAAGAGTTCCTTTCAGCCTTGGCAGAGTTGTACGCGAAGGGCGCAGACAGTTATATCGTGGACTTACGCGAGAACAGCGGCGGTTACATGGAGCAGGCGATCCACATGGCCAATGAGTTCCTGCACCGCGGTGACCTGATCGTTTATTCGCAAGGTCGTGCGTACCCGCGCTATGAGGCAAAGGCGAATGGTAGCGGTCGATTCAAAGAGGTACCATTAGTGGTGCTCATCGACAATTTCTCTGCTTCAGCCTCCGAGATCTTCGCCGGTGCAATGCAGGATAACGACCGCGCTACGATTGTTGGTCGCCGTTCGTTCGGAAAGGGTCTCGTGCAACAGCAGATGCCGTTTGAGGACGGCAGTGCCGTTCGTCTGACTGTGGCGCGTTATTACACACCGAGCGGACGCTGTATCCAGAAACCGTACACGATGGGCGATCAGGAGGATTACGAGCGCGATCTGATGGAGCGCTGGGAGCATGGCGAGTTCTATTCCGCGGACAGTATCCATTTTGCGGATACGACAGCCTACTACACCAAAGGCGGCCGTAAGATGTACGGCGGTGGAGGTATCATGCCCGATGTCTTCGTTGGACGTGACACCACCCTCAACACCCCTTGGTACAACCGCTGCGTCAACCTCGCCTACACCTATCAGTTCGCATACCAATACACGGATAAACATCGCAAAGAACTAAGTAAGTTCAGCGATTGGCAGGCGCTGGAGCAGCATCTGATCAAGCAAAACATACTGCGCGAGTTCGTAGCGTTTGCCAAAGAGAAAGGTGTGGAACCAAACGAGGCAGAGATACAAAAATCGCGCCCGTTAATGACGCGACTTCTGCATGCTTATATCGTTCGTGACGTACTCGGTGACGAGGGTTTCTTCCCCCTGTTTGAGCGCGACGACGAGATCACTAAAGCTGCTGTAGAGCAGCTAATACATAGCGATAGAACTTCTGCACGGTAGCGATATTCACGCGCTCGTCCGGACTGTGCGGATGCTCGATAGTCGGACCGAAGGAGATCATCTCCATCTGCGGATAGTTGGCACCGATGATGCCGCACTCGAGGCCGGCATGGATAGTAACGATACGAGGAGAGTTACCAAACTCTTTCTCGTACGTTTCTTTCATGACCTTCAGTAAGTTGCTCTTGAAGTTCGGTTGCCATCCCGGGTATGCACCGGAGAACTTAACGTCTGCGCCGGCGAGCGAGAAAGCGGACTGTATAATAGATGCCAACTCTTCTTTGCGGCTCTCCACGTTCGAACGCGTCAAACAGCACACTTCGATTTTACCCTCTTCGGTCTTAATCATCGCTACGTTATTACTCGTCTCCACGATGTCCGGCATCTCCGTGATGAAGCGGTAAACACCGTGCGGACAGAGAGTGATGGCGTGAATCAGGAAGTCCTGTACATCCTCCGGCAATTCGGTCTTCGGGCACTCTACTTCACTGGCCTTGAAGGTCAGATCGGTCTCTATGCCGTCGAACTCCTTCAACCACAAGTCTTCGTAACGATCCACGAGGTCTTGTACGTCCTGATAACTGTCTTCGGGGATGGTGATGATTGCCGATGCCTCACGCGGGATAGCGTTGCGGAGCGAACCACCCTCTACGTATGCCAAACGAGCCTCATAGTTAGCCACCGCATCCTTGAGGAAACGGAATAACAACTTGATCGCATTCGCACGCTGCAGATGGATATCGCAGCCCGAGTGGCCACCCTTACAGCCCTTCAGTTCAACCTTCAGCGCGATATCGCCCTCCTCGGTCTCAACAGGCTGATAGTCAAACGTAGCCGTCGTGTCTATACCGCCGGCACAACCCACATACAACTCGCCTTCGGTCTCGGAATCGAGGTTCAACAGGTACTTACCTTGGAGCCAACCGGCCTTCAGGTCGTTCGCACCGTACATACCGGTCTCTTCATCAATCGTAAAGAGTGCCTCCAAAGGCGGATGAACCACATTCTTGTCGGCAAGGATGGACATCGCGGTGGCAACACCGATACCGTTGTCCGCACCGAGGGTCGTGCCGTTGGCCGTTACCCACTGACCATTATCTTCTACATACGCCTCGATGGGGTCTTTCTCAAAATCAAAGACCTTGTCGCTGTTTTTCTGGGGCACCATGTCCATGTGTCCTTGCAGGATCACACCCGGATGGTTCTCCATGCCCGGACTTGCCGGCTTACGGATGAGGACGTTACCGATCTCATCTTGCAGGGTCTCGAGACCAAGCGATTTACCGTAGTTAAAGAGGAAGTCCGCGATCTCTTTGCGTTTACCGCTCGGACGCGGGATCTGGGTCAGGCTGTAGAAGCTGCTCCACAAACCTTTAGGTTCTAAATTTTTCATACTATTCACTATTAACTATTCTCTATTCACTAATCTATTGTTACTTCTCCACAGAAATCTTTCATTATCAGTTCCTTTGCTTTCTCCGGTTGCTCGCCTAAAACAAGCATCATCTTTGTCAGCAGCGCCTCGGTGGTGATATCGTATCCGGAGAGCACACCGGCTTTCATCAGGTTGAGCGACACGGCGTATAACCCCATCTCCACAGAACCGGTATTGCATTGCGTTTTATTGACGATGATAATGCCGTTGTCCACGGCCGTCTTCAATTCTTTGTACAACCATTTATCCGTCGGGGCATTGCCTGCACCGAAGGTCTCCAACACGACTCCTTTTAAACCGCGTGTACGCAAGAGCGCGCGTACGACCGGTTGTTGGATACCCGGGAAGAGTTTCAAAACGGCCACATTGGTATCGAAACTCGTGTGCAGGCGCAGCGGCGCTTCGGGGTCAGAGTAATGCACCAAATGGGGCTGGTACGTAATATGCACACCGGCTTTGGCAAGCGCAGGATAATTATAACTATTGAACGCCGAAAAATGTTCTGCATTGCGCTTGGTGGTGCGGTTCGCCCTAAACAACCGATCCTCGAAATAGATGGTCACTTCGGGCACGATCGCATTGCCTTCTTCGTCCTTCGCACCGGCTATCTCAATAGCTGTCAGCAGATTCTCCTTTGCATCACTCCGAAGCACACCGACAGGCAGTTGGGAACCGGTAAAAACAACCGGTTTACTCAGGTTCTCCAGCATAAAACTGAGTGCCGATGCCGAATAGGACATCGTGTCCGTACCATGCAGGATAACGAAGCCGTCGTACTCGTCGTAATGGTCATAGACCATTCGCGCCATGCGTACCCAACAATCGGGGTTGACATCCGAAGAGTCGATTAGCGGCGAGAAGGCCTGAATATTGACCTGCATATTCCCCGCAAAAAGCTCCGGCATATAGGCTTTGAAAGTCTCTATATCAGCCGGCACAAGGGCTTGTGTAGCCGCATCACGCACCATGGTAATGGTGCCTCCCGTTGAAATCAAAAGAACTTTACTCATGGTATTTTTCTTTTTTCCGCTGCAAAATTACGATTTTTTTTGCATATATGCAAGAATTTTTGTAAATTTGCAGCGATTTTTGAAAATCATGGCAGCACGAATACTGATCATAGACGGCGATGTCACCCTCTCGACAGTACTGAGCGATTACCTCGATAGTCGGGGCTACAAAGCGATGCGGGTGAGTGACGGCAAAGCGGGACTGGATGCTCTTGCGGCGGAGCATTGGGATGCCGTGCTGATGGAGCTGCAGGGCGTAGGAATGAACGGGTATGACCTGCTGAAAAATATTCGTCATCGTTTACCGAATATCCCGCTGCTGGTATTGACCGTTCGCAGTGATCGCGAAGACCAGATGCGTGCCTTTCAGTTGGGTGCGGACGACTACCAGATCAAGCCCTTCACGATGGATATTCTCATCTGCCGTATTGAGGCCATCCTACGCCGTGTTCGGGCTTTTGAGGAGAAGAAACAGAAGGTGTTTGACCTCAACGAACACACCTTCGATTCGCTCCATCAGACCTTCGACGGAAAACATATGTCCGCGCGGGAGAGTGACCTGCTCTTGATGCTTGCTCGCTACGAAGGAGAGGTTGTCGATCGGCATAAGATCTTATCTGCCCTATGGAAGGAAGACAACGCCTTCACAGCCCGCTCACTCGGCGTGTATATCAACCACCTGCGCGGATTTATCAAAGCGGCGCAATACGACATCATCGCCGTGCGTTATAAAGGATACAAACTAGTTAATACGATATCATGAAAATCATTGCCCCGAGTGTGTTGTCCGCAGATTTCGGACATCTGGCACAAGACTTAGAGATGATCAACCGCAGCAAAGCTGACTGGCTGCATATCGATGTGATGGACGGCACGTTTGTGCCGAATATATCGTTCGGTTTCCCGCTCATGGAGCCGATGCGCAAGTACTGCAAGAAACCGCTGGATGTACACCTCATGATCGTGCATCCGGAGAAATACGTAGAGCGATTCTGCGACGCCGGCGCATGGTCGGTGGGCTTCCATCTGGAGGCTGTAACAGACCCGATGCCGGTGCTCGATCTCATCAAAGCCAAGGGCGTTCGCACATGCCTCACTATCAATCCGGACATCGACGTCAAACGTCTCGTGCCGTACCTGGACAAGGTGGATATGGTGCTACTGATGTCGGTCTTTGCAGGCTTCGGAGGCCAGAAATTCATCCCGGAAACGATGGACAAGATCCGCTTCATTCGCGAGGAGATTGACTACCGCGGACTGAACACGCTCATCGAGATCGACGGTGGAGTCAATACCCAGAACGCAGCCGAACTCTTCGCAGCTGGCGCAGATGCCCTCGTAGCCGGTTCCGCCGTCTTCAACGCCCCAGATCCGGAAGAAGCCATCCGAAAAATGAAGGGCCAACCATAAAACCCGCTGCAAATCCCCGTAAATACACGGGTTGCAACGGAGGTTTATTGGGTGATTAGTGCGTGATTATTGTGTGATTAATGCGTGATTCGATTCTTGACCATATAAGGGCCTATCCGATGGTAATATTGCTGCTGCCGCTGGTGGCAGCAATACTTTTGTTTATAGACCGTCCTCCGAAGTACGCACCCAAGACCCCACCAAACGCAATGCAGCAGATGCTCTACGGACGCTTGGCCGCAGCAGGATTAGAAGGCGATGAATTGGCTACCGTCGGTGCCTTAACGCTCGGTTACAAAGAGGAATTGGACAAAGATCTCAGACGTCATTTTCAAGCTTCAGGTGCGGCACATGTACTGGCCGTTAGCGGGCTTCACACGGGTATTATCTACGGCCTTCTGATCGCGTTATTGACACTCGGAGGCCACTTCAAACCGATGCATGAGAACCGACTCGGCCGATGCGCGATCAGTCTCATTATCATCGGAGCGATGTGGGGTTACGCCTGGTTGACCGGCATGACACCTTCGGTGGTGCGAGCCGTACTGATGGTGACGATTTTCGAGGTAGGACACATGGCCTACAAACGCAGTTTCAGCATCAATACAATCGCAGCAGCAGCGGTACTCATCCTGCTCGTCAAACCCACCGATTTATGGAGCGTCAGTTTTCAACTGAGTTTTGCGGCGACGGCAGCCATTGTACTCTTTATGTCGGCATGGAGCCCGACCGTCTCATCCTCCCGCATGACGAAGATCGTTCGTTATGTGCTGGGAATCATTCTTGTGTCGTTGGCGGCACAATTAGGAACCCTACCCATCACGATGTTCTATTTCAAACAAGTGAGCACATATTTCCTGCTGACCAACTTGATGGTGTTACCTTTAGCGAGTTTGCTGGTGCCATGCGGATTGGCGACAATAGCCTTGGGCGGCAGTACAATCGGATTGATGGTCGGGAAGGCCACTTGGGCACTGGCTTGGGCGATGAATCATGCCGTCGAATGGATCGAATCTTTGCCCGGAAGTACGGTCAGCGCACATATTAACGGTTGGATGATTTTTATTTTCTATGTCCTTTTGCTATTATTTTTCGCGTTTATGCCTAAAAAAGCAAATTAAATTTGCGCATGTCATATTTTTTTTGTACTTTTGCGCCCGATATTGATTTTATAATATAAAATGAAAAAACTCTATACAATATTTCTTCTTGTCTGCTTCGCGCTTAGCGTGTACGCAGAAACAGAGTTCACGTTCACCTCGTCGGTAGACCTGAACCAAGAAAAGGACGGCATCACGGTGACGATTGCGAAAGGTAACGGACAAACAGCGCCGAGTGCCACCGTCGATTATCAGACTCAGACGCCCGAGATGCGTCTCTACGTCGGAAACACGATTACCGTTTCCTCTTCCCAAACGCTGACTAATATCCAGATGGTCTTTTCAATGGCCAGTTCCGCAAAAGCATATACAGAGTTAAGCGCCAGTACCGGTACACTTGTTTCCGGAGGTGCCTCGACCGACAAAACGGATCTGAAAGTGGATAGTTGGACGGGCAGCGCGACCCAAGTGGTCTTTACTTTAACAGAGCCGGGCAAGCAACGTCAGATTAAGCGCATTCTCGTTGACGGCGAGCCGATTGATATCCAACCGGTAGAGGACATCCTGCCTACGGCACAAGACCTGGATCCGAACTATGTGTACGCCGAGCCGACAACCGTGGCTCCGAAAGATACCACGCTCTGGAAGAAAGAGTTTGCGTTTATTGACAATAACATACTCGTGCATTGCGATATGGGTTCTATCAACCCGGCTACCGATACCACTTTTGCGTACTTCAACTGCAATGCCGAGCACACCATCACGTTCACGGCCACGCAGCCGATGAAAGGCGTGTCGATTGACGGTTACGTTCGTAAAGCTTTCAATGCCACTTGTGACCACGGCACTTTGCAGTTCCTGACGGATCCCGACTTCGAGATGGAGGGTTGGCCGGCATTGGTCATCCTGGACATCAACAACACCAGCGTGACACTCACTTGCCCGAAGCAGTTCCGTTGCTACGGTGCGCAGTTCTATTTCCAGGAGAACCCGGATCCCTTGTTCGAGGGTATCGAGCAAACGCAAAGCACTACCCCGGCAGCTAAAATGCTGCAAAACGGACAATTATATATCATCAAGAACGGCCGCGTTTATACGACCAGCGGAGCAGAAGTTAAGTGAAGCGATTCGCGCACATAGGACTCGTTATTGCACTGGCATTAGGCTGGTGTAATACCGTTTTGGCGCAAGGCAAGAAGCTACCAGACGTGACGACCACCGAAGGTCGCGAGTTCTTCGTAACTTGGCTACCGAACAGCGGTGGTGATTTGCAGTCACAAGACTTACAACTACTTCTGCTCGCCAGCTCCCGTAAGGCAAATACCATCGTAGTGGAGTACGCCAACGGCCTTACCAGCACCTATCCGGTTGCTGCTGGTCAAACGGTCTTAATTGACGATATCGATCAGCAACTGGTTTATTGGGATCCGGGTTCAGGCGAAGAAGAGATGATGCTGCAAAAAGGTATCCGCGTCTATAGCCAGAACGATGAGAAATTCACGCTATACTCCATCAACCAAAACGGTGTCACCGGTACCTATAGTTTCGATGGTGCGCATATTATGCCGATCGAAGCACTTGGTACGGAATATCTGGTACAAACAGCTACGGCAGACGAGATGGCGACGGAGTTTGTCGTTATGTCCACCAAACCCGGCGAGACCCATGTGACGATGGATCTAAAAGTGAATAGTCGTAAGGGCAACACCCAGCATCTGGAAGTGACTTTGACCGGTGCAAAGCAGATCTATATCGTTCGTTCGAAGGCTCCGAATCCCGAGGATGCCAATGACCTCATTGATTTGTCCGGTTCTTCTATCTGTGCCGACCAAACGATTGCTGTATGGAGTGGTAATCAGTTAGCATCTGTCCCCAACCAGGACGCGATGAGTAAAGACCATGCGTACGACCAGTTATTGCCGCTCAACAAGTGGGGAAAGAACTTCTTGATTCCTTTGACCGGTTTACATACGCAGTACAACGAGATCCATGTAACGGGCTTGATTGACAACACGACCGTGACCGTTACTGACGAGATTGGAAGCACGAACTATCCTCTTTCAGCGAAAGACGATTCCGTCTTCGTCATCGCTGCCCCGTTGGGTGGTAATCAGGATGCTAACACGCAATATATCACGGCGGACAAACCGGTGCAGGTATATATGTACACTTCTGCCGGTGCGGCGAACCCCTACGATGATCCGCAGAGAAAACGTCACTTGCAAGGAGACCCGTCCATGACGCTTATCCCGCCACTGGAGTATCTGACAGATACAGCTATTTTCTCCACTTATGATGGTGGTGACGGCGGTTTGGTACACGAGATGCGTCTTTGGGCACGTACGACCGATGCAACGAATATCCAATTGGATGGCAATTCGATTGCATTCTCGTCCGTCGCTTTTGCACCCGGTTATTCGGAAGCGAAGATAAGTTTAGCACATGGTACGCACATTATCACCGCTCCCACAAAATGCTTCTCCGGCTATGTGTACGGTATGAACGACGGACAGACGTATATCTACCCCGTCGGCTATGACTTTACGCCGAAGGAAGATTCCTTGTTCTTAAAAGGAGAAGCAGGTGATTATCCGGTGCATGAGTCGGAGTGGAAAAACAAGGCTATCAGCGACACCGAAAGCGGTTGGCATCTGGACAAGACCTTGTTGGATAACGGTACATACCTGTTAGACTCGATCTTCGTTTGCGACAGTACAACCTTGGATTTCCCGATTAAGACCTACGAGGCTTGGTATAAAGTAAGATGGGAGATTGAAGGTTCGATACAAGGTATGGGTTACTACACGCCGACGGAGCAGTTGGCTGAGAATGTAGCCCGTCCTGAGTTGGAGCATCAGTTCACCTTATTGCCCAGCGAGCAAAACCGCGAGCCGTACGAGGACTTTGAAGTGCGCGGTATCTTGATTCGCAAGCCTATCCTCTGTGATATCCCGGAGGATAAATGGGAGCGCGATACCTTCAACACTATCGTGCGTGTACTGCGTCAATATAACGACACCACCTGGCGCGCTATCTGTTGGGGCGACACTGTGAAGTTCTTTAGAGACACGGTAAAGAATGGCACTTCGTATACTTGGACTAACACGATCTTTAGCGACGAACCCGGTGCCCCCGAATGTATCGGGCAATGCCAATATCAATTAGGAGCCAATACCTTTACCCGCCATTATATCTCAAGCGGTGGTTGTGACTCGTTGAGTACACTCGCTTTATACGTCTGCCCGCGTTGGTTCACACACATAGATACCGTCGTCTGCCAAGAAGATTTGCGTTATCTCCAATACGGCGAGTTCTTCCAAGAATACAGTCAGGACAATAGTTGGCCAAAAGCCGACATCGTACTTCGCGATACACTGTGGACCAAAGGGTGTATTCAGTCACCGGACTTTGAACCATTCAGCAAACATTGTCCGTCCTTCCACGGCTGCGATAGTGTACTGGAACTAAACCTCAAAGTCAAACTCTTGACCACCAACGGTTACACCATCAACCAATGTAAGTCACTCTTACCTGCTAACCATATTGTTGAATGGCGCGAGAAGATAAGTGACCGACTCATCAAAGAATTCTGGGTGGACACCATGGAGTATGATAAGATATACACTTTCCGCGAATACGTCAAATACGTCGAGTGTACCGATTGTCCGAGTAAAGGATGTGATAGTGTCCGGAACGTACTACAACTCCAATTTGTCAGCGATGAAGGCCAATTCCACACGGTACACGTCTGCCAAGGAAAGGAAGTCACTTATCGCAGTAAAACCAACACACAGGCGTCTATAACGTTTAGGGCAATAGGCGATAGTAGCAAAGTAGGCAGTTACGTTATCGACCTGCCGGTGAGCGTAAAGGGAAAAGACGCTGAAGGACGATTCGTCGACATGTGTTCGTTCATCGATCAGGTCACCTTTATTGTGGACACTGTCTACGACAAGCAGATGACGTACGCCACCGTTTGCTGGGATCCGAATGACAACCATCAGACGTATGAGTGGATTAAGCATCCTGATTTCGCCGCCATTCCCGTTACCAAGCCGGGATTATTCACATATGTTGATACGATGAAGACCGTGGCTTGCGGTGACGGATGTAACTGCGACTCGATATGTATATTGGAATTGCGCGTTGGTCAACCGTACTTGACGGACACCATTGATACGATCTGCGATGACGGAGCATTCACATGGCAAGATACGTTGTTCTACGGTGCAAAATACAAGGGCACCAAACCAGCGAAGAGCAAACAGTTGCCGGTAGGTTTATACACATCCCGCCGCGATACCGTTTCGCAATATAAATGTGACTCTGTTCTGACGCTCAGTCTAACCGTTTGGCCGACGTATGTGGCAGAGCGTAAAGACACCTTCGTTTGCGCCAATCAGGAATATGTGTTCTATGACACGGTTTGCAACACTGCGGCCAAGCCTTGGATTCCTGGACAAACATACGAATTAAAGAGGAACGTACCCTCTATCCACGGTTGCGATAGTGCTGTACTGCATTATATAACGGTTTATCCGGTCTATCTGGATGTTCGCGAGGCTAACGATACCGTTTGTCAGCAGCCGGGGGCAACATACGACTGGGAAGACCATCCGGATTGGACTGGCAGTCTGTCCCTCGATAACGCGGATACGTACGAGATCGTCGATTATATGCATACAGCAAATAATTGCGACTCAATCGTAAAAAAGACCGTGGTCATCCTGCCGAGTTACGATCTGAAGTATGATACGCTGATTTCGAGTGAGGACACGATGCACTGGGAAGGACGTATCTATGCCGGTGAAAAAGCGGTGTTTGATAACCCGGAAGGCAAAGAGGTGATTGTGGTAAGCGGCGTGAATGAGATTGTTGATTCGCTGCTTACTAAGCCCGTCGGTGCACGCGTCTGCGACTCTATACGCACACTAACCCTGACCATCGGACAGATCTTCCGCGATACGGCCTACGATGCTACGTGTGCTAACTGCGGTACGTATAACTGGGTCATCACCAGTCCGATCACGGGCAAGGATACCACGATATACATCACCGATCTACCTGCGCCCTACCATGACAGTGTTTATTACGATAGCCTCAAGACAGAACTGGACTATGACTCCATCTACGTACTATACCTCACTGCTTATCCGAGCTACGAATACACGGACAATGGTGAGATATGTCAGGGAGAAACCTTCGATTGGATCGGACATTATTCTATACCTACCACCTCGCACGGCACCATGACTTTGGTGGACTCCATAAAGACCGACACCATCTACACCAATCCGAAGACAGGTGAGGTCAAGCGTATGCGATGCGATAGTGTTTGGATACTTACCCTCACTGTTCATCCGACCTACAACGATCGTTACGAAGAGCTGACCGATCGGCATCCTATGGCGTCCAACGACACCATCTCGCATTTCGTACATCCTCATATCCTCTTCGTCGGTTATGACTTCGACTCGGTGGCTGCAGGTGTGACCCATGCCGATCTGGAGCAGCGTTATGACAGCGTGGTCTATCTATCGCGAGAGGAAGGCAATTTCCACCGCGACTCTGTACGAGGCACCTCCAAGTTCGGCTGTGACTCCGTGCATTATGTCAACATATCTATCTGTGAGGTGAAGTTCACACAACTTGTGGACTCGATTGGTGATAATGACACCACGTGGCATTTCGGAGGAAACGCACCGGAACACTCTTTGCCGTTAGTGACAGGATATACATTCCATTTGGATTCGATTGATTATACAATACCTACCGGTCGTACAATGCGCGAGTATCTGTTTATCGATACCCTTATCACCGCCGATGGTTGCGACTCGATCGTACATGACAGCGTCTATGTCTTCCCAACCTACCGCTTCCAGTTCGACACAGCTGTTTGCTCCAACAAGGCATACTACTGGGAAGGCCACGGCACGACCAAATACAATGAGCGCGGTACTGGTGTCTATTACGACTCCGTCAACTACACCGTCGGGACACATATCTTCGACTCCGTCTATGTGCTCAATCTGCAGGTGATGCCGTCCGGCTACTGGGAGTATGATACGATGCTCTGTATGAACGATACGATCATGTGGCATTTCCAACAGGTTTACTATCGCCCGGGCGGTTTGCAGTTCGTAGAAGCAGCTTATCAAACGGAGTCTTCTCCTTGCGGCGAGGTACACCATATGAATCTGAACTTCAAGCCGTTCTACGGAGCGAAACTCATCGAGTATGATACCATCTGCCAACTTGACCCCTACGGATGGGTTAGTCCGGGTGAGACCAAAGAGCACACGGAGGCGCTGTACGACGGAGATGGGAATAAAATTGACTTTATCCCGACAGATATCCCCGGAGACTTCCTCTATTATGACAGTCTGAAAACGGTAGGCTGCGGATGTGACTCGGTTTATACGCTTCACCTGCATATTCATCCAACCCATCGGTTCGTAACAGAAACAACAATCTGTACCGGAGATGATTTCGAATGGATCGTAAAAGATCAGCACGGCAATGACTCGATTGTGCATTACCAATCGGATGTCACGACGCATATCTTTGACACGATTGCAGGAGCAACGACTAATGGTTGCGACTCGAGTTATTACCTGCATGTATTCGTCGATCAGCCGTACGAGATTTATATTGACACGGCGCTCTGCGCAGCAGATGAGCACTTCACATGGAACGGCAAGAGTTATGATGATTTGATTGCCGCTTCAAGCACGTGGATTAAGCCGCAGGAGTTCTTCGACACCATCCGGGAGAAGACCGTTCGTGGTCAGTGTGACTCGACAATGTACCTGCATCTGACTATCGCACCGAGTGGCGACTCGATATGGACGGATTCGATGTGTATCGGCGAGACCTATATGCTCTTCGAACGGGCGATCACACAAGCCGGTTACTATGAGATGCGGCACGAGAACTACTGGGGTTGCGAGACGAACTACAAACTGACGCTGGAAAATATCCCGGCAACGATCTTCCATCTGTCAGTAGAGCCTGTCTGCTATGACGAAGAAGGCGTGGCAAGCAACTATATCCTACGCTATACCTACGAAGGCGAGTTCGCGCCTGTCTCTTATAGCCTACGGTACGACTCTATCGCACATTCGATCGGTTTTGAGGACGAAGAAGACGTTCCGCTCTACGGAGCGAAGACCTTGTCCTTGCCGGTACCGAGTGTGGCAGCGAAGAGTTATCCGAGACCGGGATACTACGATGCGGTTATCTCCTTTAAAAACGGAGTCTGCCAGACGGACAGCCTGATGCGGTATCCGTTCAAGATGGAGATGCGTTATCCGTCATGGATCACGGAGCAGCGGCATAACGATGTCATCGCTCTTCTCAACGAGAAATACAACGGCGGCGGTTACATATGGTCGGCATACCAGTGGTATGAGAACGACCAACTCATGGAGGGGCAGACGAAACCGTACCTGCATGTGCCGACCGGTCTCACACCGGATGCAGCGTACAGCGTAGCGCTGACCCGTACCGATGATAACGTTACCGTACGTACCTGTCCGCTCATCGCAACCTACAAGATCGATGCGATCGTGCCGACGATGGGTTATCTGTCCGTCACACCTACCTGCGTCGTCACCGGGCATCCGTACGTCAATATCCTCTCTCGTCATGACGGCAACTACCGTGTTACAACCGATAACGGCCAGCATGTGAGCGACGGTATCTTCCGCGCCGACGTGACAGAGATACGTCTGCCGGAGTCCGAAGGACTGTATATCGTACAGTTATGGTCGGATGCCACGCCGGAAGAGCCTTATAGAGCAATCAAAGTATTAGTAAGTAAACAATGTCCAAACTGCGATACATCCTCCTTCTAACGCTCTGCTTCGTTTGTGCGCTCTCATGGGCACAGAAACGCTACTCGGCATCTGAACAGCCGGAGTATGAGATAAGCAAGACGCGCGGAATCTCCACCAAAGACGTGGAGAATAAGACCGATGTGCTCTGGGGTCTGCATGCCTCGCAGTACTCGGGTTCGCACCACCTGATCGGATTCTCCGTGGAGGGCAGTTGGACTTCATTAGTCAGTTCGATGCCGAACGTATCGGTCGCTCCGGGCGGTGGAGGCGTCGGTTTCCATCTGCTCTATGAGTACCAATACAGCGGTTTCTTACTCCAGACGGGTCTTGGTGTCACCTATCAGTACGCTGTCAACAGTTTGTCCGACACGGCGATATACCACTATAATATGCCTGACCAATGGAGCGGCGTTGATGGTGCGACTTATACGCTCAAGCATACGTTTACCGAACGCCAAGACCGAACACAGAACATCTACGGACAGATCCCGTTGTACGTGGGCTGTTATATCTTCGGTTCCCGCGGTATCGGTTATCTGCTTGGTGGTTTCCATGCCAACTACGCTTTCTGGGGAAACACCCGTCAGAAGATGCTCGGTTCGACCACCGGTCTCTACGAACGCTATGTCGGCGTATGGGAAGAGATGGATAACCACGGTTTCCGAAAAGATGTGCCGGTGGAGCGGAACGGCAGCAAACTGAAACTCAGTTTCGATGTCATGGCGCACTTGGAGATGGGTTATGAGTACAACACCCGCCAGAGTGCCAAGGATTATCGCGTACGACCCAGCGACCGCCTCGACGGACGTATCCGTTTCGGTGCGTTTGTGGACTTCGGCATGCTCAATATATGCCCGAACACCAAGAACGTACTATACGACATTCCCGAGAGCACGATCTATGATTTCCCGACCTATCAGATAGCACATGTCTTCTCCACCGAAGACGCAAAGAAATTCTGGACACGCAATCTGTTCGTCGGTGTACGAATCACTTTCCTCTTCGGCTTCCAACCGAAAGAACATTGTATCCTCTGCGACCCATGGAGGCATTAACTCTCACCGAATTGTGTATGCTTATCGGCGAAGCGCTGGACGATAGTATGGCGCCCTCGTACTGGGTGCAAGCGGAGATCAGCAGCCTCAGTACCAAAGGCGGGCATATGTATCTTGAACTCATCGATGGTAAGACCGCTAAGATGCGTGCCACCTGTTGGGCAGGAACGCAAGAGATGCTCAATGCCTATTTCGAGTCCGAGACCGGACAACGCCTGCAAGCAGGCATGAAAGTGCTGGTAGAGGCGGAAGTACAGTATCATCCCGTTTACGGCCTGAGTCTTTCTATCATCGGCATCGATCCGGCTTACACCATCGGAGACATCGCGCAACAACGGCAGAAGACTATCGCACAATTACAGGCGGACGGACTATTGGATGCCCAACAACTTCTACCCCTTCCTACTCTCATCCGCCGCATCGCTGTCATCTCATCCCCAAATGCCGCGGGTTATGAGGATTTCAAGCATCAATTAGATAACAGTCCCTATCGGTTTGAGACCCAACTCTTCGGTGCCACCATGCAAGGCGAAGGAGCCGTTAAATCGATTATCGCCGCCTTAGAAGGGATTGCAGGATTTGATGCTGTCGCTATCATTCGAGGCGGCGGAGCAACAACAGATCTGAGTTGTTTTGATAACTACGAACTCTGCGCAGTCTGTGCGCAGTTTGACTTGCCTATCCTCAGCGGTATAGGCCATACGCGCGATGTGAGTGTGTTGGACCTCGTAGCCCATGAAGCACTCAAGACACCGACGGCTGTGGCGGAATGGTTGATTCACCGGATGGATGAACAGATGGCGAAGGTTGCGGATCTGATGCTTCGTCTGCAACGTACAGCCGAACGGCAGATTCTCATTCGCCGCCATCGCGTAGAGCTCTTGGAACAACGACTTGCCACTTGCAATCCGGAACGCATCTATCAACGGGGGTATAGCCTGTTGACCAAGAACGGTAAGATCATTCGGAGTGTCAATGAACTTTTGCCAGGAGATAAAGTGACCACGCATTTGGCGGACGGTTCTCGTGATTTAACGGTATGATACTCGCCAAGGAACAACGGATAGCTGCTACTATACTCTTCGGTATAGCACTCATCGCATGGATTATCGTGGCCATCCATCCGGAGCGTCAACCGGAAGAGCAGAAAAAGCCCCATAAGAAATCCTGGGAGGAACGCAAAGATTCGATTCGCATAGCGGATTCGCTGCGCTACGTACAATGGAAAGAAGAACGCGAGCAACGGTATGACTCGTTCCGAATGGCTGACTCGATGCGACATGAGGCGTGGAAGATAGAGCGCCAACAACGATGGGACTCTATGCGAATAGCCGACTCGCTCTGGCGCGACTCCGTTGGTATCCCGTTCATCCCGCGCGTCAAGAAAGACACCGTCCTCGATCTCAATCATTGCGACACGACAGAGTTACAACTCATTCGCGGCATCGGGCATTTCACCGCCGTGCAGATTCTCCGTTACCGCGAGCGTTTGGGTGGTTTCTACAGCCCGCAGCAACTAACCGATGAGGTATTTGGCAAACTCAGTCTCGATACCCTTTTGTATCATTTCATGGTAGATACAGCAGCGATACAACGTATCCCTGTCAACTCCTGCTCCATTGAACGCCTACAACGCCATCCGTATATCCGATATGAACAAGCGAAGGCTATTTATAATCTTCGCCGCAAACAGACTCGACTTAACTCCCTCAACGACCTTCGTTCCCTACCCGAACTAACCGCCGAGGACCTTCTCCGCCTCACCCCTTACCTGACTTTCGAGTAAAAGTTTTGTATAAAAATATACAAACACTTGCATATGTCATTTTTTTTTTGTAATTTTGCACGCAAAATTGATTTTTATAGCAAATGAAACGACGTATAGCAATCATAGCCGGAGGAGACAGTAGCGAACATGAGGTATCGCTGCGTTCGGCAGCCGGTATTTATTCGTTTATGGACAAGGAGCGCTACGATATCACGATCGTAGTGTTTGACGGTAAGAACTGGCACACCGAGGACGGGTGTCCTATCGATAAAAATGATTTTTCTTTTACGCGCGGGGGCGTGAAGCACACCTTCGATTTTGCGTACATCACCATTCATGGTACACCGGGTGAGAACGGTATTCTGCAGGGTTACCTCGATATGATCGGTATGCCCTACTCTTGTTGTGGCGTCTTGGCTGCAGCGCTGACGTTCAACAAGTATGCCTGCAACCACTACTTGTCCTATTTCGGTTTCCACATTGCCAACAGCATGATGCTGCGTGCCGGACAGAAATTACCGAATGCGCCGAAGATTGCCGAGACCCTTGGCCTGCCCTGTTTCATCAAATCGAACGTGGGCGGTTCGTCTTTCGGTTGTACCAAAGTAAAGACGGTCGAGGAAGTATACCCCGCTATCGAACGTGCGTTCCAAGAGGGCGACGAGGTGATCTGCGAGTCGTTCATGCAGGGTACGGAAGTGACCTGCGGTGTGTATAAGACCAAGACCAAAGCCGTTGCATTCCCGATCACGGAGGTCGTAACGCACAATGAGTTCTTCGACTACGACGCCAAATACAAAGGTCAGGTAGACGAGATTACGCCGGCACGTATCCCCGATGCGCTGCGTGACAAGATCCAGGCAGAGACCCTGCGTCTGTACGATATCATCGGCGCACAGGGTATCATCCGCGTCGATTGGATCATCACAGGCGAGAAGATCAACCTACTGGAGGTTAACACCACCCCGGGCATGACACCGACAAGTTTCATTCCGCAGCAGGTACGTGCTGCCGGACTCGATATCAAAGATGTACTCACCGATATTATAGAAAATAAATTCGCATGATCGATATTAACAAAAAAATAGAACAACTCGATTGGAACAAAGAGCCGCAGGGTTTGTATGAACCGATTGCCTACACCCTCGCTTCGGGCGGTAAACGTTTGCGTCCGACTTTGACACTGATAGCCGCAGAGTGTATCGCTAACGGTGGTTTGCTGAACGGTGACGCAATGGAGAAGACCGTTCCGGCGGCATTGGCGCTGGAGGTATTCCATAACTTCACGCTGCTCCATGACGACGTAATGGATCGCGCAGAGGTTCGTCGCGGACGCCCGACGGTGCATGTCAAGTGGAACGACAACACAGCCATCCTCTCGGGCGACCAGATGCTCATCGAGGCTTATAAGCTGCTAAGCGACGTACCGGCAGACAAACTGCCGCAAGTGCTGAAATGGTTCAACGAGATGGCGACGGGTATCTGCGAGGGACAGCAGTACGATGTAGATTTTGAGCATATGAGTCAGGTGACTATCGCCGACTATATGAAGATGATCGAGCTCAAGACCTCCGTGCTCTTGGCCAACGCGATGCGGATCGGCGGATACATCGCAGGTGCGGACGAGGCGCAGCAGAAAGCACTCTACCAGTACGGCCTGCATATCGGGTTGGCATTCCAGATACAAGACGATATCCTCGATGTCTATGGTGACCCGAAGACCTTCGGCAAGGCCATCGGCGGAGATATATGCGCGAACAAAAAGACCCTGTTGCTTCTTACCGCCCTGGAGACGGCCGATGCGGAGAGCAAAGCCGAACTGCTGCAGTGGCTCTTGGTTTCCGATCGTAACGAAGAGAAGATCGCCGGGGTGACAGAGATATACAACCGTCTGGGTGTACGCGAAGCAGCCGAGACCGTCATGGAAGAGCACACGGCTGTCGCGCTGGAGCAATTAGACAAACTGCCGCAGAACGCGGCGTGCGAGCAACTGCGTGAGCTCGCAGAAAAACTTGTAACACGTAAATCGTAAATAGAATTATGCCGTATCGTCGATTACCAAACACGGATTTAGCTCGCCTCCATGCGCTGCAAAACGCTATCCAGCGTGCGCAAGGCGCAGATTACACCGAGCAGGTCATTCCGTACAAGACACTGGCGGAAGCCCAACGTTTTCTCGTTCAGTTCGAGAACGTGGTGATGCAATCCAAGGATAACTACAAGTCCACGGTTAATGCCAACAAACAGTACCGCCACATCGTGCAGAACGCACGTATGTACATCTCGCATTTCATTCAGGTGCTCAATCTGGCTGTCATTCGCGGCGAGATCAAGAGAGAGCAGAAATTGCTGTACGGCCTCGACCCGCACCAACATGTAGTCCCCGACTTATCACAAGAGGAATACCTGCTGGAATGGGGAAAGAAAATCATCGAAGGCGAGCAGCAACGTATGGCGAACGGCGGATTCCCGATTTACAACCCGGCTATCAATAAGGTGAAGGTGCACTATGATATCTTCTGCGAGCACCAGCGTCAGCACGCTTTCCATGTGCAGAACACCGAGCGCGTGCATGACAACCTCGAGCCGCTGCGTGTACAGGCGGATGAGATGATTCTCAATCTATGGAACCTCATAGAGGACTTCTATAAGAACGAACTACCCTACGCCAAGATGATGAAATGCCAGTTATACGGCGTCATCTATTACTACCGTAAGGGCGAAATGAAACTTTCGGCCGAGAGCGACCGAAAGTTACAGCAGATACGCGATAGTCAACCGACTATCCAATGGTCTGTTGAGGAGTGATAACGCGGTCCATCTTGGGCTCGCGGATCAAATGTGGGATATCGTGTTTCTTGAGTTGGAACGCATAGCAGACACCGATCTTTTTAGCGGATAACTGCTTACGTAAGAACTTATCATAATAGCCACCTCCGCGACCGATACGATGGCGATGCTGATCAAAGACCACACCGGGCACAACAATGAGATCAATCGAACCTTTATAGGTCTTCGTCTGAGGCTCAGGAACGCCCAAACGACCTTTACGCATCATGTCTTCGCCGTCATAAGGACGAACCTCCATCGAGTGCCGATGGGTGACAGGTAACAAAAATGTTTTTTGACCCGCATACTTGGTGAGCAACGGACGTAAGTCCACCTCATTATGGATCGGATAATAGAGCAACACTACTTGGGCGTCACGGAAAGCCGACATCTGCTCCAACTGAGCGATAATCTGCGCCGACTGCTCCGCCACCTGCTCCTTGGTCATCATGCGACGCTGCTGCTCCACAATAGCGCGAAGTGCGGCTTGCTCGCGGCGAATGCGGCACCAAGGAAACCACATTTTGAAGTCATGTATTTGTGATTCGAATAACATATAATGTTTGATTTTACCTTTGCGGCTGCAAAGGTACAAAAAAAAATTGAAATGCGCAAATTTTTATACATATTAATCGGTTTTTTCGCTATACTGCTGTGCAGTTGTGAAAGTTCATCGACTACCTCTCAGCCCTCTTCCGTTGCACAGTTAAGCGCTTTCGGCTTCGCCTCCAATGACTCGATGCCGGGTTTGGCAGCGGCTGTCTTCACCATCGAAGAGCGTCTGGACACGGGTTTGGTTTGGAACAAAGACTCGATCCTTTACGGCACCCGTCTGGACAGCGTAGTTCCGCGTTTTGTCTTCGCGGCCACACCGAGTGCAACCTTGTTACAGTTGGGTGACACTACCATTCGTCTCACCGGTTACGACACGCTGAACTTCAATAAAAAACCGATCTACCTGACTATCAAGTCGCAGGACGGAAAGAACACGAAGGTTTATGAGATTCGTGCCACGGTACACACCGCCGATCCGGATTTGTATGAGTGGACCAACCTCTGCACCGGTATCTACCCCACCGACGATAGCGAGCAACGTGTAGTCGAGTTGAATGACGACTTCGTGATGATCGCCAACAACGGATTCGAATATACTGTTTTCTCTTCTGCCGATGGCGCGAATTGGAGCGCATTAGGAAACCCGACCGGCCTTCCGGCGGGAACCAAAGTGCGGCAGATCATATCCGACGGTACCACCCTTTACTACGGTCAGGGGAACGCGATATACACTTCCACAGACGCACAGAGCTGGACTGCCAACACCGTGACGGATAACGTCGTGACGATGCTCCTCCACTGGAATAACCTCGTGTGGGCACTCGTGGGGAGCGAAGATAATTATGAACTCGCCACGTACGAAGCCGGTGTGCTTTACCGCACCGGACTCCAACCGGACGGTGAGTTTCCGATAAGCGATTTTGCTACCGTCACTTTCCTCAGCCCCAGCGAACGCCAACGGGCAATGATCATCGGCGGTTTTGCAGAGAACGGTCGGTCACTCAACACCCAATGGCACTTGGAGTACTCCGAACATCCGATTCCGACCGGTTCATACCGACTGGAAGAATTCTCCATTGACCGTCCGGAGTTCACGAGCCTGACCGGCGCATCGGTTGTGTTCTACAACAACCAGTTACTGCTCTTCGGCGGCATCGATGATCAGGTGCGTTACTTAGGACGAGACATTTACGTCTCAAACGACGAAGGACTGAACTGGGTGAAGGCAGACAGCACGAAGAACCAACTGCCGGAGGCTTATCAGGCACGGCAGAAACAGACCGCCATCGTGCGCGACAACTATATTTTCCTGTTCGGCGGTCAGGATAGCAGAAACACCTATAGCGATGTCTATAAAGGACATCTCAACTCGATTGATTGGTAAACAACAAACTAACTAAAATATTTGAAATTATGACGATTAAAGATTACAAATTCGCCGGTAAGAAGGCGATCGTACGTGTGGACTTCAATGTGCCCCTGGACGAGAACGGTAAGATCACAGACGACACCCGTATCCGCGGTGCGCTGCCTACGTTGAAACACATCCTCGATGAGGGTGGTGCGCTCATCATCATGAGCCACATGGGTAAGCCGAAAGGTAAAGTACAGGCTAAGTTCAGCCTCGGTCAGATCAAAGACGCTGTAGCTGCTGCGCTCGGTCGTCCCGTTCAGTTCGCTGAGGACTGCGCGAAAGCACAAGACAAGGCTGCTGCTCTCAAACCGGGTGAGGTACTGCTGCTCGAGAACCTGCGTTTCTATCCGGAAGAGGAAGGCAAACCGGTAGGTATCGAGAAAGAAGATCCTGCTTACGAGCCTGCAAAGAAAGAGATGAAGGCGCGTCAGAAAGAGTTCGCTAAGGTATTGGCCAGCTACGCTGACTGCTATGTAATGGACGCTTTCGGTACCGCTCACCGCAAACATGCATCGACGGCTGTCATCGCCGACTATTTCGATGCTGATAACAAGATGCTCGGTTTCCTCATGGAGAAAGAGGTAGCTGCTGTGGACGCTGTCCTTCGTGACATCAAACGTCCGTTCGTTGCCATCATGGGTGGTTCGAAAGTAAGCTCGAAGATCGGTATCATCGAGAACCTGCTCGGCAAAGTAGACAAACTGATCCTCTGCGGTGGTATGACTTATACCTTCGCAAAAGCTCACGGCGGTGAGATCGGCGGTTCGATTGTTGAGCTCGATAAGCTCGATGTAGCTCTCGGCGTAGAGGAACTCGCAAAGAAGAACGGTGTTGAACTCGTTCTTGCTCCGGATGCTATCTGCGCAGATAGCTTCAGCAACGATGCTAACAAGAAGATCTTCCCGTCCAATGCTATTCCTGAGGGTTGGGAAGGCCTGGATGCAGGTCCCAAGGCACAGGAGAACTTCCGCAACGCTATCAAGGGCGCTAAGACCATCCTCTGGAACGGTCCTGCAGGTGTGTTCGAGTTCGATAACTTCTGCGACGGTAGCCGCGCTATCGGTGAGGCAATCGCAGAGGCAACGGCTAATGGTGCGTTCTCGCTCATCGGCGGTGGTGACTCCGTAGCATGCGTGAACAAGTTCGGTCTGGCAGACAAGGTTTCGTATATCTCTACCGGTGGTGGTGCATTGCTCGAGGCTATCGAGGGCAAGGTTCTTCCGGGTGTAGCAGCTATTAAGGGCGAATGATTAAAGGCGAAAGGTTAACATTATGGAAGTAGTAGGTAAGATTATTCAAGTCCTTCCTTTGCAGGAAGGCGTAGGCCGTAACGGCAACCCGTGGAAGTTACAAGGATACGTACTCGAGACCCTCGATCAGTATCCCCGCAAGGTACATTTCGAGGTGTTCGGTGAGGATCGTATCAAGATGAACCCCTGTGAGATCGACCAACTGGTAACGGTTAGTTTCGATATCGAGAGCCGTGAGTTCAACGGCCGTTGGTACACCTCTATCCGTGCATGGAAGATCCAGCAAGGTGACACCACGCAAGCAGGCGCTATTCCTGCAGCTGCTCCGGCACAAGCAGCTCCTGCCGCTCCGGCAGCCCCCGCTGCAGCGCCGATGGAGCCGGCGGCTAACATCGATCCGTTTGATGCATCAGCCGGTGACGGCACAAGTGATCTGCCCTTCTGATGCGAAAGTGGATCTGGATCATATTGATAACACTCTTGGTAGCGGGTGGCGCAATCGTTTGCGTCATCCGCTGGCAAGCGTGGTTCGGGATGCCCGCTGAACCTCAATGGAACGGCGAGACGCTCGATTATAAATTCCCGACCTTTGAGCAAGATGCCACGCCCGAGTCATTGGATATCCTCGTTTTGGGTGATATCCACAGCCGTCTGACACGTGCTGACTACGATACGCTGGCTGCGCGTGTACCGCAAGCGGATGTCGTGGCGCAGATAGGCGACTGGATGGACAGAGGGCAGAATTACTATTATCAGTTACTCCTCCGCGAGTGGACGAACAGCCGGCTCTACGGCATGCCGGTCATCGCCACGCCGGGTAACCACGAGTACACGAAGGGCTTCAACAAGACCCTCTCAGAGGCATGGGATCATGCGTTCACGCATCCGAATAATGGGCCTCAAGGTGTACCGGGCGTCAGCTATTACATCGACCTGCCGTCCATACGGATGATCGTGATCGACACCAATCCGTTGGTTCGGATGGTTCATCTGACCCGTACCCTGACATGGCTGCGTCAAGCGATGTACAACGCAGGCGACAAGTATATCGTGGTGATGATGCATCATCCTGTGTTGTCGGTGGCTAAAGGACGGGCGAATACCTTGGAGTACACCACTTTCCGTCATGCGCTGGGCGAAGCCGATCTGGTGCTTGCCGGTCATGACCATAGTTACATGCGCCGCGGACCGTTCGTGGTGCTCAACACATCCGGCAGACCTAAAAAACAACGTTTTCATTACACACCGGAGGTGACGGATACCGTATCCGTTTATGGGGTGATCAGCGCCACTCCGGCTGCTATGCGTTTCAAGACCTATCGTTTCAGCGACGGACAGGTCATCGACAGTTTGTATGTTACACACGACTGACGCCATCGTTCTGTCGCTTCAACCTCATTCCGACAAAGCGCATGTCCTCCACGCGTACACTCGCGCGGGCGGGCGTGTAAATTATATGGTGTATGGCCTTGGACGCAAGAACGCCATCGGGACATACACCCCCTTCTCCATCATTCAGATCACGGCAGATGACCGCTCTATCCGAACAGCGCAACAGATCTATGTGCCGGCCACATTAACCGCCGATCCGTATAAACGAACGATAGCGCTTTTCCTAAGCGAGGTACTCTATCACGTGCTGCGCCATCCGATGCCGGACGAACCGATGTATGATTTCATCGCGCAGGCTATCGAGGACTTGGATCGATCGGAAGCCCCGCAGAATTTTCATCTGCAATTCCTCATCGGCCTGGCTGCCAAGTTGGGTTTTGCAATGGAGAAAGAACCCGAGATACCCCAAACGAGGACAGCACGACAGAAGACCTTACGCCAACTGTGCCAGTACTTCGATGAACACGTCGAAACGTGGCGTGAACCTAAATCGCTGGACATTTTAATGGAGGTTTTTGACTAAAAACGACGTCAAAAGCAAAAAAAATACAAAAAAATTTGGTCATATCAGAATTTTATTGTAATTTTGCACGCTTTTTTGACGTATAAACCCGTCTCCGTGAGGAGACCCAAATACAAATAAGACAATGAAACGTACATTTCAACCTTCCCAACGTAAGCGTCGTAACAAACACGGCTTCTTGGAGAGAATGACAACCGCTAACGGTCGTCGTGTATTGGCTGCACGTCGTGCTAAAGGTCGTAAAAAACTGACTGTAGCTGACGAAGGTCGCCACAAATTTTAATGGAGTCAACTAGACAACACAAAATTGCTCGCTTGATCCAAAAGGACATGAGCGACATCCTTCTACGTTACGCGCGCACGCTAAGCGGGACACTGATCTCGGTAAGCGAAGTGCGCGTAACGCCTGATTTCTCTTTGGCGCATATCTATCTGTCTATCTTCCCGCAAGACAAGGTAGCGCAGACCATGGCGCTGATCGAAGAGAACGCCCACCGTTTTCGCGGTGAACTCGGCACGCTGGAGCGCCATCAATTGCGTATTATCCCTGAAATAGTCTTCCATTTGGACGAGACCATCGATCGGATGGAACGCATCGATGAGTTGCTCCATGGCTAATCTCGAATCCCACATTGCCTGGCGGTACCTTTTCTCGAAGAAAGGGCATAACGCCATTAACATCGTTTCCGGCATCAGTGCCGCTGCTGTAGCGGTCGTGACGGCAGCGATGATTTGTGTATTGTCGGTGATGAACGGTTTCGGGGCACTGGTGGAGAAGATGTTCTCCGAGTTCGACGCCGAACTGCTGGTCGTTCCTGCCGAAGGTCAGACGCTTCGCACCGACACCCTCCCGATCGCTTCGCTGTACGCGCGCGAGGACATAGAGGCCATCTCCATGCAACTGGAGCAGACCGCACTCATTCGCTACAAAGACCACCAGATGCCGGCGCGTGTGCTGGGTGTGGACAGTCTCTTTACGAGTACAGCACATATCGATTCGATCATCACGGACGGTTTCTATTCGGTGTGGGACGGTGCTTTCGAGCGCGCGGTCTTAGGTCGGGGATTAGCTGCACAGATCGGTATCAACGCGCATTTCACGGGGGCACTGCATCTCTATGCACCCGAACGAACGGGAAAGATCAACATGCTGCGTCCCGATCTGTCTCTACGCCACGAGCACGCGTTCATCGCCGGCACGTTTGCCGTCAACCAGATCGAGTACGATGATCAACTGATGCTCGTCTCGTTGCCTCTTGCTCAACGACTCTTCGACTACGATGCGCACACCGCATCAGCGCTGCGTATCACGCCAAAAGACCAATCAAAAATCAAAAATCTGAAATCTGAAGTAGCTAAAACTTTGGGCTCCGGTTACAAGGTTTTAGACCGATACGAACAACAGGCGGATTTCTTCCGTATCCTGCGTATAGAGAAGTGGTTGACGGTCTTGTTGCTCGTCTTCATCCTGCTCATCGCCAGCTTCAATATCATCGGGTCGCTCTCGATGCTGATGATCGACAAACGCGAAGATATCCGTATCCTGTCGGACTTAGGTGCAGACGCACCGACCATCCGTCGTATCTTCCTTCTGGAGGGCTGGTTCATCTCGTCCATGGGCACCCTTGCCGGCCTTATCATCGGCGTGCTGCTCTGTCTGGGTCAACAACATTTCGGTTGGCTCACCCTTGGCAACGGCGGCGATTATATCATCTCGGCTTATCCGGTATTGGTACAAGTATCGGATGTCCTGCTGGTGGCGTTCATCGTACTCGCCCTCGGTTGGATCGCGGCGTGGTATCCTGCGCACAAACTCAAATTAACACTCCTGCTGATGCCGCTCTTCATGCTGCAGGCGTGTCACTATAACTCGCCTTCCGAGCGTCGCAAAATGCCGCAGGAATACACGCTGGCGTACGAAGAGATTTACGGGCATTATTATGATACCACAGCGGCGGTAGTGGCACTCGATCTGTATTCGGACGGCATCGAATTGGACGAGAACCATCGCATCAAAGGAACGGGTTTCAACCTCTACCTGTCCGATGTCTTCGTACCGGATTCGCTCTTAGTGCCCGGTTCGTATCACTCTGACACCACTGCCACTCCGTTCACCTTCCTGCCCGGACGCGATTACGAAGGCATGCCGTACGGCATCTATATTCTGGACATTCAAGAGGATAAAGTGGCGAACATTCAGGTGGTGGATTCCGGTGCGTTCGAGTACCGCAACGACAGTCTGCTCTTCACGCTGTACTACCGCAATAACGGTGGCGGCGTCACGACCTATCACGCATCCTTTAGCGGCAAACTCAAACCATGGCCAAAACAATAACATCTGACGAGCAACTCCGCAAGGAGTATCATACCTACCTGCGTCTGGAACGGGGTTTCTCGCCCAATACGGTCGAAGGTTACGAGATGGATTTGGATAGACTGCGTACGTATGCAAAGGAGCACGACGTGGATATCGTCCACTTGGATTTCGACCAACTCCAGGAGTGTATCTACGCGCTCTTCAAGGACATAAAAAACGAAGGCACGCAAGCCCGCATGCTGGCGGGAATCCATTCGTGGTTTCGTTTTCTGCTCTACAAAGACTATATTGACCAAGATCCGTCCGAACTGTTGGAAGGACCGAAGAAGTCCAAACACCTGCCGACTGTCCTTACGCTCGATGAGATCAACCGCATGATGGCGGCTATCGATCTGAGTTCGAACGAAGGCCACCGCAACCGTGCGATGCTGGAGATGCTCTACGGCAGCGGACTGCGTGTGAGTGAGTTAGTCAACCTGCAACTGAGCAGAATCTACCTCCACGAGCACTATATGCTCATCGAAGGAAAGGGCAGCAAGCAACGCCTGGTACCCCTTTCGCCGGTAGCCGAAGAATGGTTCGGTTATTGGATGCAGGAACGCAGCACCTGGCCACTCAAACCCGAGTCCAAGGACATCGCGTTTGTCAACCGGTACGGTCGTCCGATGACCCGTGCCATGGTCTTCACCATCGTGCGGCGCCTGTGTGCCGAAGCCGGCATCACCAAGACCGTCAGCCCGCACACGCTCCGCCATTCGTTTGCAACGCATCTGCTGCAAAACGGCGCTGACCTGCGCGTGATACAACAACTGCTCGGGCACGAAGACCTCTCCACCACCGAGATTTACACCCACCTCGACGTACAAGACCTACGCCAAGCCATCCTCCAATGTCATCCCGCAAACAAATAGGATCTAACAGCGCCAGCGGTCTTACAGCAAAGCGGTCTTACAGGCGCTTTGTCGCCGGTCTTACAGCCATGCTAATGGCGGTCATGGTTTCGGCTACCGAAACCATTATCGTCGGCGAGATTGTCAACGAGACCACGGGCGAGGCCATCCCGAACGTCAATATTCATTTTCGGGGCACGAAGATAGGTACGACTTCCGATGAGAACGGTTCATACGTGCTGCGCGTGGACATGCAGGCCAAGGCGCAACTGGTCTTCTCGGCCGTGGGTTATTACACACAGCGTTTCGATATCGAACCCGGTTCTATGGCAGGTCTGCAAGTCGCTATGCGCGAGCGGGAAGCCTTACTAACCGAAGTGGTGGTAGCGCCCAACGAGAACCCTGCCCTTGAACTGCTCCGACAAGTGCGCCAGCACCGACCGGATAACGACCGAACGATGCATCCCGAGCTCACGATGGATACCCGACGCGAGCAGACGCTCTATGTATCGCAGATCAATAAACGGCATCTTCGTCGGGCACTCTGGCGTAGCTTGCAAGCAGGTATGATCGTGCAGGATGACTCGACCTATATCCTGCCGCTCTACCGCGAGACGCAGTCTTTCCGCATCGCCGGCAATGAGATGACACCCGCCAATGACCAAATGACGCAAGCGCTCATCCTCAGCGAGACGGACTATTCTTCGCTTCTCGGCAACGAAGGAAACCTCAATTTCTACGCCAACTCCGTCAGCATCATGGGCCACGCTTTCCTCTCTCCGTTGGCAGCCGGCGGCAACTTATACTACCGCTATTATCTCGTGGGCGAAGACACCATTCATTTCCGAACGAGGAATTCGTTCTACGCTACCTTCAACGGTGAGATGGTCATCGACACCGCCACCTTTGCCTTACGCTCCATCACGGCTTACGTGCCCGCCGAAGTGGCGGTTAACTACGTCAACACCCTGCATGTCTCGCAGACCCTGACACCCGACGGCGCCATCGCACAGGAACATATCTCCGCTCTCTTGGACGTCTCCATCAAAAGCGAGAAAGCCGGCACCGTCTTCCCAACCCTACTGCTGACGACGAGTCTGACCAATCCTACAGCGAACGAAGTGAGCGGTCCTACAGAGGAGCGGTCCTACAGCGCCAGCGGTCTTACAGCCGCAGGCGATCCATCAAAGGCAGACAGCGCCTTCTCAGCCCTCGATAGCCTGCCGATCATACGCACCGCCAAATGGTTCGCCACCATCGCCACCACGGGTTATATCCCCACCGGTAGTTGGCTCGATATCGGACATATCGAAGAGATCCTGCAGGTCAACTCGCACGAAGGCGTCCATTTCGGTTTGCCGTTCCGCACGAATGAGAAACTATCCAAGGTCGTCTCGCTGGAGGCATCGGTGGGGTACGGTATCAAAGACCGTTCGGTCAAAGGTATGGGGCGTATATCCGTCAACCTCCCTACCCAACGGCGGCATATCATGCAACTCGAGTACAACGACCATTACGTGTGGTCGGAGGTAGATGACTTCGACCGGCTGCTGCGGGAGAACTCGATGGGTTGGGGTAATTTCGACTTCACGGCCTATGCGTTTGAGGCGCTCCATCGCGACTCTTTATATGTCAATACCGCCATCCGTCAACGGCAGATCCAATACCACTGGTGGGCAGACTGGACGGATCATCTCGAGACCCATGCCTATCTCCGCGCGGGGTGGCAGGAAGGCTACACCTATCAGACGCTCAGCGCCATTGCCCGACTCAGTTGGGGCGAACGCAAGTACGACGGTTATTTCATGCGTCGCTATGCCTACTCTGCCAAGTACCCCGTCCTCTACCTCGGCTTGGAAGCCGGACACTGGAGTCCTACAGCGGAGCGGTCTTACAGTGAAACGGTCTTACAGCAAAGCGGTCTTTCAGCCGAAGGCGGTCTATTCGCACACGTGCGAATAATGCTCACGCAGCACGCCAACTTAGGCATGGGTGGCACGCTGACCTATGCGTTCCAAGCAGGTGCTATCTTCGGACGCGTACCGAGTAGTTTCCTCTGGCAGGCAAACGCCAACCAAGGCTACGCCTATGACCCTTACCGCTTCACGCTCCTGCATGGCCGACAACTGATGGCGGATAAGTACGTCGCGCTGCAAACCGAATGGAACGGACAAGGTATCCTCTTTAACCTCATCCCCGGCATCCGCTGGCTGCACCTCCGCGAACTGGTCGAAGCCAAGATAGCCTATGGATACATCTCTAACAGCGTAAGCGGTCTTACAGCAGAGCGATCTTACAGCGCCAGCGGTCCTACAGGCGCAGCCGGTCACGCAGTATACGCGGAGATCGGCGTCGGCATCGGCAACATCCTCCGCGTCTGCGACCTCTATTCCATCTGGTCTCTCACCCCGGAAATCCAATGGGGCATGCGTTTCCGAATCCACTTAGGGCTATAAAAAATGCGGTCACTCTTGCATATGTCAAAAAAAAGTAGTACCTTTGCAGTCGATTTATGCTACCGGTTGATTTCATAGAGAGTATGCATCAGTTGCTCGGGAACGAAGCGACGCTGTTGCTTAAGGCGCTGGACACAGAGCCTGTTACCTCTATTCGACTCAACAGCAAATTAGACGTGTTGACTTTCGATGCCGACACGGACGAAGTGCCGTGGCATATCGACGGTTACTACCTCTCCAAGCGTCCTCAGTTCACCTTAGACCCGCTCTTCCATGCCGGTTGTTACTATGTGCAGGAAGCCTCTTCGATGTTCGTTCAGCAGGCCTTGGAGCAGTATGTCGATCCGTCGTCTATCGTGTTGGATCTCTGCGCGGCGCCGGGCGGCAAATCAACCCTCATCAGCGAGTTCCTCGGTAGCGACGGACTGCTTTTAAGCAATGAGGTCGTACGCCAACGCGTGTTCATCTTGAGCGAGAACATCCAGAAATGGGGTAACGGCAACACCATCGTCACCCATAACACCGCCGCCGAATACGGCGAGCGCTGCAAGCACTTGTTCGATTGTATCCTGGTGGACGCTCCCTGTTCGGGCGAAGGTATGTTCCGCAAGGACGAGCAGGCGCGCAACGAGTGGAGCCTCAAGGCCGTTAAGATGTGTGCCGAGCGGCAGCGCAGCATCCTCATGGACGTATGGGATGCCCTCAAACCGGGTGGTATCCTGCTCTACTCCACCTGCACCTTCAATACCGAAGAGAACGAGAAGAACGTCGAATGGATGGCAGAGACCTTAGGCGCAGACGTGCTGCCGATAGCACACGATAAGAGCTGGGGCATCACCGAAGGATCGGTAGGTTATCATTTCTACCCGCATAAGACTAAAGGCGAAGGATTCTATCTCTGCGCGCTGCGCAAGCATGCTAACGAACCGCTCGACCAGACGCGTATCAAAGCGCCGAAGAAAGAAGCCGCCATGCCGCATCCCGAGTATCTGCCCGTCATGCGTTCGTGGCTGCAACATCCGGACGAGTGGGCTATCCGTTACTCTGATCGTTTTGCGACGGCCTATCCGTTCAAATACAAAGAGATCATCGATTGGTTGGGTACGCAGTTGACCTGTATCTCCACGGGCTTCGGTCTGGGCGAAGAGCGCGGTAAAGGTATTGCGCCGCAGCACTGCCTAAGTATGACGAAAGACCTCCGTAAGGAAGCCTTTCCGATGGTTGAGTTGACGCTCGAGCAAGCACTTAGTTATTTGCGGACCGAGGCTTTGAACCTGAGCGATGTGCCCCTTGGCCTCGTCCTCTTGACTTATGAGGGTGTCCCCCTCGGTTTCGCGAAGAATGTCGGGAACCGCCTGAATAACCTTTACCCGAACGAGTGGAGGATTCGGAAGCTTTAGACGGATCCAGGAATCGCTCTATCCTTTTCCAATATCGTACATCATCGGGAGAGACGAGGGTCATCGCCTCGCCGCTGTTCTCTGCGCGTGCAGTACGACCGATACGGTGGACGTAATCCTCGGGCGCATGCGGTACATCGTAGTTGATCACCAAGGGCACGTCCGTCACGTCGATACCACGCGACACCACATCTGTCGCCACCAACACCGCCACCTTACCGTTCTTGAAATCCAGCATCACCTGATCGCGTTCGCTCTGCTCCAAGTCGCTATGCATCGCGCGCGCGTCTATCTTTAAGGAACGTAGCGTACGCGCGAGGTCTTTGACCTTTTGCTTTTTCCCCGCAAACAGAATCACTTTCTTCAGATCGCGTCCCTCCAACAGTTCCAACACCTTCGCCGGCTTCTCTCCCTCATCGACGAACGCATGCATCTGTTTGATGCTCTCGGGCGGACGGGAGACAGCGATCTGCACCTCGACGGGATCGGTCATGATCGCTTTCGCCATGCGGCGGATATTGTCCGGCATGGTCGCAGAGAACATGATGGTCTGCCGCTCTTTGGGTAACTTACGCACGATGGTCATGATATCGTCGTAGAAACCCATATCGAGCATACGGTCGGCCTCATCGAGAATGAAGTACTTGACTCCCGAGAAATCGACGTCGTAGATATTCATCTGGCTGAGCAAGCGTCCGGGCGTGGCGATGACGATATCCGCACCTTTCTGCAGTCCCGTCACCTGCGTGCCCCAAGCGCCGTTGTCCTTACCGCCGTAGATAGCCACGGACGAGAACGGCACGTAATAACCGAAGCCCTCCATCTGTTGGTCGATCTGCTGCGCTAACTCGCGCGTGGGCGCCATGATGATCGCGTTCAGTTTATCGGGGTCGTGGTCATCGAAAGCGAGGTTGGTCAGCAGCGGTAAGATATACGCCGCCGTTTTACCGGTTCCTGTCTGCGCACACGATATCACATCGCGGCCTTCCAAGATAACCGGTATCGTCTTCTCCTGCACCGGGGTACACTCATCGAAATGCATGTCCCACAATGCATCCAACACCTCATCCGATAATGCTAATTCGTCGAAGAACATTATTTCTCCCAGCCGTTGAAGATTTCAGATCCAAACACATTATCTTCGTCTTTGTCATGCAGCGGAGCCCAGAGTTGTGCAAAGAACGGGTTCTGCTTGGCTACGCGGTCCCAATGCCACGGCACTTGTTTCTCTTTGGGTTCGTGCGCATAGGGGTACGGCATGTCGAACGGAGACCAGTGCCCGCCGAGCAACACGAGACGACGGCCGGCTTTGAAGGTACGTCCTTCGGCATCTTCCCACATGTCATTGCCCAGGTACTTACCGCCGCGGAACTCGGCTGCTTTCTGCAGCTCCTTGTCCGTCAGTTTATCCACGTCTTTGGTCTCATCGTATCCATGATTCAGCAGCACAGGCGTCTCGCTGTTATGACTCACGTCGAAATGTTTCCAATCGGGGATAGCTTTGTAGGCCTCGAGCGAACCGTAATACGCATGGATACGCGGCTCGATATGGTTCTTGATCCACCATTGGGTACCGTGCTCCTTGCTGTTCGCCATGAACCACATCGCCGCTTTCACGCAATGCGGGAAGAGTTTGGCGATATGCGTCTTGGCAGCGAACTTGATACCACCGGGCAGGGACTCTGCCTTGGCCATCTGCGCGAAATACTCCTTGACGGGCACGTTCGCGCGGAAATGCAACATGTCCTCCAGTTTGTCGCCGTCGATATACCACATGCCGTGAAAATTGCGGGTGGTGAACCAGTTGGCATTGAAGATCTTTTCCGGGCGCGGACAACCGATGGCGTCCAGCAAGAGCACCTCGAACTCGTAATTCGACAGGCGGTACTCTTTGCCCGAACCGATATTATAGTAGTTACGCCAGAACTCCTTCGGTACGTCCGGACGGCATACGCGCTCGAGCAGACGTCCGCTGTCTTCTACTGTCGCCCATTCCAGCACGCCGCGAATCGGTACGTGGAACATGATGGGGTCGTAGTTCTTGAGGATCGCCGGATAGAGAATACCCGACTGACGGAGGGATGCCCAGGTCTTGATGCCCGAGTCGGTAATGATACGCTCCGCCTGCGCTTTGGTCAGACCGTAGTGGTCGTACGCCGACACGCATATCGGATCGCCGGCACGTCCCCAATGAAGCGGTTCGCGACGGTCACCCATCTGGGCTACCGAACCGATATACACCACTTTCGGCTGCTGATCTTCCGGTTGCGCAAGAACAGCTTTGGTGATGTTCTCTGCGGCGGTGATGTTGGTACGCAGCGTGGCTTTCGGACGGTAGTCCGCCTGCGGCGAGACCATACCGCCTACATGCAGCACGATATCGGCGCCGGAAACACCTTTCAGCACGTCCTCGTACTTGGTCAAATCGCCCCAGATAACGTGGAGCATATCGTGCTTATCAATCAGGGGGGCGAGTAACTCCTTGTTCTTCTTGCTCGGACGAGCTAAGATACGTAACTCATACTGCTTCGGGTAGCGCAGGATCTCCATCATGCCTGCATAACCCATCGTACCGGTTGCACCGGTGAGAAAGACGACTGTCTTTGACATTTGTAATTTGTTATTTGTTATTGGTTATTTATTTCTTTTTTCTTGTCCACGCGGTCATTTTCTCGACGCGCTTGCGCACTTTGGCTTTCATCTCCTCGCGCCACATAGCTTCCTCCTCCGCATCATCGATCATATGCTGGTAGGTAGCCTGTGCATCCTTATCGCTGATGACCAATAACTGGTCACCCAACTCCAGGGTACTCGAACCCGTCGGCACGAAGAAATCTTCTCCTCTGCGCACCATGATGATCAGGGTCTTGGGCGGGATATTCAACTCGCGCAGCGTGTTACCATTCGCCAAAGTCTTCGCCGTCACCTCCACTTCGCGGGTTGAGGACTGTATCTCGTCCGGCAGGTCGATATCGAAATACTCCAGCGAGCGCTCTTTCTCCTGCGGCGTGTCCAGATTGAGTTTCTTAGCCATCTGCGTCAGGGTCGTGCCTTGCACGAGCAGCGACACGATCGTGCAGAGGAACACTACATTGAAGAGTATATCTGCATACGGCACGCCGTTCGCCTTGCACATGATAGCGAAGATGATCGGCACGGCGCCTTTGAGTCCCACCCAACTGAGCATCAGTCGGTCACGCTGACGGAACTGACGGAAAGGCAACATACAAAGCCACACGGCTATCGGGCGGGAGATGAAGATCATCACAAAACTGATGATCAGGCACGGCACCCATACCTTATACTGAATGAGCGCCGACGGCTCCACCATCAGACCTAACATAAGGAACATTACCAACTGGCTGAGCCAAGCCAGGCCGTTGAAGAACGACCGCGTCTGGCGCTTGCGGGTGAACTTGTTATTACCGATGATCAAACCGCCCACATAGACGGCCAGATAGGTATTGCCTTCCAGATAATGGGTGATGGCGAAGATGAAGATACACGCCGTCAGGATCATGATCGGGTACAGCGACTCGTTTCCGAGTTTGACGCGGCGCATCAGGAGCACCAGTCCTTCGCCGAGCGCCAAGCCCAAGACCGTTCCCATCACGAGCTGGATAACGATGGTCTGGATGATCGGCAAGGCTTCCACTTTCTCCGTCAGCCCCGCTACCGTGTGCAGGTTGATGACGATGCCTATCAGCGTGGTGGTCAGCACATACGCCATCGGATCGTTCGCACCGGACTCTAACTCCAGCAACGGACGCAGGTTATGCTTCAGACCGATTCCGTTTGTACGGAGCACCGAGAACACACTCGCGCTGTCCGTACTCGACATCGTAGCCGCCATCAGCAGCGCCAGCCAGATCGACATCGAAGTGACGGCATGGATCCAACCGAAGATGAAATAGATGATGCCACCCGTGATAACACAGGTCAGCATCACGCCCAGAGTCGCCAAAGTGATACCCGGCGCCAAGACCGACTTGATATCGCTCAGCCGCGTCTCCATACCACCGGTGAAGAGGATGATACACATCGCCAAGGTACTCAGCGCCTGCGCCGTACCGATCTCTATCTCCACGCCCCGCATGCCCAACAAGGCCGTCATGCCATGCGAACCGAAGAACATACCGACGGCTAAGAACAGCAACAACGCCGGCACACCGTACTTGTATCCGATCTTGTCCGCAAAGATACTGACGAAGAACAGCAGCGATAATATCAGCAATCCGAACTCAACTTGCATGGCTTATTTTTTGAGCAGAAAATCTTCGATGATTTTGACGATCTCGTCTTTCGGATAGAGCCCTTTGAGCAACATCGGTTTGCCTTCTACGGGGATGTAGAGCACCTGCGGAATCGAATTGATACCGAACACGTACGCCAACTCGCGCTCGCGCTCTGTGTCAGCTTTGTAGAACACTACCTTATCGCAGTAGGTCTGACTCAGCTCCTCCATGATCGGTGCCAAGCGCTTGCAGGGACCACACCAGGTGGTGTAGAAATCGATCACACAAGGTTTCTTGCCCTTGTATTTCCAGTCTTTCTCGTTCTTATAATCGAAGATACGGGCTTTGAACTGCTCCGTGGTGATATACACGACGTCCTCTGCCATCAGCGGCAAAGTGAACACGCTCAACAATAGTATTGCGAAGAATTTTTTCATTGTACCTTAAAATTTTGCGCAAAATTACAAAATAATTTTGACATGACAAAATTTTTGGGCTAAAAATGCATTTTAAATATTTTTCGGGGGATAAAAAAAAGAAGCGCCGAAGCGCTCCTTTCGTCGATTAGCCGTTGTGCTCTTGATCGTACGCGTCGCCGCATACTTTCCGCGCTTGCATACCCCTCGTACATGTACCTAAACCTCGTTCAGGTAGTAAGTACTCGGGGCTGCTACGCTTTCCCCAAAAATTAAATAATTATTTGGGGACCCCATGGAAAATTAACCGTGTTGCTGATCGTATTCATCACCACAAATTTTCCATAAATAGGCCTTCATGGTCTTTTTGCCACCGGCGGTGTCCTTCTGCTCGAGGAAGGCTGCGCGGTCGGCTGCGATCTTCGAGAGGTCTTTGACGCGCTCGTTGCGCTCGTTGACAGCTGCCTGTACCTCGGAGAAACGCGTACGCGCTGCGAGGCTACGCTGCGACTTGCTGACGTTCACACCGTAGGTGTTAGCCTTGCGGATGTAGAGACGCGTGCAGTTGGGGTTCTGGGTAGCTGCGGTGCGGTGCGTACCGATCAGGTAATCACCGTGGCTGTGACCATCTACTTTCTTCGGTTTTGCCAGGGAGCCCTGTACGAACTCAATACCCGGCGAATAAGTAACTTTTCCCATAGATGAGAGGTTTTAATAAGTGAGTAAATAAGGTTAATTGTTGATTAGCCGTTGGCTTGGTCGTAAGCGGCGGACTCGAGGCTCCAGATATAGGAGCGCATGGTCTTTTTGCCGTTCGCTGCATCCTTTTGCGCCTTGAAGGCTGCGAGGTCGGCTGCTTGCTTGGTCGGGTCTTGCAGACGTGCGCTTACTGCGGTTGAGACCGCTGCAAACTTGGTGCGGATTCCGGTTTCCTTAGCCGTTACGGGCGTGGAGCGGGTAACGGAGCTAAGTCCGCGGAGATAGACACGAGAGCAATCAGGCGAGGTGGTGGGTGCTTTACGGTGGGTAGCCAACACCATCTTTTGGTCTGCCGCGTGCGGAGACTTCTTGTCGATCTTGTTCAGAGCGCCAGAGACGGTCTCAAACATCGGGGCATAGGTTGCTTTTGCCATTTCGCGTTGGATTTAAGGGTTAAACAATAGGTTAGCTTTTCTTGTGCTTCTCGATGTGGTAGAAGCCAAGGGTGAGGATCTTGATGATTACCTCAAAGAGGACTTTAGTCCAATCTTTCTCTTCATTTTCCTGTTTCATTGCGGTAATAATTGATGTTGTTACAAATCTCGAGGCGGGTCTCCAGGTGAGCGGATTGTTCCCGGAGCCAGCGAGCGGTGAGGGATTGCTCCATGCTGGTGGAGATAAGGATGCAGCCTTTGCTGTGTTCAGGTTGAGAGCCGCGGTGAAATCGTATGCCGGAACGTCCGGGGACTTGGATGAGGATAGGCAGCGGGCGTTTGAAACGCGGGGACTGCGTGACTTGCACTTTGTAGATGAGTGCAGGGATGAGGTAGTCGGCGTTTTCGAGGGTGTCGCAGATGTAGTGCAGACGCTCGACGAGGAGCCCGGTGCGTTTGTTGACGTAGTGCGAGGTGCAATAGAGTTTGCCGTGGACTGCGTTGTCTTCTGGCATGTCGCGAATTAGCTTATAATACATAGGTCACGAGCGTTTTTTGTACACGTAGTCTATGCCAAACAGAGCACCTGCGAAGGTGGCAGTCTCGCCGAAGGCAACGAGGAGTGTTTCGTGGATCTGGCCTTGCGGGTCGATGAAGATGCCGCAGAAGAGCAATATGAGTCCGCCGATGGAGAGTACAAAGGCGGCGATGAGTTGTAAATCGAGTCGCATAGTTGTGTGAATTTTGAAATCTGGTGCAAATATGCCCACAATTTTGGCGGTTTTGCAAATTTTTCTCCAAAAAGTCCTCCAAATTATGCCCAAGCGTAGCGAAGGAAGGCTTCGATGTTGGCTTCTGTGATGGGTTGTTTGAAGCATTCCATTAAGATTGCGAGGTGCTTGAGGGGGATGTTGCGCCCAGCTCGGTGGTTGAGTCGGTCGTGGATCTCTTGGGTAGTCATGATGATTTACGATTAGAGGATTTGCGTTTGACGATTTCTAAATTAAGTTTGGTCGTTATCTCCCGAAGTTGGACCGAGATTGCATCGGGATTGAGTCGGTTACGAATCGGCTTGTAGAAAGCGAAGATTTTGCCGTTTCGAGTTCTGAAAACAAAGTCCCCTAACCGTCCTCTTAACGCACGCAAATTCCCATCCGTTGATTTGAGTTGGAAAGCGGTTTTACTATACTTCGGCATAGGCTTTGAGTTTACTAAGGACTGACTTCGGATTATCGTTGGAAGTTAACTGCGCGTATGCTTCGATGTCCGCGATGATAAACTCCACTGTGGGGGTCATACCTCGTTCGGTACATTGCAGATAGCGTTTTTTGACTACCTGATAAGCAAGACTCTTGATCTTAGGTGCGCCGCCAAGATGATACTTTGATACCAACATGGAGCTGACGGAAGAACAAAATCCGAAGGTTTGCCGTTGTGCAACTTCTTTTGCAGAGGGTTTGGTGCAACGGGGTTTTTCCTCGCGAATGTAGATTTTTTGCTTGCCGTTGCGAACGCAAGCTACAACGCGTTTGGTGATGACACCTTTGGAGGTGACGATGGAAATAAACAATCTGCCATAATAAAAATAATGAATAATGATTAATGAATAATGAATATTTGTCGGATGCGATCCGACGACAATTGACAAAGTTTTATCCGTTTCGGACGTAGATGACTTTTTGTCCGGTGGGGTTAGCCATCTGCCAACCGTCACGGGGTTCGGTAGTGTGATAGCGGGCGTAATAGTCCGCATAGGAGAGGGTTTGCTGTCGTGGAGGACGTGCGTTCTCTTCCAAGGCTCGGAGGGGATCGTAATGGACAAACTTGCCTTGCTCCAATTTGGTGCGGATCGTGGCATAGATGCGTTGTTGCATGTCAGGCGGATAGGTTGCCCATAGTGCCGCACATTCGGTTTCCCGTTTGGCGCTTGATCCATGCTGACGGAGCAGCGCCCATAAGTCGTTAAAGGTAGTCATAGGTATGTTAAATTGTTAAAGTGTTAAGCTGTTAAATTGTAGGGGTGTTACAAAAAGGTGTTACATTTGGTGCTACATGTACGCGCAGTACGTAACACCCTTTGTAACATTTTAAATTTTCTTTTTTGCTTCTTTTTTCTTTTTGTGAGACGACGCATACATGACGTCGTGCCAATTCGGGTGCAAAGGTACTGCTTTTATTTGAAACACATAGCCCGTGATGACGGGTCGTGTGGGGGTATAGGATATTATACTGCGCAATAAAACACTGTTTTTATGATGAAATGTGGTAAAAATAACAAGATTTCAACGACCTATCGGCATATTTTTACCTATTTTTAGTTGAAATCTTCAATTTTCCTTGCATATTTCAGAAATTATTCGTACCTTTGCATTATGCTTTCGCGCAAGGATATGGCCGAAGCATATATGATCATGGGCGGAGTGCCATATTATTGGAGTTATCTCAGACGAGGCGAATCGCTCAGTCAGAATATTGACCGTATCTTCTTTGCGCAAGATGCGCCACTACATGATGAATTCAAAGCGCTGTATAAGTCCCTTTTCAAACGCTCGGAAATATATTTGCAGATCGTGGAGTCGCTTACTAAAAGGCGTGCAGGTCTGCTGCGGGAAGAGATTCTGCGAGAGACCGGTCCAACGTGCGTTGCGAGAATTGGAAGAGTGCAGCTTTATACGCAAATACAATATGTATGAATATAAAGCCAAAAATGCTTTATACCAGTTGATTGACAACTTCACATTATTCCATTATCAGCATATAGCCGCTAATGTACCGCAAGATGAGCACTATTGGTCAAGCCGAAGAATGTCCGGAGACTTGGATGCGTGGGCCGGTCTGGCTTTTGAACGCCTTTGCCTGCTACATGCACCGCAAATCAAGCATGCGTTAGGAATATCCGGTGTAGTATGTACTTTCTATTCATGGACCTATAAGCCCGGCAAAGACGAACAAACGGAAGGCTTCCAAATAGATATGCTTATTGACCGAGATGACCAAATCATCAATATCTGCGAAATGAAATTTACGGAGGACGAATATGTGGTTAAAGCGGATGATGATCGGTTGCTTCGTCGGCGTATCGCACGTTTCATCGCAAAGACTGAGACAAAAAAGACAATCCACCCTATCCTCATCACCACTTATGGTTTGTCGCGCAACGGATATGCGTCTGTTTACCAACGCACCATTACTTTAGACGACTTGTTCCATGAATAAGCAAGAGGGTGCGTCAATCGTTTTGACACACCCTCTTGTGTGAATAGAAGCCTATGCAATCGGAGATCCCATAAATGCGATAGCTCGTTGAATGGTACTCTTGGTAACCACAAAACGGTACGAAATCTCAACGTTGCTCATCTTAGCATGCGCTAAATGATACTCATAATACTCCATCCAACTGGATAAATGGACTGGAAGTCCCAACTCAAAGAGCATGCTTAACTCTCCGTTTTCTTTTTTGCTAAGCAAATATTCATATTTTGTCATAAAGTACACCGGAAGGCGGGATTTCTCAGGGACGACGTGTCCACGGAGTGTGCCTCCGGCATACTTACGAAAAAAAGAGACGGCTCACGATGTTCGTGAACCGCCTCTTGCGATACAATGAGCCTAAAGGCTACTCTTTACCATTGCTCATCGGTGATGGTGCTGCTCAGACCCATCTGGTCGCCGGTAGGAGCAGGCGCTGCACTTCCGGCAAGGAGATTGGATTGCAATGCAATCAACGCTACGGTTACTTCCGGTTGAAAATATGTCTTAGCCATAACTTGTTTCCTTTCTATTTAAATTGTTATACATTCAACCTTTACATATTACTTAACCATCATACCGTTTGCGTTGTACTCAACACCGTTGCGGATGATAATGAGCTGACCGTCACGGAGTACCTTTGTACTTTGTACATTGCCTTGTACATTCTCAACACCGGTAGCGGCATCGAAGATGAACGGCATGCGGCGCGGAGCTTGGTTCGAACCGCTGAATACCACATATGCCTTGTGCGGGTTGAGGTTAGTGCCACTGTACTTATAGAAACCTACCACACCGTCAGCGCCACCGAGTACGTAGCAGTTAGCCGGAGTAGCGATAGCGACATCGGTACCCTTGAGGCTGTTGATTGCATTTACAGGAACAGTCTCTGCATCGCTCGGGGTGAGGGTGAACGGCGTAACGCTCGATTTGAGGATAACGGCATTGTCTGCCGGGATGGTCTGACCTGCGTCTGCGATCTTCGAGAGCAAGAGGTTCGCACCGTCGCGGGTAGCTACGTATGCCTCTACACCTTCGGGCAGTGCGTACTTGTTCGCGCTGTCAAAGAACGTGCTGTAATAAACGCCTGCATGATCCGGATCTACGTTCGGGGTGATGTTTACATCCTCTGCCGGAGCGGGTTTCTCCAAGAAGATACGGCTGACGGTAAAGGAACCTGTTACCGCACTCTGCAGAACCAACGCATCTACATTAGTGATATCAAATCCATCAGGAACGGCAGTCAGGTCAATCACAACGTAATTGGTTTCGTGAGGATCATGCCCCTCTATGCCCAGTTCCCCGCTCATAGTAACACTCTCACTCGCATTCGGGTCGAAAGAATTATCTCTCAGCTCCGCCTTAAGGTACCAATATTCACCTACGCAGCCTTCGATGTTGTCCACTACAACGACCAGTTTGCTCCATTCACTCCAATCGGCATTTCCAAAACTGGTAGCGATAGCACCATATGCGTCTGTAATTGTACCTGCTAATTTGCCATCGACGTTCTTATGGGAACTATCCCAGCCCCACCATGCGGATGCATCGAGAGTAATGTCCTCTGTTACCGGATCCTGAGCAGTTCCTTTCTCCAAGAAGATACGGCTAACGGTAAAGGAACCTGTTACCGCACTCTGCAGTACCAACGCATCTACATTAGTGATATTAAATCCATCAGGAACGGCAGTCAGGTCAATCACAACGTAATTGGTTTCGTGAGGATCATGCCCCTCTATGCCCAGTTCCCCGCTCATAGTAACACTCGTCGGGTATTCGTATCCCGGGTTTCTGATCTCCGCCTTAAGGTACCAATATTCACCTACGCAGCCTTCGATGTTGTCCACTACAACGACCAGTTTGCTCCATCCGCTCCAATTGGCATTTTCAAAACTGGTACCGATAGCACCATATGCGCCTGTAATTGTACCTTCCAATTTACTCTCTACGTTCGCTTGGGTACTGTTCCAGCCCCACCATTCGGATGCATCGAGAGACTTGTTCTCTTGAACCGTTGCACCAAACATGCCGACGCTCATGAGCGCAGCAGCAAAAAATGTAAAGAATTTTCTCATCTTTTTTAGATTTTTTAGTTAAACAAAATATAGTTTATAAATCGACGGCAAAATTACTGCTTTTGTTTGACATGGACTAATACATTCCCGACCGATTTTATGCGTTTTTCGACAAACGCACCAATCAGGCAAGAAAAACACAGAAAATATAAAATATCATGAAAAACTAAACTTAATCCGTTTTAATATCCGGATTAATATTTCGACTACCCCACAAAGCGTAGGATAAGATGTATGCTACCCCCAACATGGGAACTATATAACTAATCAGGCAGTTATGCGCAGCAATGATGCTTTGGATATAGGGCAATACTCCACCGCCTACCACCATCATCATGAAGATTCCGGAAGCCTTTGCGGTATATTTACCCAGTCCTTCCGTAGCCATATTGAAGATACATCCCCACATGACGGATGTACACAACCCACAGAGGACGAGTAGGGTAGATGCAAGAGGAACCGCCATTACCTCCCCCTTGATAATCGTTTTGGCCATGATGCTATCTCCAATCAGCATCGCTGCGACCATCAGTGCAATAGCGACGGAAGCCACACAGAGCACCATAGTACGGCTGCTTACCTTACCGCCGATAGCGGAACCGATGAATCGGCCGACCAGCATCAGAATCCAGTAACGACCGGCAATGATTCCGGCAGCCGCGAAACCTACTTTCGGCGTCAGATAAGAGATGAGCGTTGCAGGAACACCAACCTCTACACCGACATAGAAGAAGATAGCAATCACACCTAAGGTCAGATGACGAAAGGCCCACGGACTACGCTCGTACGTCACTTGCTGGCCGGCGCCGGCCGGTTCAGCGATAGGCGTAAGACGAATGATGAGATAGATGAGTGCAAAGACCATCATGGCGATATAGAGCACGATATTGACATCGTCAATCTCTTTGCCGGCAAGGCTTTCGCCAATGATAGCACCTACGAGCATAGGCGTCAAGGCGCCGGAAAGGGAGTTGAGTGTGCCGCCAATCATATTGAGTTGGTTTCCTCTCTTTCCGCCTCCTCCGAGCAGGTTGAGCATCGGATTGGTGACGGTATTGAGCATACAGACGCAGAAGCCGCATATGAGTGCGCCGGTCAGATAGATATAGAAGCTATCGAACATACCGCTTGCCCACTGGATGCAGATACCTACGAAACCTAAGAAGATCGCCGTTAGAGCTGTTTTCTTGTAGCCGTACTTAGCCAGGAAATTACCGGCCGGGATACCCATGATGAGATAAGCCAGGAAATTGAAAAGATTTCCCAACATACCCATTCTTTCTGCTTGCGCAGGGTCATCAAACGAGGCTCCCCAGATCTTACCCACAGGAGCTGCAAGGTTCGTCACAAAAGCAATCATCGCATAAAGGAACATCATTGCGATGATGGTGATGATTTGCAAAGAATTTGTTTTTTTCATACGTATTTGATTTAATTTAAAAATGAGATTATAGTAGGGACTGTCTGACAACGACTGTCAGGTGCTATCCATATCTTAAAATCAACTTTGTCGGTCGCATACCATACACAACTCTCATAGCCTTTCTTCGCTTCGTGCCAATAACCGAGTTGTTCCGGTGTAAGGGTAAATGAGACTGTACGACTCTCTCCGGCAGGAATAAAAATCTTTCGGAAACCTTTGAGTTCGCATATCGGTCGCGCCAAGTCTCCGGAGCACTGATGCACATACAGTTGAGCCACTTCGTAAGCATCCGTCATGCCTGTATTGGTAATCGTTCCGCTCACCTCTATCTGCTCACCATTCTTCGTTACTTCTATTCCGCTATACGCAAACGTGGTATAACTGAGTCCGAAACCGAAGGGGAAGAGCGGTTCAACGGTAGATTCGAGCCAATAGGAAGAAGCCCCGATGGAGAATTGAGGAGCACCCGCCGGTATATCATCCATCAGCACCGCGTCATCGGCACACGGACGACCGGAGTTGAGGCGATTATAATAGAAAGGTATTTGACCTACCATCTTCGGGAAAGTCATCGGCAGTCGTCCTGACGGCACAGCTTTACCGGTAAAAACATTCGCCAAACCGGGACCGGTCATAGTACCTCCGTGGAAAGAATAGAGCACGGCATCGGCCATCTCCACTTCCTTACCGATGGTTAGCGGTCGACCGGCCATCACAACCAGCACGATCGGTTTGCCTGTCTTCTTCAGTTCCGTCAACAACTCCGTTTGTGCGCCGGGCAGAGAGAGCTCAGCACGGCAACGCGCCTCGCCGGAGAGAATAGCTTCTTCGCCGGCAAAGAAAAGGATGACATCCGATTTGCTTGCGGCAGCTACAGCTTTTGCAAAATCAGACGTACGCTTATCACGACTATATTGCAAACCCGGTTCGTACGACACCTTCAGTCCCATATCACGCAAAGCCTTCAAAGGCGTTACGCTATGTTCGGGTTCGCCGTCAAAAACCCACGTACCGAGTTGCTCTTTTTGCTGGTCCGCTAACGGGCCGCTCACCAGTACTTGGATCTCTTTATTGTTTAGCGGCAAGATGCCGTTATTTTTAAGCAAAACGGTTCCCTGCTCTACCGCTTCGGTCGCGAGCGCAAGCGCCTCAGCGCTATAAGCGATCGGTTCTTCTTCCGGCACATATGGGTTCTCAAACAATCCCAAACGGTATTTCATACGCAATATGGACTTGACGCATTCGTCTATCTGACGCTCTTTCACTTTCCCTTCTGCAACCAGTTCGGCGAGGTAGTCGTGATAGAGATTGCCTTGCATGTCCATCTCCATGCGGGCATTGATGCAACGTAAAGCTGCTTCTTTGCGGTCGGCACACAAGCCATGAGGTATCAGATCCATACCCGATCCCCAATCGCTGACCAACAATGCATCCGATTGCCATTCGTCGCGTAAGATATCGACATTCAGATGTTTATTGGCGGAGGAAGGCAATCCGTTGATAGCGTTGAACGAGCACATCAGACTCATTGCACCGGCATCAACCGCTGCTTTGAAGGGCGGTAGATAGACATCCCTAAGTTGCACTTCCGGAATCCATGTCGTATTATAATCGCGTCCTCCTTCAGAAGCCGAATAACCGGCGAAATGCTTGACACATGCTGCCATGTTATGGGATTGATATCCCCGCACAACCGCAGCTGCCATCCGGGAAGCCAGATAAGAATCTTCACCGTACCCTTCGGCTACGCGTCCCCATCGCGGATCACGCGCCACATCTACCATCGGCGAGAACGCCCAACGGATGCCGACAGACACAGCTTCATCTGCAGTCAATGCCGCCGCTTGCTCCGCCAACTCAGGATCCCACGTAGCCGCTTGTCCCAACGGAATCGGATAGATCGTTCGAAAACCGTGTATCACATCGCGTCCCACCAAAAGCGGAATACCCAAACGGGTCTCTTCTACCGCCATCCGTTGCAACCGGTTCACCTCTTTGGCTTCGACACCATTAAGGATAGCGCCTACTCGTCCTTCTCTGAAGAGGGCTTCTTTGGCCTCCGAGTCATAGGAAGGATCGAGTTGGTTCATCTGACCGATCTTCTCCTCCAGTGTCATGCGGGAGAGAAGATTCTCCACAAAACGATCTTCCTCACTTTTGTGAGTGCATGCACACACGGCCGTCAACAGTATAGACAGTACCGTTACGCGAAATATAGATTTGTCCATCTTGTATAAATTTACTAATTGATGATTGACCGTCAGGAATCGTCTCTATACCTTGCCAGTTCTCCGGTTCGGGTTCGATAGCATCGGAAGCGGTGGGGCAAACGAAAGACTCATTCTCATCCCCTCGCTGATAGATCCGGATCCAATCGATATACATCGATCGCGGACCGTTGGCCAAGGCCGTTATCTGGTTGACCGAATAGATGCCCGGGAAATCTCCGCCGATAGCAAGGTTAGCTATCAGGAAGTTCGGTTTGCCGAAAATCTCCTTGCGGTTCTTATTCGGGTTATCATTAGGCTCCAAGTTCGCATGAAAATAGGGTTCATACTCCGGATGAATATCCTTATCCATATATATATTGATGGATGTCGGTGTCCAGATCATCGTCAAGATATGGAACGTATCTTCTACCGCATAGGGCCATGTAACCGAATGTGCCTGGCTCCATAAGTCATCTTTCCCCGACCCCACATGCATCGCGCCGTTGAAATAGCGATCTTGTGTGCCGGGAGCGAATGCATCCTTGTTGCCTAATTCGATGATATCGGTCTCCCCGCATCTGGGCCAACCTACCTGATCGTAGTTATTTCCCATCTGCCAGAAAGCCGGCCATAGACCATTCGCTGTTTGCGGGAACTTAATACGAGCTTCGATCTTACCATAAGTATAATACATCTTATTCTTCGTGTTCACGCGTCCGGAAGTGCAATCTCTTTCGCCGGCCGACTCTTTGGTAGCCGTCACGATCAGACATTTCTTACCGGTGGTCGGTTCGACGCCCAGCGTCACTGCTTTCTCGCAGTAATACTGCAATTCTCTATTTCCTCCGCCATTGGTATTAACCTCTATGTTCCATACTTGTTGATCCAGAGAGGCATCGGTAAAATCCTCGTTCCATACGAGGGTGTATTCTTGTGCTGATGCCATAATAGCAAAACCAAACAATATCAAAAAAGAGTAAAGTTTTTTCATATCCGTTCATCAAATTGGTACACGGTATACGTAGTATACGTCTCTCCCGGGCGAAGGACCGCTGACGGGAAAGAAGGTTGGTTCGGAGCATCCGGAAAATTCTGCGTCTCCAGACAGATTGCGCATAGAGGGCGATACATCGTCCCGCTCTTTCCTCTATGCGGCTCGATATAATTGCCGGTATAGACCTGCAACCCGGGTTGGTCGGTATATACCGTCATCGTGCGTCCGGCAGCCGTTAAAACTGCCGCCGGACCTGTAGGACGGAGCACATAATTATTGTTAATCCCTCGCTCATGAGCAAAGAAGGGATGGAGGATACGGTCTCCGATACGTGTCGGCGTCCGGAAATCCAAAGGAGTACCTTCTACGGACGCTATCTCGCCTATCGGGCATCCGCTTTCGTCCTGCGGTGTATAGGCATCGGCAGGAATCTGCAAAACATGCTCCAGTACAGAAGGAGAAGCCTCGCCCTCCAGGTTAAAATAGGCATGGTTGGTAAGATTGATGACCGTAGGTCGATCAGAAGTCGTCCGATATTCGATACGTAAGGCTGCACCTTCCAAGCGATAGGTCACCTGTACGTCCATATTCCCTGGGAAACCTTCCTCGCCATCCGGAGAATAGTAACGAAGCACGATATGCTGTTCATCGTGTTGGAGCACCGTCCATTCCTTCTGATGAAAGCCCTGCAAACCGCCATGCAGACAGTTCGTTCCGTTATTACGCGGCAGATGATACGTTACGCCGTCCAAACTAAACTGCGCCTGTCCGATTCGGTTTGCGAAACGACCGATGACGGCATTGAAAGAGGGTTCGAGCGTGCGCCACTCGTGCTCAGAAGCGAACCCCAAAACAACATCCGCTTTCTCGCCCTTATGGTCGGGGACGAGAAGACGGGTGATCTTAGCTCCAAAATCGCAAATCTGTGCATGGAGAATGCCGTTGTCCAGTTCGTAAAACATCTTATTGCATAGCGTCTATTCCTGCGGAGAGTGCAAAGAGCGTAACATTCCAGTTGATCGTCACTTCATTGGATGCATAACTGGGTTGATAGTCCAGATAACTCTCATCCGCCGTTACATCTTTGGGATACTTCACACCATCCGTCTCAGCATCCTGCCGCTCCCTGTTCGGTCCTCCGGCTAAGAAACCCGGATGCGTTCCTTTCGGATGTGAATACGAGAGACGATGATGCGGATTGGAAGTCGGACGAGTACCGAAACCGGTCACATAACAATAACCGGTACTGTTTTGCCCCAGGATATAATTGAGGCAACGCTCCGCATTGATGCGATATTTCTCGTCGCCTGTTAACCGATAAGCATAGAGGCACTCGATACCTCGCCAGCAACAGCCCTCGGAGTTACAACCCCAGAAGAAATCATCCTCCCGATTGCCATACGGCGAACGATAAACGGAAACCGTCTCTGCCTCATCGAGATAAGATTGCAGATGTGCCAAGATTGCCTCCGCATTTCCCAACTCTATATCTGCCAGCTCAGCCACATTACCCCAAACAGCCGGAGTGAATTCCTTTGGGCGATGCGTTAAAGCCGCCTCTTGGAAGGCTTTTTCACCGGTGAGCAGGAACAACTCCGTCTCTGCCCAGTAGAACTCATCCTGCACATCATAATCGTCATATGCACCGGTGGTAATCTCCGGCTTAAACTCCTCATTCATCGCCGGCTGATCGTAATAGACTTCGGGATGCTCCAAAGCCCATGCGTAAGCCGACTCGGCAGCCTCGGCTGCTTGTTCGCAGAAGGCCGGATCATAGGGCGCATATACGCGCGCTGCAAGTGCCATCGTGGCTGCGAAATCGAGCGTGGCTGCGGTGGTCTTGAGCACGACGTAACGTTGCTGCTTGCACTGATCGGGGCGAATGAACTTCTCGAAGTTCGGCGTGGTCAGTTTGTGATAGACACCACCATCAAGATCCTGCATGGTCATCATCCAGCGGATGTTGTACATTGCCTCGGCGAGCATATCAGGGACATGAGGGGTTACAGGTGACGGGTTACCGGTTGTGGATTCCGGGATGTTGAGGTTGAGGGTATCGAAATACGCTTTGTTCATCTCGTACGCCATGAGCCACACGCCCATCGTATAACCGGAGTTGACGATGTACTTATTGTAATCGCCGGCATCGTACCAACCACCCGGGGAGGAGATAACCGTTCCTTCGGGACGTTCATCGGTGGCCGCCGAAGCATGTACGAGCACATGATCGTCCGGATGACCGGCTTTGCGAGCATAACCTTCGGCATAGGGTTCGACAATATCCATCGATGCGCGCTGATAATAGAACGCACGGAGAGCCTTACGTGTCAGCTCCTTGTAAGGACGATCCTTAATGATGAAATGAGCCGCTGCGCTTAATGATGGAATGATGAGTGTATATTCACCCACACTGTCCAAGGCAGAGAAATCTACGATCTGACAGGTCTTGCCCGAGACAGGATTCGCCATGGTTGCAGAGGCTACTCCACGCCACACTGTGTCACCTGCCGCATTGAGAATGAACACTTCGCAAGGAGCGGCGTTGAGCGAATCGACATCGATAGTCGCCGTCATCTCCTGCAGCGGTGCGAAGCCGACTTGGTTCATACGGATAGGACCACTGACGTTGTTAGACCGGTTGCACGCAACCTGTACGACCGCTAACGCTATAAGACCGGCTATAAATAGCCTGTTAGATATTCTTTTCATAACATTACTTTTTAAGCGGGAATTTATAGGCGAGGAGCGCCATGATGGCTGCAATGACAGCAGGGAAGAGGGAGAAGAGTGCCCATACCATGGTGCGCACCGATTCCTCATTCACGATAACAACGATGGTCTCACCGGTGGTCATATCGGTATGGGAAACGAGCCCTGCGTAGCCTAAGAGCAGTGCGATGAGACTACCGGAGATAGCACCTCCGAACTTCTGCGCCATCGTTCCGGACGAGAAGATAAGTCCCGTGGAACTCGTTCCGTTTTTCTCGGTAGCATAGTCCGCCACATCTGCGTACATCGACCAGATCAGCGGCGAGTACAGTCCTGCGCCTACCGAAGCGAGCATGGAAACGGCCACCATCGCCCATATATAAGCGGCGTCCATCGGGATAAAGAAATAACCTACCGAGAAGACGCAGCAGATGACCGATGCCCACACGAATGCCATGCGTTTGGAACCGACCCAACGCGTGAACGCCGGGCTGAGTGCACCGAAGATCATACAGGTCACTTCGCTGAAGGCCATGAACATCGTATAGTTGATGATGAAGCGACCGATCGTCACGTCGCCGCCAAGGCAATAGGTAATCATATATCCTGCTACGGCATAGCGGAAACCGTTAAAGAAATTCGTGCAGAACGCCACGGAGGTCATATAGACCCACGGCTTGTTGCGGAAGAGATCCGCGAACTGCTTGAAACTGAATTTCTCCGCTATGATGGGTTTATGCCGTTCACGCGTGAGGAGTCCGCAAGCAAGTGTCATCGCTGCCGCAACGAGTCCGAAGAAAGCGCCCAATACGGCATACTGGTGTTGCTCCGTTCCTCCGACCATCTTCTGCAGGTACGGGAAGATGATAAGGGTGATGAAACCCATGGCGTAGGCGCCGACCATACGGAAGGCGGAGAACTGGTTTTTCTCGTTATCATCGGTGGTCATCACGCCGAGCAGCGAACCGTAAGGCACGTTGACAGCGGTGTAACATGCCATCATGAGCAGATAGAACGAGTACGCCCATATCCGCTTGCCGGTCATGCCGAGGTCGGGCGTGAAGAGCAAGAGGGCGAAGATGATACCGAAGGGGATGGATCCGAAGATAAGCCACGGACGGTAGGTTCCCCAGCGGGTCTTGGTGCGGTCCGCGATGGAACCCATGAGCGGGTCGGTGAACACATCGAAGATACGGGCAGTGAGCATGAGTGCTGCCGCGTCCGCGAAGGTAAGACCGAACACATGGGTAAAGAACATCGGGAAGGCGATGGACATAATCTTCCAGGTGATGCCGCCAGAAGCAGCATCACCCAGAGCATATCCTATTTTCTCACGTAAAGGAGCCATTATTTGTACGTTATTTTATTGATATTTAATCCCCAACCGACAACAGCCATTGCCTCTTGTTGTTGTACCAGAGCTTGAGCGGCCTCATCATAGGTGAATGTGATCGGATTCGGAGTGGACTCATCAAAAGAAGTGATCTTCGGAATAATATCCGTCCACCATGCCGTGATGATTTCCATGTTATAATACACATTCACTTTACCTTCTTTCTCGTCGTAGTAATTCGGATCTCCATCAGGCAGTTTTTCCCAATAGATACAAATCGTTTTACCTACCGATACTTCTGCCATTTCAGCAGTGGACAAACGGACACGTTTATCATCCCATTTGAGAGCAACCGGGCCTGTCCAAAGCGTTACTTCCAAGCTAGCACGTACGATGGTTTGAGTAGGAGCATCTACATCGGTACCGAACTTAACGAACGAGCCGTCGCTATTACGCATCGTGAGGGTGTATTCACCGACCTCTACATCCGGAGCGGTAAGCGTGACTGTAGTGTTGGTGGCAACCAATTCGGTTACCTCCACTGTTCCTACTGTGACTGCCACCACATTCTCCATATTTACACCGGTGATTACCCACTCTTTGAGAGGGGAGAATACATCGTATCCGGAAAGAGCGATGACACCGTTAAGAATGGAAATGGCATCCGAACCGTACACTTTCCCTTCTTCGTCCACGAAACGAAGATAGTACGAGCCATCCTCGATAGCCGGGAGTGTGAAGGTGAGTTGACCATCACTCTTGGCAGAAGGAACAACCGAACAGAGTTCATCTTCTCCGTACAAGTCTTTCGTGATAATTATCCTTGCCACTTTGCTCAGATTCTTTCCGCTAATGGTTGTTTCCATTCCGGGGACAACATGTCTACCGCCCACCGGGGCAGCAGCATACGGATCCGTATCATACGGCATAACCGAGAGTCCACCGGTACGTTCTGTTCGTTTGCCAGCGTCGGTTACTGCCTCTATAACCAATGCGTATGTTCCGACCGGGAAGCACATATTGATTTTGGTTCCTGTAAACACCAGTTGACCATCCAGATACCAGTTGACCGTCGTATATCTGGACGGGGTCACTACAACAGAGTCGTACAGAGGCGTATCCGGTGTACTGCACACATAAGAGAGGTGCCCTGATTCTGTCTCATACGGAATGAGGATCTGCGGTGCATCGTTCGGATCTTGCGTGTCAAACGGCTCTTCGTTCTTACAGGAAGTGAAGCAAACGAGAAGCGCTAACGCAACTAAATATAAATATTTTGTTTTCATAAACATAACACATTAAACATTAAACGTTACTTCTTATCTCGCATCTCGAATGATTATTTCACATCCCACCAGAGCGGAGCGTGCCAGTCGTAGGCAACACCGGTCGCGGTGACGCGGTTGATAGCAGCTTTATACTCATCGATGTTATAGGTCTCTTCCTTGAGCGGATAGCAGAGACGAACAGGTATTTTTGCGCCATCAATGAGCGGGTTGGCTGCAGGTGTCGGATCGGCCAATTTCGGTATGTCGGCACGGCGTACGTTCGCCCACGCCTCAGCGGGGTTATGGAAATGGAGTATCCATGCCTGCGTATTGATCTGGTTCAACTGCTGCGTCATCGATGCGCCCCAGGCGATTGCCGGTTGGGCAATATATGTTGCGTACTCACTATCCGTGATACGTGCACAATCGTAATAGTCGGAATAGATATCCATCGCAGCGCGGATACCGCTCTCATACTCAGCTTTGGGGTTAACGGGAGTTGTCAAAGTCCAACCTTTCACGGCTGCTTCAGCGCACAGGAAGCACACTTCGGCATAAGTCATGAGCATACCGGGGTTCTCCGAGCGGAGGAAGTTCTCCGCCAATTTCGGTCTGAGCCAACGCGGGTTCTTAGCCGGGTTATAATCGGGATGGAGTTTCAGCACTTCTGCGATGGCATTTGCGATAGGGCTTCCCTTGACGTCCGGATAAGCGGGCCATGCGTCCCATGAGAAATCACCAGGGGCAGATGGTTGCGCAATTTTCTCCGTCGGGTTCGCATACTGCATTGCCATCACCGAGTCGGTCATATCTATACGACCTTCACCGGTTGATATAGTAATGAAGTCATCGATATAGAAACGGCAGAGCCGCAAGGTACGCGGGTCATTGTTTTCATAGAGTTGATTCCATAAGGTGCTGCAGATATAGGTCGGGTTGTTCGCCGGGTCATTTCCGTAGAAGTACTTGGAAAGGGCATTACCGCGGAAATCTTTATACGATTCCTGACCAAAGCTGTAGCGCACTTTGAGATGTTCCACGCAGGCGTTGTCCTCCGTATTGCTCATTACACCGTCGCTCAAAGCTTCGTTAAACCAGATGGCTGCAGAGTCTGTTCTGACATCTGACATACGCATCGCATAACGCAGACGGAGCGAATTAGCGAACGTTTTCCATTTCTCAATGTCACCTTGGAAAATCGGGTCACTATTGATAGCTTCAGCTTTGACGTTGAATTGTTTAACCGCCTGTTTAAGTTCTCTAATGAACAAAGGATAGAGGTCTTTCTGCTCATCGTATTTGGGTTTGGAGTTACCGTTGATATATGCCTGACCTGCCTCGGTATAAGGCACATCGCCGTAGAAATCCGTCAGCAGACCACCCACATAGACACGGAGAATACGCATGGCGGCGTTGATATTCGCCTGTTCAGCCATACTGTCCGTGCGATAGATTCCATCGGTGAGGTTGCGTATTGCGCCCGGATAGAGGTTATTCCACGGACGTCCCATCTCTTGGTCATCCATACGATGTTGGCCGCCATAGTTAGTGGTGTTCCAACATCCCATGAGGTGTTGCGTGAACGCATAGGTATAGAGACGATATACATCCACGTAGTTCATGTCGCCGAATAATTGCAGCGCAGCATAACTGAGTTGCATGGCCGGCTCGATGGCGTCGGCCTTGGTGTAGTCGGTATTGATCTCCTCATAAATCCTGTCGGAGCAAGAAGAGAAAGCAAGTGCCAAAGCGGCTATAAAAAATATTCTTTTCATATTCATACAAGATTAGAGGGTTAGAACTTAATATTGAAATTCAGACCGTAGCTACGGCGGCTCGGGAGCGAACCGTACTCGAGTCCGTAACCGGAGGTGTTATACTGTGCATCGGGATCGATGTCCTTGATGTTCTTCCAGATGATGAATGGGTTACGTGCCACGAAGCTGATGCCCACGTGCTTCACGATACCTTTCTTATCCAGCCAGTTCTTGGGGAAGTCCAAGGTGAGGGTCAACTCACGGCACTTGATATAGGAGTTGTCATAGATGAACATCTCCGGAGATTTACGCGATACCTCGTACCAGTAGTCCTCGGGGTTGACGCATCTCGTGTTCTCACTGTATGTTCCATCGCCGTTGTCGATCACACCGTCCACTACGTACCCGCGGGCGTTACCGCTTGCCACCCAGGCATCAACGGATGTCACCCCAGCGGCCTTACGTGCTTCTTCGGAAGCGTACCACTCAGCACGTCCCTCGAGGGTAGGCATGGCTTTACCGGTCTCATACGCCGAACGCTCGGACATTGAGAAGATGTCGGCTCCTACCTTCACATCAAAGAGGGCGGTGAGGCTAACCATCTTATAGCGGAGAGTGGTGCTCAGACCGCCTGTCCAGTTCCATTGTGCATTACCGAGCACTTTGTTCTCGGTGGTGAACTTCGGCAGACCGGTAGAAGCGTCCACGATCACGCGGCCTTCTTCATTACGAAGCAGCGCAGGACCGCAGATAGCGCCGTATTCCTCGCCTTCGCGAGCCGCTACATAGACGTTACACCATGAGGCTTTCGCCAACTCGAGTTCGGTCGTTCCCTCGGTGAGTTCGAGCACTTTGTTGAAGTTCTTGGACCAGTTGATACCCAGATCCCAACTGAAGTCCTTGACTTGCACGAGACGGGCACCGAAAGTGATCTCAAAACCTTGGTTAAGGATGGCCCCCGCATTGATCAGGCGGTAGTCATAACCGCTCGCCGGGCTGGTAGCCATAGCGATAATCTGGTCACGCGATATCTGGTGATAGAACGTGAAGTCGAGGCTGATGCGTTGGTTGCACCACTTAGTCTCAAAACCGGTCTCAATAGAACGTGTACGCGTCGGTTTGAGGTCTGCATTCGGCACGAGGTTACCATAGATCGAACCGATGGAGTAACCGGTATAACCGAACTGCGACTTAGAGTAACGCAGACCGAGTTGGTACGGATCAGTATCGCTACCTACCTCTGCCCAACTCAAACGAACCTTACCATAGGGCAGCACTTTGCGGTTGGATTTGATGAGTTCTGAGAACACCCACGAACCGCTGACCGAAGGATAGACGTAGAGGTTCTTACCCGGAGCGAGGGTCGAGGACTTATCGCCCCGCACCGTTGCGTCGAGGTATAACATATGCCGCCAACCGAGGTTAACCGATCCGAAGACGGATACAACACGCTTTGTATAAGCCCCCTCCTCTACCGACTGCTCCTCAAAACTATTGAGGGCGATCGCCGAGCGGATACTCATGTTTGTTCCGGTGTTAATGACGGTTTTATTCTTGACGTCATAGATGTTCGCCCCCGCGGTAGCGGTGAAGTCGAAATCCCCCCACGTATCGGTGTAAATAGCGAGGAGCTCAGCGTTGATCATGCGGTTGTTCCAATAGGTATTCTGCAAACGCCCTGCCTCGTACCCCGGAGTAGTCGGGTACTTGAAGTCCGAGAACTCGAAGCGGTTGAACTCCGCCCCGACGGTTGCCTGCACCTTGAGTTGCGGGATGATGTTATAGACGATCTTACCGTTCATACGGAAGAGGTCTTTGTAGGACTGGTTCTTGTTTTTATAGATATCCCAGTAGGGGTTGACGTTATAGGGATCCATACCATTCCAGTTCTGGTACTCGCCTTTCTCGTCCTGATAGTTCTTGAGCCATGCCTGGTCGTAGGTGGTAGCGAGCGTCATGAGGTTCTTACCTACGTTCGACTTGTCGTCACCAAGAGCAGGGCGGTTCTGTACATCCTCATGTACGTAGTTAACATTGAAATCCAGATCCACCGGACCGAGGGAGGTGTTCGCACGCAGGTTGAGCGTGTTACGGCTCATCTTCGAGTTGGGGAGGATGTCTTTGTTGCGCATGTCGGAATAGGTAAAGCGGAGACCTGTCTTACCGGTGTTCATCGAGATGACCGCGGTGTTGGAAGCCGTCAGACCAAGTTCGAAGAAATTCGCTGTGTTGTTCGGGATGATGTTGAACGGATGTTCCTGCCCGTCAAAGTAACGCAGCATCAGGCCTTCGTCTGCTTTGGGACCCCAAGACTTGTTGGTGTTGCTTACGGCGTCCACGTTGTACTTTCCGTCCGATCCCATACCATAGACCTGTTGGATATTATCCCACTGGCTCGATTGCACGTCGAACGTCATTGTTCCATTGTACTCTACACCCCATTTCGCGTCGCCGGTATTGGCTTTCTTGGTGGTGATGAGGATCACACCGTGACTGGCACGCGAACCATAGAGAGCAGCTGCAGCCGGGCCTTTGAGGACAGACATCGACTCGATGTCATCGGGGTTGATGGACGAAATACCGTCACCGAGGTCATAACCACCTTCGGTGCCTGCCTGACCATAACTGGTGTTATCCATCGGTACTCCGTCGATGACGTAGAGGGGTTGGTTGTTTCCGGTCATCTCCGTAGCACCACGCAGCACGACGCGTGTCGAACCCGATGCACCGCCGGCGGTCTCTTGCACCACCAGGCCGGCCACACGACCGGCGAGGGAGTTCGCCACATTGACCTCTTTGGCTTTGGTCAGCTCTTCACCTTTGACTTCGCCAACCTCATAACCGAGGGCTTTGCGGTCACGCTTGATGCCCAAGGCGGTAACAACTACCTCGGAGAGCACCTCGGTGTTTTCCGACATTGTTACATTGAGTGTCTTGCCCGTCACTTTGATGGTTTGGGAGGTGTAGCCCATGTAGGAGAACTCCAGTTCATCGCCTACATTGGCTTCGATAGAGAACTGACCATCCATATCGGTAATGGTACCGACGGTGGTTCCTTTGACGAGTACGCTGGCACCGATGAGCGGACCATCCGCATCTTCGACCGTACCCGTAACGATGTTTTGCGAGAACGCCAAGCCTGTAGTTCCCACGAGGAGAACTACAAGGCTAAGCATATACCTAAAATAGGCTTTCATGGTACTAAGGATTTTAAGTTTAACGTACAATCATTTTATGTCCATTGAGAATGACGATCCCTTTGTAGTCCTCTCCGACGGGTTGTCCGAGGAGGTTGTAACGGATAAGGAGGTTGTAACGGATATCGTTGCTGCGAATGGAGATATTCTCAATAGCCGTTGGCGTAACCATAGCAGCTAAGCGGGCTTGTACGATATTGATTCCGTGTCCGTGCAACGCAAAACCGCCGTCTGATACTGCGTTCTTAATCGCATCCGTGATAACCAGTCTCACTTCAGTATTCGCAGTGATATCGACTTGTGCTTGTCCGGGCAGTGCGTTCCATCCGTAGTCATCGAGTTTGTAGGAATGATATTCGTCTGTCGGCACGATCTCCAAGGAGAGACAAAGGGTGTCATTGACATTGAAAGCGGCAAAATCGTCCGGGGTGATGCCTTTCCACTCTTTGTGTTCGTCACCGTCCGGCAATTCCCAGGATACATACCAGTTGCCCGACCAGATAACTCCTTCGGCAGGCTCTTCCTCCTCCAGGAGAGTTACCCGAACAACCTCAAATCCGTGTCCGTGGATAGCAAAACCACCCTCGGCGATTGCGTCCTTAATGTCTTGGGTTACCACAAAAGTCACCTTGGTGTTTTCGCCGAAACCGAAATTGGAATCGTGCTCGGCTTCATGTCCGGGCAGTGCGGTCCATGCGTAGTTGTCAAAATTGTACTTGTGGTATGCCGCTTCTGTTTCTATCTCGAAATAGAAATAGAGTGTTGTACCTGCTTCCATAGCGGCGAAATCGCTTTGTCCCAGTTGTTTCCATTCGCGGTGTTCGTCTCCTTCGGGATAATCCCATGAGACGCTCCAACTACCGGTCCATAAATCTCTTTCTGCAGCCGAAAGACTCATTAGTGCTACAATAGCGAGCACTAATACCGAATAAATTCTTTTCATTAGTGAATAAATTTGTTAAGTTAATAAAAAAGGTTATTATTATTTTCTACTTGATTGCGGAGCTGTTTCATAAACAGATTGCAGGGTGTAGTTCGGATCGTTGTTCTCCCAGGAATCGACCATAGCTCTTACAGCTTGTTCGCCATTACCGATATACTTACCGGTAGCATGGTTGATGACACCGAAACCGTCATTACCGGCTTTCGAATTGCCGTTATCCCAATAGAGTGCGGGGATGCGTCTGTCCCGCATCGCCTTGCATATATACCGGAAATAATAGAGACGGAAAGGCTCATCTGCCGCCGAAGCGCGTCGCACGGCACCGAACTCTCCGAAATAAACAGGAATACCCCGGCGGACATACATGTTATAGAGTCGGTTAAGCATGGAGACATAGGCGTTTTCATCCGACCCGGGAACGACATCCACTCCGGTGTGTCCCCACTCGTTCTTATCAGCCGATCCGGCAAAGTCCCATGGGTCGTAGCTATGAACGGCTACCAGAAGCCGGTTCGGTACTGCATCTTCCGGCAGAACGAGGTTTTCAACCGTCAGATCGGGATTGCATACATAACCAGGAACGCCGATGTATCGGTGACTGTTTTCCCCGCCGGCAGCGCGGATAGCATCCACGCAGACTTGGTTCCACTCATTGAGGACGCGGTACTGCGCACCTCCGTCGGTACGATTGGCACCGTTACCCCAACCGCCGTCCTGGATCTCGTTCAGGGTCTCAAAAACAAGCCATTCTCCGTAATTGGCAAAACGTTTGGCGATTTGCAACCAGACCATGGTGAGTTCCTGTTTGGTACGGGTATTGACATCTTCGTCTTGTGTTGCCGCGGGCAGGTCAATCCAGTGTGCGCCTTTGCTCGGGGTATCCGATGCTCCGAAACCGTCATGGTGGATGTTGATGATGACAACGAGTCCGGCTTTATGCGCCATATCGACGAGTTCGGCTACGCGATCCAACCATCCTTTCTCGATGGTGTAAGTCGGTGCGTTACCGATGTGCCCCATCCATGTGACAGGGATACGAACGGACTTGAATCCTGCCTTGGCTACACCGTTGAAAGTCTGCTGGGTAGCGGCTTTATTACCCCATCCTTCCTCGTACGAGCAACCATTGTAATGGGCATCCATCTGGTTTCCGAGGTTCCATCCGATTCCCATGGACATGGCGAACTGTACCGCTTCGTTATCCTGCGGACGTGTTTTTTTCTTTTGTGCCTCACAGGCGGATAAACCTAATACGAGGCTTACGATAATGAATAGAAGTTTTTTCATTGGTAATTGGTGATTGGTGATTATAAAATGATTTCCACTTCGTGGTGTCCCGGTTCATAGGGTAGAATAGTCGGTTGGTCAGGACGGTTTTTGCCGTTGGGGTTCTTGACCGAGATGACATATTCCGCTTCCCGCCATTTTCGAGTGACTGTGTATTCATTCAGATTAGAGGGGATGCAGGGATTGACCATCAGCCCGTTGTAAGTCGGTCGGATACCGAGTATATGCTGGCTGATGACGAGCCAGTTCCATGCAGCAGTGCCGGTGAGCCAACTGTTCTTGCCTTCACCGGGTTTGGCAGCCTCTTTTCCGGCTACCATCTGACAATAAACATAAGGCTCGACGCGATGTAGTGTCTGATCCTTTATCCAAGCCGGCGAGATCTTGCGGTACAGATTCCATGCGTCATTGCCCCGACCGGCTTCTGTCTGAGCGATAATGACCCACGGGTTGTTATGGCAAAAGATACCTCCGTTCTCTTTGTAACCGGCAGGATAAGTGGATTGCTCTCCGAGTTCGATATGATAAGTCGTGTAAGCGGGATAGTTGAGTACCATACCGTGTTCGCTGTCCAGGAGTCTTGCTGCGCTGTCTAATGCTTTTTCAGGCATGCCTTGCTCCGCACCGATACGCGCCATACCGCACCAACCTTGGCTTTCGATGAAAATCTGTCCCTCCTCGTTCTCGTGAGATCCTACTTTGTTGCCATAGAAGTCATAGGCACGCAGGTACCATTCGCCGTCCCATCCGTATTGCTCTACGGCTTTGCACATCTTCTCTATCTCCGCCTCTATGGGTGCTATTGGCTCTTGGTTTTTAGCTTTTAGTAAATCCACGAACTGGCGTCCGCAGTAAACAAAGAGACCTGCGATCATCAGACTCTCCGCCTTACTACCCTCGGTCTGGTTGCCTGTAGTTTGGAATGATTCATTGGGGTCGTTGGAGAAGCAGTTGAGGTTGAGACAGTCGTTCCAATCGGCGCGTCCGATGAGGGGCAGTCCGTGCGGGCCTACGTTATTGACGACGTGGTTAAAACTGATGCGAAGATGCTCCATGAGGGTCACTTCCGTCCCCAGCTCGTTATCCCAAGGAACCATCTCATCCAAGATCGAGAAATCACCCGTCTCGCGGATATAGGCTGTGGTGCCGAAGATAAGCCACATGGGGTCATCATTGAACCCGCCGCCGATATCATTATTTCCTCGTTTGGTCAAGGGTTGGTATTGATGGTAACATCCTCCGTCCGGGAATTGAGTCGCCGCGATATCGAGAATACGCTGACGTGCACGAGAAGGTATCTGGTGTACAAAACCTACGAGGTCCTGGTTCGAGTCGCGGAATCCCATTCCTCGTCCCACTCCGCTCTCGAAGAACGACGCCGAACGGCTCATACAGAACGTGACCATACACTGGTACTGGTTCCAGATATTCACCATGCGGTTCAAGCGCTCGTCGGAGCTCTCTACATGGTACTTGCTGAGCAACTCATCCCACAATGCCTTCAAGTCCTCAAACGCCGCATCTACCGCCTCTACCGTCGCAAAACGGCGAATCACCTCGTGCGCGCGATCCTTATTTATAATATGATGATCCTTTTCGCCCAACGAAGTGAGGATTTGACATTTGTCATTTGAAATTTGAGATTTGAGATTTTGATCAAACTTCTCGTTCTCCTCGTTCTCTTCGTAGCCGAGAATGAAAATATAGTCTTTACTCTCCCCCGGGTCAAGGGTCATTTCCAGATAATGTGAGGCGATAGGACTCCATCCGTGCGCTATACTGTCGTTCGAATGTCCATTCCATACAGCCTGTGGCTCGCTCAGTTCATTATACAACCCAACAAACGACTCTCGGTCGGTGTCAAAGCCCTTTGCCTCATAGTTGACCGCAAAATATGCATAGTGATTGCGGCGTTCCTTATACTCCGTCTTATGATAGATCGCCGTGAACTCCTTTGTGCTTTGTCCCTTGTCCCTTTGTATCTCCACCTCGACCTCACCTGTAGAGAGGTTTCGCTGGAAATTCTCACCGTCCGTAGCTGCATTCCACAGGCACCACTCGGCGTACGAAAACAGTTTGAGCGTCTTCTTTTCCTCCGACTCATTGGTTATCGTCAGACGCTGGATCTCCGCCTTTATGCCAAGCGGCACAAAATGCAATACGCTCGCGCGTACCTTATTTTTCGCGCCCGTGATGCGCGTGTAGCTCATACCATGGCGGCATTCATAGGAGTCCAAAGGCGTTTTGCAGGGTTTCCATCCCGGATTCCATACAGTATTCCCATCCTTGATGTAGAAATAGCGCCCTACACTGTCCATCGGCACGCTGTTATAGCGATAACGGGTTATACGGCGGAACTTGGCATCCTTATAAAAATCATAGCCGCCTCCGCTATTGCTTATCAGACCGAAGAAATCCTCATTTCCCAAATAATTGATCCAAGGGAAAGGTGTTTGCGGAGTCGTGATCACATACTCACGATGCTCGTCATCAAAATATCCGTAATTCGTATTAGTCCATTTTTTTATTGTAATTTTGCAGCAAATTTGCATAATACTCACACCGATGAAAGAAATTTTCAACGAAATCACTCATTTGGAGCCATTAGACATTTTTTATGTAGGCGACCGTCATAAGACTTACTTTGAGTACCCGGCGCACTGCCATGAGGTGTTTGAACTGAATTTCGTAGAGAATGCCGCCGGTGTGGTACGCACCATAGGTGACAGTCACGAGCAGATCGGAGATTTGGATCTGGTGCTTATCACCGGCAGTAAGTTGGTGCACATTTGGGAGCAGGGCACATGCCCGGAGCAGGACATACATGAAATCACGATCCACATAGATCCGGATATTTTCCGGGGCGCCTTAATGGACAAGCGCGCGTTAGCGTCCATCCGGCGTATGATAGAGCGCGCCCAAAGAGGGCTTGCCTTTCCGGAACCCGCCATCCGTTTATTGCGCGAGGATATTATCAATTTGGCTCAAAGCAATGACAGTTTTGCCTCTGTCATCCGGCTGTTTAATCTGCTGTACCGCTTGTCATTAGTGGAAGATGCACATGAACTATCATCCTCCTCTTTTGTAGATGCCAAAGAAGAGAATGAGGACGAACGGGTAAGGCAGGTAAAAGAGTTTATCGCAAAAAATTACATGAACGATATAGGGTTGAAAGAAATGGCAGATTTGGCATGTATGGCACCGGAATCTTTCTCGCGTTTCTTCCGAAACAAGACCGGCCGCACACCCAACCGTTATCTCATTGATTACCGGTTGGGTATAGCAGCACGGTTGTTACTGACGACACAGCACCCTGTTTCCGAGATTGGTTTCTCCTGTGGTTTCAACACACTCAGCCATTTTAACCGTCTCTTCCGGGAGTCCAAAGGCTGTACCCCCTCCGAGTTCCGCGAACGATTCTAATATCCACTACCATGAAAAACTATTATCTTATCCTTTCTACTTTTATCCTTTTAAGCGCAGGGTATTTGCCTGTCCACTGATAGACGTACTCCGTCTCGCGAGTGTTCCAATCGACATTAGCTACTACGCCACTCATAGCGCGTTTGCCATATTCGGCACACAACACAGCCCAAAGCCGCTGCGTCTCAGCAGTAGCGTTGGAATTACATAAGGTATACGATACATTTGGCTGAAGTTGCTCGTCAGGCGCGTTCTGCGCCTTGCAACTCACGCAAGTGAAAAGAAGCGATAAGATAAGAATTTTGTTTCTCATAGCAGTACTTTGCAAAAATACGCTGCAAAATTACTATATAATATCGGACACATGATGTCCGAGCATAAGAAAAAATGCAAAAAAAATCACTTTTTTAATGAAATCTGCATATAATTGCGGAAAAAGGACGAAGAATAGGCACGATATTACAATCTCTGGAAACGAACGAAGGTGGGCGGCGGAATACCGCCTAACACAGGACACATGAGAAACAATAATATAAAAGAACACGGGCGGGCGCGCACA
>CACWNR010000004.1 GCA_902762355.1 uncultured Bacteroidales bacterium
CAAACGTATCAGCAAGGACGAGTTGTACCAACTGCACAAGCAACGTGCACGTCGTATCTTAACGGTGGCTGCGCAGAACGAAGCGGACGTGCTGATATTAGGTGCGTTTGGTTGCGGAGCCTTCCAGAACGACCCGCAAGTGGTGGCTCGTGCATACAACGATGTACTGGCGGAGTTCAGCCATCATTTCCGAACGATTGAGTTTGCGGTCTATTGCCGTCCGAACGACGACAGCAACTACCGCGCATTTAAGGAGATAATAAGAGCATGAAAGACTATAAACTAACAGAAGACGGGCTATATGCCTACCAGTATCCGCGTGCATCGGTAACGGCAGATGCCGTACTATTTGCAAATTATGGGGACCCCGCAAATTTTAATTTGTGGGGAGAGCGGAGGCAATGGTCGCACCCACGATTTAGCAGAGCGGTATCGTCTTTGCGACCCATTTGCCGAACGCGACGGGCATTTCCCGGTGGATTCCTCAATATGGATGAGACGGTGGCTCGTTGTGCTGAACGAGAGCTGGAGGAAGAGACCGGTATCGTGTTGATCGGCATGCAGTTGGTGGGTATCTATTCCGACGTGGAGCGTGATCCGCGTGGACGCGTCATCACAGCGGCTTATGCTGCTATGACCACCATGCCGGAAGCAACTGCCGCAGACGATGCCGCTGCTGCACAATGGTGGCCGCTGAATGCGCTGCCTAAGTTGGCTTTCGACCATGAGACAATTTTACGGGACGCAAAACGAGTAATGAATATTAAAGATTAAAGATTAAAGATATGATAGTTACCACTACACCGACCATTGAGGGTCACACCATTAAGGAGTACAAAGGTCTTGTTTCCGGAGAGGTTATCTTCGGAATGAACTTCCTGAAGGACTTTGGCGCGTCGCTTCGTGATTTCTTCGGAGGACGTACCGACAGTTACGAAAAGGCTATGCTCGAAGGACGCGAGACCGCGCAGAAAGAAATGCGCGAGCGCGCCGAGAAACTGGGCGCCAATGCCATCGTGGGAGTTAGCTTTGGCTATGAGACGATGGGTCAAGCCAACAGTATGATTATGATTTCCATCAGCGGCACAGCCGTTGTGATTGACTGATGAAATTGGAGGAAGCGATAACGTATGCCATCATGTCGGATGGTCATGGAAAGACGACTGACCAGATAGCCGCCGCTATCAACCGCAATGGTTGGCACATCCGCAAGGACGGCAAGCCCGTGACGAGTGCACAGGTCTATGCCTGCATTTGCCGTTATCCTTCCATCTTTACTAAAGAGGCAGGGCGCATTTGCGTAATGTTATAGAATATGACATTTAGACCAATTTTCTAATGACCCGACGCACGATGTTCGTGCCAACCAAACTCATATAAATTCCAATTTGTCGAACAGATGAAATTGTTTAGACCCAATTAGATGATATAATGAAAAAGACAAATAATATGTGGCTACTTTTTGCAATCCTGTCGGCACTATTTGCCGCAGCAACCGCCATCGACTCCAATCTTGCCACGGCCATCAGAACAGTTGTGGTGCTGCTGATGGCTTGGGGAATGGTTTTCATAACACATAGTCAAGGCGGCATAGAATCCATCACGTCACGCAGTTGGCTGTTTCTGGTTTTGTCCGGACTGGCGACGGGGGCTTCTTGGCTTTGCTATTTCTATGCGATAAAGGTCGGAGAGGTATCGAAGGTTGTTCCCATTGACAAATGCAGCCTTGTCCTGACTATACTATTTGCTGTTATTTTCCTTGGAGAAGCGTTCACTTGGAAAACTCTTATTGGTTCATTGCTGCTATTGGCAGGTACTTTAATAATGGTAATATGAACATAGAAGACTATCGTGAGTATTGCCTTTCTTTGGGCGAAGACATGGAAGAGAAACTGCCTTTCACAGCATTCCGATATGCCAGTGGTGTATTGGTGTTCTATGTGCATGGTCACATGTTTTCGTTCTTTGACTGCGACAATTTCAGCGTCATCACGCTTAAATGTCAGCCGGAACCGGATAGATGAAATAATCGTGCCCTCGCGGCTAAGAACTGAAAGCCGAGTACGACTGCATCGGCAAGCCCATGATGGTCAACAACCGGATTAACAATGCCACACTACGAGATACATAGTTGCGAACAGGATAGTATCATCAACCGCGACTTGCGAGCGGCATGCGGCTTCTCCGGTCCGAAGATGCGGAGCAAGTTCGACGGCTATGTGACGCGCCTTCAAATGGCAACGCGCGTGGTGACGGAAGATTTCGTCTATCCGCGTGACAAGCATAATCGTGAATACGGTTGGGGATGGTCGTTACTCACTACTCCAGAACGGCTTTATGGCAAGGACTCGTGTTTTGTTGATTGCTCGCCGGAGGAATCGTATCAGTTGATGGTCAAGCACTTGCATGCCACAATTCCGTACGCCTCCGACAAACAGATAAGCAAACTATTGAGATAAGCATGACCAAAAGACAATATAATGGAGAAGTTAGAAGAACAGATACATAGCGACTTGCAGCAGTATTTGCTGAGTGTGAATGAAATGGTATCACATGACCCGCATATAATTAAGTGATAAACCTATGAAAACGATTATCTTGTTCATTGGTCTCGGTGCCGTTTGGGGTGCAATGATGATGTGGATTGACCCGACAGGAGTCATGTGGGGCATGGATCTGATGCTGGAATTGCTACGTGCAAAGATGCCGTGGCCGGATATTTTCTTCCGCAACTTTATTCCTTCCAGTTTTGTGTTGTTGGTAGTCAACGGCATAACGCAATTCATAGCAGCTTATCTGCTTTTTAAGAGCCATCGTTGGGCGCAACCGGCAGTCCTTGCCTGTGGCATCATTCTCATGCTTTGGATTAGTCTCGAATGGTGGATTTGGGGCTTCAATGCCATCTGTAATACCTATTTCGCCTTTGGTTTGATAGAAGCCGTATTGGCTATTATTGGTTTGAAGAAACAACAATAGTTATGGACTTTCACATTTACGGAACACAAGGCCAACCAACGTTGCTACTCCTGCCAGGTTTGGGTGTGTCGCACGAGATCTTCCTACCGCTCATAGAACGGTTGCAGGATAAGTTCTATATCGTTGCTGCAGGCGTGGATGGTTTTCTCATAGGCAAGCCGTCACGCTTTACATCAGTGGACGACCAAGCGGCGCAAGCTATCCAATATGTAAAGAACGAGTTAAGCAAACACCTGGATGTGGCTCATGGTTTATCGTTAGGCGGCAAGATTCTCTCCCGAATGATGGAGCGCAATGAGATTGTGATTGACCATACCATCATGGATGCGGCACCTCTATTGCCGCTACCGAAATGGAGTGTTGACCCTTTGCGGTATTATCAGGCGTTTAACGTGTGGACGTGCTACCACTGGACAGGTTTCTGGCGATGGGTGTTCCATTCGCACTATTTCGATGTGCTGCTGGATGAGGTGCGCAAAGTCTATCCGTCCGGTCGCAGTCAGGCAGTATTGGATGGTTACAAGTCTGTCTATACCAACCGCTTGGAGTCCATCCACGGCGCAGACATTCACTTCTGGTATGGCACTAAAGAAGCCTTTGTTGCCAAGCCGCAAGTGGAGCACTTGTTGAAACTATGCCCGTCTGCACATGTAGAAATTTTCGAAGGAATGAACCATGGCCAACTCCTTATCGACCATCCCGAAGAAATTGCCCAACGAATAATGAACGTTTTAGAATATGACAGAATATGAAAAAGAGCATTCAAAACATAGCCGGCTATGTGCTTGGCGGAGTGATGTTCGTAGTGCTTTTGCCGACGATTATGTGGCTGGCATCAGGAATGCCGGACATGGCTGTACATATCGGTGCGTTGCGCGCATCTTTGACAGGACTGTTGATGCTTGGCGGCCTAACGCTCAGTGTGTGGACTATTGTCTATATGAAGCGTCGTGGAAAAGGCAATCCGATGGATGCGTTCGGACATGAGGTGGCTCCTCGCACGCAACATCTGATGACAGATGGACCTTATCGTCTCAACCGCAATCCGATGCTGACCGGGACGCTTGTCTATCTCGCGTCATTTATCGTCTGGCTATGGACGTGGCAGGCAGTGTTGGTGTGGTGTATTTTCTTTGCTATCATGTTCGTACAAGTGCTGACTGAGGAGAAACGCCTCCGCCGTGATTTTGGCGATGAATACGAGTCTTATTACCGTCGCACAGGGCGGTTTTTACCGATTGGATTTAATGGAAACAAATAGCGTAGATATTACCGCACAACTCTTTGCTTTGCAAGACCAAGCATACGCAGACTTTCAAAGCAAGTTGCTGCCGACAGTTCAGCGCGAGACGGTTATTGGCGTACGGACACCGGACTTGCGCAAAATGGCGAAGCAAATCTGCAAGACTCCTGCTGCGCAAGAGTTCTTGCACAGTTTGCCTCATCGCTATTTTGACGAGAACCAAGTGCATGCGTTTATTCTGTCGGAAGAGAAGGATTTCGAAATGTGTATTGACGGATTGGAGCAATTTCTTCCGTACGTAGATAATTGGGCAACGTGTGACCAATTATCGCCTCGTTGCTTCAATAAGCATATGCAAGAACTATTACCGTTCATTCGCAAGTGGATGAGGAGCAAGCATACCTATACGAAACGCGGATGCTGATGCGCTACTTTTTGGACGAAGCTTTCCGACCGGAGTACTTAGAGTGGGTAGCCTCTATAAAGAGCGAAGAGTATTACATCCGCATGATGCAGGCATGGTTCTTTGCTACGGCGCTTGCCAAACAATGGGATGCCACGCTTCCATATATACAGCAACAGCGTATGGAGAAAGAAACACACAACAAAACCATCCAGAAAGCCGTTGAGAGTTTCCGTATCGCGGACGAACAAAAGGCTTTGCTAAAGACCCTGCGAGTGAAATGAAAAAGATTCTATTCCTACATGGCTTTTACGCAAGCGGACAATGTGTTCCGGCAATTGCGTTACTCGAAGCATTCGCAGGGCGTGCCGATGTGCTGACACCGGACTTGCCCATGCATCCGCAGGACGCGCTATGTTTCATTCGCGAACTAATAGATAGCGAGAAGCCCGACTTGCTGATAGGGAACAGTTGTGGCGCTTTCTATGCGCAGATGATTGCTCCTGTTGTGGACATTCCTGCTTTGCTTGGTAATCCGCATTTTCGAATGTCAGAGTTCCTAAAGCAGCGCATAGGTCAGCACGAGTATAAATCGCCGCGCAAGGATGGCAAGCAATCATTCGTTATAGATGAAGCCTTGGTTGAAGAGTTTGCTGCACTGGAGGCAACTCAATTCGATAACTGCAATCCTCAATTCAGCGATCGTGTGTGGGGATTATTCGGTGAGCAAGACACTTTAGCGCATTTCGAATCGCTCTTCTTAGAGCACTACAACCGTTCATTCCATTTCCCCGGAGGACATACTCCCACCGCTGATGAAGTCCGCACATGGTATGTACCGCAGGCAGAGAGGATGTTAATTGAACTATCATACACAAACGTGGTGTGAGGCGTTTGTCGTTTACTATCTAATTCACTTTGACGGTTCCCTTTTCGTCGCTACCGCGCTTTTCGTGATGAAACGTGCGGTAGTTTTGTTTATGCAAGACCTTATAGGCGCGCGAGCGCAAACAGACTTTTGAGGTGGCGGAGTGGTTAGAGACTCGCGAGGTTGGCGAGCAAACGGAGACTTTTGAGGTCGCAAAAAGAGAAGACTTTCGGCGCTCAAAAATGGAAGACGATTACGCGCGAAAAATGAGGTGACTTTTGAGGTTATTTTGGAATAGTGGAGACCTATCAATTTCATGCACAAAATGCGACTTGTGATGTAAGAAAATGAGTGAGACTTTCGTCCTAAAGATTTGAGCCGACTTCGGCAATAAGTTGAAAGTGTTGACTGCATATTCCGCTCAAAAAGAGCCGATTTTGGGCAAATTAAGCAGGGCGGTTGGGGCTCTCCAGAGGGAAAAGACGAAAGATTTTGCTATCTTTCGTCGCTATCTGGCTTATTTACAGCGATTTATGATTTTATAGACCGGAAAAACGGAATAAAATAAAAATCTTTTAGCACGAACACGCCAATTTTTTCAACGAGTGTTCGTGTATTTACAGGGGCGCACGAATTTTCTCCCTACGCGCGCGTTCCTAACTTAATACGAATATACAAAAAAAGAAGCAGTATTCATGTCCTTGAACGCTACTTCTTTTCGACCGGAAAAAAGCTCTTATTTTACCGGACGGAAACTGGTGCCGCACGAACGTATTTTCTCTATCATATTCGGGTCAATTTTGCGAGCATATTTCATGGCCGTTGTGACATCTTGGTGACCAGCTGCCTGTTGTACCAGATGGATGTTCATATTATGGTCATCAATCATCTCGGTTATACCGTCATCCTTGAACGAATAGAGTTGCATTTCTTGCGGCAGGTGGAGTGCTTCACGTATCTTCATCCAGTCCTTCTTATACTTGCCATGATAAGCCGGAGCCTCAGACGGAACATACTCGGTGCCTAACAGGTAATAATCCTGCGGATACTTCTCCAAATGCATAGCTTTGAGACGTTCAATCAGTTCAGGTGATAGGGGCGCAGCACGCTCAATGTGTGTCTTCGCTTTCTCTACCGGAATAAGGATGTAACCCTCGTCCAAATGGATGTCGCGCAGTTGAATAAGCGCAATCTCTTTCGGACGGATGAGTGAGTAGTAAATGAGCATGCAGACGAGAATGTAATTCGGCATGTTTTCTTCGCAGTAATCGAAAATCTGGCCACGAACTTCTGCTGGTATCAATCCACGGCGTTTCTCTTCTTTCTGTTTGGTCTTAATACGCTCAAACGGATTCTCTTTGCAGTAGCAATGTTCCTCGAACCAACTGAAGATGGCGCGATACTTCTTGAGGTAGGTGTTCCAAGCGTTAGCAGACAATGCTTTGCGTGGCTGTTTCTTTTGCGCTTTTGCCTTTCGGATTTCTTCCTCGGTAGGTTCTGTAAAGAGGAAATCCATGAAGCGAACCGCCAAAGCATGGTTGAACATCGAAGCCGGACAGTCGGGAGAATGCAGTTCTTCGACGATCCAGTTGTTAAGGATGCTGAGAACCGATTTGTACGCTACCATCGTCGATTGACGTAACTCGCGTTTCTTAATACTGATGAACTCTTCGGTAGCTAAGTTCATCGGCTTAAAGAGGGAAGCATTCTGCTGCTCGATAAGCGGAGTCCAACCACCGGCTAACTTAAGATTGATGTCTTGCACCATCTTATCCGCATAAGAGCGGAAGTCATTAAGGCGTTTAAAGTTCTCGCGTACACCATTTAATTTGGTGCGGACGCGCTCTAACTTGTTTGTGACTGGAGAATACACGTAGTACAGAATGTACCAACCATTGGTGTCGTGTTTCAGTGTCGCGGGTTTGTAACCCAAAATTTCTAAACGATTTTTCATGTTTTTTAAAAAGCGCTGGCACCATTACTGATGTCAGCACTTTTTAAGTCATGAAAATTTTTTGACCCGATTTTGACACGGCCTTTTAGCGTCAACACCTCGCGAGGCCAGTATTTATCGGACTTTGTTGCTCAACTAGGACTCGAAAATTGCTTAGCAATAATCGACAGAGCGAAGTGGCGGAGAACCTGGGTTTGAGTCGGTATGAGAACAAGAAAGAGACCCATAAGGTCTCTTCTATGTTGCTCAACCAGGACTCGAACCCAGACAGACAGAACCAGAATCTGTAGTGCTACCATTACACCATTGAGCAGCTTGCATTGACACTTGCAGGGTGTTCGTTTTTCAAAAGCGGGTGCAAAAGTACTGCTTTTTTATGACATATGCAAATTTTTGGGCAATTATTTTGCAAAAAAATGCAAAATCAGTTGTTTTTTAGCTTTTCTTTGCACTGTTGGATGTACATCTCGTTGGCTTTTCGGAGCCAACAGTACTGCCATTTAGGGGCACGGAAATAGGTCTCTGCCTGCTCAAACCACTCCAATGCTTCCTGCTTACTGCCGAACGGCTTGGGGGCATAGAAAAGGCTGGTGCCATAATAGGTCAGAACCATCGGATCGGTGGGCGCTAACTTGGTGGCATCTTTGGCGAGCGACATCGCTTTGACCGGATGAATGGACTCTTTCAGGCGTAGTTCGAACACATAGACAGCAGACATATACATCTCATAGTGCCCCTTTGGGAGGGAATTTTTCTGTGCCTCGACGTGTTGCTTAAACCGCGCTACGTATCGCTTCGCTTCCAGCAGCAGACTCTGTTTACCGTCTTTCTTCGCCTCGGCTACGATATATCCGCAGTAGCCGTACTCGTACAGCAGATCCGTATGTTGATCCACGTACGCTTTCCAGGCGGTCATATCCTCGCGAAGATAGGCGGCAAAGAGTACGCTGTCTGCGGTTTGTGCAGCAAGTGGAATACTCAGAAAGAGCGCCAATAATGCAATAATTGTTTTTCTCATTTTATTTTTTCTTACTATATTTGCTTTAACACTTTCATTACGTCTGCCAAGTTTGGAACGATGTGGGTAGCTGTTTCCGAAGTCTCGCCTTCGTGAATCCATATTTGGTCGATACCGGCAGCTTTGGCACCAGCGATGTCTGAGGAATAACTATCGCCTATCATGACGGCCTCGTCAGCGGTGATAGCGTTGCGCTCCAAGGCTATTTGGAAGATTCCCGGCTGGGGTTTGTTGATCCCCACCTCTTCGCTGATGAGCGTGTGTGTGAAGTATGGTGCCAAACCGGAATGCTCGAACTTGTAGTACTGAACCTCCTTGAATCCGTTGCTGATGATGGTCAGCGGATATTTACTCGCTAAGTACTTCACCACCCTCTCCGCGTCCGGCAACAAGCAGAAATACTTATTCGTCAACAGCAAGAACTCTGCCCCCATCTCGTGGGCCAATTCCCGTAACCCATCCGCTGTAACCGGTAACCCTTCAATCGGCCTCAAGAACCGCTGCAGGTGCAACCGATCTTTCGTCACTTCGCCGCGACCGTACATGCCCCATAACTCGAGATTGTAGGGTTTGTACACGTTCAAGTAGTCCTCGAACGTGGGGTACAACCGATTCAGCTGATAGTGGACATAGATATCCTGCAGCGCCTTGTGCTCTGCGGTTGTCCAATCGCCGATTGTATCGTCCCAATCCAGAAATATGGCTTTGTAGTGCTTCATTTTACGATATAATACATAATCGCGCCAACTGTCGCTATCTGCGCAATGAGGATGGCAGGGACGCCCCATGTAAATTTGCGATGCAGCGTTTTGTGGTGCCATACCTTCATACCCAACAGTGCGCCGATACTTCCTCCGAACACTGCCCACCAAAGCAACGTCGCTTCGTCGATGCGCCATTTGGAGCGCTTGGCTTTCCATTTATCGATGCCGTACAAAAAGAACGTAACGATATTGATCGCCGCAAGGTAGATAAGTACGCTGTATAGCAAGTATCGCATAAAAATACAAGTTTTGTTATCTTACCGCATAGACCGGAAGAGACCTTGACAGCCTTGAAGGATATCGTCATAGGCCTTTGTAAAGTCCCGGGTATACCATGGATCGGAGACATCCCGCGTCTCGCCTGCCCACGACATGAATAGGATCTTAGTCATATTTTTACTTATACGTCACTGTTTCGCTGAGGGGTTTGCGGGAGAAGTGATGGTCGCTCGGCTTGGCGTTCTCGGACGCGTAGCCGCAAGGCATCAGGAAGGACGGTTTGTGATTAGCCGGTAAGTCAAAAGCCGCAGCCACTTCGGCCGGATCGAACCACTTCACCCAGCATGTGCCGAGGCCGAGTTCGGTGGCTTCCATCATCATATGCGTGCCAATGATCGAGCAGTCCATGTCGCCGGAGTTCGTGCCATCTTCTTTGGTCCATACCTGATCGGTGTCATAGCACACAAGGAACACTACCGGCGCACCGTACGCACAGCGGGTCAGGGCATTGATCTTGATAATCGCATCGGGACTTTGCAGCACGTAGATATGCTGCGGTTGCACGTTCTTAGCTGTCGGAGCGAGACGTCCTGCTTCGAGGATTGAATCAAGTTTGGCTTGCTCTACCGGTGTTTGTGCGTACTCGCGCACCGCAAAACGCTGCCGCGCTAAATCCATGAATGACTTGTTCTGTTGAACGGGTTGATTACTGCATGCAGCAAATCCGATTGCCGCTAATGCGAGGATGATTAGTTTTTTCATTATACAAATTGACTTAGTTTATCATCTCGAATGATTTTTGTTTGCGGACTTGCCGGCAAGTACCAGTATCTTTTCCCCGTCGCGGTAAATATGCAACTGCCGCGAACGAACCACGGCTGTTAATGTCGGGTCGGTCTCTATCTGCTCGCGGATGGCGCGATATTCGCCTTCAAACAGCTTCCGCTGCAAGTGGCTGCACATGTTAGTTGTGTCGATTGTCATATCAATATTCTTGTCTGTTTGCGGTACTCGGCGTAGTCCGGTTTGTTAGCCAATTGTCGCTTCTCCATGAGTGGAATACTGATACCAAGGAATAGTGCGGTCATGGCAATCGCGCCACCTACATATAGGTCGATACCATTCAAAGACGCGTACATGATCCAAATGCCCCACCAGAATTGTATCTCTCCGAAGTAGTTCGGATGGCGGCCGTGTTTCCATAGACCCACATTGCACACTTTACCTGGATTAGCTGCTCGGAAGTCATGGCTTTGCTTGTCTGCAATGAGTTGGATAGTAGCCGAAGCAAGGCAAACGATGAAACCGAAGCATAGCACAACTATGCTGATTGGTGATTGGTCATTGGTAATTGGTGATTCAAACAGTTTCAGTCCGGGTAGCATAGCAGCAAAGACCACGAGCGTCGGCATCATGTTCAAACCGAAGAGATTAATGGTGTGGAAAACCAAGGGATGCCGGTCGCGATATTTCGTATAGCGCCAATCCTCATGACCGATACCTTTGAACGTAATCGCCCAGTTGCGCGTAAGACGCCATCCCCAATACCACGAAGCGATAAGTAGCAGAATGACCGGAACCGACCATACGCCGGTATAGAATGCCCAGAGCAGAAAAGCAATCGGCGGAAAGACGCTCCAATAAGGATCATAGACAGACACGTTCTCATAGAGTAAGCCGAATGCCCATACGACAACCGTCGCCAGCACGTCAGCCAGGAATAAACGGATTAAGGGATTAGCGGTTAGGGGATTAGTAGCTAATCCTTCAAATAGCAGCCAACCGGCTACACCTGCGAGCATATAGATGGCCGCAATCAGCGCCACACTACACCATTTGGAATAATCTCGTTTCATGTTATTGCACGTTTTGCGTGCAAAAGTACAGAAAAAATCCCATATACGCAAGAATATACGGGATTTTTTTGCTTTTGCAGTTATTTTTAATACTCGTTTTTGCGTTTGGGGTTCTTAGCCTTAGGGCACGATTTTCTCATAGGAAACCAACCTTTGCGGACTCGTTCGCGTTGGTGAAACACTTCGCCGATCCCCCATAAGGCTGAGAAAGCAAAGATGCCCAGGAAAATCGACAGGTACGTGTTCTCTACGAATAACGAACCGCCTGCCGCCAATAGACCGACGATGAGAAAAGCCCACCAGGACTTGACTCCGAAATAGTACTCCGCCTTGATGACCAGCGGATGAAAAAGTCCGATACACAGGAACGCACCTGCGCCCAATAAAATTCCTTCGTAATTCATATTAATGACAAAACATAAATCCAAAATAAAGCCGCGGACCGGTAGGCATACATAATTCGCGCTTGTGGAAAGCCAACATCCAGTCCAAACGGAACGTGATATGCACCTTACGCGTCAAGCAATAATCGCACCCTACGTACGGCGTGACATAAAAGAACGATTGCTTGTGAAACGTGCTATTGGCATCCGGAGTCCAACTGTTCTGATCGCCATCCAAAATATACAAGCCTTTCATTGAACCGCCACCAATCACTCCGCCGATATACGGCCATGCCTTCTCCAATCGCCAACAGCAATCGGCCAGCACACCGCCACAACCGACCCGCACATAACTGCCGTTTTTGAGTACATCGTGACAATCAGTCATGGCGCTCGGCATCGTACTTACGAAACCTTCAAAACCTGTCCGTAGATGTTTCCATAAATGCACGCGCAAGGCTCCACCAATACCAAATAACGCCCCTTGTGGACTACAGGATCGTCCGTCTGCCGTCTTGGGAGCGTTGCCGTCCTGGCCGAACAAATAACCCGTATGTAGCATCATGCCGCCGGAGAAGCCTTGATAGACCTTGTTCTTCTTGATTCCCTCACTCACCTGCGCACACGCTACGCACGCTATAAATAAAGATAAAAAAAGTACCTTTGCTCGCATAAATTCAAAATTCGCGACAAAGGTACAATGTTTTTCTTAATCTTTGCTTAAGATTTTCTTAAGAAGCATCAAATTCCCCATAAATAGGGATACGCAACTCGTTGATAGTACCATTTAGGTCCAACGAGAGGATGAAATATTGCATGGTCAGTTTGGAACTCAGCCTTAACACTCCCGGTTGAGCGGAAGGCAATAAAGCGGTCAGCACACTGTCTAACATCTGCCGCAAAGCTTTCGGTTCAATAGTTATCTCGTTCACAAAAGGCGTTAGATGTATTTGTGCCACAAGTCCTTTGGCGCTGATCTCCGTCTCACGGCTGCGCAGCCATTCTGTAAGAAACGCCTGTAAATCAATGGTATAGTGGGTAATTTTCTGCTCTACACGAAATACAAAACCTATTCCTCGAATGGTCTCTATTGGTTCTTTCTTCGTCCACCCTAACTTGCGGCGCAAGGCATTAAGGTGCACATCGATCGTACCGGTGTCGTACTGAAAACGGTCTCCCCATACATGGTCTAACAGCATCTGCCGTGTACAGATCCTATTCGGGTGCGCCGAAAGAAACTCCAACAGGCCATACTCCAATCCGGTCAGATGAACCGTTTGTCCATCCTTGCGCACATGTCGTTGTTCGCGGTCAAGTTCTATATGGTTTGTTATGGTGGTATACATTTTTACAACTGTTTGGCTTTTCGTGCGAAAGCAAACAAGGCTTTTGACAAGTGACAGTATCCGTCAGGATGCTTATCTAAATAGTCCTGATGGTACTCATCGGCGGGATAGAAGTTCTGCAAAGGCAGTTTCTCCACTACGAAGGGTTGACCACACTTGTTTTGCTCTTCAGCATAGACTTTTTCAATGGTCTGCAGGTCTGCCGTGTCCGTATAATAGATGCCTGTGCGGTAACGAGTGCCTTCGTCGTGTCCCTGCTTGTTCAGGCTCGTCGGGTCGATGGCTACAAAGAACATGCGCAGCAGGAAGTCCAGACTCACCTTGTCCGGATCATAGATGACATGCACAGTCTCAGCGTAGCCGGTCGTGTCGGTATATACTTGCTCGTAGGTCGGGTTTTCTGTCTGCCCGTTCGCGAAGCCCACTTCCGTCTCAACCACTCCGTCAATCTGCTTGAAGAAATGCTCTGTGCCCCAGAAACATCCTCCTGCTACATATATGTGTTTAAGCTTCATAATAGTGCTCTTTGTAAGGCTGCGCGACCGAGGTCGGTCATTAGGCCGCGTGATTCCAAGTCAGCGCAGCGTTGTTTATTCAGTTCGGTCCAATAGCACTCCGCCCAGCACGTAACCTGCGATGTCACGAAACTTCTTCATGCTTCTTATTTCTTCTCCAACTCCGCTACGATATGCTGCTCGAAGTCTTTAGGCTCGGCTACCGGCGCATAGCGTTTGATAGTCTTGCCGTCCTTGGAGATGAGGAATTTGGTGAAGTTCCAGAGGATATCGCTCTCTTTCTCCACACTCTTGCTGATGCGCTTAAGCATAGCGTGTGTAGCTTTCGCTTTGAGACCGTTGTATTCCTCCTTCGGAGCTTGCGTTTTAAGGAACTCGAAGACCGGATTGGCATTCGCGCCGTTGACGTCGCTCTTGGCCATCAACGGGAAAGTCACACCGTGGTTGAGGCGGCAAAACTCCTCGATCTGCTCATCACTGCCCGGTTCCTGATTGGCAAACTGGTCGCAGGGGAAACCGAGGATGACGAATCCCCGCTCTTTGTATTTCTTATACAGTGCTTCCAGACCGTCGTACTGCGGTGTAAAACCGCACTTGGAAGCGGTATTGACGATGAGAATAACCTGACCTTTATAGTCCGCAAGGTTTATCTCTTTGCCTCTGTTGGAGAGGACTTTAAAATCATAGATTGTTGCCATAATAATATATTTATAAATGAATTACTTCACCTCCTGACCTTGAATGGTGTTTGCGGCGCAAAGGTACAAAAAAAATCTGACATATGCAAAAAAATATTTGTGTATGTCATTTTTTTTATGTAATTTTGCACCCAGAAATGATTTTTTGGATTTTATGAACTTTACGCATTTACATGTGCACTCGCACTACTCGCTGCTGGACGGTTTAAGTAAAGTAGAAGAGATAGTGGATAAATGTATTGACTCCGGCATGAACGCCGTGGCGCTGACTGACCACGGTAATATGTACGGTATCAAAGACCTGCTGGACTACTGCAAGAAGAAAGAAGGCTTCAAGCCCATCGTGGGTACGGAGGCTTACTGTGCCCGTCGCGGTCGTCACTCGATGACGGACGACAAGGCCGTCAACGGCGAGGGACGTACCTACTCCATCGACCGTTCGGGTTGGCACCTCATCCTGCTGGCAAAAAATATGGAGGGCTATCATAACCTCTGCCGACTCGTCTCGCATGGCTACATGTCGGATGCGTTCTATCACACCCCGCGTATTGATAAGGAGTTGCTGGAACGCTGGCACGAAGGCATCATCTGCTGTTCGGCTTGTCTGGGTGGTGAACTTCCCCAAAAAATCCTCGAGGGCTTCGCCAAAGGCGGGGATTTCAGCGAAGCGGAAGAGACCGTACAATGGTTCAAGAACCTCTTTGGCGAAGACTATTATATCGAGCTACAGCGTCACGAGACCCAGAAACCCGGTGCGGATGTAGAGGTGTATGAACGGCAGAAACAGGTCAACCCGGTGCTTATCGAGTTAGCAAAGAAATACGGCATCAAAGTTATCGCGACCAACGATGCCCACTTCGTGAACGAAGAGGATGCGGAAGCCCACGACCGGTTGATATGTTTGAGCACGAACCACTTCGTGAACGACGTCAACCGCATGCACTATACCAAACAAGAGTGGATCAAGACGCCGGAAGAGATGGCGGAGATCTTTGCCGATATCCCGGAGGCGCTGGAGAACACGCAGGAGATCGTCGATAAGGTGGAAGTCTATGACATTGACCACGGGCCTATCATGCCGAAGTTCGACATCCCGGCTTCGTTCGGTAAAGAAGAAGACTACCCCGACCGTCTGGCCTTCGAGAGTGCGTACCTGCGGTACTTGACGATGGAAGGTGCCAAGCAACGTTACGGCGAGGAGCGGTTGGCCAACGACGATGAACTCAAAGAGCGAATCGAGTTCGAACTCAACACCATCATCTCGATGGGTTTCCCGGGATATTTCTTGATCGTGATGGACTTTATTCGTGCGGCGCGCGAGGAACTCGACGTATCCGTCGGACCCGGTCGTGGTAGTGCGGCCGGATCGGTGGTGGCCTACTGTCTGAAGATCACGGATCTGGATCCGCTCAAGTACGATCTCCTGTTCGAGCGTTTCCTGAACCCCGACCGTATATCGCTGCCCGATATCGATACCGACTTCGAGGATTGCGGTCGCGGAAAGGTGCTGGAATACGTGAGTCGTAAGTACGGTGAGACGCATGTGGCACATATCGTGACCTACGGCAAGATGGCAACCAAGTCGGCGCTCGCGGATGTGGGTCGTGTACAGCAAGTACCGCTGGCGTTTGTGAACGAACTGAAGAGTTACGTGCCCGACCGCGATTTCCCAGATAGCGTATTGAAAGACCTGCCCAAAGACGCCAAGCGTCCGAAAGTGAACCTCAAGAACTGTTATAAGTACATCGAGGAGTTGAAGCGTGAGTACGAAACGGGTGATCCGAACACGCGCTCGATGCTCGAGTACGCGGCGCGATTGGAAGGAACGATCCGTCAAGTGGGTGTACACGCCTGCGGCGTGATCATCGGCGCTGACGACCTGACGAACTTCGCCCCGCTGTCTTCCGTCGAAGATAAGAACAGCAAGAAACGTGTGCTGGTAACGGAGTACGACGGGCATGTGGTCGAGTCCGTAGGACTGATCAAGATGGACTTCCTCGGCCTCATCACGCTGACCATCATCAAGGAGTGTCTGCGTAACATCAAGAAAGCGCACGGCATCGATATCGACATCGATCATATACCTATCGACGACGAGTTGACCTACAAGCTCTTCCAGGAAGGCCGCACGGTAGCCGTGTTCCAATTCGAGTCGGCGGGCATGCAGAAATACCTGCGCGAGTTAAAACCGACCGTCATCGGCGACCTCATCGCCATGAACGCCCTCTACCGACCGGGTCCGATGGATTATATCCCGCAGTTCATCAAGCGTAAGCAGGGACTCGAAGAGGTGACGTACGACATTCCCGTGATGGAGAAATACCTCAAGGACACCTATGGTGTCACCGTCTATCAGGAGCAAGTCATGCTGCTAAGCCGACTGCTGGCTAACTTCACCCGCGGCGAGAGTGACAAGCTCCGTAAGGCCATGGGTAAGAAACAGATGGCGGTACTGGCATCCCTCAAAGACAAGTTCATGGACGGCGGTAAAGCCAACGGACATGACGAGAAAACCCTCAATAAGATCTGGGCAGACTGGGAAAAGTTCGCGTCCTATGCCTTCAATAAATCGCATGCGGCATGCTACTCGTGGGTGGCATACCAAACGGGTTATCTCAAAGCCCACTACCCCGCGGAGTTCATGGCGGCTAACCTCACCGTCCATAAGGACGATATCAAAGAGGTGACCAAACTCATGGACGAATGCAAGGCGCTCGGCCTCAGTGTACTGGAGCCGGATGTGAACGAGTCGGAGTTAACCTTCACAGTCAATAAAGAAGGCGCTATCCGTTTCGGTTTGGGTGGTATCAAGGGTGTAGGCGAAGGAGCTGCCGATGCCATCATCACCGAGCGCGAGAAGAACGGCAAGTACAAAGATATATTCGATTTCCTGGAGCGTGTCAACCTGCAGAGTTGCAACCGTAAGACGATCGAGAACCTCGCAGCGGCGGGTGCTTTCGAGTGCTTCAAAGACCTCTATCGCGAGCAGTTCTTCGGCGTGGACGAGTACGGTCAGTCAGGTCTGGATCTGCTGATGAACTACGGCCAGAAATGGCAGGCTGACCAAGCCTCGAACACCAACTCGCTCTTCTCGGATTTCGATATCGCCATCGACATCAAGCATCCTGAACTGCCACAAGTGCCGCGCTGGAACACGATCGAGCGGCTCAACAAAGAGAAAGACCTCATCGGTATCTACCTCTCGGCGCACCCGCTGGACGAGTATGAGTTCGAGGTACGCGAGTTATGCAACGTGACGGCCAATGAGTTGACGCAGTTCGAGCAGTGGCGCAAACCCGATGTACGCAAGGATGCGGAGGTACGTATCAAACAGGAGTTGGCAGCCGAACCGGACGAACCGAAGATCATCCCGTCGGAGTTCATCGCCAAGCATAAGAACCAAGCCTGCCTCATCGGCGGTATCATCACGTCGGCGGAGCAGCGCATCAGTCAGAAAGGCAACCCCTACGGCCGCTATGTCATCACCGACTACACAGGTACGTACGAGTTCGCGCTCTTCGGAAACGCCTACTCGCAGTTCGCGCATATGATGCTCAAAGACCTGTACGTGCTCGTCACGGGTGTGGTACAGCAGAAAGGTGCCGGACAGAAATGGTTCCGTGAAGCACCGGACGAGTCGGCGGAGTTTGAGTTCGTCGTGCAGAGCGTGACCATGCTCAACGAGGTGCAAGACAAGCGCACCGAGGGTATCAACATACGTCTCAATCTGGATCTGGTTAATAACGAACTGATCGACGAACTGGCGGATGAGATCAAGGCCAACCGCGGTAACGGACGACTGCATGTATCGATCTTCAACCCCATCAACCACCATCAGGTAGCGCTCACCAGCCGCTCCAACGCGATTCACGTCACGCCGAGGTTCTATAAATGGCTGGTGGACAAACGCACCGACGGCGTACTGGATTTTAACGCCATCACCAAACAATGAACATAGGCATCTACGGCGGCAGTTTCAACCCCGTGCATTTCGGGCATGTGGGCTTGGCGAAGTGGGTCATCGAGCATACCGACCTCGATGAAGTGTGGCTGCTCGTCAGCCCGAATAATCCCCTCAAACCCGCCGGTATACTCGCCCCCGAAGAGGAGCGCTTGGCAGCAGTAAGGGAAGCGATAAAAGGCATCACCGGACTGGTGGCTTCGGATTTTGAGTTCTCTCTCCCCCGCCCTTCTTACACGGCGAACACGCTGCGTGCGTTACAGAAAGCCTATCCCGAGCACACGTTCACACTCCTCATCGGCGAAGACAACCTCGCTATCTTCGACCAATGGCGCGAGTACGACTTCATTCTCGATCATTTCCGGCTGTTCGTTTACCCGCGTCACGGAAGCGAATCTGCCCCCCTACCCGCATGCATCAAAAAAGCCAGGAACATTACATTCCTGGCTGATGCTCCGTATTTCGATGTGTCTTCTACACAAATACGGGAGAAAGCGATTAGAAATTAAATCCTATCTTCGCTACAACGTTCAGCGTAAAGAGCACGTCGTTGTACTCAGCTGCTCCACCTAAGAACTGATCCGAACCAACGGAGAGGTTGAAGTGCTTGCCGAACTCGAGTCCGAGGAAGGCGGCATAGTACATACCTCCCATGAACGTACCCTTCCAGTTGTTGGCACTCACTTTGGCTTGTCCTACGCCCATCCAGGCACCGAGACGGAAGTCAAAGAACGGTGCCACAGCGGTCTTTGACCAGTAGAAGCGGTTGTGCCAGTACATCGGGATGAGCCACTCACGGTAATACTTATCGAACGTAGCATTCACACCAATACCCATACCTTCGTAGATATGCGGGTTCTTCATGCGCCACAGGTAATTCGTGTTAACCAGGAAACCGTGTGCTATATCGTTTCCGCCGGTGATCGGGAAGAACAGGTTATAACCCATCTCGAGGGAGGAGTAGAACGGTTTTCTCAGGTAACCTTTGCCTGCACTCTTCGGTGCTACATTCGGCGCCGGCGTGATGGCTTTAGCCACCGCGCTGCCTACTACCGGAGAGAGGGTCGGTCCTTGCTGTGCACCCGATCCGATGTAGATCGTGTTGTAGTTAGCCGGCTTCGGGTCGATGCCGTTGAGGATGCGGAGGTCTTCTTCCGTAGCGGTACGGAAATTGCGATAACGAGCCGGGTAGCCGTATATCTCCATGCGCATAAGTTGCTTCGAGGACTGCGACTTAACGACGAGGTTCTCGCGCGGTTGGATGATCACATCGGCATTCGCCTTCTCCATCATCGCGCCGATCAGCAGCTCACGCATCGCCGCCTTCGTCGTGAACGACTTGGAGGTGTTCGTCCAAGTGGTATCCTTACGCACATAAACAGTATCCACAACGAGATCCGCTACCGTCGGCATCTGCTTGATGTCCGATTTGATCTCGAGCGAACGAGCGGTGCGGGTGGTCGTCAGATAGTTGGATACTGTACACGAAGACATACCCGCCAGGATAACCATCAATGATATAATGCGAATATGTTTCATGGTTGCTTACTTTTTAACCTCGTTAATGATCTCACCGCCGTTGATAACTACTTGCGGTACGTTCTCTGCTTTCGACTTGTCGATTAGATACTTCGTCTGCTCTTCGTACGAGATAGTACGGAAATTACGATGTTTTGCAGGATAACCGCTTACGGTGATGCTCTCCAGACGACCGTTACGATAGTCCAACTTGAACAACGGGTTAACCAATACGTCTGCGTTGCTCTTCTCCAACAACTCGCCGACAGCGTTCTGCTTGTACTGATCTACACTGACCATCATGTTGTCGTTCTGCGGAACAGCAACCGTCAGTTTTACGCGTTGATCCGATACTTCCAGATCAGCTGTGGTCCAAGAACTCCAAGTCTCTACCGGCATCTCTTGGGTACGAGCGGTACGGGTCGAATACATCGACGACGGAGCTTGACAAGAACTCAGACATGCGCCTAACGCAATGACTGTAAATAAAAAGATTTTTTTCATGTGGGTAATAATGATTGTTTGTTAACGCCTACTCTATTGCTTAGGATTTTCGGCATTCTCCTTTGTTATCAAAATATGTGATAGCTTCTGCTACGAGGTAATTGCTTCCTCCGATAAAAATCGCATCTTCCGGTGCAGCCTGTTTGAGCGCGTATGCGATCGCTTGCTGCGGATCTTCGATGGCGACTCCTGACTCCTGACTCCTGACTCCTGAATCCTTCCATAACGCCAGCATCTCTTCGCCTGTTCGTGCGCGTTGCGTGTTCGGGCGTGTAAATATATAATGATAGCGCTCGCCCGCAGGCATCAGTCGCATCACGACCTCCGTGTCTTTGTCGTTCACCATCCCAAACACCAACCATACGTGGTTGGTCTCCAACTCCTTCAGTTGCCGCGCCACGTACTGCAGTCCGTGACTGTTATGGCCTGTGTCGCAGAGCACGAGCGGTTGTTCACGCAGGATCTCCCATCGTCCCCGCAGACCCGTCATCGTACACACGTGGGCAAAGCCCTCTCTGATCGCTGAATACTGAATACTGATAGCTCTTAATGCTACAAACGCCGTCTGCAAGTTATGCTCCTGGTAGTTGCCTTTTAACTCGCATTCGGGCGCTACCTTCAGGCGTGTGCGGCGCAGGTACTCACATTGGTCAGCAAAATATATATCCGAACCGCATTCCTGTGCTTTAGCCAAGAACACGTTCATCGTCTGCGGGTGACTCTCGCCGATCACTACCGGCACACCGGGTTTGATGATACCCGCCTTCTCCTTCGCGATCTGCGTCAGCGTGTTGCCCAAAAACTCCGTATGATCCAATCCTATGTTCGTGATCACGCTCAACACCGGCGTCAGCACATTGGTGCTGTCCAGTCGTCCGCCAAGCCCTACTTCCACCACGGCGATATCCACGCCCTGCTGCACGAAATACCAGAAGCCCAGCGCCGTCATTGTCTCAAAGAACGAAGGTTGCAGTGCGTCCAGGAAGTCCTTGTGCTCCGTAACGAACGCCGCCACCGTCTCTTCGGGTATCGGTTGGCCGTTGATACGGATGCGTTCGGTCAAGCTCACCAGATGCGGACTGGTGAAGAGACCCACCTTCAGTCCTGCTGCCTGTAACGCCGCCGCGATCAGATGACTCGTCGAACCCTTGCCGTTCGTACCTGCCACATGAATCGCCTTCAGCCGCTCGTGGGGATTGCCCACATGCGCCATCAGTCGGAGCGTGTTCTCCAACCCGGGTTTGTATGCACTCGCTCCTACCTCATGAAACGGCGGCCGCGCGTTATACAAATATGTGACAGCTTCGCTAAAGTTCATCTATCATCTATCATCTATAATCTATAATCTATAATCTATAATCTATAATCTATAATCTATCATCTATAATCTATCATCTATCTTCTATGATCGCATCCAACTGCTCGAACGCATGCGTCAGGTCGTCATTGACCACCACCTTATCGAACTGCGGCTGAAAACTCATCTCGTACTCTGCTTTCGCCAACCGCTTCTCGATCATCTCGGGGCTCGTGTCACCGCGCCCTTCCAATCGACGGCGTAACTCCTCGATGGACGGCGGGCAGATGAAGATCGAGGTAGCCTTATCGCCCAAGATCCGCTTGAGGTTCAGTCCGCCTTTCACATCAACATCGAACAGCACTTGCCGTCCTGCCGCTTCGATACGGTCGATCTCCTCCTTGAGTGTACCGTAATAAAGGCCGTCGTACACCTGCTCGTACTCAATAAAATCATCGTTCTCAATGCGTTTTTGGAACTCCTCCACGGAGATGAAATAGTACTCCCGGCCATGTACTTCTTCGCCGCGCGGAGCACGCGTCGTACAGGACACGGACAGTTCAAACAGATCCGGATGCATGGTCAGCAGATGCTTGACCATCGTCGATTTACCACTGCCGCTAGGAGCGCAGAATATATAAATCATAAATCAAAAATTTAAAATCATAAATTAGAGCACATTAAGGACTTGTTCCTTAATTTGCTCAAGTATATCTTTCATTTTGACCACGATGATCTGCATCTCGCTTTGGTTCGATTTACTGCCGAGCGTATTGATCTCGCGTCCCATCTCCTGGGCGATGAACCCGAGTTTCTTGCCGACACCGCTACCCTCGCCGTCCATCGTTTCACGGAAATACTTGATGTGGTTCGTGAGGCGCACTTTCTCTTCGGTGATATCGAGTTTCTCGAGGTAGTAGATCATCTCCTGCTCCAGACGGTTGCGATCGGTCTGCGCCTGGGTCTCCGCACTCAGTTGGGCGAGGTTAGCCTCCAGCCGTTCACGGATCTTCGCGATGCGGCCTTTCTCGAAGGGTTCCACTTGTGCCAGCAGGTCTGCTATACCGTCCAACTTCTCGGTGAACATCGCCTGCAGTGCCGCTCCTTCTTGGGTACGGAAAGCAATAAAACCATCGATGGCGGCGTTGAGCAGCGCCTGAATCTGCTGCCACTCCTCGTCCGTCAGATCACCGGCTTCTTCCTGTTGCTTCAGCACGTCCGGGAAACGCATGATCGCGGCCATCACCTCTGCCGGCACCTCACCGAACTGCGCTTTGTACTGCGCCGCATACGTGTGAACGGCTTGCCAGTTAATCGGACTTACATCATTGAGCGACTTTGTCGCGCTCATTTCATCATTTATCAATAATAAGTCCACTTTCCCTCGCTCCAGACGCTGGTTAACGATCGTGCGGATATCCAGTTCTTTCGCCCTTAGACACGGTGCCAAACGAACACTCAAGTCCATCGATTTGGAGTTGAGCGAACGGATCTCGCAGATCAGTTTATGATTTCGGAAAGTTATCTCGGCCTTCCCGTAGCCCGTCATCGATAATATCATTTGCCTATACAGAATTTACTGAAAATATTTGCCAGCACCTCGCTGTTGGTGATCTGTCCGGTCACCTCACCGAGTGCATTCAGACAGTCGTTCAAGTCCATCGACAGCAACTCACCACTCAAGCCCTCCTTCAATCCCTCTTGCACGCGCTCTATCGCAGCATGAGCCCGTGTCACCGCCTCGTAATGCCGCGCGTTACTCAGCATCACCGCACTCGTCTGCATCGTCCCCTTTGCTATCCGCACCAACTCCCGCTTCAGCGGCTCGATATCGCCATTCTTAGCCGAGATTCGAAGCTCTTGACTCTTGACTCTTGACTCTTGACTCAAAAGATCCGCTTTGTTAAGCACATTTATCACCGTCCCGCTCACCTGTAGCGCAGCGTCCTGTAACGAAGTGTCCTGTAGCGAAGCGTCCTGTACGTGCACAACAATTTGTGCGCGTTCCATTGCCCTCCGCGAGCGCTCAATCCCCATGCTCTCTATCGTGTCGTTCGTCTCGCGAAGACCTGCCGTGTCGATGAGCCGGAACAAGATGCCGTCCAGCACCAACGTGTCCTCCACCGTGTCGCGCGTCGTACCTTGTATATCACTCACGATCGCGCGTTGTTCACCGAGCAGCGCATTGAGCAACGTCGATTTGCCTACGTTCGGTGCACCGATGATCGCTACCGGTATACCGTTGCGAATCGCATTGCCGGTACGGAAAGAAGCCATCAGCGCTGCGAGTTTCGCCTCTATCTCTGCCGCCAAGTCTTTCAACTCCGTGCGGTCGGCGAACTCTAACTCCTCATGGTCGGCAAAGTCCAACTCGAGCTCAACGAGCGATGTGAAATGCAGCAATCGTTCGCGTAGCGAACCCAACTCCGTGGATACCGAACCCCGCAACTGACTCAACGCCAAGTCTTTCTCCGCCTTACTCTGCGCAGCGATCAGATCCGCCACCGCCTCCGCTTGCGTCAAGTCCATCTTGCCGTTCAAGAACGCCCGCCGTGTGAACTCACCCGGCTCTGCCGCCCGGCAACCCGCATCGATGAGCCATTGGACCAAGGTCTGCTGGATATACATGCTCCCGTGACAAGCGATCTCCACCGTGTCCTCGCCCGTGAATGAATGCGGCGCACGGAACACCGAACACAACACCTCATCCAGCACCTCAGTATCCCGTAACCCGTCACCCGTCACCCGTAACCTTTCAATCCTCCCGTGACGAACGGTATTCGCCGGCGTATCCGCCAATGCCACACGCCCCTTAAACAGCGTATCCACAATGGCTATACTCTCCTCTCCCGAGACACGGATAACGGCTATTCCACCCGTCCCGTACGCCGTCGATATCGCACAAATTGTTCCCATTTCACAAATTTGCCTGCAAATTTACATCTTTTTTTTCATTTGTGCAAGCATCTCGTTATTTTTCACAGAAAAAAACGCATGCGGGCTTGCATATGTCAAAAAAAAGCAGTACCTTTGCAGCCGATTTGTGTGCGTATGTGAGTACACATGCACACGAGAGAATATAAAAGGTATGAAAGAGCTGATAGAAAAAGCGCAACATATTGTGATCTTCACGCACATGGCGCCGGACGGCGACGCGATGGGATCGAGTCTGGCGTTGTGGCACTGGCTGAAGGGGTTACCGGTTACGGGTTACGGGTTACGGGACGTGACCGTCATCGTGCCGAATGCGTTTCCGGGGTTCTTGGCTTGGATGCCGGGAGCGGATCAAATACGGATATACGAGAAGGAGAGTGCGGCGTGCGATAAGTTGATTGCCGAAGCGGATCTGTTCATCTGCACGGATTTCAATGACCCCAAGCGTATCGGGCCGATGGGCGAGAAGATGTTGGCGAACCCGGCAAAGAAGATACTCATCGATCACCACCTCAATCCGGTGGATTTTGCGGACGAGGTGCACTCCGATCCGAGCGCCAGTTCATCCTGCGAGATCGTGTATCGGCTGTTAGCCGATGAGGGGTTACAGTTTACGGGTGACGGGTTAACGACCGACATCGCGACTTGTATCTACACGGGATTGATGACGGATACGGGGAATTTCAGTTATAACTCGGCGCGGTGCGAGATCTACGAGATCGTAGCGGATCTTGTACGCGCGGGCGTGGAGAAGGAGAAGGTGTATGACGCGGTGTTCAACCAGTACTCGACCGACCGCGTACGTCTGACGGGGTATGCGCTGTACCGCAAGATGCGTATCTATCCGGAGTATCACTTGGCGCTGATCACACTGGATGCCGACGAGTTAGATCGGTTCCATTACCAACCGGGCGACTGCGAGGGGCTGGTGAACATGCCGCTGCAGATAGCGGATGTATGCTACTCCGTTTGTATGCGTGAGGAGCGTGCCAAACCGGGTACACCCAAATCGCGGATACGCATCTCGTTCCGCTCGCAAGGAGACCGACCGGTCAATATATGGGCAAGTGAGGTCTTCCACGGTGGCGGACACATGAACGCCTCCGGAGGAGAGATCTTCGGTACGATCGAGCAAGCGGTCAAACTATTTGAACAAACATATTCGAAATATTTAAAGAAATGAAAAAAGCATTTTTGATTTTAGTGGCAGCGATGAGCCTCAGCGTGATGGCCGGGGAACCGCTGATGACGATTAACGGCAAACCCGTTAGTGCAGAGGAGTTTTTGTACATCTACGAGAAGAACAACCAAGCCGGTGCAGTCGATCCGAAGACGATGGACGAGTACTTGGACATGTTCATCAATTTCAAGCTCAAAGTGGCGGAAGCTGAAGCACAGGGCATCGACACGACGGAGAGTTTTCTCAAGGAGCTGAAGGGCTACCGCGCACAGGCTACACCGAAGTACCTGCAGGACGAGGCAGCAATGGACAGTCTGATTGAGATGAGTTGGCGCCATCTGTCCAAAGACCGCCGTGCGGCACATATCGCTATCCAGTGCCCGATGAACGCTAACGATTCCGCACAGGAAGCCGCTTTGGCGAAGATCAACGAGGCATACGAGCGCGTGACGATCGGTAAGGGTGTGCTCAAAGGCAAGGGAAAGAAAGCCAAACTCGTTCGTCAGAAAGTGGAAGCATTCGATGCGGTTGCCCGCGCGATAAGCACCGACCCGAACGTACAAGAGACGGGTGGCGAGTTGGGTTGGATCACGCCGTTCCGTTATGTCTATCCGCTGGAAGAGGCGGTGTATAACACGGAGGTAGGTAAGGTCAGCCAACCTTTCCGCACGCAGTACGGTTGGCATATCGTGCTGGTAGAGGAAGAGCGCGACCACATCGACGTGAAGGCCAGTCATATCATGAAGATGGTGCCGGCTGACAGTCTGGACGCTATCAAGAAAGCCCTCATCGACAGCATCGCCAAGGTAGTGACGGCAGCTAACTTCGCAGAGGTAGCACGCGTGGAATCCGAAGACCGCGGCAGCAGTGCCCGCGGCGGTGACCTGGGTTGGTTCGGCAAGGGCATGATGGTCAAGCCGTTCGAAGATGCCGCTTTCGGCATGAAGGTAGGTGAGGTCAGTGCACCTGTTCGCAGTCAGTACGGTTGGCACCTGATCTATAAAGAGGACGAGCGCGGTATCCAACCGCTCGACTCGATGCGCGCACAGATAGAGCGTCAAGTGAAACGCGATGAGCGCGCCAAAGAGGCCGATAAGAGTTTCATCCGCAAGACGCGTGCCGAGTACAACCTGCCGGCTGAGATGAGCGATGCGGATGTGAAGGCTTATGCAGATGCCCATCTGGAGGAGAAATATCCGGAACTGCGCCACTTGGTTCAGGAGTACCACGACGGCATTCTGCTGTTCGAGGTATCGCTGCGCGAGGTATGGGACAAGGCCGCTAAAGACACAGTCGGTCTGGAGGCTTATTTCAAAGCCAACAAAGCCAAATATCCGTGGGAGAAGATGCATTACAAAGGCTGGTTGATCCAAGCCAAAGACGAAACGAGTGCCAAGGCCGCCAAGTCGATCATTATGGCCGCCGACAAAGACTCGGTGGATAGCTATATCGCCAAACGTCTGAATAACGACAGCGTGCAGTACGTCAAAGTGCAGCACGGTCTGTGGGAGATGGGCAAGAACAAACTCGTGGATCGTTTCGGTTTCAAACTGCGTTATGCCTACAAGCCGAATCCGGACTATCCGATCGTTGTATGCGTGGGTAAGAAACTGAAAGCACCCGAGTGCTGGGAAGACGAGAAAGGCAAAGTGACCACCGACTACCAGGACTATCTGGAAGCACAATGGGTGAAGATGCTCCGCGAGAAATATCCGGTTGTAATTAACGAAGAGGTTTGGAACGCTATAAAGAAATAATCGTTCTGGCGATATGCGCTGCGTTGGTAGCGCTGTCGTATGTGTTTGTCGTGCGTTGGGACTTGACGGACGACAAGCACTATAGTCTGTCTGCTGCGAGCAAGACGCTGCTCAAGCAGACCGACGCGCCTATTGAGGTGACGCTGCTCCTGGACGGCGATCTCAATGCCGGCTTCCGCCGACTCAAGAAAGCCACGGAAGAGACGATCGAGGAGCTCGATGTCTATGCGGATATCGTAAGGGTTACAGGTGACGGGTTACAGGTGACGGGGGATTCGCTCGGCTTGCAGCCGATCATCATCCATGAGCGGGAACAGAACGGCAAGACGGCGCAGACGACGGTCTATCCGTACGCGCTCATGAAGTACAAGGGCAGAAAGGCGGTGGTGACGCTGCTCAAAAACACACGCGGGTTGAGCGGCGAGGAGAACCTGAACGCCAGCATTGAGCAACTCGAGTTCGCCTTCATGGAAGCGCTCCACCTGTTGCAGCAGACCGAGACCCCGCGTGTAGCGATTCTGGAAGGACACGGTGAACCGGACGAGGCACATACCTACGACCTGATGGCCGCACTGAGTAAGTATTTCCAGATCGATAGAGGGAGCCTCACCCCGCCCTCCCCTGAAGGGAAGGGAGACAGCATCGCTATCGATGCGCATATGCTTGATGGATACAAAGCCATCATCATCGCGAGTCCGCAGACGGCGTTCAGCGATGCCGAGCGGTTTGTGATCGACCAGTATATCATGCGTGGCGGTGCAGTACTATGGGCACTCAACGGGGTTCGTTTCAGCGAGCAGGTCTTGCAACGCGAAGGCTTCACGCCGATCATCGCACTCGATCTGGGATTGACGGAGATGTTGTTCAAGTACGGCATTCGTGTGAACCCGGCCTTGGTGCAAGACGTCCAGTGCTTGCCCATACCGGTGAACGTGAGCAGTGACCCGCAACAACCGAACCTGCAACCCATGCCGTGGACGTACGCACCGCTGTTACTGACGAGTCAGGGTTCGCCCATCACCAAGAGCATGGGACAGGTCATGAGTACGTTCGTCAGTCCGATCGATGCCGTAGGAGGCGAAGACGGGATAGAGAAACGGGTGCTGTTGGCCACGAGTACGGCGAGTCGTGTGACCGGTACGCCGGGCGAGGTGGACTTGAGCGACATGAACCCCGACATGAGTACGTTCGTGTATCAATACGTGCCGGTAGCGGTATCGTTAGAGGGTTGTTTCGCGAGCGCGTATGCCCACCGTATGGTGCCGGAAGGAGTTACAGGTGACGGGTTACAGGTGACGGAGAAAGATATCATCAAGACGGGCGTCAAGACACGGCAAGTGGTGATCGGTAGCGGCAGTGTGCTGCTCAACGAGACGCAGAAAGGGCAAGTGCTGCCGATGGGCTACGACCGCTACAGCGGAATGCAGTTCAGTAACCGCGATTTTGCAACGAATGCAGTGTTGTGGTTAACGGACAGCGAAGGCCTGATCTCGCTCCGGGAGAAGAGTGTCGCACTGCGTCTGCTTAACGACAAACGGGCACATGACAAACGCACGCAAGTGCAACTGATCAGTACCATCAGTCCGGTGGCGATCCTGGCACTGATAGGCGGAATAGTTTGGATAGTAAGAAAACGAAAATATGAATATAAAGGTTAAAGGTTATGGGTTATAGGTTAAAGGTTATGGGGTTGATGACTCTTTGTTCTTTGCTCTTTATGCAGGCAAAGGCACAGGAGTTATTGAATTACCCGCTGGATACGATCAACGGCGAAGAGGTTTACCGTTATCAAGTGGAGAAGAGTATCGGTTTGTACCGTGTAGGCGTGAACTTCAACGTACCGCAGAGCGAGATCATCCGATTGAACCCGCAGCTGCGTGAACGCGGTCTGCACTACGGCGAGATCCTGCTGATCCCGACCCACCGCCCGGTGGTCATTGAGACGAAGCCGCAGGTAGTAGAGGCCGTGGTTACGGAGACGAAGGTACTTCCTGCACCGGCGCCGAAGGACACCATCGTACCAACAGACACTGTGGTAGCTGCACCGGATAGTGCCGTGGTAGCAGATACCCTCGCCGCTGCACCGGACACCCGTCGGGTGATGGAACTGGCGTTGATGTTGCCTTTCGAGAGTCATCAGACCAAGCGCAGCGGCAATGCCGAGCGCATGATGGAGGTGTACCAAGGCGCGTTGTTGGCGCTGCGGGATATGCAGAACGACAGCACGTTGTATCGTCTGCGGGTCTATGACTCGGAGCGCAGCGAACGTCGTGTACAAGCATTGTGTGACAGCACGGAGTTGGATAGTGTACAAGCCATCATGGGTCTGGTGTATCCGATCCAGATAGAGCGTATGGCCACCTGGTGCGCCGCGCATCAAGTGCCACTCCTCTTGCCGTTCAGCGATGATATCGATCTGAACAGTCATCCGTACGTGCTGCAGTTCAACTCAACCGATGAGCAAGAAGCAGACAGCCTGTGCGCCTGGATCAAGCAGCGAGGCGACAGTATGCACTGCGTGCTGGTGGAGGTACGTGAGGCCGATTTATCGAGTTCGATCCGTACGCTGCGCAAACGTATGAGTGCCCACGGGATCAGTTATAGTGCCCTACCCTTACGTGACCTGCTGAACGACAGCGCGGCGTATGCGATGGATTTGGAGAAAGAGAACCTGATCATCCTTCATAGCGACCGGTATCAGCAAGCGCGTGTGGTGCTCCCGCATATCGCTTCGCTGCATAAGGTAGGACATAAGGTGCGCATCGTGAGCCAGTATGCATGGCAGAAAGAGAACATCGAGTTGCCGCAAGTATATACCTCGGTCTTCACCGCGGACACCAATCGGGAAGCGTATGACGCCTTGTGGTCGCAAGCGTACGTGAGTGAGCATGTGAGCGAGAGTCCGCGCTATGACCTGCTGGGTTACGACCTGATGCAGGCACTGGTGGCATGGTTGAACGGAGCAAAAGAGACCAACGGATTGCAGTCCACTATCCGTTGGAATCAAGTGAATAACGGCGGATGGCAAAACGCATGCGTGCAAGTTCTTACATATTAGCTGTCTGTCTGAGTCTGATGGCGCTGATCGCGAGTGCGCAGCCGCGCATGAAAGTGCCGGAATACTGGATCGGTGCGCATGGAGGCGTGACCGCCAGTTCGGTGATCTTCCGACCGGAAGCACCGTACATGACGCCTATCACCAATGCGTGCGTATTGGGCGGTAACGCGGGATTGGTGTTCCGTTTTGCCGCACATAAGTACTGCCATTTCCAGATGGAACTGAACTATCAGCATCGCGGTTGGGCAACGGGCAATGACACCGTTGCTCGTACTGCGCATAACATGCATTACGTGGAGTTACCTATCTTCATGCACCTCAATTTCGGTAGTCAGGTGTGCCGGTGGTTCTTTAATCTGGGACCTCAGATCGGTTACTGCGTATGGGATGAGAACAAGAGCATTGAGAATCGCTTCAACTGGGGATTAGCAGCAGGCACAGGTTTGTATGTACGCACTAAACATGCGGGTGTCTATGAACTGGAGATCCGCTTCGACTACTCGTTCGGTGGCATCGTAGGCACCGGCGTGACCGATAAATACAATATGGCCAGCCCGATGGACTTGAGTATCAACTTAGGGTACTACTGGCCGATACAAAAGAAATTCAAACATAAAAAACATACACATAATGAAAACCAATTATCAAGTGCGTTACGCCTCGAACCCGACGGACGCTAAGAGTTATGACACCACACGTCTGCGTCAGGACTTCCTGATCGAGCGCGTGTTTGTAGCCAACGAAGTGAACATGATCTATTCGATGTACGACCGCATGATCGTAGGCGGTGCGATGCCGGTAGGCGAGACCCTGCTGCTCGAAGCCATCGATCCGCTCAAAGCACCGTATTTCCTGACCCGCCGCGAGATGGGTATCTTCAACGTAGGCGGCAAAGGTCGTGTCATCGCCGGTGACGAGGTGTTTGAACTGGATTATAAAGAGGCGCTTTACCTCGGTCGCGGTGACCGCGAAGTGAAGTTCGAGAGTCTCGATACCAAGCACCCGGCGCTCTTCTACTTCAACTCGACCACTGCACACTGCGCGTATCCGAACAAGAAAGTGACGAAAGCCGACGCGGTTGTAGCGCACATGGGAAGCCTGGAGATGAGCAACGAGCGCGATATCAACAAGATGCTCGTTAACCAAGTGCTGCCGACCTGCCAGCTGCAGATGGGTATGACCGAACTGAACACCGGTAGCGTATGGAACACCATGCCGGCACACGTGCACAGCCGTCGTATGGAGGCGTATTTCTATTTTGAAGTACCCGAAGACCAGGCCGTTTGCCATTTCATGGGCGAGGTAGATGAGACCCGGCACATATGGATGAAAGGCAACCAAGCCGTGCTGTCGCCGGAGTGGTCGATCCACTCGGCTGCCGCTACGCATAACTACACCTTCATCTGGGGTATGGGTGGTGAGAACCTCGACTACAGCGATCAGGACTTCAGCAAAATCACGGACCTCAAATAATTTAGAATTTCAAAATTATGATTTCAAATTTATTTAGTTTGGAAGGCAAGAACGCCTGGGTGACCGGCGGTTGTTACGGCATCGGTTTTGCGATCGCAAAGGCTTTTGCACAAGCCGGCGCAAGTAATATCATCTTCAACGCCCGCAGTCAAGAAGCTATCGATAAGGCCTATGAGTTGTACCACGCAGAGGGTATCGAGAACGCACACGGCTACGTATGCGACGTGACGGACGAGCACGCCGTGAAAGCACTGGTAGAGCAGATTCACCAAGAAGTGGGTCAGATCGACATCCTCGTTAATAACGCCGGCATCATCAAGCGCATCCCGATGCACGAGATGACACGCGAGGAGTTCCAGCAGGTGATTGACATCGACCTCGTGGCACCGTATATCGTATCTGCAGCCGTGCTGCCGGAGATGATGGCGCGGCGCGAAGGCAAGATCATCAATATATGCTCGATGATGAGTGAGTTGGGCCGTGAGACCGTCAGCGCATATGCCGCAGCCAAGGGTGGACTGAAGATGCTGACGCGTAACATATGCTCAGAGTACGGCGAGTACAACATCCAGTGTAATGGTCTGGCACCCGGTTATATCGCTACGCCGCAGACCGCACCGCTGCGTGAACCGCAGGCAGACGGCAGCAAACATCCGTTTGATGCGTTCATCTGCGCGAAGACACCGGCAGGTCGTTGGTTGGAGCCGGACGAGTTAGGTGCACCGGCCGTGTTCCTGGCAAGCCACGCATCCGATGCCGTGAACGGACATATACTCTTTGTAGATGGCGGTATCCTCGCCTATATCGGACGTCAACCGAAATGAAAAAGATATTTTTTATAGGATTAGTAGCTCTCTGCCTGACGGCATGTCAGAAACAGACGGTGCAGCCGAAAGTGTACGGTCGTTTTGTGCCCGAGCGCAAGGATGACTTCGCATGGGAGAATGAGTATGCAGCCTATCGTATGTACGGTCCGAGTCTGCGTCCGGAGAACCCGTCCAACGGTGTGGATCTATGGCTCAAGGCGAGTCCGGAACTGGTAGTGGATAGTTTCTATTACCGCGAGCATGTGTTGGGTCTGCCGTACCACATCAACTACGGTAAGGGTCTCGACTGCTACAAGGTCGGACACACAGCTGGTTGTGGAGGTTTGATCGTTATGGCGAGTGACACGACGTATGTAGGCGGCGCGTATGACCGCTGGGAGATCCTGGAGCAGACGCCGGAGAAGTTCGTCTTCAAGTTAGAGTACGATAGTCTGCTTGTGGCCGGACATGTATTGAAAGAGTCCATCACCATTACCGCCGAAGCAGGTACAGCACTCAACCAAGCGGATGTAGTGCTGACCGGCGAGTATGACGGCGAGTTGTTGGTCGGCGGCGGTATATTCATGCACGACACGATCGATCACTTCGAGGTGTACGAAAATATCGGCATGATCTTCTACGAGGAAGACGCGCTGAGTGACAAGACGGCTGCTAAGATGAACTACGACTACAACGGTAGTACAAGTCAAGGACGTATCTACATCACGGTTCAGACACCGGATGCCACCGTAACGGATATCCAAGACGGTAACCTCGTGGCTGTAAAACCGTACACCTTAGGTGACACATTAACGTATTATTTCGGGGCAACCTGGAGTGAGTGGAAAGAACAATGACATATCTGATTATTCGTTTGGCGACTTTAGGCAATGTGGCGATGACAGTTCCTGTCGTGGCTTCGTTGAGTAAGCGCTATCCGAATGATCGGTTCATTGTAGCAAGCAAGAAAGACCTGGCGGCGATGTTCGCCTCGATGCCGAACGTAGAGTTCCGGGAGGTGGACAACCACTTGGGATGGAAAGGTGTGTTCGCTATCTGGCGGGCATGGCGAGATGGGGTCGATGCGGTGATTGACCTGCAGGACTTACCTCGGACACGACTCTTTGACTTATTAATGTGGCTGAGCGGCAAGAAGGTAACGAAAGTACGTTACGGACGTTTTCACAAACACCTGATCACCAAGTTAGGGGTATGGAAGCAACAGTTGCCTTCTGAGTTCGAGCGCTACAGAGATGCTTTCCGCAGAGCAGGGCTGGAGACGGACGACCAATTCACCGCGATCACGAAGAACCTCGCTGCGTTCAAGAAAGTGACGGAGCGTTTTGGGGAGAAGAAAGGTCGTTGGATAGGTCTGGCGCCCTTTGCCAAGAGTCGGTCGAACATGCTCCCCTACCGCGTGACCAAAGAGGTCATTGAGCGGTTGACCAGAGACAAGAAGACGCGTGTGTTCCTCTTCGGCGCGGGTAAGATCGAATGCGAGATGCTGCGCCAATGGTCCACCGTCTTCCCGAACACAACGAGTGTCGCGGGGCAACTGAAACTGAAAGAAGAACTGGAACTGATGCGTATGTTGGACGTGATGATCTGTATGGACAGTGCGAACCAACACCTGTCGAGTCTGGTAGGCTTACGGGCTATCAGCGTATGGTGCGCCACGCATCCGATGATCGGCTTTGCGGGTTGGAAACAGAACCCCGACGACATCATCCAACGGCATGACTTACGATGCCGGCCGTGCACTTGTCACGGTACAAATCACTGCCGGTACGGTAACTACGCCTGCCGACAGATAGAAGCAGAAACAATAGTAAAACAGATATGAGTAAAATTATTTCATTAGCAAACCAAAAAGGAGGAGTCGGCAAAACGACCACTTCCATCAACTTGGCGGCGGCACTTGCCAAGATGGGCAAACATGTGTTGCTCGTCGATGCCGATCCGCAGGCGAACACCTCGTCCGGTCTGGGCGTGGAGATCCGCGAGTTGGACAACACAATCTACGAGTGCCTCGTGAACGGTGTGGATCCGCATTCGGCGATTGTACACACGAAGACCAAGAACCTGGACATGATGCCGAGTCATATCGACTTGGTGGGAGCAGAGATCGAGATGCTGAACCTGGAGCACCGCGAGCAGTTGCTCAAAAATATCCTGACGCAGGTACGTGACGAGTACGACTACATTTTGATTGACTGCAGTCCTTCGTTGGGTCTGATTACCGTCAACGCCCTAACGGCCAGCGACAGCGTGATCATTCCGGTACAATGCGAGTTCTTCGCGCTGGAAGGTATCGCGAAGTTGCTGAACACGATCAAGATCATCAAGTCCAAACTGAACCCGGCGCTGAAGATCGAGGGCTTCCTGCTGACGATGTTCGACAATCGTCTGCGACTGAGTAATCAGGTGTACGAAGAAGTCAAACGTCACTTCGGCGATCTGGTGTTCAACACCGTTATCGCACGTAACGTACGTCTGAGTGAGGCGCCGTCGCACGGCGTGTCGGTACTTGAGTACGACTCCAGTTCACGAGGCGCAAAACATTACACGGCCTTAGCCAAAGAATTAATTGCACGGAACAAATGAAAAAGATGACAGGTTTAGGACGAGGTCTTGATGCATTGATCGACACCTCGCATGTAGATACCAACGGTGGCAGTTCGATCTCGGAGATTGAACTGAGCGCCATAGTAGCCAACCCCGATCAGCCGCGTAGGACGTTCGATGAGGAGGCGTTGCAAGAGTTAGCGGACTCGATTCGTGAGCACGGTGTGATATCGCCTATCACGCTGCGCGACAACGGCGACGGTACGTATATGATCATTGCCGGAGAGCGTCGTTTCCGCGCGAGTAAGTTAGCCGGCCTGGAGCGTATCCCGGCGTACATCCGCACGGCCAAGGACGAGCAGGTGATGGAATGGGCCCTTATCGAGAACATCCAGCGTGAGGACTTGGATGCTATCGAGATCGCTTTGGCATACCAGCGTCTGATGGACGAGTACGACCTGACGCAAGAGCGTATGGCCGAGCGCGTGGGAAAGAAACGTGCGACGGTAGCCAATTACCTGCGTCTGCTCAAACTACCGGCAGAGATTCAAGTGGGAATCAAGGAGAAGAAGATCGAGATGGGTCACGCCCGCGCTATTTTAGCCACTCCTTTTGCAGAACGACAATTGGCGCTGTACCAGCGCATCCTCAAAGAAGGACTCTCGGTGCGCAAAGTGGAGGAACTGGCACAAGCAGACAAAGCGGAGAGCATCAAGCCCAAAGAGAAAAGCGTTAATCCCTATGCCGCTCTGGAGAAAGAGCTGAGTTACACCAGCGGACTCAAAGTGAAGATCCAGGCAGGCAAGGTGACGATCGCCTTCAACAACGAAGAAGAATTAACATATATTGCACAACGACTGCGTTGAAACGTTGGATTGTCATAGTATTGCTGAGCGTGCTCTCGTTGCCGATCTTGGCACACGAACCGGACAGCGTTTATTTCCGTAAACCGGACGCCATCAAGGCCGTTTGGCTGGGGGCGATCGTGCCCGGCGCGGGACAGATTTACAACAAGTCCTACTGGAAACTGCCGATCGTGTACGGTGCGTTCATGGGCTGCGGATACGCCATCCAATGGACGAACAACCGCTATTCGGGTTTCAGGACGGCGTATCTGGATCTGTATAACGACATCCAGGCAGGCACGGTGAGTGAAGACCCGAGTAAGACGTATATAGCCGTCATTCCGGAGGGGTATGATTTGAACCGTGTGGGTGGTCAAGAGCGATGGATGAACACGCTCAAGAACCAGCAGAGTATCTACCGGCGTTACCGGGATTACTCCATCCTGGCTACCGTCATCGTGTATGCGCTGAGCCTGATTGATGCGTACGTCGATGCGCAGTTATTCGATTTTGATATATCGCCCGACTTGACGCTCAATGTAGAACCACAGATTTATTATGACCTCCAGCACCAACAGAGTGCAGAACTTAAATTAGCGATACAATTTTGAAAAAGTTTTTTATACTGATAGCCTGTCTGGCTACGCTGAGTGCGTATGCCGAAGAGTTGGCTCCGGATAGCATCGACAACCCGGAAGTCATGGGACAACTGGACAGCATGACCATCGACAGTCTCGTTCTCCTGGATAGTCTGGAACTGGCCGAAGATACGATCATTCCCGTTCGTCCGTTCTATGAAGCATGGAACGACAGCGACCTGACGGACATCGAGATGCGGGCCTTGGACTGGAGCCTGCGGTGGCTGGACACGACCGACTGCGTCTCGGTGCATGACACCACTACCCTGCCCGACTCTGTCTATAAGGCGCGTTTACAGGCATTGCCCTGCGTGATTGAGTTGCCATATAACGAGCGCGTGCGCGCGTTTATATTACGGTACGTGAAGCGCAGCCCCAAACAGGTCGCACGTATGATGCGAATGAGCGAGTACTATTTCCCGCTGTTCGAAGATGTATTGGGGCATTATGACCTGCCGTACGAACTGAAATACCTGCCGATCATTGAGTCGGCGCTCAATCCGATAGCACGTTCGCATGTCGGTGCAGCGGGTCTGTGGCAATTCATGCCGGCGACGGGTAAGTTGTTCGGCTTGGAGGTCAACTCGTTGGTGGACGAGCGTATGGATCCGCTCAAATCGACCGAAGCAGCTTGTCGCTTCTTGAGTAGCATGTACGCCATCTACCATGACTGGAACCTCGTCATCGCGGCCTATAACTGCGGTGCGGGTAATGTGAACAAGGCCATCCGCAAAGCCGGTGGTAAGCGCGATTTCTGGTCGATATATCCTTTCCTTCCCCGCGAGACACGTAACTACGTGCCGATCTTCATTGCCGCTAACTACGCCATGAACTACGGTCAGGAACACGGCATCTGCAAAGCACCGATAGAGGACAAAGCCATGGTGACGGACACGATCCGTACCAATCAGCGTATGCACCTCCAACAGATCAGCGATAACTTAGGTATTGAGATGGCCGAACTGAGACGTCTCAACCCGCAGTATTCGCGCGATATCCTGCCGGGCGGAAGCATGTACACGCTCTGCCTGCCGACGGATAAAATGGGACCGTTCATCGACATGCAAGACTCGATCATTGCCTATAAGGCAGACAGCCTGATCAACAACCGCCGCGCAGAGATCGATTTGGCAAAAGTGACATCTGTCAGCGGTGCGTACCGCGTGAACGGCGTGACGTATTATAAAATCAAGCGAGGCGACACCTTAGGCGGCATTGCAAAGAAATTCCACTGCACCGTCAAACAACTCAAACAATGGAACGGCTTGAAGAACGATAATATCCGCGAAGGTCAAAAACTGAAGATTTGCAGATAACTGACTACTGAATGCTGAATACTGAAAAAATATATTATTCGCTGCGCGAGACGGAGACCGAGACCGGTGTGCAGGCTTCTACGTTGCGCTATTGGGAGAAAGAGTTCGAGCAACTCAACCCGCGCAAGGACGGACACGGCAATCGATACTACACGCTCGAGGATCAGGAACTGATCAAGCGCATCAAGTATATACGCGACGAACTGAAGATCACGCGTATCGAGGCCATCCGCAAGGAACTCGCCTCCAACGCCAAACGCTCCGACGAACGGCAAGCGGCTCTGGAAATCCTCCAGCGCGTTCGCGAGGAATTATGTGAAATCCGCAAAATGATTAAGCAATGAGTACTCCCCAAAATCCGTTTATAGCGCGCCTGCTGACATCGCAAGAGACTTTCTTTCAGATGATCCGGTACGGCTTTGTCGGAGGAGTCGCTTTTGTGGCTGACTACGGTTCATTATATGCATTCACGGAATGGTTAGGCGTACAATACCTGGTATCAGCTGCATTGGCGTTTATTATCGGTCTCACCGTCAACTACATCCTGAGCAACCTCATTGTGTTTACCACCCACCGTTTAGAGAACCGATGGCTGGAATTCGCCATTTTTGCCATCATCGGTGTCATCGGTTTGGGCTTAAACGAAGGTATCATGTATTGCTCTTGCGAACTGGCGGGTATACACTATATGATTGCCAAATTAATATCTACGGCACTGGTGTTCTTCTGGAACTTCTTTGCCCGCAAACTAACTCTATTCTATAAACAAAAAGCATGAAAACTGCCCTCATTATAGGTGCCGGTCCGGCCGGTTTAACAGCAGCAACCGAATTATTACAACGTACGGATATTCATCCGATTGTACTGGAAGCCACCGATCAAATCGGAGGTATTTCACAAACAGTCAACTATCACGGTAACCGTATGGACATCGGTGGTCACCGTTTCTTCTCCAAGAACGAACGTGTGACGCAATGGTGGCAGGAACTGATGCCGATGCAAGGAGCACCGGCTTTGGATGATATCCTGCTACAGAAAAACAAACCGCTCGTCCAAGACGGTCCCGACCCGGAGAAGACCGACCGGGTCATGCTGAATCGCGAGCGTGTATCCAGAATCTTCTTCCTGCGTAAGTTCTTCGATTATCCTATCTCTGTCAAGTGGGCTACCTTCGCCGGTCTAGGACTGAAGAACACGTTCCGTGCCGGATTTGGTTACATGAAAGCCGTGTTCCATAAACTGCCGGAGACATCGCTGGAAAATTTCTACATCAATCGCTTCGGACGTCCTTTATATGAGATGTTCTTCGAAGACTACACCACCAAAGTGTGGGGCGTTCACCCCTCGCAAATAGGAGCCAGTTGGGGTGCGCAACGCGTGAAAGGACTCTCCATCTTCGCGCTACTAAAGGATGTACTGACACGACCGTTCCGGCGTGCTAATGACGGACAGAAGAACGTAGAGACATCCCTCATTGAGCAATTCGTTTATCCCAAGTACGGCCCCGGACAATTATGGACATTGGCAGCAGAGCGCGTTAAAGCCCTCGGCGGTGAAGTGTGGATGGAAAGCGAAGTCGTCGGCATTAACATCAAGAACAATCAAGTTGTTTCGGTCGATGTACAGACACCGAAAGGAAAACAAACCATCCCGTGTGACTACTGCTTCTCCAGTATGCCTATTCGTGACCTGATAGCGGCCTTCCATGGCATAACTATTCCTTCCAATGTCGCTAAGACGGCTGATGGTTTACCTTATCGCGATTTCATTACTGTAGGTGTTCTTGTTAAGAAACTGCGTATCACCAACGGCACTACTATTCGTACGTGGGAGGAGCGTGTGCCCGATACGTGGATTTATGTGCAGGAACGCGATGTGAAGGTAGGACGCTTGCAGATTTTCAACAACTGGTCTCCATACATGGTCAAGAACTACAAAGAGAATATGTTCATCGGCATGGAGTATTTCTGCAACGAAGGAGACGAATTATGGCAGATGTCGCAAGAAGATTTCATCCGTATGGCCATCGAGGAACTGGCGAAGATCGATGTGGTCGATCCGGCTGATGTACTGGATGCGACACAAGTGAAGATCAAAAAGGCGTACCCTGCATATTTCGGAACATATGATGACCTGCCAACCGTTCGCGAATTCCTGGACACCATCCCTAACCTCTGGTGTATCGGCCGAAACGGGCAACATCGTTATAACAATATGGACCACTCGATGCTGACCGCCATGGAGGCTGTAGATAACATTGCTGCAGGTAGCACCGACAAACAAAATGTATGGAACGTCAATACTGAAACAGAGTATCATGAACAGAAAAACAAATAATAAACCGACTCCCGAACTAAAGCGCGACAGTTATTGGCAATTCCTCTTCCAAAAGCCACAACTGGCGGACTGGTTGACCATCCTGTTGTCCTGTCTTGTCGGATATATCTTGATTCGCGTATGCTACCCGACTCCGGCAACCTACTCGGATGCGTTCAGTTATGTCGCAGCCGCAGAATCCGATCAATTCAGCATCTACCGTCCGTTCGGTTATTCGATGTTTCTGCAGATAGTACATGCTTTGTCTCATAGCATGCAGGCAGTTATTGCAAGCCAGTTTATTTTGTATGCATTTTCTCTCGGATTGTTTCTGCTGGCCGTCAAACGCTATTATCCGATTCTGCAGACTTGGCTTCGCTCCTTACTGGAGGTAGTTATCACCCTTGCACCGACGGTCATTTATATGCTGAATGCGCTGATGTCGGATGCACTCTTCTGCTGCCTGATCTTCATTATGCTGGCGATGCTGCTCGTGCTGATACACGACGATTCGTGGGTAGCGGCAGGCATCTATCTGGCAGCTTTCTTCTGCAGTCTTTTTGTCCGCTATTCGGCTATGTTCTTCCCGATAGCTATTATTCCGATACTCCTGTGGGCAGCCAAACCGATACAGCGGTGGGTTACTATCGCCTTAACCTGTGCTCTCTTCGGGGTTTTCTATCAAAACATCACCACCAACATGCGTGAGGTCATTCACCGTTCTCAGTTCTCGACAGGTTTTGACGGATGGCAACTCGCGAACAACGGAATGCATGTATTACCGTATATTGACGACGAGCAACAACCTGACAACAAACGACTGCGTGATTTGCATCATTTTGTCCAGCCGGCATTCAACGATGTGATTATTGCCAGCACGGACAGCGGCCGACATGTCACTGCTGCCTTCCTATGGCAGAGCCATTTCCCGCTAAAACAGTATATGTACCGTTACATGCAAACAAATCGTATCGCGTATCCTGTAGCATGGGCGCGTTTGGGAGGTGGTTTATATGCCGAGTACGGTAAATGGCTTATTATGCACTATCCGACACTGTTCTGGAAATACTATCTTGGATTGAACACCAAAAGCGCTTTCTACCCCACCAATCTGGAAATGGTCGGACATTATTCGGAAATACCTTCCGACCAAAAAGACATCGCTTCTTGGTTTGACTTCGACACACAACAACCGCATGCAGCCCGATATCCGATTTATGAAAACAAGCTGAAAGACTTTCTGCCCGTCATCGATTTGCTCACATGGCTACTTTTTGCCGGAGCCTTTGTAATGATCATCGTTCGCCGGCGAACCCTTCTGGCATCCCGCCCGCAACGACTTGCTTTTGCGCTACTCTTTGTTTTCGGGTTTGTCTATTACGGAACAACTACCTTTGCATCACCTATAGTCATCCGTTACTGGCTACCGATGTATGCTATCAAGCTGGCATTCGTTTGGATGCTATTGAGCAATTACGTGAAATCCCAAAATGACTAAATAACATGAAGATAGATTGGAAAAAATTAGCGCCGTACATTGTGGCGATCGTCGTATTTATTGGTTTTGCGTTAGTGTACTGCAGTCCGCTCTTGGACGGCAAAGTGCTGCAATCCGGAGATATCAATACGTGGCAAGGAGCATCGCACGAGTTACGCGAATACAAAGAAGCCACCGGACGTACAGCCTGGTGGACGAACTCTATGTTCGGCGGCATGCCGGCTTTTCAAGTGAGCGGAAGTACGCCGGCTAACTCGTTCCGTGCGAAAATAGAGAATGCCACCCACCTCGGATTCCAAGAGAACCTGGGCGCGATAGGTATTCTGATTGCCTACCTGTTCGGCTTCTTCTTTATGCTGCGTTGTTTCAAAATCAACCCGTGGCTGAGTATTCTCGGTGCGTTTGCCCTCACGCTCTCCACCTATTATATGCTCATCATCCCTGCCGGTCATATGACCAAAGCCAACGCCTTAGCCTCATTGGCTCCTGTCATTGGAGGTGTGTATGCAGTCTTCCGAAAGAACTACTGGCTAGGTGCGCCGCTGATTCTTATATACGGCATCATAGGCGTCACGCTACACCCGCAAATGACTTATTACATGGTGCTGCTGATCGCCATCATGGCCTGCGCGGAATTGTACATACATATTCGAGAGAAACGCTGGAAAGACCTCGGCATTGGCGCCGGCATATGTATCCTGTGTGCATTGCTCGTTTTCAGTACCAAACTGAGCTGGTTCCAAATGAACAACGAGTACCTCAAAGAGACCATGCGCGGCGGACATAGTGAGTTGCGCCAGGCAGAGAAGACGGATGAACAAAAAGCCGGTCTGGATATCAAGTATGCTACCGATTGGAGCTATGGTAAGGCAGAGACATTCACGCTTCTGGTGCCCAACTTCATGGGCGGCGCCAGCGGATACGATGTAGGAGAGAAATCGGTTCTGTACGACGAACTGGTCAAGGCCCGCGTACCCAAAAGCAGTGCCAAACAATTCTGCCAAAGCGCGCCGACTTATTGGGGAGAGAAGATGTTTACCAGCGGAGCCGTGTATGTAGGCGCGGTCATTTGTTTCCTGTTTGTGTTGGGTCTGATCATTGTGCCCGGAGCATATAAATGGGGATTGCTCATCGCAACTATCCTATCGATCCTTCTTGCGTGGGGAAAGAACTTCATGCCGCTCACGGAATGGTTCTTCTATCATTTCCCAATGTACAATAAGTTCCGCGCAGTAGAGTCCATTCTCGTCATCGCCGAGATCACGATGCCGCTATTGGGTTTCTTGGCACTGCAACAACTCTGGGAGCACCGCGAAGAGAAAGCCAACTATAGCAAACAAGTGCTCCTTGCCGGAGGTATCACGGCCGGTATCTGCCTAATCTTGGCGTTGTTTGGTGGGGCAATGTTTGATTTCACATCGAGCTACGACAACCAATGGAAAGGGCAAGTGGGAGATGATATCTACGGCATGATCATCGACCAGCGCGCCGCGATGATGAAGGCCGATGCATGGCGTTCGTTCGGATTTATAGCCGCTGCCGCAGTCGTCGTTTGGCTCTACACATTGGACAAACTCAAGAGCAGCTATACCATTGCTATTCTGGCTGCACTTATCTTGATAGATCTCGTACCGGTTGATCGGCGCTTCTTTGGCAGCAAGAATTTTGTTCCCAGGAAAGAGGACAGCCGCTACTTCGCTATGCAACCATGGGAAGAGCAGATTCTCCAAGACGAGAGTCTCGACTATCGTGTGCTGAATCTCAACACCAACACCTTCAATGACTCGCGTACCAGTTATCGTTTCAAATCCATCGGTGGTTACTCGGCCGTCAAACTACGCCGTTATCAGGACTTGATCGATGAGCATATCAGTAAGATGAACTGGAGCGTACTCAACATGCTCAACACCAAATATATCGTTACGCGTCAGGGCGTATATCCGAATCCCGATGCAATGGGCAATGCGTGGTTTGTGAATGATGTCCGTTTTGTTCCGACACCCGACGATGAAAGTGCCGCACTGAACACACTCGACCTCAACCACACGGCGGTAGCAGACGAGCAGTTCCGCGAGGTACTGACCGCTACAGGTACGCCGAGCAAAGGCGATCAGATCGTATTGACCAAATACGAGTTGGACCGTTTGGACTATACCTATTCGCTGACCAACGAGCGCGTGGCGGTCTTCTCGGAGATCTACTATCCGACCGGCTGGCATTTGTACTGTGATGGAGAGGAGATTCCTCTCGGTCGCGTGAACTACACGCTCCGTGCCGCAGTACTCCCTGCCGGAGAACACACCTTACACATGGAGTTTGTCCCTGCTGCCCTCGCCACCGACAAATGGTGCATGGCGCTTTTGATACTGAGCATATTACTCAGCTGCGGAGGTCTCACATGGCCGTTGTATAAGAAGTATATCCCTTGCAAAAAATGTGCATAAACATGCCGCTTCGATCCTTACATATCGTCATGCCGATGGCAGGAGAAGGGAGTCGGTTCCTAAAAGAAGGATGGACCACTCCGAAACCGTTGATTCAGTTGCACGGGATGCCGCTGTTTAAGCGTGCCATCGGAAGTGTGCAGGCGGACGGAATGCGGATGAAGTATTCGTTTATTGTGCGACAGAACCACATTGACGAATACAGCATAGACAAGGGAATACAATCCTTTTTGCCTGAAGCCAACATCTTCTCTGTTAAGCAGACAACACGCGGAGCGGTTGAGACATGCCTGATGGCCGAGAGTGCCATTGACGATAATGATGCGGTAGTAGTGATGGATTGTGACTTAGAGTTTCGGAGCAAGCGGTTCATCGAACTGATCAAGTCTGCGTTGGCCAAGTGCGGAGAAGAAGCCGAAGGAGGCGCACTGGTGTCGTTTGAGAGCGATAGTCCCAAATACAGTTATGCGCAGATAGATGAGAACAATGTGGTGCTACGCACCGCAGAGAAAGAAGTAATCAGCCACCATGCATTGTGCGGTGCGTACTTCTTCAGTTCCGGCAGACGATTCAAACAGGTGGCGCACTTATTGATGAACGAACAGAACTTTGCCAAGCCGGAGTACTACGTGTCGCTGTTGTATAACTATCTGATTGCCGCCGGAGAAAAAATAATTTTGGCTCCAATGGAGGAATATTACTCATACGGAACACCCGAAGAATTAAAACGCTACTTATGATTAAAGCTGTTATATGCGATTTTGATGGTACGTTAGCCGATACGTTTGCGGCGAACTACCATGCCTACCAAAAGGCCTTCGAAGAGCAGGGACTTGCTCTGACCGAGGAGGCCTATCGTGCCGCTTTTGGTTTGCGTTATGATGATTTCATGCGCAAGATGGACATTCACGATTCGCACATAGCACAAGCGATTCGGGAACGTAAGAAAGAACTCTATCCGCATTCCTTCCATTTGCTGCGCCCGAATAACAGGCTGCTGGATTTTGTTCGCGCAATGCACCATAGCGATGTAAAAACGGCGATCGCGTCAACGGCACGCAAAGAGAACCTACAAAATGTGGTGGCCTATCTGGGGATCGAAAAAGACTTTGATCTGATTCAATGTGGTAATGATGTACGCCACGGCAAACCCGATCCGGAGATCTACGTACGCGTCATGGAGGCGCTGCACGTTCGTCCGGAAGAGACGCTGATTTTTGAAGATACAGAAATAGGTATCCAAGCGGCACAAGCCAGCGGAGCACAATGTATTCAAGTAACAAGCAGTTGGTATTGAGATTAAAATGGAACTAATCGTAAAGGGACATAGCGGATTCAGCATAGATATCGTTCGGGAAGGAACGAACCTATATGTGTATAAGCGCTGTAGCGATGCCGATAAAGCGGAACGATTGATGCGGCAGGCAGCGAAACAAGAACAGGCTACCGGCTTTCATTATAGCGGTTTTCAAACCCCGCATATTATTGCTACCGAACACAACGCAAACGGTGCGTCCATCAAGATGGATTATATCTACTCCCGCAATTTTATGGAGTATTTTGAGTCCGCAGGCTTTGAGCAAATAGATTATTTCATCCAGACCCTGATCCGGTTTATCGAAGAAGAGTTGGCGCATTCGCCCATACAAGTCATTCCGGTAGAAATAGTGAATAGCAAATTCCTATCCGTCAAAAAGACCATCGCCTCCAATGCGCATATTCGCAAAGATAATACGCTATCATCCATCATGGAGAAGGCAGAGCGATTACTTACCGGTATTACCGAATGGCGTTTGCCTGTCGGTATCTGTCATGGTGATCTGACTTTCTCGAATATACTCTTTACTGCCAACACGTATTACCTCATCGATTTTCTGGATTCGTTCATTGAGTCGCCGCTGATGGATATCGTTAAACTGCGGCAGGACTCGGCGCATATCTGGTCGGCAAAACTATACACCAAACCCTATGACCCGATTCGTTTGGGGATTATCTCCCGTAAGATTGATACAGAACTGGAAACTTACTTCCAACAATACAATTGGTACAATGCATACTATCTGCCGCTGCAAGTGCTGAATTTGTTGCGCGTGCTGCAGTACGCCACAGAAGACGCTATTGTTGATGATTTAGAAACCGAACTAACCACATTGCTCTATGCCGTTTAACCTCATCGTCCCTATAGCATCCTATAAGAGTGAGTTTTTAAATGCTCTTCCACCTGTTTTCGTCAAGGACGAAGAAGGACTGATGCCGTGTATCAAAGCTGTCCAAGCATTGGATCTTTCGCTCTTTGATCATATCTATTTCACGATTCTGCGTTCATTGGACAACCGGCATGACTTACAAGCGCGCCTTCAGGAACAGTTCTATCGTATCGGACTATCGAAAGCCGAGATCGTGGTACTGGAGAACCCGACGATTTCTCAACCGGAGACGATCTACCAAACGATTCAACAAGCACATATTGAAGGCGCTATCTTTATTAAAGATGCCGACTGCAGTTTCACCGGAGAAGTATTACCACAAAATGGCGTGGTCATCTATCCGCTGGAATCTCTGCCCTGGGTAAATCCGCAAAACAAGAGTTATGTGGCGGTCGATGATAATTTTTATGTGACCAACATCATCGAAAAGAAAATCATCAGCCATTATTTCCTTGCCGGAGGGTATTGTTTCGAAGATGCACAATTGTACTGCCGATACTATGAGCCCTTTGCCGGACAAAAAGGATTGTATCTGTCGCATATCATCTATTCCATGCTTTTGGACAAACACCTCTTCCGACCGATTTTAGCCACCGAATATACTGATTTTGAAATGCCGAAAACTGTATGAGCAAGAATATACCTACTGTTGTTATCACCAAGATGTCGCCTCGCTGGCGTCCGTTCCAAATATTTATTTTGGGACTATACGAAATGGAACGCTTGGGAGAAATCAAACTAAAATTCCGTTGTGATTGGTTCTACCGGATATCTACTATTCTTCCTGATCTTCCCCATTTAGGCGGCATTATGCATCAATTGGCAGCCTACTTCCTCAACGATTCATATACGATGGAAGGATACGTAGAGAAAGAGGGTAAGCGTCGCACCTTTTGTATTGATAGTGATGATAGTCCTCATTGTTATGATGGGCAACTATTAGATAATGTAGACATATATTTCAAGACACAATGCCCTAAAGAAATCGATATTGAAAAGGGATTCCGATTAACAGATGATGTTTATCTGCCGTATTGCGATCACAGACATGTCAATCCAAAACTATCTTTAACCGCACGCGGAGAACGAATACCCTTGCCGAACCTAAAGCAGAATATACATAAGATTCGTCCTTCGGTAGTCGGTTTCCGCCGTTTAGCTGACGGCAATAGTTATAGCGCATTGCGCAATGGGTTTGATTCGTATCGCAAGGGTATTTTGCAAAAAGCGAACAAAAAACTCATGTGCTATTTCGGAAATGCACAAGGACCTATTCCTATGCATGATTTGCATGGTCCTGATTATGAGAGTGACGGATTCATTATGGGTGCTTTTCCCCAATTACACCACCCGAACGAAAAAAGAGCCACTATTGCGGATATTATAGGCCAATTAGGAGAACAATATGACGCACGTGTTATTTCCCAACAAGCCACCAATGACAAACAAGCCGTCAAACGCACTGATTTGATTATCCCCATTGAGGATTTTTGTGCACATATATCCAATTTCCAATACAACTGCAATGTGTCGGGACTTCGAATGAGCATGCCCAATCGCTTCATGGAAAGTTTTATAGTCGGAACAGCCATCGTGACCGACAAATTGGCGGTCAAATGGTACTTACCGTTTGAAGAGGAAGTAGTGGAACTGGAAGAAATGGGGTATTTACCCAAAGATAGCGTCAACTGGAACAGAGTAACCCAACAAATAAAGGCTCTTCCCGAAATTAGCAAAGAGACCGTCAATAAACATTTTGAAGAGAAATGGGCACCGGTTCCTGTGGCTCGCTATTTAGTCAAGACCGTCTTAGACGCAGCCAAGTAACCCTTTCGTCACATTTCTTCTGAACAATACCAGTTTCCATCCTTTCATCGGGTGGAAACTTATTGTATATAGGCATAGTAAAACGAGTGTGCCGCCCCACTTAATCGCTTCTTTGAAAAGGCGGTTGATGTATTTGCCTTTGCCGATTGCTAAGGTTCGTTGCCGCTCACTCATACCAATTTGCTTAGTCAAGCGGTCGAAATAATCACGCTCTAGTTTCTTCTGAGGAATGATATGATGCAGAATCATCTTCGGCAGATACATAAACCGCATTCCTTGCGCTTTCATCTTATCGAAGATATCCTTCTCTTCCGAGCCCATGAGTCCGTTGCCTTTGCGTCCTAAGGCCGTATTGAATAAGCCTACTTTCTTAAATACTTCTGCTCGATAGGCAGCATTCCCGCCTCCCGGATAACGTTCGCCCGGGAAAGGACGTATCTCGTCTCCAAAATACAAATACCCGCATAGCAGCTCCTTCGTATAACGCGTCATCCATTTCGGTTCCTGCGTATCTTCGTAAAGCGGAATGATCGGCCCTCCAACAGCATCTATCTCTTCGTGCGCGCACAGGTATTCCGTTATCGTGCGCAGATACCATGTATCTATCAGTGCATCGTCGTCGATATAAACGATCAGATCCCCTTTTGCCTCCTTGATACCCTTATTGCGCGCAGCAGACAATCCCTGCTCGGGCTCCACACAATAACGGAAATTAACGTCTTTATGAGCCGCAGCAAAGGCCTCACATATCTCGCGGGTGTTATCCGTGCAGTTATTATCCACGAGCACGATCTCGTACTCGCTTTTGGGCAAATCATTCGCAGCAATACTCTCCAACAGATTGCCAATATATTTCGCCCGGTTATAGGTACAGATGATGGCTGTTAGCATGGCTTATTCCCGTTTATTAAGACATCATAAAATGTGCCCTTCTTAGTAATATCAATGCCGTACTCATCAAACTTATAGGTCAGCTTATGAATCGAAGATAGTTGTGTCGCCAATTGATAAGCCTTATCACTATATGGCTTTGATAATAAGTGTATAAGGTAATCCATTTTATACCAATAAACAAATGGCATTTTCTCCAATGACCTCCTGTTTGCTTCTGATGCGTCAAATGCTATAGCAAAGAAGAGATGTATGATACTATAAGAAATCAATTTGTTCTCATGCTCCCAATACTCATAGTGCAAAGACAACACATCATTTATAACCGGATGATTAGCGCATGCTGATATAAATGGAGATTCTACTTTGATAGCTCCCCTTCTGTCCGTGCTAAAGCAGAATATCTCTGCATTTTGAATATAATCTGGTAAGATGTCTGTGAGCAAAATTGTTGCATCTATCCAAGTACCTCCGTATTTTTGGAGTAAAGATAAGCGAATTATATCAGCAAACTGCGTATGCTTGATGATCCCCTTATCATGCTTTTCGCATATATAGTCAGGGAGAGATATATACTTTTGTATATTATTCGCATCTATTACAACAACTTCGTTTCCTCCGGCATATTGCCTCATTGAAGATATACATTTTTTTACAAGAAGAGGAGCATTGTCTTCTCCTTGCCACCAACATGTCCATATAATCTTCGCTTTCGGAGATAATTCACTATTAGGATTCGACTTGCAAGCATACTTATAACGCTGCAAATATTCATAAGCACCATAACGGGCACAAACATCTTGAACCTCTGCATTCGGCCTAAGCCATTGTTTCAACTTATGCCACATGGCAACTATGCCTATTTGCTTTGTGCGTTGCAATATTTTCATTGTATCGACTATTTATTATTAAACAGCATTATGCCTCATCCAAAAATGTTATTTTTGCCAAGTGCGTTTCACGCTTATCTTCTGGTGGTATTTGCATGTAATCACCATACAGTGTTGTCAGATAAGCATCTGGATTATGGGGTGCATAAAAAAGATGCCCTTCAAACTCAATTTCGCTTAATGGAAATATGTCATTTTCCGCTATGTGATTATACGAAAGCCAACCATAAGTATGTCCCCATTGATGAGAGTGAAATAATTTTGTCCATAGACGGCATACTCCCACGCAAAATATTGCCGGCAAATAGCATAGATATCCTAATAATTTCTCTATAAATCTGTCACTATAATGGCGCATTCCTCTAAGACAACGTATGTACACGAAATCGATAATGTCTTTTAATCGTTGTGAAACAACTTCTTCAACTGGAATCAAATCTACAAATATACCTCTTTCCGTCATTCGTTTACATCCGGGATCTTCAAAAATAGAATTTTTATCACGTACTTTGCTAATAATTAGATGGTGATTCATATCTAGTGTTATGTCTTGATAACACATATTGGGGGGCAATTCTGCTTGAAGTATTTTGCGAATTTTAGGGATATCCTTCCATAATACATTGATATCTAAATCGTCATCCCAAGGAATAAATCCTCCATGTCTAACTGCACCAAGAAGCGTTCCTCCCTCTAACCAGTATTCAATGCCATTTTTTCGAAAAATCTTATCAATCTCAAGCATAATATCCAACATCCGCATTTGTGCCTTGCGGAGTGTTGATCCTTCTGGATTATATTTTCGTAGATCCTCCATTATTTATTCTCTTCACGCAAACGAATTAATGTCTCATTAATCAAAGTACTACTCGTTCCTTTTGTATATGGGAAATACACCACTTTCGCACCCACTTCTGCAAGGTCTTTCTCTATCTTATTCCATTTATCTGTACCTTTCCAGTCGTCACCTACAAACATCACATCAAAATGGTACTTCTTCCAAGCGCCCAATTTGTCCATATTTTCCTGAGTAACTACCTCATCAACGTACTTAATGGCACCTACTATCTCCTTGCGCTCCTCAAACGGAATAACTGACCGTTTGCCTTTATACTCTACCAAATCATCCGTAGAGACACCTACAATCAAATAGTCACACTGCGCTTTGGCCTTACGTAGCAGATTCAAATGCCCGATATGAAACAAGTCATACACGCCTGTTGTATATCCAATTTTCAAAGGCTCATACATATTGAGGAACTGCTCCAAACAATACAACTGCCATTTTTGATTTCCGGTAAGCGCAGACATGTCAATATCTCTGCGGAACTCCGGACGCGTCGGACCCTGCCAATCTTTGAAATAAATATCCACCGGACGGGGCATAGGTAATTTCTCGGGCAGAGGAAGATCGGGATATTTTTTCTTATAGAGCTCACGTATTACATATTTGGATTCGCCAGCTCTAATTCGATTCAAATCCAACGGTATTGCCAATTTCAATTTATCGTATGGATCAGTATATGGCATTTGCGCTGCCGAAAATGCATTTTCGTAGGAGCTATAACTTTCTTCTGTTGAGACCACATCGTTCATAGCGAACCAATCCACATTGGTTGCATCAATCCTATAACGTTCAAATAAATACTCCCAATTGCCCGGCTCTCTTAGCACATTATTAGGATTCAAATATATAAAGCGATTTTTCCATTCCTCATATTTCCAATCCTTAGATAATAACTTATCCATGCCACCGAACACGTAATCGCTACCATCACCTATTATCAAACGTGTTATACCATCCTTCTGCGCTTGTTTTGCTGCGATGTACAATTGAGGTTCTATAGAATGCACAGGTGCCCCTTTGCATCGCATTACTATCGGCAATGCCTTCTGTACTTCCTCCCAATTAATATCCACATAGTGCAAAGTCATATGATTATACTCAGCAAAACGCTCCGCTCGCTGCAATTCCTCTTTCTGAAACTCTCCTCCCAAGAAGCGAAAAGTATATGCATCACACCCCTTCATATACGAAGCTAAAGTTGCCGAATCCATTCCTCCTGACAACAACAAGCCTAGACGTTCCCCTTTTAACGTATCAAACACTTGCTGTATTGCAGCATCAGTCTCTGTACTATCTTTCACCAGCACTTTCTCACTGTCGGGTATACGGACAATAGGACGATGTTTCATTCCTTCGAAAAAATCCATATCATCACGTTCTATATATCTGTAAGCCAGATACGAACTCATGCAAAATTTCTTATCTACCATCTATCTTCGCTATTTAGTTTCTTTCTAAAAATTTGCTCTGAGAAAAGTGAGAATTCTCAAAATTCTTACAATTCTTATGTCATTTTTTTGCATGAGATTCTTGAGACTCTTGAGACACTTTCATCTCCAACTGTCTCAACTATCTCAACTGTCTCATGTCATTTTTTCTTTCTTTTTTGGACCGTTTGGAGCATCTTTTGACTGTAAAAAACGTTCATAGAACGTTCCTAACGTTAGTTATTCCTTAGATATTCGTTAATTATTCCTTAGTTATTGCCCTACCTATTACCTACTCTCGTTCCTTCAAAATCTCATCCGCTATCTCTCGTATCGCTCCTTGCCCACCGGGAGTTTTCAGTACATGTATGCCCTTTACAGCCAATACTTCCGGCCGAGCATTCGGCGGACAACAAGCATACCCTACCTTACTCAGCAGCTCCACATCATTAATATCATCCCCCACAAAGCATACATCCTTCAGCGCAATTCCCAACTGATCACATATCTCCTGTGCGGCCTGTAATTTAGTCAAACAATTCGGATTAACCTTACTGCCTACGCCCAGATAAAGATACTGCAATTTCAGTTTCTCTGCCCGCGCCTTGACGATCGGACTGTTCTCCGAGGTCAGGATGCCACAAGGGACACCCGCTTGCTGCAGACACACCATACCCATGCCATCGTACACGCAGAAGCGTTTCATCACTTCGCCTTCGGCGGTATAGTACATCCCGCCGTCCGTCAGACATCCGTCCACATCCGTCAAAAATAACCTTACCATAACACTAACCAATTACCAATCACCAATTATCAATGATAGAATCGTGTTCCCGGCAGGCAGGAGAACGAGTCAATAACACCGCAAACCTTATTACTATTGTCTAGGACAACTAGGGAGTGAATCGAATAATGGTTCATCGTTTCTCCGGCCTCTACGATCTTCGCGTTCTGACTGATGGTCTTCGGGTGACGCGCCATGATGTCAGATACCGGTGTGGTAAAGAATTTCTGCCCCAGCTTCTGCATCGCACGACGGATATCGCCATCGGTCACGATACCTACCAATCGGTCGTTGTCCACCACGATGCCTACCCCCAACTTGCCGTTCGTCACGATCTCTATAGCCTCACTCATCGGTGCGTTGGGAGCTAAGAACGGCAGGTTCTCTTTGACCATCACCTCCTCCACTTGTGCCAAGAGCTTACGTCCGAGGTCTCCTCCCGGATGCAGCATTGCGAAGTCTGAAGGTTGGAAATGTGCTGCTTCTATCAACGCACACGCCAAAGCATCGCCTAAGGCCAAGGTCACCGTCGTAGAGGAGGTCGGCACCAGATTCAGCGGATCGGCCTCACGCTCCACCGAGATGTCCAGATGCACCTCTGCGTACTTCGCCAAGAGCGAAGAGGGGTTACCGGACATGCCGATGATCGGTATATGCTTCGCTTGAATCAGCGGCAGGAAACGCAACAGCTCTTCGGTGGCACCCGAATAGGAGATTGCCAACACCAGATCGTTCGTGCCTAACATACCCAAGTCTCCATGGTACGCGTCCAGCGGATTGAGGAAGAAAGCCGGCGTGCCTGTCGAAGCCAGCGTAGCTGCTATCTTCGATCCGATATGACCGGACTTACCGACACCGGTCACCACAATCTTACCCTTGCAGTCATGAATCAGTTGTACCGCTCGAACGAAGGACTCGTCCAGACGCGGGATGAGCGATTGAATGGCCTCCGCTTCGCACTGGAGGCATTCGGTTGCCCGTTGAATAATTGCTTGTGATTGCATTATATTAAGTATTTAAATCTTCCTTGTAAGTTATTTTCTTGTTGGCCTCTTCGCCCGTCACGATGAAGATGGGTTCTTCCGGCATGTATTTATGCACTATGCCCGCATCGTCCGTGGCAAGGATGTCGCCACTTGCGAGCGCGCGATCGAAGGCCGTTTGGATCGTCTCTAAGTGGAACGCCTGCGGCGTCTGCGCACGCATGTACTCCGCCCGCGACGGAATACTCTCGACCTGTAACCCCTTCACTTTATAGATCGTATCCGTCACCGGTACTGCCACCGTCACCGCCTTATGTTCTTGCAGTGCCTCCGCCACATCCGCTAAGATACGTTGACTCACGAACGGCCGTGCCGCATCGTGGAACCACAAAGTGATTGGTGATTGGTCATTGGTCATTGGTGATTGGAAAGCTTCTATCGCTTTCCATGACGACTCCCAGCGTTCGTGGCCACCCTCGATGATCTTCGCCACTTTTTGCCATCCGTTCTGCAGACACATCCGCTGCGCCTCAGCGATCCAGTCCGCATGCATCACGATGCAGATCTTTTCGATACACGGCGCGGCTTCAAAAGTCTCCACCGAGTGCTCCAAGATCGAACGACCGTCACCCAGAGGCATGAGTTGTTTGGGCGTTTGTCCGCCAACCCTGCTTCCCGTTCCGCCGGCTAATATAACAGCAATGTGCTTCATAAGTCCACTTTTACCCAAATTAGCATGCAAAAGTACGCAAAAGTTTTTATTTGTGCAAATAAAAAGGGATATTTTCGTAATTTTTCTTAAAAATTTGTTTATATGGGATTTTTTTTGTAATTTTGCGCCCAAATTGTAAAATTGCGTTATTGTGCGAATAGGAATATTAGGTACGACATGGCCTTATAGAGGCGGATTAACAGCGTTCAATGAGCGCCTGGCAAGGCAGTTTGCAGCAGAAGGCAACGAGGTGGAGATCTTCACGTTCACTATGCAATACCCGGACTTCTTGTTCCCCGGAAAGACCCAGTATTCGGACACTCCCAAGCCCGCGGATCTATCCATCACCCGCACAATGAACAGCATCAATCCCTTCACTTGGATCCGTACGGCGCGCGCTATTCGCAAGGCCGGCATCGAACTGCTGGTGATTAAGTTCTGGATTCCGCTGATGGCGCCCTGTTTGGGAACGATCGCATGCCTGTGCCGCCGCAAAGGCATTCGCGTGGTCTCCATCCTCGATAATGTCATCCCCCACGAACCGCATTTCTGGGACAAATGGCTCATCCGTTATTTCATCGGGAGTGTAGACCGCTTCATCGCGATGTCGGAGAGTGTACAAAAAGACTGCCGCATGTTCTTGCCTGCCCAACGGCATGATTCCGTGGCGTTCAATCCCCACCCGCTGTACGATAATTTCGGTCAAGCGGTGTCCAAAGCGGAGGCACGTCAGCACTTGAACCTGCCGCAAGACAAAACCATTCTCCTTTTCTTCGGCTTCATACGCGACTACAAAGGCCTTGACCTGCTGATGAAGGCGTATGCGAAGACAATCACCAATCACCAATCACCAATCACCAATCTACTACTTGTAGTAGCCGGTGAGTTCTACAACAACGGTGCGCAATATGGAGAACTGGAGAAAGAGTTGGGGCTGAAAGGTACCATCGAATGGCGCACGGATTTCATTCCCGATGACCAGGTACGCTATTATTTCTCTGCCGCCGACTTGATTGTACAACCCTATAAAACCGCCACACAAAGCGGTGTCACCCAGATCGCCTACCATTTCGAGCGACCGATGTTAGTCACCCGTGTCGGTGGTCTGGCAGAGATCGTTCCGAACGGCAAAGTGGGCTACGTATGCGAAGTCAATGAAGACGACATCGCGCAAGCGATCAGTTCATTCGCGCAGATGGACACCAAACAACGAGACGAGTTATTCCTCAAGAATATACAAAAAGAAAAACAAAAATACGCTTGGTCACGCATGACCGAAAAGATTTATGATAATACGAAGTAAAGCACCCTTACGGCTTGGGTTAGCAGGAGGCGGCACAGATGTATCCCCCTACTCTGACCTCTACGGCGGAGCGATCCTCAATGCGACGATCTCGCTCTATGCGTACACTACCATCGAACCGCTCAACAACGGAAAAATCGTTTTCTCTTCCCCCGATGCAGGGCTCGAAGAGGTGTACGACGCAGCCGAAGTGCTGGACGCCAAAGGATATTTCGTGTTGGCCAAAGGTGTCTATAACCGCGTCGTCAAAGACTACTGCCATCAGCCGCTATCCTTCCGCATCACCAGTCACGTGGACTCCCCTGCCGGAAGCGGTTTAGGTACGTCCAGTACGTTGGTAGTCAGCATCTTAGGTGCTTTTGCTGAATGGCTCAAACTGCCGCTCGGCGAGTACGATCTGGCGCGCTTGGCGTACGAGATAGAGCGTATCGACCTCGCCATGGCGGGGGGTAAACAAGACCAGTACGCCGCTACGTTCGGTGGGTTCAACTACATGCAGTTCCTGCAGGATGACAAAGTTATCGTCAATCCCCTTCGTATTCGCCAACGCTACCAAGACGAGTTGGCGCATAACTTACTGCTCTACTACACCGAGACCAGTCATGTCAGCGCCGAGATCATCCAAGGACAGATCGATAACGTCAAGGCCAAAAATAACAAGTCCATCGAAGCCATGCACCAACTCAAAGAACAGGCCGTTTGGATGAAAGAGAGCCTTCTCAAAGGCGATATTGATGCCATCGGAGAGATCCTTAATTTCGGATGGGAACATAAGAAAAAGACTGCCTCGGGCATCACCAATCCGCTGCTCGATGACATCTACCAAACAGCCATCCAAGCCGGTGCTACGGGCGGTAAGGTCAGCGGCGCAGGCGGTGGAGGATTTATGTTCTTCTACTGTCCCGGCACCAGCCGATACGCCGTAGAACAAGCCCTGACCTCCAAGTTCTCCGGGCAAGTCAAACGATATGAATTTACACAAGAAGGATTAAAGACATGGACACTATAATTCGTTCTATCACAGACAGCATCGCCACCAAGCAAACCATCTTGGGTAACGGCGAACTGATCGGTACTATTCAAGCCGTGGCGAACGTCATGATCAAAGCGTTGAAGGACGGCAAACGCATCCTTTGGTGCGGCAACGGCGGTAGTGCAGCCGATGCCCAACACCTCGCAGCCGAGTTATCCGGACGTTTCTATTACGACCGTCCGCCGCTCAACTCCGAGGCCATGCATTGCAACACGTCCTACATGACGGCAGTGGCCAACGACTACGGCTACGACCTCATCTATGCGCGTATGATCGACGGCGCCTGCAAGCCGGGCGATGTGCTGGTAGGTATCTCTACTTCGGGTAACTCGAAGAATATATGCAACGCTTTTCGCAAAGCGAAAGAGTTAGGCGTCATCACCGTGGCCATGACCGGAGAGACCGGTGGCGAGATGAAAGCGATGGCGGACTACCTGCTCAATGTTCCCTCCTCCGACACCCCGCGTATCCAAGAGGCACATATCATGATCGGACATATCATCTGCGAAATCGTAGAAGCCCAACTCTTCCCCCGTAACCTGTAACCCCTTGTTCCGCGAAGCGATCATATTAGCCGGAGGATTCGGCACACGACTCAGTCATGTTGTGAGCGATGTCCCCAAACCCATGGCGTCGGTGTACGGACGGCCTTTCTTATGCTATCTGCTGGATCGCTTGGTGGACGCCGGCGTGAGCCGTGTCGTCTTGGCTACCGGCTATAAACACGAGTGTATCGAGACTTATTTCGGTACACAGTACCGAGGCATCGAGATCGTCTATTCGAATGAAGACCAACCCCTCTTCACGGGTGGTGCGATTCGTCAAGCCGCGCAGTATATTTCGTCCGATGAATTGGTGGTGCTGAACGGGGACACACTCTTCGATATTGACCTGCGCAACCTATACGTTTTTCATGTAGAACGGCAAGCGAACCTGAGTATTGCATTACGTCATGTGACCGACACAAGCCGTTATGGTGCAGTCTCTTGCGCCAACGACCGCATCGTGGCTTTTCATGAAAAAACAGAGAGTCAGGGAGCCGGAGATATCAACGGCGGCATCTATGCTATCCACCGTGCATGGCTGATGAGCCAAGATCTGCCGACCAAGTTCTCTTTCGAGAAAGAACTCATGCAACCCATGGCCGGGCAAGCAGGTTTTTACGGACTCCGTTTTACGGACTATTTCATCGATATCGGCGTACCGGAAGACTATTATCGGGCACAAGAAGAGTTTAAGTCGCTCTTCCCGCAAGACCGGTTCCTTTTCTTAGACCGCGACGGGATCCTGAATAAACATCTGCCGGGCGACTACGTCCGCAATTGGAATATGTGGGAATGGTTACCGGGTGTACTGGACGCCATGCCCAAACTGGCGCAACGCTACCAACGCATCTTCATCGTCTCCAACCAACAGGGCGTGGGCAAAGGTCTCATGACCGAAGCCGATTTGGAGGATGTACACCGACATATGTTAGCGGATATAGCAGCTGCCGGCGGACGCATAGACAAAGTCTATGTATGTACCGAACTGGAGTCCGCACACAGTCCAAACCGTAAACCGGAGATAGGAATGGCCTTACAAGCAAAAATCGACTTTCCTGAAGTCGATTTTCACCGTTCGGTTATGGTGGGGGATAGTGCGTCCGACGAACTCTTTGCGCAGCGATCAGGCATGCGCTTCTTCAAAAGCATTCCAGCCTTGAGCCTTTAAAGGCAACTCTTCGCCGTTGCGGCCGATGAGGTTACATCCGTATTCGGGTTTCGTGATATGCCCGATGATGTACAGGTCTTCCACCGGAATCAGTTTCTCGTAGTCGTCCAGCGAGCAGGTGAACAGCAGTTCGTAGTCTTCGCCACCGTTCAAAGCACAGGTCACAATATTGAGGTTCATCTCCTCTGCCAGCGAAGCTGCCTCGAAATCAATCGGCAGTTTATCCTCGTAGATACAGCATCCGACACCCGACTGACTGCATATATGCAGCAGTTCGGACGACAGTCCGTCACTCACGTCCATCATCGCGGTGGGCTTGATGCCGGCTTTCTTTAAGGCCTCGATGATATCGCGTCTTGCCTCGGGTTTAAGTTGTCGCTCCAACAGATACTCCTTGCCGGAAAAGTCCGGTTGTTCAGCATTCGCGAGCCGTTCCCGTTCGAGCAGTTGGAGTCCCATATAGGCCGTTCCTAAGTTACCGCTCACGCAGATGAGGTCGTTCAGTTTGGCTCCGTTACGATAGACGATATCCTTCGCGTTGGCGGTTCCAAGACAGGTGATCGAGATAGTCAGTCCCGTCATCGAAGCGCAGGTGTCACCACCCACGAGATCCACGCCGTAACGCTCGCATGCCAGACGGATGCCGCTATACAGCGCCTCGATGTCCTCCACCGAGAAACGCTTGCTGATACCCAGACTCACCGTGATCTGTGTCGGCGTGCCGTTCATCGCGTAGATGTCCGAGAAATTGACCACCGCAGCTTTATAACCGAGGTGTTTCAGCGGTACATACTCCAAATTAAAATGGATGCCTTCGAGCAGCATGTCGGTGGTCATCAGCACTTTCTTTGCACCGAAATCCATGACGGCACAATCGTCGCCGACACCCTTCTTCGTGCTCGGTTGAACGGGTTTCAGATCCTTGGTCAGATGCTTGATCAAACCAAACTCACCCATCGTCGATATTTCAGTTCTTGCCATAATACGCCTAATTTAGCGTGCAAAGATAGTAATAAATCCTGAAAGCAAAAAACGAAAAGCAGAAAATTTATCAAAATGAGCACATTTTTTGCTAAAAATGCGCGCGCACTTGCGTATATCAAATAAAATTTGTATCTTTGCAGGCTTTTTGTATGCATTATGATAGAATATATTAAAGGAATATTAACGGATTTGAACCCGACGGAGGCGGTGATAGAGGCTGCGGGCGTGGGGTACGGAATCGCGATCACGTTGCCCTCCTACTCGGCTTTAGTCGGCAGCGAAGACAAAGAAGTGAAGCTCTTCATCACGGAGATCATCCGCGAGGATACGCATGAGGTGTATGGGTTCGTGACGAAGACAGAGCGGCAGATCTTCGAGTTGCTGATGACGGTGAGCGGTATCGGTGCCGCCACGGCGCGTATGATCCTCTCTGCGTTCACGGCCGAAGAGTTGCGTATGCTCATCGCGACGGGTAACGCCAAGGCGATGGCGAAGGTGAAGGGTCTGGGAACGAAGACTGCCGAGCGTATCATCGTCGATCTCAAAGATAAAGCCATCAAGCTCGATCTGGGTGGTGATCCGACGGAGATTCCGATGCTCGATGTAGAAGCGGAGAGCGGTGTCAAGGCCGAAGCGATCAGTGCACTGACAATGCTTGGTTTTGCGGCGAACGCCAGCGGTAAGGCCGTGGATAAGATTCTCAAAGCAGACCCGAGTCTCAAGGTAGAAGCCGTTATTCGTGAAGCATTAAAAATGCTCTAATTGAAAAAACTCCTATACATAGTATTGTTGCTGTGGCTGCCGTTAGGAACGGTAGTTCAGCATACATATGCCCAGAAGACGCTGAAGGAGCTCGTGGCGGAGGAGAAAGCGCGTAAGGAGGCGGAGAAGAAAGCCAAAGAGGAGGAGAAAGCGCGAGAGGAAGCGGAACGAGCTAAGAGAGAAGAGCAAAGAGCTAAGAGGGAAGAGCAACGGGCTAAGTTAGAAGCCGGTGAGCTGACGCCCGAGGAGGCGGCGGACTTCGTGACGGAGACAGACAGCTCGTATTGGGCGCCGACGCGCGTGAAGCAACTCGGGGCGCAGAACTACGGCGAGTTGACACGCCCGAACAGTTCGCTCGATCTGAATGATCCGGAAAACATCACCACCACCGTGGAGTACCAACCCGAGACGGGCACGTACGTCATCCGCACCAAACTCGGCGACACGGACATCACGACGCCGTACATGCTCACGCAGGACGAGTACAACCACTACGCCGAGCGCCAGATCATGCATTCGTACTGGCAACAGAAGATTGGCGAAGTGGAGCACAACAACGAGAAGAAGTTCGACATTACGGACATGAAGTTCAACATCGGTCCGGCTGATAAAGTGTTCGGTCCGGGTGGTGTCCAACTGAAGATGCAGGGATCGGCCGAGTTGCTGTTCGGTTTCAAGCACCAATACATCAACAACCCCTCGCTCACTGTACGCGCGCGCAATAATAACATCTTCGATTTCGACGAGAAGATCCAGGCGAGCATCCAGGGTAAGGTGGGCTCGAAGCTCAATTTCAACATGAGTTATAACACGGAGGCATCGTTCGCCTTCGACCAGCAGAACCTCAAACTCAACTACAAGGGCGAAGAGGACGATATCATCCAGTCCCTCGAGGCGGGAAACGTGACGATGGACTTGCCCTCCAACCTCATCCGAGGCAGTCAGGCGCTGTTCGGTATCAAGGCAAACCTCAAATTCGGTAAGTTGAAGATCCAAGCTTTGGTGAGCCAGCAGAACAGTGAGGCGCAGACGGTGAGCAGTAAGGGCGGTGCGCAGATGACGAAGTTCGATGTGTCCGGCGATAACTACGACGAGAACCGACATTTCTTCCTCAGTCATTTCTTCCGCGATTTCTATGAGCGCGCGATGGAGACCGTGCCGTACGTGTCGAGTGGTTTCACGATCAATAAGATCGAGGTCTGGATCACAAACAAACGCGGTAACTACGACCAGGCACGTAATATCGTGGCATTCGTCGATCTGGGAGAGAACACGAGCCACACGCAGTACGCCTGGGGCGGCAGTCCGAGTGCTGCGCCGGATAACAAGACCAATGTACTCTACTCGACCGTGAGTGCGACCGATTTCCGTGATTTCCAGCAGACGACCTCGGCGCTCGAAGGGCTGGGCATGGAGAGCGGAACGGACTTCGAGAAAGTCGAGTCCGCGCGCCTGCTGACGAGCGGTGAGTACACGCTCAACAGTGCGTTGGGTTATATATCGCTCAAGTCGGCGCTCAACCAAGACGAGGTGCTCGCCGTGGCATTCGAATATACGTATAACGGTCAGGTGTATCAGGTGGGTGAGTTCTCGACGGATAACGTGGCGGACACGGCTACCAGTCTCTCGCCGAAGACCCCGTCTGCGTTGGCATTGAAGATGTTGAAGTCCAGCGCCAACGCGCCGCGATTTAAGAACCGAGGCACGTGGGACTTGATGATGAAGAACATATACTCTTTGGGGGCGACATCGATCCAGCAGGATAAGTTCGAGCTCTACGTGACCTACCGTAATGACTCGGTCGGCACGGATCTGCAGTACCTCGACGAAGGACCGATCAAGGGCAAACAACTGCTGCGCGTGATGAACCTCGACCGCCTCGACCAGAAGCATAACATCACCTCCGACGGACGATTCGACTTCATCGAAGGTCTGACGGTGTACTCGAGCGGCGGTAAGATCATCTTCCCGGTGCTGGAGCCTTTCGGTAGTCACTTGGCAGCGACCTTGGGCAACGACCCTGCGTTGACAGCCAAATACTGCTTCCAAGAACTGTACGACTCGACGCTCGTGGTGGCGCAGGAGTTGAGCGAGAAGAATAAGTTCCACCTGACCGGTAAGTACAAAGGTACGAACGGCAGCGAGATCCGTCTGGGCGCGATGAACGTGCCGCGCGGATCGGTGACCGTCACCGCCGGTGGTGCCACCCTCATCGAGAACGTGGACTACACCGTGGACTACACGATGGGAACGGTGACGATCCTCAACACGTCGATCCTCGAGTCCGGTACGAACGTTGATGTCAAGTTGGAGAACCAATCAACCTTCTCCATGCAGCGTAAGAGTCTCTTCGGTGCGCACCTCGAGTATGAGTTCAACAAAGACCTCGTCATCGGCGGTACGATCATGCACCTGCGCGAGCGTCCGTTGACCACGAAAGTGAACACGGGTTCAGAGCCACTGGCGAACACGATCTGGGGTGTGAACGGAAGCTGGAAGACCGAACTGCAGTGGCTCACCAATGCCATCGATAAGATCCCTTGGATCACGGCGACCGCTCCTTCTACGTTCCAGATCAGCGCCGAGTTCGCGCATCTCATCCCGGGTCACACCCGCGATGTGGGCTCCGTCGGAACGGCGTACATAGACGATTTTGAAAACACGACCACCAATATCGACGTGCATTATCCGAGTTATTGGTTCTTAGCCTCCACGCCGACGGTCTTCCCGGAATCGAAGATCAACCTCACGCGTGACACAGCGGCGTATAACATCAACCGCGCGCACATCGGTTGGTTCGCCGTCGACCCTATCTTCGGTTACCCGCAGTCGAACACACCGGCGCACCTGCGCGATGACCTGCGAGCACTCAGTGACCACCGTACACGTATCGTCTATCAGGATGAGATCTACCCAAACCGCCAGGAAGCAAGCAACGTGGATACGAAGTTAGCCGTCCTCAACCTGGCGTACTACCCCGAGGAGCGCGGTCCGTATAACCTCAATGCGAGCGAACTCAATGCGGACGGTAAACTCAAGAACCCGAAGCAGCGTTGGGGTGGTATCATGCGGCGACTGGATAACACGGATTTTGAGAAAGCCAATATCGAGTATATTCAGTTCTGGCTGATGGATCCGGCACTCACCAACCCAGAGCATGCGACCGATTACGAAGGTGTGCTGTACTTCAACCTCGGTGACGTGAGTGAGGATATCTTACGGGACGGCAAGAAATCGTTTGAGCACGGTATGCCGCTCGCCGAGACCGATCAGGGACGTATCGAGCCGACGTTCTGGGGTAACGTACCGCGTACGACGAGTACGGTGGTGGCGTTCAGTAACGAAGCCGGTTCACGTCCGCGTCAGGACGTGGGTCTGGATGGTCTTCCTAATGATCAGGAGTTCACATGGCCGGCCTATAAGAAATTCTTGGACGACGTGGATGCTGTCCTCAGTCCGGCAACCAAGGCAAAGTGGGCGAGCGATGCTTTCTCCCCGCTCAATGACCCGGCCGGCGATAACTACCATTACTACCGAGGCACGGACTACGACGAGCAGGAGGTAGCGATCCTCGACCGTTACAAGCATTATAACGGCACCGAAGGTAACTCGCCCGCTTCCGAACAGCAGACGGAGAGTTACGGTACGGCCGCAACCCTGACACCGGATATCGAAGATATCAATCAAGATAACACGCTCAATGAGTACGAGCGGTACTATGAGTATAAGGTCATCCTCCGCCCCGATATGATGGAGGTGGGTAAGCAGAACATCACCGAGAAGAAGATCCGCAAGGTCAGTCTGCGTGACGGAACGACCGCCGAGGTGGCGTGGTATCAGTTCAAGATCCCTCTCCGCGGCGACAGCGCGACGGTGCGTAAGGAAGGATCGATACGTAACTGGAAATCTATCCGCTTCATGCGTATGTACATGACGGGCTTTGCGCACGAGACCCACCTGCGTTTCGCTACGCTCGATCTGGTGCGCGGCGACTGGCGTCAGTACACGCGCGATCTGGCTCCGGTAGGTGTGCCGGTTAACAAGGGCGCTTCGATCAGCGTACAGACCGTCAATATCGAGGAGAACAGCACCCGTACGCCGATCAATTACGTGCTGCCGCCGGGTGTGACGCGTCAGACCGACCCGGGTCAAGCACAACTCATCGCCCAGAACGAACAAGCGATGGTGCTCCGCGTGATGAACCTCAGTCCGAACGATGCAAGGGCGATGTATAAGAACACCGGTTACGACCTGCGGCAGTACAAGAACCTGCAGATGTTCGTGCATGCCGAGCAGATGACGTCGATCGATCCCGATCTGCGGGACGGTGACCTCACCTGCTTCATCCGTATGGGTTCAGACTTGCGCAATAACTACTACGAATACGAGATCCCGTTGCATCTGACTGCACCGGGTCAATACAATAACAACTCTGCCGCCGATCGTGAACTCGTTTGGCCGACGCAGAACATGTTCGATTTCCCGCTCCAAGCCCTCACGGCAGCCAAGATGGCGCGTAATAAAGCCAAACGAGCCGGTAACGAAGGCGTGGGTAACACGATCCCGTACGTCATCTATGATGACGCGAACGATAAACCGCAGAACAAGATCACCGTGCTCGGTAACCCGACGCTGGAGGAGATCAGTTCAATCATGATCGGTGTGCGCAACCACGGCCAGCACGATGCGAGCGGTGAGATATGGGTGAACGAGTTACGTCTGTGTCAATTCAACGAACAAGGCGGTGTAGCGGCGATGGCGAACGCCTCGCTGGCCATCAGTGACATCGCGCAGGTGAACGTAGCCGGTCGTCTGGAGACTGCAGGGTACGGTTCGATCGAGTCCAACGTCTTGGATCGAAACATGGATAATTTCTACCAACTGTCCGTGAGTGCTGCCCTTGAGGCCGGTCGTCTCTTCCCGGAGAAAGCGAAGATACAGATGCCGTTGTACGTGTCGTACAGCAACGAGACCACCTCACCGGACTACGACCCGCTCGATACCGACGTCAAGCTCAAAGCGACACTCGACACCTACGACACCAAAGAGGAGAAAGACTCGATCAGGCAGTTGACTAACACCGTCCATGAGGCGACGTCCTTCTCCGTGTCCAATCTGAAGGTCAATATACACTCGAAGAAGAAGGACATGTTCTACGACCCAGCTAACTTCTCTATCTCCGCGTCGTACAACAAGCAGAACGAGCACTCGCCCGATATGGAGACCAACGTCACAACCGATCATAGAGGTTCGTTCACCTATGCCTATAACTTCAACCCAAAGCCCTGGGAACCGTTCAGTAAGGTAGAGAAAGTGAGCAAAGTGAAGGTGCTCAAAGAGATGAACTTCTACTACTTGCCGCAGTCGTGGTCGTTCAATACGAACATGCACCGTACCTTCAGTCATATGAAGATGCGTGACCTGACAGGCAACGGCTTTGACGCCGCCGATCTGACGTACAGCAAGGACTTCACCTGGGATCGTAATGTGGATTTCAAGTACGACCTGACGAAGAATATGAAGTTCAGCTTCCAGTCAGCGATGAATGCCATCATCGATGAAGGTAAGTACACGCCGGAGATTCTCAAAGGCCAGTATTTCGACGCCGACTTCAACCACGATAAGTACGAGGCATGGAAAGATACGATCCAGCACTCGCTGGCTAAGTGGGGTAAGCCGTACACGTACCAACAGGTGTTCACCGCGTCGTGGAACGTGCCGTTCAACCGCGTGCCGGGACTCGATGCACTCACTGCTAACGCGTCCTATAACGCGAACTATAACTGGACACGAACGGCTTCGTCGCTCAACGGTATCGATCGCGGTAACACGGTGAGCAGCGTACAGACCTGGCAGGTGGACGGAAGTATCAATTTCGAGAGTTGGTACGGCAAGTCCAAGTACTGGAAATCGATGACGCAGCGCTATACAGGTCGTGGTTCGCGGCGTTCCTTCAAGCCCAAGAACTACACGCAGACCATCGCACTGGAGAAGGGCAAAGCCGTGGAGATCACCCACCGTCTGAACAGCGAGACGATCAGCGTCACCGTGGCGGACTCGACCGGCAAAGCGATTCCTGTTTCGTTCAAGCCTGCCGGTAACACGAAGATCTCTATCACGCCGAAAGCGGACTGCGCGAAGGCCACCATCACCGTCACGACCAGAGACCCGAACGAACGGACACCGGCGCAGATAACAGGCGACATGTTCACCTATGTCGGTACCCTCATCCGCCGTCTACAAGTCACCTATCGGGAGACGAACTCTATGACCCTACCGGGCTTCATGCCGGAGGCCGGATTCATGGGTCAGCGTAAGACCGAAGGCGGGTATGCACCGGGCTTTGATTTTGCGTTCGGTTTCATCCCGAGCAACATGATGGAGCGTGCGCTGAAGAACAACTGGCTCTCGGGCGACACCTCGATCGTACAACCCGCCATCCGGGCACATACCTCGGATCTGGATATCAAGTTGACTCTTGAACCGCTGCCGGGACTCAAGATCCAGATGAGCGGTAAGCGCTACATGGCCTCCTCGACCTCGATCACCTATAGTTACGGTGATCCGCAAGAGATAACGACCGGTTCGTTCAACATCACGCAGGTAGCGATCGGAACAATCTTCAGTCGTGTCGGTAAGCAGGAGGAGAACTTCGCCAACAGTGCGTACGATCGGTTCCTCGCCAACCGCGAGATCATCGCCGGACGTGTGCAGGATCAGTATAAAGACGTCACTCTACCCGATGCCGGTTTCATGCGCGGTACGGTCTTCCCAGGACAGAAATACGACCCCGCTAAGCATGGCCGTGTCAGCCGTTCGTCGGCCGATGTGCTCGTGCCGGCATTCCTCTCCGCATACACCGGACGGAACCCCGAGAAAGTGAGCCTCAACCCGTTCCTCGGCATCCTGAGTATCCTACCGAACTGGTCGGTGACCTTCGACGGGCTGGGTAAGTTACCGTGGATCAAAGACCACTTCAAGTCCGTCACCCTCACGCATGCGTACACCTGTAAGTACGCCATCGGTTCGTTCGGTTCGTACTCCACCTGGGTGGGCGCCGACGGCGATAATAAGCAAGTCGGTTTCGTTCGTGACGTGACGACCGACACCCCGCGTCCGAGTGCGGCATACGACATCTCTAACGTCACCCTCACCGAGGCGTTCTCGCCGTTGATCGGACTGAACCTGACGATGAAGAACTCGCTCAATCTCAAGGCCGAGTACCGTAAGCAGCGTAACTTAGCGCTCAACGTGACGTCCGTGCAGTTGACAGAAGGCCATACGTCGGAATTTGTCATCGGCGGCGGTTACACGATCAAGAACCTCAACTTCATCACCAAGAAGAAAGACGGCGGAGAGAAGAAAGTGAGCAACGACCTCAAGATCCAAGTCGATCTGTCGTACAAGGATGTGAAGATGCTGCTCCGTAAAGTGGACGAGGGGCTCACGCAGGCTTCGAGCGGTAATAAAGTGTTTGCGATTAAGATCTCGGCGGACTACGTACTCAGCCAGAAGATCAACCTGCAGCTCTTCTACGACCATCAGGGTACCACGCCGCTTATCTCGTCGAGCTATCCTGTCAAGGCAGATAACGTGGGACTTAATATCAAACTGATGCTGACACGATGATGCGAATCGGAATCATAGGAGCTGAATCAACGGGTAAAACAACGTTAGCCAAAGAGTTAGCGGAGAAATACCACGGAACCTATGTGCCGGAATACGCGCGGGAGTATGTGGAGCAAAAAGGGACGACGGAGGTCACGTATGAGGAGCTATGCGAGATAGCCCGCTATCAAATTGAGGAGTTAGAGAAACAGCCGGATGGACTGTATATCTTTGACACCGAACTGATCATCACAAAGGTATGGTTCGATTACGCGTTCGGGCATTGGCCGGAGTGGTTGGATAAGGCGATCAAGGACTACCCGATGGATCTGTACGTGATCCTCTATCCGGACATCCCGTGGGTGCCGGACAATGCGCGCAGCAACGGCTCGGATGCGATACGATTAGAGCTCTTTGAGCGGTATAAGAAAGAGGTGGAGGCGCTGGGCATTGAGCATTATTTGGTGAAACACAATTAATTAACCCGATATATTAACTTAAATTCAAAACAACCATGAGTAGTTTTAGTGCACAAGACCTTGAGCAATTACAAGCTCGCGGTATTTCTGTGGAAAAAGCGGAGGCTCAACTGGAGTGTTTCCGTAATGGTTTTCCCGAGTTAGACATCGTTGCTCCGGCATCGACGAAGAAGGGCATTTTGGCTCCGAAACGTGCCGAGCAGGAGGAGTACATCGCTGCATGGCAAAAGTATCTGGAAGAGGGTCATAAGATCCTTAAGTTCGTTCCGGCTTCGGGTGCGGCCAGCCGTATGTTCAAGAACCTGTTTCAGTACCTGGAGGATGGTATCGAGACGCCGTTCATTCAGGATTTCCTAGCACACAAAGACCAGTTCGCTTTCGGTCCTCAGTTGGCAGGCAAGGAGGGTCAAGAGGCCGTTCGTTATCTGCTGAACGACATGCATTATGGTGAACTGCCGAAGGGTTTGCTCTTATTCCATAAATATCGCGATGGCGCGCGTACGCCCGCGTTGGAGCATCTGGTAGAGGGTGCGCAGTACTGCGTGGCACCGGCAAAGAAAGGTGAGAAACCGACCGTTTATCTGCATTTTACGGTAAGCCATGACCATCTGCCGCTCTTCCGTCAGCACATCGCCGACAACCTCGCTAAGTTCGAGGACAAATACGGCGTGAAGTATGACGTGACGTTCAGTGAGCAGCTGCCGAGTACGGATACGCTGGCTGCTAATCCCGACGGTACGCCGTTCCGTACCAAAGACGGTAAGTTACTCTTCCGTCCGGGCGGTCACGGTGCACTCATCGAGAACCTCAACCAGCAGGATGCCGATATCGTCTTCATCAAGAATATCGACAACGTAGTACCCGATCGTCTGAAAAAAGACACGATCCGTTACAAACAGATCCTCGCCGGAGTACTCGTTACGGAGCAGAAACGTGTGTTCGAGGCACTGAAAGATCCTAACTTGAGTGATGAAGAGCGCGCTAAACTGAATCGTCCTATCCGCGTATGCGGTGTGGTAAAGAACACAGGCGAACCCGGTGGTGGACCGTTCTTGGTTCGTGAAGAAGATGGTTCGATCTCTTGCCAGATTCTCGAGAGCACCCAGATCAGCGATCCGGAATTGATGAAGCAGAGTACCCACTTCAACCCCGTTGATCTCGTTTGCGCCATCCGTGACTACGAAGGCAAGCCGTTTGACCTGCCGAAATATGTGGATCCGAAGACCGGCTTTATCTCCAACAAGAGTAAGGACGGTAAAGAACTGCTGGCACTCGAGTTGCCGGGTCTCTGGAACGGTGCCATGAGCCGCTGGAACACCATCTTCGTAGAGGTTCCGGTTTCGACCTTCAACCCTGTGAAGACGGTCAATGACCTGCTCCGCGAGCAACACCAATAAAAAGAAAGGCTGCCGGTTGGCAGCCTTCTTTTTTTAATCAAACGTCCATTTGATACCGAGGCAGGGGTTGCACATAAAGCCCTTGCCGGTGAAGTTATAACTGAACTCGATCTCGGTGCCGATATTGAGATTTGGGCACTTGAACCACCGGCCTACATTGTACCACAGCTGCGGTTCACTGATGAGCACCACGTCCTGTTGGCCGCTGAGTTTCTCGCCCCATATATCGAGGAAGCCCGAGAAGCGGAGCCCCGGAGCCGTACAGAAATCATCGCAGCCCCAGACGAAAGTGAACTGGATCGGGACGTTATTATGGATGCCGTTACCCTCGCTGAGGATGTACTTATAGAGCAGCTCGAGATTGAAGATGTTCTTGAAGTCACTCGTATGGAGACAGTAGTTGAGTCCGACCAGCGCGGCGTGGTTGATGCCGTAACCGCCTAAGGCACCGCCGGCACCCTTATAGATACCCAGACCGCCGTTGTACTCCACCTGCACACTCAGGTCGCGGGCTTTCGTGTTCTGCCAGAAATTAAGACACCGCGCGATCTCTCCGTACGCCAAGAAAGGCGTGTTCTTCGGGTCGTTGGGGTGAATGTTATAGTCAAAATCGATGAAGGCAAAAGTCGAGCCCCACGGGTCGGCATAGAAGAGCTCCAAAGTCGTGGTCATGCGGTTCGAGCGCTGGTTAGGACACGCCGTACCCAGACTACCGAAATCGTAGTAGATCTGCAGGTTCGTGCCCGCGAAGAGCATGGAACAAGGAACCAGGAGCAAAGATAATAAGAGATATTTTTTCATCGGTATAGTTCGTTTAAGAGTTTAGCGAGGCGAATGCCGGCGATGTAGAGCTGATGCTCCATCGGTTCATGCCAGCGGTAGATATAATGGTAGGTGTTGCCGTCCCACGTCTTTTGGTACGCATAGATAGCCTCGGTGATATGATAACTCTGCACGAGCAGTTCGGCATCCGTAGCCCGCTCTATCTGCGCACGCTCATGACCATAGGTGTCCTCGAGCATCTGCGCGTACTCCGTATAACTATACCCACGCGAGTCAATCAGTTTCTCGTCCCATACATTGTGCAGATTGGTCTCCTGACGGAACCATTTCATCTTCACTTTGTTGCCGCCCTTATCGTCCATATGCGCCATGTGCATCGGGCAGTAACGGTCACCCGATAGGTGCACGATGAATCGCAAGTTATGCTCGGTCTTTTCTGCTTTTACGAGCGAATCGAGTGCACGGAAGAGATTACCTCCTTCTTTCGGATAATGCACGAGGGCATCGGCTATCTGCTCATCGGAGAGTCCGCCGTCAAAGTCCTGAAAATGCCAGTCGTAACTATGGGGATAGATGGTGTCGGATTTGATCTCGTCCGGCCAGTTCGCCCAGTAGATCATTCCACGTTCACCCATCACGGCATCCACCTGCTTCTTCGCTTTCTTACTCAGGTGATCATACGCGATCTGCGCGATAATACGGTGCCCTTTCTGTCCCCACGACAACGCCGGCATGGCGTACGCACACAGCACCAAAGTGCAAATAAAGAAAATCGTCTTTCTCATAGTATTATCAATTTTGCGCTGCAAAATTACAACAAAAAAATGACATATGCAACTATCAGAAAGAAAAAAAAATTTGCATATATCAAAAAAAAGCAGTAATTTTGCAGCGCAAAATTGTTTGGAAACAAAAAGAGCTTATGAAAAAATACGTATTTATTAGTATGATGGCGCTGGTGACGTTGGTGTTCACCGGTTGCGAGAAGAACGAGCCGTGCCAGTTCCACAAAGTGAATGTGGACTTCCGCGTGCCTCATAACACATGGACGTATGATCCCGAGATGGGTTGGTACTCGGCGGTGTATGAGACCAATGCTCTCAGCACGTACGTGTACGACTACGGCACCTGGACGATGAGCCATGAGTACAATCCCGGTACGGCAGATGCTTATCTGATTCAGTTGCCGGAGATCCTGTCTCTGCCGGATGAGGATGAGAGCGGCAATCTGCTGGGGTATTACTACCAGCGCATCGATTATGAGGTAGGTGTGGGTTACGTGCGCGTGTATGTGACCAATTTAGACTACGCTTATCTGCCGGAATGGAAGCCGGAAGAGATGTATTTCCATATGCAGATTGTCTATTAAGCAGCCTATTTACATATTCGGGCCATGTTCGGCGGAAACGCGTGAGCAGGTGATGGAGACCGCAGGTGCCATTAAGGACATCTGCGGGACATCGTTTATTTTTCGCGCGGGCGTATGGAAGCCGCGCACGAGCCCGCACACGTTCCAGGGAGTAGGTGCGCCGGCGTTGGAATGGCTCAGAGAGGTGAAAGACACCTTTGGCATAGAAATTGCGACAGAGGTAGCAACACCGGAGCATGTAGAGGCGGCGCTGAAAGCCGGCGTGGACTATCTGTGGATTGGTGCCAGAACGTCCGCTAACCCGCTTGCGGTGCAGGAAATCGCTAATGCGATTGACCGCTTCGCTATAAGACCGGCTGCGCCTGTAGGAGTTTTGATAAAAAATCCGGTGAATCAGGATGCGGACTTGTGGCTGGGGAATATAGAGCGATTGGAGCGCACAGGCGTATCGGTGACGGCGGTGCATCGAGGATGCGGACATCAGCCGTGTTGGGGCATGGCGCATAAGGTGCGGTTAGCAAGGCCGGACATCCCGATGCTGCTCGACCCGAGTCATATGAGCGGGGATGCGAAGAAAGTACCGGAACTGATGGGTAAGATCGCAGAGTTAGGGCTCGACGGGGCGATGATCGAAGTGCATAATAAGCCGGAGCAGGCGCTGTCTGACAAAAAGCAGCAAATACGGCCGGAGGAACTAGGAAACCTAGGAATCCTAGGAGCCCTAGGGAGCCTAGATAACATCGAGCTCAACTGGTTGCGGGCGGAGATAGATGAGTTGGATGAGCGGTTATGGGACTCGATCGCGGCACGCATGGACGTGAGCAAGCGGATAGGCGAGTGGAAGAAAGAGCATGGGGTTGCTCCACTCCAACCCGAGCGCTACCAGATAATAAGTGAAAAGTTAAAAGTGAAGAGTGAAGAGTTAGGGTTAGACGAAGCATTCATGCTTCGTTTGTGGGAGCAGATACATGAAGAAAGTTTAAGACAGCAAAAGTGAGACATTTAAGGTACATATTTTTATTCTTGTGCTTCGCCGGGATGGTGATGGCACAGGAAGTGACGTCTATATCGGGAACGGTGGTGGACGGCGACACGGGTGAGACCTTGCCGTTTGTGCAGATCTACTTCCTCAAACCGACTACCAACAAAGGTATGATCGCTTCGGAGGTGGGTACGACATCGGATATAGACGGTAATTTCACGATCAGCAACAGTTCGGGTTATAACACGCTGAACTTCCAGATGATCGGTTACAAGACAGAGATGCTGACGCTTCGTAAGGGTCAGAACCGTAAAAACGTGAAGGTGAAGTTAACGCCGGATGTGTATGGATTGCAAGATATCGTGGTGACGCCGAAGAACCGTAAGCGCGAGTACAAGCGCAAGGGCAATCCGGCGGTAGAGCTGATCAAGAACGTGATTGCTCGTAAGGACTCTTTCTGCGTAACAGCGGAACCGCAGTACACGGCGCAGACGTACAGCCGCATGTCGTTCGCGCTGGATAACCTGAAGATGAACTTCAACAAGGGTTTCTGGAAGAATTTTGCGTTTGTGCAGAAATACATGGACACGACGGGTGTGTATCCGAACGTGACGGTGAGTATCCGCGAGCACATAGGCGAGGAGTACTACCAGCGTAAGCCGCACCGCGAGAAGAAAGAGTTGAAGAAGAAACGTGTGTTCGGTGTGGAGGATATCATCGCCTCGCAGTCGTTCCAAGAGAACGTGAACGCGATCTTCAAGGACGTGGATATCACGGAGAATAGCATGAATCTGCTGTTCAACCGCTTCGTCTCGCCGCTGAGTTCGACGATTGCCACGACGTTCTACCAGTACTATATCATGGACACGATTATGGTGGACGGCTATCCGTGTATCGACTTGGCTTTCGTGCCGGTTAACTCAGAGAGTTACGGTTTCACGGGTCACCTCTATATTGTAAACGACAGCACGTTCCGTTTGAAGAAATACGCGATTAACATCCCCCCGGATATCAACCTTAATTTCGTAAGCAACTACTCAGTTGAGGCGAGTTACCGTCAGTTGGAGAACGGCATCTGGGCGCCGGACAGAACGAGCACATATGCCAAGTTCTACGTATTCAACAACAAGCGTGGATTGTTAGCCCGTCAGACGAAGATCTACACGGGTTGGGATTTGGAGACGCCGATACCGAAGGAAGTCTTCTCGGGTTTTGCGGACAACGAGAGCGAGCAAACGAATGACTCGACGGCGGTGCGTCTGGTAGGTTCCGAGTGGGACGCCTTACGTCCCGAGCCGCTGACCAAATACGAGAGTTCGGTAGTGGATCTGGTGAATGAGTTCACGAGTACGCCGAAGTTCAACAGTCTGGCCTTGTTCGTCAATGCCGTGACGACAGAGTACATCCCGACCAAGCCTGCGAAAGTGATGGACGAGAGTAAGTTCGATATCGGACCGATCTATAACTTCGTGAGTTGGAACATGCTCGAGGGCGTACGTGTGCGTTTCGGCGGTACGAGTACGGCGAATCTGCACCCGCAGTTCTTCTTCCGCGCCTATGCGGCGTTCGGCACAAAAGACCTGCGGCCTAAATACAGCGCAACGTTCGTTTATACATTCGATAAGCATAAATACCATCCGTACGACGGTTTGCGGCATCATATACAAGTGACGGCGCAGTACGACGTAGAGGAACCGGGCATGCGCACGGATGTCATCAGCCGAGATCATATCTTGATGTCCATCCCGACAAGTACGCCGACGTATGGCTTCAACCAGTATGTGTTCCATGCGAAATTAGAGTACATGAAGGAATGGAAGAACAAGTTCTCCATCAAGACGGGCTTTGACTTCACGAATAACGAGGCCGCGGGTGCGTTGCAGTACAACAAGATGAACTGGACGCCGAACTACACGGCGACGGACACGACCTGGAGTCCGAGTCAGAGCACTATCCCGTCCTACCGCAACTACGAGGGCTTTATTGAGTTCCGCTACTCGCCGGGTAGCCGTATTCAGATCGACCGTATAGGTCAACCGAGTGCTTTCGCGATCGAGAAAGATGCGCCGACGGTGCAGGTGACGCATTACGTGGGGTATCTGGACGACCGTCACTACGGCGGCGACGGCTTTATCTATAACCGCACAGAGGTGATGTTTGACAAGCGTTTCTGGTTCTCTGCTTTCGGTCACTTGGATCTGCGTGTACAAACGGGTATGTTATGGCAGAAAGCGCCGTTCACAAAGCTCTATATCCCGCAGTCGAGTACGAGTATTCTGCTTGCGCAGCGTGCGTTCAACCTGATGAAACCTATGGAATTTTTGATGGACGAGTATGTATCGCTGTACACGACGTATTTCTTCAAGGGCTGGATCCTGAACCGCATCCCGGGCATCAATAAGTTGAAACTGCGCGGTGTGGTTTCATTCGCAGGTATATACGGCGGTTTGACGAAGAAGAACAACCCGTATTTGGAGACAGGCTCGGGTCTGTATGAGTTCCCGCACACCCCGTGGGAGAAGAATGCGGACGGCACGAATAATATCCAAGCGGCATTCGATAATGACGGATATATAAAGGATAATTTCCGTACGTCATCGCCGATCGGTAAGTTGCCGTACATGGAGATCACGGCGGGTCTGGAGAACATCTTCAAGTTCATCCGCATCGACTATATCCGTCGTATCACATATAACGACTATGAGTTGCCGTATATGATCCAGAAGATGGTTCCCGATCCGCTGCACCCGACGCAATACATCCCGGCGGTGGACGATAACGGTGATCCGGTGATGGTTCCCGGCCGTCGTAAGATCGGCGCTTGGGGACGAAATGGTGTGAAGTTAACAGTTAGATTTTCCTTGTAGCCATGAAACGATTAATAGTAATAGGCGGATTGGCCGCCCTGACGATGGGCGCCGCTGCACAGACGACAGACACAAAGCTCCAGCAAGCGCTGGATAACGCGAAGGAGAAGCTGGTGGATTTCGATACAGAGCACACGCTCGACTCGATCGATCAGGAGAAACTGCCTCGGTTGGTATCGGGTGGTCTCTTGGCGGGCGCGAACATGAGTAACTTCATCATCACGCGCAATCACACGCCGATGAGTTCGCATATGCGTGTAGGCGGCGAATTTGGTGGATTCTTGGACTTCACGCTGACCAAGCATTTTGTGATCGAGCCGCAGGTGGTCTTCACTGCACAGCAGAACTACTTCCGTGAAGCAGACGGTACACGTAATGACCTGTGGTCGTTCGGCGTCGATATTCCGATCTATTTCTTAGGCCGTTTCGGTAGTTTGGAGAAAGGATATGTGAGTTTCGGCGGCGGTATCTTCACGCACTTCACGTTTGCGTCGAATATTAAGAATAAGTTCCATAACGTGGACGAAGAAGTCCCTACCCCAACGACTCCTACTACCACTCCGGAAGTAACATACGACTACAGCCGTTTGTACAGTCTGCACGATAACCATTTCGGCGTATGCGTGATGGTGGGCTACGAGTTTAAGTTCGGAATGCAGATCAACGCGTCGTATAAAGTGAGTCTCTCCGATATCGCAGGATTCTACAGCGAGATGAAAGGACAGGAGGTAGCCAACGCACTCATCTATCCACAGTGCGTGAGTCTGACGCTAGGTTACAGATGGAGATAAAAAAAAGCCCGCGAGTTTGAGGTGACCCCAAAAAGTTGGACGGATTATTAATCTATTTGACTTGATTTTGAAAGTGAGTTCGGTATTGCACCGGGCTCATTTTCAGTTTTAGTTTGATACGTTCGTTGTTGTAGTACCTGATATACTCTTTCAACGCTGCCTTAAAGTCATTAATGTTCTCCCACCGGTTATTATAGAGCAGCTCGTTCTTCATCAGACCGAAAAAGTTCTCCATAACTGAGTTATCCAGGCAATTACCCTTACGGGACATGCTCTGCGTGATACCGTGTTCCCGTAACAGATACTGATAGCGTGTGTGTTGGTAGTGCCATCCTTGATCCGAGTGCATTATCAAACCTCTTGTCTGCGGATGTTTGCGGAACGCCTTCTGCAACATATCCACTACCATCTTTAGATCTGGTCTATCGGAGATAACATAACTAATAATCTCTCCGTTCCACATGTCCAGTATTGGCGATATATAGCATTTCTTACCTCCTATATCCACCTGCGACACATCTGTCGTCCATTTGCGATTAGGCGCGTCCGCTTCAAATTTGCGTTTCAGTATATTTGGCGCTATCTTACCTACTTCTCCTTTGTAAGAGTGGTAACGCAACTTTGGTTTCCGAGCGTACAAGCCCATTTCTACCATTAGTTTGGCTACTGTCTTGTGGTTGATATCTTTGCCTTCAGTGCGCAGTTGTTGGTATACCCGCCGATATCCGTAACGCCCTTTGTTCTTATTAAATATACGTATTATATCCTTGCGTATTTGCGCATACTTATCCTCTCTCGGACGGATATTATAATAATACGTAGTACGAGCCATCCCCTTGATCTCAAGGAGTAAATCAAGGCTATGTTCGGGCTTTAATGTTTGGATGGCTTGCGCCCAATCTCGTGTAGACGCTTCTCCTTTTCTTCCATTAAAGCCCTCACTTTTTTTACGCAAATACTCATTCTCGTTACGCAGACGCTCTAACTCTGTCTGCGGTTCTTTCTTCTTTGGACGTCCCATATTTTTAGGTCTGCCTTGCGATTTCATAGTGCGCAATGCCTCATATCCGCCTTTACGATATACACATGTCCAACGATATACTGCACTCTGAGAAACATGATACTGCGCACAAACACGATGCAAAGGTACACCTTTTTCCGCATATTCGCAAACAATTTTGCATTTTTCTTCAAAATTTGCATCTTTATAACATTGCTTTTGTAATCCTGCATATCCATTTTGCTCATAGCGGAGAAGCCACTCAGATACTTTATGATTATCCAAGCCTAATTCTCGAGCTACACACCTAGGTGCGTAGCCTTCTAAACATTTTTTTACGGCTAACAGCCTCTCTTCAATTGAATGTTTCTTATACATATAACAAACCCCAAAAGTTTTTTGTTCAACTTTTGGGGTTCATTACAGTTGCGGGCTTCTTTTTTGGGCATCACTGTCCTTACGGGCGAGTGATGAGTTTTCCGGATTTGAGTTTCTTTGCCTTGTTGCCGGCGAGGCGTTGCATGATCGTCTTGTCGCCGTAGATGAAGGTGTAGAAGTAGACCTTACCCGGTGTGATATTGATCACGAGTCCTGAACGCGAGTTGATGACGTCGGTGAGTATCTCATTATTGTCGAGGTCGGTCACTACGACAGCATCGTTCGGGTCAGCGGTCGGTACCGTTGCATAGTAGAGACGGTGTCCTTGCTCATCGAAGAGAGCGAAGTAAACGTCCTTACGGATGGTACCCACGAAGAGCTCCGTATTACTCAGACACTTCGCAATAACATCATTACCGGTCGGTTCCTGTGCCACATTGATATCGGAGTTCTTGAAGTAAACGTAATAACGTCTCTCTCTCAGATCCTGCGCAGTACAGATGATGAGACAGGTATCACCGGCTGCTGCAGGCTTCACAGATACCTCGGCATTGATCGAGCGTGCCAGTGCCTCTACGGTCGGCGTAGCGGTTGCACCTGCAGGCAACAGGTAGGTGTAGAACGTGATCTCCGGATCGAAGCCGCGGAGGGTATCTACCGTCACGGTACCATCTTCTGCGGCTACATTGAGCAGGATGGCTTCCAAGTAGTTATCGCCGTCCAGTGCAATCGACTGGATGATGGTGTAGGTCGTCTGCGAAACGCCATCCTGTGCCGTTACAACGATGGAGATAGCGCCATTCTCATCGATAGATACCTGATAGGTAGCCGCGATATCGTTGAGCAGAACCTCTACATCTTCGGCTTTGAAGAAGGATGCCGAGTCCGTACCGTACGGGTGCTTATACTCGTAGTCGATCTTGAGCGGGTTGAAGTCTACTAACTCTTCGCCGTGAATCTTGATATCTTTCAGTTTCGTGTCGTTGTTACGCGTGAACTGGAAGGTGAGGTTGTATTCTGCGCTGTACTCATCGTTCTCTGCTACGACGTGAAGCGTTACCCTCGTCTGATTAGCATTCAGCGGAATTATATCCGGCCAAACGTTCTGTGCCGGATCACCCTCGATGTACTCAATGAGCGGCAAGATATCGCGGTTGAGCGAATCGTACGGAAGGATGATGGTGTAGTCAAACTGATCGGGCTTGAAGTCGAAGACGTCGTGCGAGATCGGCTTGTTATTGAGCGTGTCGGTGAGTGTGATACGATCCAACTTGATCATGGTCGAGAGCATACGCTCGAAGGCGATCGTGTAGGTCTTGGTGTAGTTTCTATCCTCCGCCCATACGAAGTAACGGATGGTATCCACACCGGCCAGGGAGTCTTGCTCGTATCGCTGACCTTCCACGTTCTTGACCGGAATCAAGTTCGGGATCTCAGCATTCTTCTCGATCTCGATCTTATAGTTCTCACGCTCGCCGTCGAAGTTAGGTATCGCACCACCGTTGTTGTACTTGATAGTACGGAGGGTAGCATCGGTGGAGAGCTCTACCGGGTAGTGAACGGTGTAGTTACGCGTTCTGCCGGTAGCGGCGGTGACGGTGATGATATGCTTGTAATCCAAGGACTTGGTGCTCATCGAATCGACAGCGATGATGGTATCGATGGTCTGATAGATATCACCAGGTGTCCAATCGAGTACCGGCATACGACCACCAAGCGCAGTTGCATCGTCCGGTTTGAGCGTGTAGTTATACTCGGTCACCTCCGGATTGAAGCCTTCCACAGCGTAGAAGTCCTGACCGTTCAAGCTTACCTTGAGCATGTTGAGTGTCGTTACGTTCGAACGCAGTTTACGATATGATACCGTATAGGTGCGGCTACTACCGTCTTGTGCGGTAACGATGGTCTGATGCTGCCAGGTAAGGTTGATGGTGTCAAGCGCCACCGTCATCGAGTCGATGCGCGGCCACTTACCGTCACCCGGATAGCGGTCATCACCGTAACTAATCTCCGGATACTCCTCACCGATCGGCAGGTCAGTATGGAAGTACGATCCCTTCGGATCCCACCCGTTCACCGCATTGGTGATTCCTTCGCGGGTCTCGTTAATGGTCTCGAGGGTGTTGACCGTATCCTTGCGGAAGATGAAGGAGATGTTGTACTCTGCCGTCGGGTACGCCGTGTCTTGTGCGTGTACCGTGATGGTGATCAGTTTATCGGCCTCGGAGCGCGTTATCTGAACGAATTTCGAATCGTTCTGTATGGCCTCATCTTCGGTCGTGTAACCGATCTCCTCTACCTCCGGCAGTGCAGCTCCGTCTGCGAGTTTGTCATAGATATACGAGTGCTTGTCCGGATCGAACGGATTGATGGTATCGCCGTCAATGGAGATGCTCGTCAAGCGGTTCAACTGCGGCAATGTACGCTCAATATATACCTTGTACTCGTTAGACGTAACACCGTCCACAGCGAGTACGTTGAGGTGAACGCAGTAAACCTGATCTGTGCTCTCAACGGTGGTGGTTACTTTCTGGCCATCCATCTTGAGTTGACCGCTCACGCTCGGGATCTTATCGATCGGCGCCTTGACGATGTAGTCATTCTTTCCCGGGTCGAAGGCCTTGAGCTGCGGGTTAGCCAGTTCTGCGGTCGCCTTATAAGTGACGAAGTCCATGTTATCGAGCAGGATGTTCGCCAACTGAGCGTCGCTCGATTGGTTCTGCACATAGATCTCCACGAGATAGTCGGCTTGGGTACCATCCTCTGCGGTTACACGCAGCGTGTAGTGGAACTCAGTACCCTCTTTTATCTCCTTGATGATCGTATCGACTTTCTGGAAGAAGCGATCTTCGCTGGTGTAGTCGATGGTGATGAGGTCTTTGTCCACGGTGGTCGAGTAGAAGTGACGTCCCGGCTCGAAGTTCGGATCGACGGACTTGCCGTTGATGGTGATGCCGGTCAGTTCGGTACAACTACTCAACTCCTCATTAATCATTACGTTATATACCATACTACCGCCACCATCTTCGGCCGTCACTGTGATGGTTGTCGGACTTCCGTTCAACTCGCCTGCGTTAACGTCAATCGTCTGTCCGCTGTTAGCAGCCACGTAGGTGATGTTCGGCATCTTGACGTGTGCTTTCTTCGGTCCCTTCGCAATCGGGAGGGTAATGTTGTAGTCGTTGATGTTCGGGTCAAAGCCGGTGATCATCACGCTGTCGAGGAGGATACCTGCGAGCGTTGAATCGGGGCTTAACGGACGAGTCATACGAACGGTATATGTACGAGTTTTTTTATTCTGAGCCTTTACCGTGATCTCGTACTCTACACCACCGGTGATCTCCTTCATCGTGGTCTCGATCGTTTGTTCATCCTCTGCTGCCACAGCTTCGAGAACGTGTGTCGTATCGGTCTCATCGTAGTAAACCTTCTCTGAGTTATTCGGATCGAAATCACTCATCGGAACACCTGCCACGAGGATATTCTTCAGCAGATTGTTAGCCGAAGAATCGGTCGGATACTTACGAACGTAGCTCTCGCTATTACCGGCTACGCGCCATTCCATGCTATCCGGCGTCTTGATGAAGGTCACGGCATCTGTTGCGAAGTAACGCTCGAAGAGCACTGCGGTGTCCGGTTTAGCGGCTTTTTCGAAATAGACGTCACCGCCAATTGCCCACGGGGTCTCCGGCGTATCCGCAGATGCGAACTTCGCAATCTGATGATTCGTAACCACTTCCGGTCTAACGAGATAGATGATATAGGTCTTGGTGGTCTTACCATCCTCCGCCGTTACTGTCACGGTCGCGCTGTCAGCGGTATGTGTCACATCGATGGTCTGGTTGAGCGGCTTATCATCGCTGGTTCCGTATTTGGACGCTGCGATAGTCGGCATGCAGGTACCGTTGATGTGATAGATGAGGGTAGCCGGAGCAAAAGCGCCCTCGTTGAACGAAAGGGTGATACCTTTATTATTCGTAGCCGTAATGTTCTCCGGTTCTGCAAGAGTGCTCGGCTCCTCACGGAAGACATAGGTCATCGTGTCGGACTTATTGAGTTCGTTGGTCACGATCACCGTTACATTATTGCCCTCTTTGTTAACCGCGAAACGCTGGTGAATGCTCGCAGGAGTAATGGTGAATTCCGGGAACTTCGTGGTAGCAAATGGCAGTTTAACAAAGGTGGTATCGCCCAGGATGGTCGTATCCAAAACACTGAGCGTAACCGTGTAGTCCAAAGACGTTTCCGGATCACGGTGGAGCACTACATAATAGTGGGTACTATCGGCCGAGTTCTCACCGTAGTTGATGACACGTGCGGTCAGGTTACCGTTGATCCACTCGCCATTATTCAGCCATTCGATGACTTGCATCTGGTCTTGCACCTCTTTGGTGAACTTGAGTGCAGGAAGACCCATGATGACCTCGTTCGCGCCCAAAGTATAATTGAAGGTACGACCATCAGCTGCAAGCGTGATCGCATCACTACCATTCACGAATGCTTCGGTCAATTGAGAGTTATAAACCATGCGCATGTTACGGATCTGAAGGTCCGCGCTCTTCGCCGCGGAACCTGCATAGATATTATAATTGCTTCCGCTTACTTCACTTGCGCAAAGCATGATATTGAGTTTGCCTACCGTTCCGTTATAGGACAGGTTCGTAGTCTTCGTCTGCCATTTACCTAAGTTGGCATACGTGCCCGATATATCTGCGCTCACCAATGACGCTCCGGAGGCCGTACCGAGAGACACCCAGGCATTCCAATTATTGATACCATTGACAGTCATAATCGGCTGATATTCGAATTGGAACTGTTCCGGTGTATTACGGTATTGCACGGCGTTCGTCAAATTCTTTTCAAACGAGACTTTCGTATTTCCATTTAACTTAATGCCGTCCGGGAAACTCAAACCGCTCAAAGTCAGTGTACCCGGCATTGAGCTGTTGAGTGCACCACCACGGAGGGTCGAAAGCGTCAATTCCTTATCTCCTACTACTGTCACTTCATGGCCTGTATAATAGGTGAAATGCGAAACAGTAGCATCATAATCGATATAAGCCAACAAGTCCGCCGGCACTTTCCATCCCTTAGGCTTGTAACCGGTGGGGTCAACAATACTCTTTTTGGTTGCCTGTGAACCAAAGATGCCGCCTAATGTACTAACTTCGTACCAATAAGCCTTTTCTGTTTGTACACGTGTGTAGGTGAACGGCCACTCATCAGCGTTGTAGAACCAGCATACAGAGTATGTCTCACCGCCCGCTACGGTAAAGGTAGCCTGTTTGGTTTTATGGTAGTCAGTAGCAAAAGCGGCAATTACGTTATTTCCGTTATAATCGACAGCGCTGAAGTCAGCAGCAGTCGGTTCTGCGGTGACGTTAATCATGTAGTTATATACGTCCGGACGGAAGTTCGGTACCTCGACGCCGTTGTACTGAAGGCTCTGCAGTTTGCCTGCGGTCTCGAACTCCGGCATACGCGGGGTGACGGTGTAAGTCACATCGTTCACACCCGTACGGTTAGCGACTACCGTGATCTTCGCACCACGACGGATGCCGCCCTTGAAGAAGACGAGCGATTGTTCATCGTAGTTCTTCGTCACGCCAATGATCTCGAAGGAAGTAGCACCGAACGGAAGTTTAACTTCGTTGTCACCCTTCTTAGGATCGTCTATCGTACCCTCAACCGGATCGCCATCCGCTTTCGTATAACGATAAGCGATACTGAGCAGTTTGTTCTCCTTCGGTTCGGGTTCTGTAATCGTATAGCGGATCGAATAGGTACGCGTGTCTTTGTTCTCAGCCGTGACGATGATCTTGGTAACACCGGTCACCGGAGCATCGGTGAACTGGATCATCTGCGTGGAGTCCGCTCTGGTGAACTCTACACTATACGGCGTGTTCTCGCCGAAATTCAGCGTGAAGTTATATTCCTGCACGTTGACATCCTTCTCATCGCCATTAATCGTGAGGGATCCGAGTTTGGTGTTACTATTGAGTTCGATCGGGAAGTCGATGGTGTAGGTCTGTGAGTGACTGCCATCCTGTGCATCGACAACAATCGTCGTGGTCTCACCCGGCTTACCAAAGGTAGTCGTGATGACTTGGATATCATCCAACTGTCCAACCGGATAGACGTTCTTCACCACGGTATCAGCCGAAGTCAACGGAATCGTATAGTGGAGCGTATCCGGATGGAAGGTTGCCAAAGGCTTACCATCGATATAGAGTGCTGCGAGTTTGCAGTTCGTACTCAGTACGCGCGTGTACCTTATTATATATGTTATAGAGTCCTTAGCGTTTTCTGCTATCACGAGTACTCGTTGTTCGTGATTATTGGGCGCATAGATGAGCACTTTCTGGTTCTTGTCCGCTTTCGGCGTAGCCGTTACTTGCGGCATTGCTTCGCCATTACCTAACTTGAACGGTCCGTAAGTAAGCTTGCCGGGAGCGAAGTCGGTGATAGAATCACCGGCTACCTGGAGACCAGCGAGTTCTGCGTCATCGAATTTCTCGTGGTAATACTGAACGGTATAGTCCGTCGTCGTACCCTTAGCCGATTTCACCGTGATACCCCATTTGCCTTCTGCGAGTTGACCGAAGAAGACTACCTGCGCTTTCTCTGCTACCTTGTAGCTGAGGGCAGGATAAGCCTGACCGGCGCTCAACGTGTCCTCATATTTTGTCTTAGACGGTGCGAAACCATCGATAAGTTTACCGTTGGCGTAGATACCGATGAGCGAGTCATTTTCCGAAACGATACGATTGAAGACGATGTCATAGACGCCCTCGTTCTCGCCGTCCGTCACGCGGATGAACGCGATGAGGGAATCCGCCGTGTTCTTCCAGAACACTCTTGCGTTCGCATCTACCGGCTCGTAGCCGATAACCGGCAATTCCTCTCCGTTGCAGTCCATTTCGTAGTGTGTCTTCTTGCTATCAAAGCCCTCGATGGTAGTACCGTTGCACGTGATACGCGTCAGCTGTACGGCCTCCACGATAGCTTTGGTGAACTCGATCGTATAGGTTGTTTCTTCCGAGCCATCCTCGGAGATCACTTTGATAGTTGCCGTACCGTCTGCATAAGGAGCAGCGACTGCTACTTTCTGTCCGGCTGCAGCAACAGGGAAAATTTGCGGGCAGGTCGCACCATCCAGCTCTATCGAATAATCGAGCGAATCACCTTTAAATTTGTGGGAATACTTCATCGAGATCGTGTCCTTACGATCCGCATATTTGAGTTTGATATCTTGCAACTGCGTGTTGTCCGAAGCCGGGAACTTAAAGCGAATGGAGTACACACGCTTGGTCTTCTTATCGCCCGCAGTAACGGTGAGGTATTTCGTATTCTTCTTGGTTACCGTATCAACGGTCTGTACCGCGTCACCTGCTGTCCAAGTGATAGCCGGAACGGATTCGCCTTTTTCTACGGTGTGTACGTAGTCACGTACGTCGGGGTTGAAGCCTTCCAGCGGCTCGCCATCCAGGAAGATCATCGCCAGCGCGGCATTCTTGGAAACGGCTACCGAGAAGTGAATGGTATAGGTACGTCCGGCACCGCTAATCGGTTTCACGAACACTTTATATACACCGTTCAAGTCGGTCGGCATGGTCTCGGTTGTATCCTGATATTGGGCATTACGCAGGGTTGCCGTGATTGTCGGGATCTCGGCGGTTCCCATCGGCAGATTTACCCAATACTCCTTCACCTCTGCATCGAAGGACACAGGATTACCGTCTCGGTTGAGCAGCGAGAAGCCCTCTACCTCGAGGTTCTCCAGACGGTTGTCGGTATAGGTCTGCGAGTAATAGGTGAAGTTATAGGACTTCGAGTCGCCGTTGCCCGCCATTACTGTGATCGTGGTCGTTTGGGCACTACCGTTCTTACGAGTAGACACCGTGATAGTCTGGTACTCATCGCCTTTTATCGGCTTAATGGTCGGATAGCTCTCGCCTATCTTCAGTGTGTCCGTATAATTGGTCACTGCCGGATCAAAGTCCGCCATTTCGACGCCATTGATAAGCACGCCACCTAAGTTCGTATTCTCCGATTTCGGTGCGTAGAAGACGAGTTTGTAGATCGTCTGATCCATCTGGTTACCCGCCATGACGTTGATGCTCACCGTACCATTACCGTTCGAGAAACGCGTGGAGTCGATGGTGATGGTCTGGAACTCATCGCCCGGTTCATAGAGAATACGCGGCAGGTACTTTGTTCCCATCTGCAGGTTAATATAGTAAGTCGTCAGGTCGGGCTCGAACGCCAAACTGGTCACATCACCCTCTACAGAAGGATTCACACTCTCAATCCGGTCACTCTCCAGAGTCAACGAGGAGAGGTACGAATAGGTCGATTCCTCGATCTTGAAGTTCAGTTTATAGGTCTTACTGGTCGTAGCACCCGGTGCGCTGACAGTGATCTGCGCTTGTGCCTGTGCACCACCGGCCTGAATCTGCGCGAGCGTAGGTACGCTCACCGTGATTGTCTGCTCTCCTGCCGGATATGCCGAGATGGGCTGTACCGTCGGAGCAGCCGTGGTGTTGGTCGGCAACGACACTTTATATACTGCCTGCGAAGGAGCAAAGCCCGGGATGGACTTACCGTTCACCTTAATATCCTGGAGCGTCACGTCCTTGAGCAGACCCACCGAGAAATTAAGGGTGTAGGTCTTTTTTACCGACACATCCGCCGCCGTTACCTGAATGGTAGCAGTACCGTTAACGGAGGTAGGCTGCGTGACAGTTACCGTCTGCTCATCTTCCTGCTTCACATAGCTTACTACCGGCACTTGCGTCGTACCGTACGGCAACTCGACGTTGTAGCTGTACTTACCCGGCACGAAGCCCGGTACGGCCGTAACCTCCGAGCCCAATGCATAAGAGATACTTGCCAAGTTGGCATTCTTACTCTTTGCCCGCTGGAACTGGATCTTGTAGGTCGTCGTGCTCGAACCGTCCTCTGCGTGAACGGTGATGAGGGTCGGTTGGTTTTCCAAGTCACCAGGCGTAACGGTAATCTCACTGCCGGACAGCACACGACCGTTGAACGGCACCGTTTTACCTCTGGCGTTAGTCAACGAACCTGCACCACGTCTAGCCTCAATCGTCGGAATCTGCGTAGCCGTCTCACCCAACGCGTAGTACTGGATGCCTTCGTTATTCGGATCAAAACCTTTCCACTCCTTATCGTTGATGAAGAGCTGCTGGATCTTAGACGAATAAACCAGTTCTATATCATCGACATAGAGGGAGTTACCGGCGTACAGACCGCTGTTAGCACGGAAGTTAGGATAGTTGGAAGCCGAGAAGATAATGTTCATCTTCTGCGGTACATTGTTGTTGAAATAATAGATCGGCACCGTGATCTTCGTCCAATTAGCATAGGTCTTCTTCTCACGCCACATACCCTCACAAATCTGTCCGGGATTAGCCGGCGTGGAAGTACCACACTCATTACCATCCAACTCCTGACGGATATCCGACTCCTCATCGGTGAAGGTATCGGTGGTGGCACAACTACCGTTCTTAGCTTTATACTTGTTGCTCTGCGCCGTACCCGCCCACGCGTAGTAGAGAAGATAGAAGTCCTCCTTGGAGGTGTTACTACCCGTACGCTTGATCCACACGGTCATCGAGTCCGGACGATACGTCCAGTTGATACCTCCGTAGTCACCGGCAGAGGCACTGCTGACCTGTGTCAGACTCGGCACGTACACCCACGGATGACCCAGCGAGAAATAACCCGGGCTGGTCTCCGTGATACCGGCCGCTCCGACATCCTGATCTTGCACCATCATACAGTAACCGCCGTTATGACCGGTCTCTTTGTGGGCAAAGTTAAACTTAAAACCAAATTGCGTCACGTTCGATGCATTCCACCCCGCCGGCTGAGGGTTGCCGTCAAACTGAGCAGCCGACCAATCTTCGAAGTTTGCGTTGGTCAACTGCTGTGCAAAAATAGCTGTCGGGAGCAAAATCATCGCTCCGCAGACTAATACACGTTGAAAAAATTTACTCATATTAATATTTTTATTAAATATATTACGATTTTAGGGTTCAAAACGGCCCATTTTTTATCGAGTGCAAAATTACTGCTATTTTGTCAAGTACACAATAGCGTTTATTATGAAAAAGTATACGATTATTAAGCCGCACTCTAAAGAGTGTTGCTAAATAGACTTTACAAAATGCACAATTTTTAAGAATTGAAAGAAGAAAAATTGGTCTACAAATATAGATGTATGTTTAGTAGGTTATTAGTAGGTTATTAGTAGGTGATTAGTAAGTGATTGTGGTATTCTTAATATTTTTTTGAAGATTTGGCACAATTTTTGCATGTACAAATTCGGAAAATTATAATTACATTATACTATGCAAAATCCTGTTGATATCAGAGAACTGCAAGAGCGCGTAGAGCGCGAGAGTTCGTTTGTAGATGCCTTGACATTAGGCATGAATCAAGTCATTGTAGGCCAGAAACATCTGGTAGAGAGTTTGCTTATTGGTCTGTTGAGCGATGGGCACATATTGTTGGAAGGCGTGCCGGGTTTGGCAAAAACCCTCGCTATCAAGACCTTAAGTGACTTGATCAAAGCTAATTTCAGTCGTATTCAGTTTACTCCGGATCTGTTGCCGGCCGATGTGATCGGTACGCAGATTTATTCCCAAAAGAGCGAAGAATTTAAGATCAAACGCGGTCCTATCTTCGCTAATTTTGTGTTGGCGGATGAGATCAACCGTGCGCCGGCAAAAGTGCAGAGTGCATTGCTGGAGGCGATGCAAGAACGTCAAGTGACGATCGGTGAGGCAACGTTTAAGTTGGACGATCCGTTCTTGGTACTGGCTACCCAGAACCCGATTGAGCAGGAAGGTACCTACCCGCTGCCCGAGGCACAGACCGACCGTTTCATGCTGAAAGTAGTGATCGGTTATCCGAAAAAAGAGGAGGAGCAGGCCATCATTCGCCAGAACATCGCTTCCGAGAAGAAGACTGTGCTGCCGATCTTGAGTACCGCCGATATCATCAAGGCGCGTAAGATCGTGGAGGAGGTGTACTTGGACGAGAAGATTGAGAAGTACATCGTGGATATCGTGTTTGCAACGCGTAACCCGGAGGAGTACGGGCTGAAAGACCTCAAGCAGATGATTGCGTTTGGCGGTAGTCCGCGTGCTTCGATTAATCTCGCCAAGGCGGCTCGTGCGTACGCGTTTATTCATAGGAGAGGCTACGTAACGCCGGAAGATGTACGTGCGGTATGTTATGATGTACTGCGTCATCGTATCGGTTTGACGTACGAGGCCGAGGCAAATAATATTACGACCGAGGATATTATCACCGAGGTATTGAATGCAGTACAGGTGCCTTAACGTTCGCATATACTACTCATCGAGACAACTCGCCCCCTGCTCGACGACTCTCACGTCCCCAACACGTTCGAGACGGTCTCGATTGAGTACATATGCTCACTAAAAATATAAAAAGAAATAATGACTTCAGAAGAGTTATTACAACGGGTAAGGAAGATCGAGATAAAGACCCACGGGTTGAGTCGAAACATCTTCGCAGGCGAGTACCACAGCCAGTTTAAGGGTCGTGGTATGGCCTTTAGCGAGGTGCGGGAGTACCAACCGGGCGATGATGTACGATCGATAGACTGGAATGTGACGGCGAGGATGAACAGACCGTACATTAAGGTCTATGAAGAGGAGCGTGAGTTGACGGTGATGTTGCTCATCGATGTCAGCGGAAGTAGGAATTTTGGAACGGTAAGTCAGATGAAACGTGACACGATGGCCGAAGTAGCCGCTACTCTCGCTTTCTCCACGATCGAGAACAACGATAAAGTGGGTGTGATCTTCTTTAGTGACCAAGTGGAGAAATTTATCCCGCCGAAGAAAGGTAAATCGCATGTGCTGCATATTATCCGCGAGTTGTTGAGTTTCGAGCCCGAACACACAGGCACGAACATCAACGCGGCACTACAGTACCTGACGAACGCGCAAAAACGTCGTTGTGCGGCCTTCCTGATATCGGACATGATGGATCCCGCTTTTAGCGCGACACCCGAGAAGAAAGGTGAGGTTGCACCAGTCGTTATCGCGGCAAGAAAGCATGACCTGAACGCCATTCAGATCTACGACCGTCGTGACGCAGAGATGCCGAACGTGGGACTAATCAAATTGCGCGACCCGGAGACGGGTAAGCGCGTGTGGGCAGATACGAGTCTGGTGGGTGTCCGCGAGGCGTATAACAAGGCTTGGCGCGACCAACAGAACGCGCTGGAGACCGTTTATACGAAGACGGGAATGCACAATATTTCCCTGCGTACGGACGAAGATTACGTGAAAGCTTTAATGAGACTGTTTAAGCAATGATGAGTTTATTATTAGCGATAGTAGTGAGCGCAAGCATCGACTCGACGATGTTGATGTTAGGCGACCAGACGGCGATGCACCTGGAGGTGACGCACGACGCGTCGGAACAGGTAGTGTGGCCGGCGTTGGGTGAGCAGCTACAAGACGGCATCGAGATCGTCGATCGTTCGGCGGTAGACACCACTACCCTGCCCGACGGGCGTGTGCAGTTGAAGCAGGATTTGATGCTGACGTCGTTTAAGGACAGCTTGTTCGCGATTGAACCGCTGTACGTAACGAGCGGCGAGGACACGTTCTGGACAGAACCGCTGGCATTGAATGTGATTCAACCGTTTGAGGTGGACAGCACGAATGCGATCACCGATATCAAAGATATCGAGAAAGCCCCCATCTGGTGGTGGGGCATCATCCGTTGGATATTGTTGGCGCTGGCTTTGATCGGTGCGGGTGTTGGAGCTTATTACCTCTGGCGCTGGTACGAGAAGAACCGTAAGCCGGAAGAGGAAGAGATCAATCCGGAGTTGTTGCGCCCGGCCGATGAGGTGGCGCTCGAGAAGCTCGACGAGATCAAAGCGCAGAAGATCTGGAAAGACGGTAAGGTGAAGGAATACCAGACCGAATTGACAGATGTCGTGCGCGAGTATATCGGTCGCCGCTTTGAGGTGCACAGCACGGAGAAGACGAGCGACGAGACCCTACGCGAGATGAAACCGCTCATCGATAAGGATCTATACGGACGGCTGAGTAAGATGCTGCAACTCGCTGATTTGGTGAAGTTTGCCAAATGGCACACCACGCCCGACGAGAACGAACAAGGCCTATTGACGGCGTACGATTTCGTGAACGAAACCAAAATCGTCGAGAGTCAAGAGTCGATAGACGAAAGTAAAGAGGAGGAAGAAGTATGACGTTTGCTAATCCGGGATATTTATTTTTGTTACTGCTGTTGCTGCCTATTATCGGCTGGTACGCGTACGAGTTGTGGAAGAGCGATGCGAGTGTGCAGATCTCGGACACCACGACCTTGGCGGCGCAACCGAAGAGTTGGCGTATCTGGTTGCTGCACGTACCATTTGCGCTGCGCGTAGCGGTAGTGACCTTGTTGAGTCTGGCGTTGGCACGCCCGCAGTTGACCAACAGGTGGTCTTCGGAGAGCACCGAAGGCATCGACATCATGATGGCGCTCGACATATCGGGTACGATGCTGGCGGAGGATCTCAAACCGAATCGTCTGGAGGCCGCTAAACAGGTGGCGTCAGACTTCGTGATTGCCCGACCGAACGACCAGATAGGACTTGTCGTTTTTGCAGGTGAGAGTTTCACACAATGCCCGCTGACCACCGACCACGCGGTGCTTATAAACCTCTTCAAGTCCGTCGAGTACGGCATGATTGAGGACGGTACGGCGATTGGTTTGGGTTTGGCAAATGCAGTGAACCGAATGAAAGACAGCCAGACGAAGAGTAAGGTAGTGATCCTGCTGACCGATGGTTCGAACAACCGCGGCGATATTGACCCGCAGACGGCTGCCGAGATCGCCAAGACCTTTGGGATCCGCGTTTACACGGTAGGTGTCGGTTCGTACGGTCAGACCCGCGTGCCGGTGAACACCCCGATGGGACGCCAGTACGTGACGATGGACTCGGAGTTTGACGAAGGCACGTTACGCGGCATCGCCGAAGTGACCGGAGGTCAGTATTTCCGTGCAACCGATAACGGCAGTTTGAAACGGATCTACGAGCAGATTGACCAGTTGGAGAAGACGAAGCTGCGTGTGCGTGAGTATTCCAAACACACGGAGAACTTCGCACCGTTCCTGGTGGCTGCCCTACTCTGCTTGTTATTGGAAGTAATTATACGATATTTTGTCATTAGAACGATAGCGAATTGATATGTTTCGTTTTGCAAATATAGAGATGTTGTGGCTGCTGGCGACGATACCGGTTTTTGCAGCAGCCTATTGGGCATATACCCGCCACAAACGCCGTCAGTTGGAGGCGTTCGGTGACGCGGAGTTGATGGAACAGCTGATGCCGAATGCGAGTCGTGTTCGTCCGACCGTTAAGTTCAGCATCGTGATGGTGGCTTTGGCGCTGCTGATTTTCGCTGCTGCAAGACCACAGTTCGGTACTTCGGAGCGCACAGAGAAACGGCAAGGAATCGAGGCCATCGTGGCGCTGGATATATCGAACTCGATGTTGGCAGAGGACGTCGCACCGAATCGTTTGGACCGCGCGAAACAGATGCTGAGCAAGTTGATGGACAACATGATCAACGACAAAGTGGGTCTGGTGGTTTTTGCCGGCGACGCGTTTGTACAGTTGCCTATCACCTGCGACTACGTTTCGGCGAAGATGTTCCTCAATTCGATCAAGCCGGAGTTGATTAAGACGCAAGGTACTGCGATCGGTCAGGCCTTGAGTACGAGTATCCGTTGCTTTGGCGAACAGAGTGAGGCAAGTCGGGCAATTATCCTCATCACCGATGGTGAGAACCACGAGGATGATGCCGTGGCCGTTGCCAAACGTGCCAAAGAGATGGGTATTCAAGTGCTGGTAGTGGGTATCGGTAAACCCGAAGGTTCGCCGATCCCGATGCCGGGAACGAATAACTTCCGCAAGGACCGTGAGGGCAATGTGGTAGTGAGTCGTCTGAATGAGGATATGTGCCGCGAGATCGCACAAGCCGGCGGAGGTATCTACGTGCGTTGCGACAACACGAACACGGCCACCAAGGCCATCCAGAAAGAGTTGGATAAGTTAGCCACGCAAGAGATTGAAACGCAGGTGTTTACGGATTATAATGAGCAATTCCAGAGCTTTGCGCTGATTGCGTTATTGCTGCTCGTCATTGATTTCTTTATCTTCAACCGTAAGAATAAATCGATCACAAAAATGGATATTTTCGGAGAGCACCGCGTGCTGACGATCGCCCTGCTGTTGGTGAGCGTGAATATGTTCGCCCAGAAAGAGGCCGGTGACGTTCGGCGCGGTAACAAAGATTACCGTCAGCAGAACTACACCGAGGCCGAAGTGGACTACCGCCGGGCGCTGGAGAAGAACAAAAACGGCTATGAGGCACACTATAACTTAGGCGACGCGCTGTTCAAGCAAGACAAGTACGCCGACGCGCAGGCTGAGTTCGAGACGGCGGCGAAGATGCTGGACAAGAAAGAAGACAAAGAGCGTTATGCCAAGGTCATGCATAATATCGGCAACTGCAATTACGCCCAACAGCAGTACGACAAAGCCGTTCAGGCGTATATGGAGGCTTTGCGCGCGAATCCGAAAGATAATGACACGCGTTATAACCTGGTGAAGGCAATGGAGATGCTGCAGCAACAACAGCAACAGCAGCAACAGCAGCAAAACCAAGACCAGAAGCAGGATCAGCAACAGCAAGAACAACAACAGCAACAACAGGAACAACAAGATCAGCAGCAGGAACAACAGCAGCAAGAGCAACAACAGAACGAAGACCAGATGGACAAAGAGACGGCAGAGCAGATCTTGCAGGCTTTGGAGCAGGATGAGCAGGACACGCAGGAGAAACTGCAACGACAACAAGGTAAGAAACGTCGTGTAGAAAAAGAATGGTAGTATGAAAAGACAATTATCGATATTTATTCTCCTTGTCGGCATCGCGTTAAGCGCGTTTGCCGATGAGGTTGTTTTTAGGGCGCAAGCGCCGAAACAGGTGGTGGTCGGACGTCCGTTCCAGATCACGTACACGGTTAACCAACGCAGTCGCGATCTGCGTGCACCGGAGTTCACGGACTTCGATGTACTGAGCGGGCCATACACGAGCACGAGTAGCAGTACTTCGTTCGTGAACGGTAAGCGTACGTCATCGTTCGAGCAGACCTACACCTACATGCTCATGGCGCAGCGCGCAGGCACGTTCACGATCAGTCCGGCGACAGTGAAGGTGGACGGCGAGAACGTGCAGTCCAACGGTGTACGGATTGAGGTGTTGCCGGAAGATCAGCCGAGTTCATCTACGAGTCAGACGGGTCAATCCGGTCAGACAAGACAATCGAGTCAATCGAGTTCATCCGGCCAGGCTTCCTCGGAAAATATCTTCGTGCGAACGATTGCATCCAAGACGAAGGTACACGAGCAGGAAGCGCTGATGATCACGTACAAGTTGTATTTCGCGAACGTGGACGTAGCGCAGTTGACCAACAACACCAAGTTACCGGAGTTTACGGGCTTCTTGAAACAAGACTTGGAGCAAGGCGAGATTCAGACAGAGTTGGAGCATTATAACGGTCGCAATTATCAGACGGCGGTGCTCTACAGCACAATCCTGTACCCGCAGCATTCGGGGGATATAGCGATTGATCCGGCGAAGTTTGAGGCGGTATTACGTGTGCAAACCCAACAACGGGCACGTTCGATCTTCGATGATTTCTTCGGCACCTATACGAACGTAACGAAGATGCTGACCGCCCCGGGAGTGACGATTCATGTAAGTGCCCTTCCGAGCGGCAAACCGGCCGGTTTCAGCGGTGGTGTCGGTAAGTTCACCTTAACACCAAGTATCAGCCAGACAGAGTTGCAGGCCAACGAGGCGGTGACGATCAAATTGGATATCTCGGGTGCCGGCAACATGAAACTCATCAAGACACCGGCGATCGATTGGCCGGAAGGTTTTGAGCCCTACGATCCGAAGGTAACGAATAACTTCAAGACCACCACGTCGGGTGTCAGCGGCACGAAGTCGATTGAGTATCTGGCTATCCCGCGCAGCGCCGGTGAGTACACCATTCCGGCCGTGAAATTCAGTTATTTTGACATCGACGAGAAGGCCTATAAGACGCTCAGCACACCTGAATATACGATTCGTGTAAAACGCGGCGCAAGCAGCAACTCCGACAAGGGCGAAGAGGCAGTTGTGGTGAACTACACGCAGAAAGAAGACATCAAGCAACTCGGTACGGATATCCGCTATATTGACACGAAAGCGCCGAAAATCACCAATCACCAATCACAAATCACTAATTACAACCATGCATGGTTGTGGTACGTTATTCCATTGTTGATTGCGATCATTCTTCTTATTGTTCTGCGCAAGCAGATTAAGGAAGCGGCGGATATTACAAAGATGAAATACAAACGTGCGAATAAGGTAGCACAGAAACGTCTGAAGGCTGCTGCCGCAGCATTGAAAGCGAACGACAAAGATGCTTTCTACGCGGCTATCGAGAGTGCTGCATGGACGTATCTGAGTGACCGTCTGTCGATTCCGACGGCAGAGTTGAATAAAGATAATATCGCCTCTATCTTGGTGCAAAAAGGCGTGAGTGAGGAACTTATCAAGGACGTCAATGATGTCCTCTCTACGGCTGAGTTTGCGCGCTACGCGCCGATCACCGACCACGGAATGGACGACCTCTATACAGCCACCACGAATTTGATTAATAACCTCGAAGATCAGAAGATATGAAACGGTTTATAATTTGTAATTTATTATTGGTCATTTGTCATTTGACCTTTGCGCAGAGCGATTTCGACATCGCGAATGCAGCTTATGCGGACGGACGTTATGAGGAAGCCGCTGCGGGCTATGAGGCATTGTTGGCAGAAGGACCGAACGCAACCTTGTACTATAACTTGGGTAACGCGCGCTTTAAGCAGGGCGAGTTGGCGCAGGCCATCTTGAACTACGAGCGGACACTGCGTCTGGAGCCGAATCACAAGGACGCGCAGTATAACCTGGCGTTTGCGCAGAGCAAGATCACGGATAATATCGTAGAGCAGGATTTCTTCCTGTCTGCTTGGGCGCGTACGGTGCGCAACAGTCTGCGCGAACAAACGTGGTTGGTGCTCTCTATCAGCCTGTTTATCTTGGGCTTGATCGGTATCCTGCTGTTCCTTTTGGGACGTGAGCCTTGGCTACGTAAGACGGCTTTTCACGTCGCATGGTTAGCCCTACTCTTCTCGCTTATCGCGGGTCTTAATGCGACCTCACTGCATCAAAGAGACACCCTGCGCAATGAGGCTATCATCACACAGGGTGTCGTGAATGCGAAGTCTTCACCTGACCGTTCAGGAACGGACCTCTTCACCGTTCACGAAGGCACGAAAGTGACCATCCGTGAGACTATTGGCGAGTGGTCGAACGTTCACGTTGGCCAGAACGAGGGCTGGATTCGGTCTTCGTGCCTTGAGAGGATCTAGTCGAAGAACTAGAACTCGTCGAGCGCGTTGAGCTGCTCGTAGAGCGAGTCGATCCGGACGAACTCTCACGCTTAACAGTTGTTGTACGGCCTGTTTCATCGGTAGTTTTGACCGTTGTACGGGTCGTACCTTTTTTATCTACGCGCGTGTTAACCGAAGTGCTCGGCTGACGCGTAGAACTCGTTGCAGACGTCGTAGTGGTGGATCTAGTCGTACTAGTTGTCCTAGATTCAGTATTGGTTCTGGTTGAACTGGAAGCACTCGTTGTAGTCGTTGATCTCGTCGAGCTGGTAGTCGGCTTAGCCGTACTTGTGGTTCTGGACGAACTCTTCTCTACCTCCGTACGGAGTTGACCGGCATTACGTACGCTGACGCCTGAGCGCGAAGCGGTACTCGTCACACGGCGCTCGAACGAGTTATCCGGATGAGCCACCGCGTAGTCATTACGGCGATGCGACTGCGTCATCTCCGAGTAACCGTTATAGAACGGTTGTTGCGGGTAGTCGCAGTGATGGCAGTAATGATGGTTCGTCATGTAGGTATTGACGTACGCCTGATAGTGATTGAGATAGATCGGCTGCGGTTGGGTGTAATACGAGGGGAACGAACCGTAATAGTACGGCGACGACCAGCACGCATAATTTGAGCGGCCGTAAACGTCCCACATCGGCGGACGTTTGATGAACACCGGACGCACGATATAGTTCGCACCGTACAGATAGCGGTCACCGATAACCTCCACGTACAACACATCCGGACGACGCTCAGCCATCAGTGTAGCTACATCCTGGAACACACCCGGCGCCAGACAAGCCTGGATCAACAGCGCGTGGTAATAGCCTTTGTAGGTCTCGATCACGCGCAGGTAATCGATCCAACCGTCGTGGTTGAGATCGAGGTTATTGATCATGTACCGGCTCGAGTTGATGATCTGCTCGAACTCCTTAACCGAACGGCTCTCGGCGAAAGCCGCAGCCACGGCATTGAGGTCGAGATAGAAACACGGATCGGTGGTGTAGTTCGTCACCGTGAACGTCGTCACGGTCGTTACCTTCGGCGACGGCGTCGTTACTTGGGTCGTATAGACGGTCTGTACCGGTGCAACCGGCTTAGCGGTCGGCACTTCGGTGTAGATACGTGCTACCCAACAACTGGTCATGCTTAAGCCCACAAGGGCTAATAATGCTATTTTCTTCATAACAATTACAGTGTTTTAGCAACTTCGATTTCTTCGAATGCCTCGAGGATATCACCTTCTTTGAGGTCGTCATATGCCTTGAGACTCAAACCGCACTCGGTGTTAACACCGGCCTCTTTGATATCGTCTTTGACGTGCTTGAGGGATGCGAGTTCAGCAGTCTTGATCACAATACCGTCACGGATGACGCGTACCTTGTTACCGCGTTTGATCTTACCCTCACGCACAATACAACCGGCGATTGTACCCACTTTCGAGATGTGGAAGGTCTGCAGTACCTCGAGCGTAGCCGTTACTTCTTCCTTCACCTCCGGAGCCAACATACCTTCCATGGCTGCCTTGACCTCGTTGATAGCATCATAGATGATGGAATAAATACGGATATCTACTTCCTCGATCTCTGCCATCTTACGCGCCGTACCGGTAGGACGTACGTTGAAGCCTACGATGATCGCATCGGAAGCCGCAGCGAGCATCACATCGCTGTCGGAGATAGCACCGACGGCACCATGGATAACGTTCACTTGGATATTCTCCGTCGAGAGCTTGATGAGCGAGTCCTTGATAGCCTCGACAGAACCGTCCACATCGGCCTTAACGATGATATTGAGTTCCTTGAAGTCACCGATAGCCAGACGACGACCGATCTCTTCGAGACCCACGTGTTTCTTCGTACGGATGGACTGCTCACGCTGCAGTTGCTCACGTTTATTCGCAATATCACGTGCCTCTTGTTCGGTCGGCAGCACATTGAACTCGTCACCGGCCTGCGGTGCACCGTTCAGACCAAGGATCGAACAAGGTTCTCCCGGATGAACCTCCGTGATCTTCTGACCACGCTCGTTGAACATCGCTTTGATACGTCCGTGGAACGTACCAGCGAGGACTATATCGCCCATGTGAAGCGTTCCGTCTTGTACGAGCAGTGTAGCTACGTAGCCACGTCCTTTGTCGAGCGAAGACTCGATGACCGAACCTTTTGCACGACGTTTGGGGTTGGCCTTGAGGTCGAGTAACTCAGCCTCCAAAAGCACTTTCTCCAGCAGCTCATAGACACCCGTTCCTTTCTTCGCAGAGATCTCCTGGCACTGGTATTTACCACCCCAATCCTCTACGAGGATGTTCATGTTCGAGAGTTGCTCACGGATCTTATCTGGGTTAGCGCCGGGCTTATCCACTTTGTTGATTGCAAAGACCATCGGTACACCGGCCGCTTGGGCGTGGTTGATCGCCTCGATCGTCTGCGGCATGACCGCATCGTCGGCAGCAATGATGATGATCGCTATATCCGTTACTTTCGCACCACGTGCACGCATAGCGGTGAAGGCCGCGTGACCCGGAGTATCCAAGAAGGTGATATGTTGTCCGTTCTTAAGCTTGACGTTGTACGCACCGATATGCTGGGTGATACCACCGGCCTCACCGGCAATCACGTTCGCGTTACGGATGTGATCCAAGAGCGAAGTCTTACCGTGATCGACGTGACCCATGACGGTGATGATCGGGCAGCGCGGCTCGAGATCTTCATCGTTGATCACCTCGTCGGCGTTAATCTCATCTGCCACGTGAGCCGATACATACTCGGTCGTGAAACCGAACTCTTCGGCAACGAGGTTGATGGTCTCGGCATCGAGACGCTGGTTGATGGACACGAACAAACCGAGGCTCATACAGGTACCAATGATCTTGTTCACCGGCACGTTCATCATCACAGCCAGGTCATTCGCGGTCACGAACTCGGTCAGTTTGAGCACTTTGGATTGCTCCTGTGCCTCCATGATCTCGAGTTCATGCTTCTCGCGCTCTTGCTCACGACGCTCACGTTTGTATTTGGAGGTGTTCGATTTGTTCTGCTTCTGTTGGAGGCGGCTGAGCGTCTCTTTCAGTGCGCGATCGACTTCTTCCTGCGTAGCCTCGCGGGGTTTAGAACTCTTGTTCTTCTTGCTGACCTGATTGCGCTTGTCGTTCGGATCGACCTTGGCTGCATTCGCTTTGATACGCTCGCGTTTGCGCTTCTCAGCAGCAGCCTGTTGCTGTGCCTGCTGAGCCGCCTGACGCTCCTCGCGCTCTTTGCGTTTCTGCTCTTTGGTCTTCTTCGCCGGACGAGTGGACGTATCGATCGAATCGAGATCGATCTTACCCAACACTTTCGGAGCATTCTTCAGTTCGGCTTTACCGAGCGTGAAGATCTCTTGCTTTGGTTGGGCAGGTGCAGGTTCTTCGGTCGGAGCAGGAGCCTCCTCCTTCTTTGCCGCTTCTTCTGCAGCTTTCTTGGCCTCTGCAGCAGCTTTTGCCTCCTCCGCAGCCTTCTTTTCAGCCTCGCGTTTAGCAGCCTCTGCAGCGGCTTTCTTCGCTGCCGCTTCTTCTGCCGCACGACGCGCCGCCTCTTCAGCAGCGGCCTTCGCCGCTTTCTCCGCTTCGTCACGAGCCGCACGCTCCGCCGCCTGACGGTCGGCTTCTATCTTAGTGGCCAAGTCCTTACTGAACTCTTTGGCTAAACGCAGATACAGATCATCGTCGATACGTACGTTAGGATCCGACTCGATCGTAATACCGTTCTTCTCGCACCAAGCGGTGAGAGTAGCCATTCCGATATTCAGTTCTTTACATGCTTTAATTAACTTTATTGCCATACGCATTCGGCGTTGTTTAGAAAACGCTTTCTCGGTGTCGAGCGTTCTCGACCTCGCGCCGCGCGAGGGGTTTATGGTTAATTACTCGTTTTCAAACTCTGCCGCGAGGATACGGAGTACCTCATCGATGGTCTCCTCCTCGAGGTCGGTGCGACGAAGCAGGTCTTCTTTGCTCGTACCCAATACCTCTTTGGCGGTGTCCAGACCGATTGCCTTGAAGGCGTCGATCACCCACTGATCGATCTCGTCGTTGAACTCATCCAAGTAGATATCGTCCAGATCGTCCTCGTCAATCTCGCGGTAAACATCGATCTCGTAGCCGGTAAGCATGGAAGCCAGCTTGACATTGTATCCGCCCTTACCGATAGCGAGGCTCACCTCGTCCGGTTGCAGAAATACTTTTGCTTTCTTGTTCTCTTCATCGATCTCCATCGAGCTGATCTTAGCAGGAGCCAAGGCACGCTGGATATAGAGGTTGATGTTCGAGGTGTAGTTGATCACATCGATATTCTCGTTACGCAACTCGCGTACGATGCCGTGAATACGAGCACCCTTAACGCCCACGCAAGCACCTACCGGATCAATACGATCGTCGAAGGTCTCAACGGCTACTTTAGCACGCTCACCCGGGATGCGGGCGATGTTCTTGATGGCGATCAGGCCTTCCTTCACTTCCGGTACCTCCTGCTCGAACAAGCGCTGCAAGAACAGCGGAGCGGTGCGAGAGAGGATGATCTTCGGGTTCTGGTTCTTGTTGTCCACCTGAACCACCACGGCACGAACCATCTCACCTTTGCGGTAGAAGTCCGTCGGGATCTGGTTCTGCTTCGGCAGATAGAGCTCGTTGCCCTCTTCGTCGAGCAGCAGCATCTCTTTCTTCCATACCTGATAGAGCTCGCCGGTCACTACCTGACCGATCATCTCTTTGTATTTCTGATAAAGCACCTCTTTCTGGAGCTCAAGGATCTTCGATGCCAAGGTCTGACGAAGGTTGAGGATCATTCGGCGGCCGAAAGAAGCCAACTCTACTTTATCCGTTACCTCTTCGCCAACCTCTGCCTCATCGTCCAGTTTCAACGCGTCGCTGAGGGCGATCTGGGTATCGGGATTAGCCACATCGTCGTCCTCCATCACAAGGCGGTTACGATAGATCTCGAGGTCTCCCTTGTCCGGGTTAACGATAACGGTGTAGTCGGCCGAAGGACCGTACATCTTAGCGATCACGCTCTTGAACGACTCCTCCAGCACGGTGATCAGCGTCTGTTTGTCGATACGTTTGAAGTCTTTAAACTCCGAAAAAATGTCAATCAGATTGATTGCGTCTTGGTTTTTTGTTGCCATTTGTATATTAGAATTTTAAATCATATTTCACATATTTCGGTTCATCATAGCGCCAGGTGTGCGTGACGATTTGGGTCTGCTTGCGCTTCTTGCCTTCGACCTCTACTTTCTCCTCAATATCGACGGAGAAGGTCTCTTCGTCCACCGACACAAGTTGTCCGCGCAGTTTCTTGCCTTCGATAAGAATCTCAACATCATGACCGAGGTTCTTCTCGTACTGCATCTTCGTCTTGAACGGATCCGTCAGGCTGACAGATCCCACTTCGAGCGAGTAGTCCGGCTCCACGGCATCGAGTTTCTCCACCAGATAATGATTCAACTCTGCGCAGAAATCCACATCAACTCCGGCGAGGCGATCCACCTCCACGAGGATGTCATTTCCCGCTGAGACAGTCAGCGTGATCAGTTCATACTCGGTACCGTTCAGGTACTCTTCAATCCAGTTTTTTAATTCGTCCTTTAAAATCATAAATCTTAAATCTCAAATCTCAAATAAAGGTCTCCTGTTATATGAAGAGGAGACCTTTCTGGGGTCCCCTCATTCAATTCACGCTGCAAAATTACTACAAAATTTGCATATATGCAAGTTTTCTGGCTATTTTTTTGCGTTTTTAGCGTATTTTTGTTCCTTTTGCGTCAAAAATCTGTGCTCCGCGACGAATCAACAGTTGTCCGTCACGAATGAACTTCCCATCCTCCGACGGCATCTCTATCTCATCGAGACCGGTATAAAGTGCTTGGTTTACCACCCATAATTGAAGCACGTCATGATTCAACATCACGATCGCGTCCATCGTGGTCGGAACGCCTTGAATGATACCACCGCTGATCGTAAACGCGTCCACCACCGGCAACGTATTCTCGCCTGTTAATGCGCCGTTGATGACTGTCACGTCTTGCAGTCTTACGAAGCGGCACACGTCGGCTGAATCGAGCGGTAAGACGTCCTCTTCCGGTGCGGTTGTTCCGCCTGTTCGTACGTCCCACTGCGCCGTAGGCGCCAGTTCCGGAACGCCATAGTAATTGCTATACCGACCGCGCACATTTTTCAGCACATCGCCGTTCTTCAGTCCTGCTCCGTAACGCTTGCCGGTAGCGCCGTCACCGCCGTCCCATATGAGCATCGAACCCGACGCGTCGCGAATGAAGATATACATGTCGTATTTCTTGGTCACCTCCACATCGTTCAGATAAACGAGCGAGTAGTCTTCTTGCATCACAGCCTCGGCGATACTCATCTGCTGTACCACAGTCACCATCACCGGTACTTCGGCGCGCACCGTGTCGCTCGTCAGCAGCAAGGTGTCGATATAATGGCCTGCAAAATTAGCGTGATAGGTAACGGTTAACGGCCCTCCGTCGCGATCAATAACCGTGTCGCTGATAGCAAAAATATCGCCATGCAACAGGCTGACCTGAATGTCTTTGGTAAGCTTGTTGGCATTCACCGTGATCGTCTTGCCGCCACCAACGGACTTATTGCCGGCCAACACACCTATCCCGAGGTTCACCAAAGGTGCCACGATAGCCGCCACATCGCCGATGGCCTCCGTACGGCGGTAGAGACAAACGGGGGTCTGCGAACCCTGCGAAGCGTAGCAACCGAAGAGCGTCGGGTTGTTGGACGCGTTGTACTGCAGGTACTTGCCCAGACTGTTGCCGAGGTTCATGATCACGGCTTCGCCGTCTTGTGCAATCTGAATATCCCAATAGCCATAGTTGCCATAAGTTTTCGGATCGGTCAGTTGCGTCCAAAGCGCCAGACGATTCTTGGTCTGACCACCGCTTGCTACCAGATAGGCCTCCTCATAACGCAACTCGTCCTGGATATAAAAACACGGCGCGTTGTTGAGGGTCGTCCGGCGCAGGGTGTAGATGGCGTTGTCATTAGCTGCCACGGTCGTGCGGTCTGCACTGTAGTTACCGCGGATGGCATGGATATTATTGACCGAAACACTCTCATCAAAATAGCCCATGATATAGTTCACGGACGGGTTGTGTACGCCGATGATGATCTGGTCGGAATCTTGCAGTTGATTCACGTCCGTCACGAGTTGGTAAGTCACCGTATTGAAGGGCGTTGAACCGCCTTCTTCGGCACGAATGGAAAGGCTGTTGATATTGATCGCGTTCTCCGTACAATGCACCCAAAAACGGATCTGACCGCTAAGCGGTGTTTGCAAACGTAAGATGCTGTCCCGCAGATAGACACCGCTGCCCGACACCGCAGGTTTGGTGATGACCAGCGAGTCGTACGGGGCATCGCCGATCTGGTAGTAGAACACACCGGCTCCTTTGCTGGAGTTTAGACAGAAATTAAGTGTCATCTGCCGTACGTTCGTGAACGCTATAACGGATGTCGCGCCGGCATCATTGGAATCGCCGGTCTTGACACTCACGCCCTGCGAATAACGTCGTCCTTGCGCGTCTGTACGACCATCCATGTACTCATACCCCGCTTTGTCACATGTCCAACCATCCGTCTGACCATCACAGGCCTCCGAACCCACTTTGCTCGCCCAACTCTTGGACGTAAACGTATACGTCGTCACTCCCGCATAAGCCCACGCAGTCACAAAAAGAATGAAAAATAATCCGATTTTTCGTTTCATGGTATTGTATTATTTAATTTTCCGGCGACAAAATTACTACAAAAAATCGACATATGCAAATATATGCCGACTTTTTGTACGAGTTTTTTATATTTTCCTATCTCACCTCTTGTCCGGTCATTGTATACACCTTCTCCCCGCGGAGGATATAAATTTGTCCCTCATGCAGCACTTTCACCGGCTTATCTCCATCCGCCTGCAGATCCTCAATACCTTGCTGTTCCTCATCTGGAATAGTTGCGAACGAAAGGAACTTCTTCCAGCCGTCTGCCGCTTTGTACGCATTCAAAGAGGATTGCTGTACATAAAGTGTGCAGTTGTAGACACAATTATCATGAAATGCCCATTTGTCTGCGTTCATCGTAGGCGGATTTTTGGCATGGCAATATACGGAAGTTAGGTTGTAAAATCCTCCGAAAGCATACTTACCGAGGGTGGTTACGCTGGACGGGATATCAAGGGTAGTGATATTTCCAGTACGTGTGAACGCTGAATCTCCGACACTGATTAGTCCTTCCGAGAGCGTTAGTTCCGTCAAACCCGTCATCTCCTGACATAGATAAGACGGTATGTGTTCAACAGTTTTATCGAATGTAAACGAAGTGATATACTGGGTACGCTCATATGGGTAAATATTATTAATTTTCCAATAGAAAGGCGTATCATCTTTCTTAAAATCACCGACATTCTTTGCTTTCCACACAATAGTTGTGAACGGGCAACCACTAAAGGCCTTGTCTCCGATGCTATCCACGCTTTCGCCGATAGTTATCTTGTTGAGATTGCAATTTTCAAATGCACGATCCCGAATTATTGTTACATTGTCCGGAATAACTATCTCGGTTATGCCGCTACATCCATAGAAAGCATAGTATCCTATCGTAGTTAATGCTTCCGGGAGTGTTATTTGCGTCAAGCCGTCACATTCCATAAAAGCTTGGCTCCCGATAGTAGTTACACCGTCCGGAATAGTAATGGAACTGAGGTTATTACAACCATAGAACCAGCCGTCACCTATCGCTGTGATATTATCTCCCAGAATATAGTTTGTTACCTGATTCCCAAAAATGGAGTTGAAGGTTCCTTGGAGAGAAGTTGCATTCATATACACCGTCTTTAAGGAATCACAATCAGCGAACGTGGAATTCATACTGGTGACACCACTTCCCACCGTCACCGTGTGGAGTTTTGTTCCTCTAAATGAGTCTCCGAGGGTAGTAATATTATCCGGAATAATCAGTGATGTGATTAGAGGATAACCTTTAAACACTTTATGCGCTACGGTTGTGATGTCGGTCGGGAGTATTAATTCGCCCTCTACCAGCTCTCCATTCAAATAGAGTTCACTCGCGATATCTAATGGGTTGTGCCCTAATTCCAATTGACACCATGCGGACAAATCAGAAATATACACTTTCGTAAAAGTACAATCTTTGAAGGCATTGTCTCTGATTCCTTTAATGTGCGCAGGCAGGGTAAATGAGGTCAATTGGGTCATACCTGCAAATAGGGTTTCAGTAATATATTCTACATTTTCACCCAAATAAATAGTGTCTATTTGTGTAGCAATGCCCTGAAACATGTAATTTGATGTATATTGTTCGCGGCAGTTGATAGCATTCCAATAGACGGTTTTGAGATTCGTGCAACCGCAAAATACGTTACCGCCTATTTTCTCAATTTGCTCAGGAATAGTGATAGACGTACAGCCTGTCCAATTATAGAAGGCATAATTCTGAATGGTCTTGACGTTTTTGCCGATAACGACATTAGTCAAATTTGCGCAACCGGCAAAGGTATATGGGCTTATGGTTGTCAGCGAGTCGCCGAGCACATAGGTTGTTACTTGCTCGCCGAAGATGTCTTTGAGTGAACGACTTTTCGTAAACGTCTGGTTGAAGATAGCCGGCGAATTGATGATTACGGTCTTTAAGTTCGTACATCCTGCAAAAGCACCCGCATCTATTTGCTCAACGCCTTCAGAAATAGTGATAGACTCCAGACTCGAGCAATTAGCAAAAGCACCTTTACCGATAGTCTTTGCATTCGGCCCAAGGATCACTTCTCTCAAATTATCACAGCCAACGAACGTACTATCCGCAATTGAAGTAGGCATCATGAAAGTCTCCAGACTTGTGCAGTTGGCAAAAGCACCTTTGCCGATTGTCTGTACCTTCGGACCAAAAGTCACTTTCTCCAGATTGGAGCATCCAAAGAACGTGCTGTCGGCAATAGATGATATACTGTCGCCCAAGATATAGTGCGTTACTTGCTCTCCGAATTTATTGTAAATAGCGTTGTATATTTTCCATTGGGGAGCGTTAACCAATACATTCGAATTGATGGTGACTTCTTTCAAATTAGCACAATCATGGAAAGCATCCTGCTGGATAGACGTAATATTCTCCGGAATAATAATGGAGGTCAATGATTCGCAATTGGTATATGCGAGTTCCTGAATCTCCGTTATATGCGCTGGCAGCTCTAATGTATCAAGACTTGTGCAGTTTCGGAAAGCTCCCATCGGAATAGAGGAGATTCCCGTTCCCCAAGTGACGTGACGAAGCGCGCTGTCTCCGGAAAAGACATTGACATCTATTGTCGTTATATTATCCGGTATAACGATAGACTCCAAAGCGGTAAGATTGGCAAGAGCCTCTTTGGATAGTGTGGTAACACCGGAGCCGAGCGTAATTGATTTGAGCGAAGAACAACCTGTAAAAACACGCTCTCCTACTTCCTTGATATTGTCCGGAATAACAATAGTGTCCAAGGCTGTACATTGCGCAAAGGCCTCGTTTGGAAGGAACGTCAGACCGGTGCCAAGATGAATCGTTTTTAACGACGTGCATGACTGGAAAATATTTTCCCGAATTATCGACGTATGATCGGGAATAACCACGCTGTCTAATGAGGTACAATACCCAAAAGCCCTTGATCCAATTGAGTCTAAGGATTGGGACAATGTTACGGACTTAAGAGAAGGACAAGCATTGAACGCGTACGCATAAATACCTCTTACAGAATTAGGAAGAGTTACAATTTCCAAATTCCAACTGTTTTCAAATGCGCCGGCGGTTAGAAGGCGTACTGTATAATTGGTATAGTCATAATACACTTTCTCGGGAACATCTATTCGCGTTTGACCATAGTTATGTCCATAGACAGGGTTGCTCCACCAGTGTACAGAGGCCTCCAAGTATTTGGGGTAGTCGATAGTGTAACGTAGCCCATCTACTTCCGCATATACATAATCCTTAGATTCTGCATTTGCAATTCCCACACTCGCTACCACAGCAAGAATGACTGTAAATAACTTTTTCATAACCATTGTATTTTGTGCGTATTATATTTCCGGCGACAAAGGTACTGTTTTTTTTCGAGATACGCAAGTTTTTGCTCATTTTTTCTTTGCCCGCAAAAAGCCGGTAACTGCACGTACCGTTTACGTGCTCCCTTCTGTTCCCCTTTATTCCCTCCTATCTGGTATATATCATTGTTATATTTTTACCATGCCGTTCATATGATAATCTTATGTGATTCATATGTTATTCTTATGTTATTGTTATGTTATTCCTATGATATTTTCATAATTTTCACATAAAAATCTCGTATTCATTACGCACCGTTCTAACTACATTCTTAGGAAAATCGAGGACAAAGGTACAACAAAAATCCCACATATACAAATACATGCGGGACTTTTTTGTAAGTTTTCTTCCCTTTTCCTATCTCACCTCAAATGGTTTTATCCTTTGATGCTGAAAGGCCAGCAGTACGATTCCTCTTGGTGAGCTACATGCGGGAATTGAAGAGCCACCTCAAGGATAAAGTTGAAGTCGTACAGGTGCGTTGCTGCTATATAGGCTTGGCTCTTAGCCATCGCGTATGCCGCAGTTACTTCGCCGCCGTTACGAATCTGCTCGAGTTGGTTGTCAAGTGCAATCAGACGCTTCATCAGCGCAGTAACCTGCACATCGTAAGCCTTTACTTCTGCGAGCCATTTCTCGGCTTGTTTTCTATTATAAGCATCGATGAGTGCGTTCTCTGATTTACGACCTTCGATCCACCATGAAGGATAGCAAATGGTTTGTCCTTCTTTGGCATTCTTGCAGCAGTCCCAGTTATTTAAGCGCTCTGCGAGCGGATCTTCGATTTGGATGGCACGTTTGCACTCGGAGGAGGTACGCCAATCGTTAATGATTTGCACGAAGAGTTCCTCCAGCTTGTTGGTAGGCAGACCAACAGTGTGCGCAGCAAAACTTGCATCGTTTAACATAGCATTCGAGTGTGCTTGGAACTGTACGTGCTTCGTCATGTCCATGTTCGTGTTTCTGAACTCGAAAGCTTCGTTAGCCAGCGCTGAGAGTTGTTCGCCCAATTCGCCGTACTCATTTTCGTGCGGGTCACCGACATTGACATTCTGATTGCCATACTTCGCGTTCGCCGCATAAAGACGGTTATAGAGGTCAGGATGATTCGATTTGAGATAAGCTTCCGTTCCTTTGGGATTGGACTGCGCCATATTGATGATTTTGATGTACTCCTGCTTGGAGATCCCCCATTTCGCGGCGAACTTTCCGGCCATAACATCCATCATCTGCGCATCGGACATATTCTCTGTGATCTCACCGGACATATAAAGTTGCATCATCTCTTGCTGCGAAGGCATGAGTCCGGCGTTCACATTGGCGTTATACTGCGCCATGGCTTTTTGGTTAGACTTCTGCTGTTTCTTTCCGAGTTCAATGGTTTTGCTATTCAGCTCTGCTTGTGCGTCTAACAGTGCGCTGCGGAAATTCTGCACGCCGAGGTAGTAAGCAGCGGAACTTCTGCGGGCATACGCCGTTTTCGCTTCGGGCGTAAGCAGGTCATTGGCCGTAGGCATCGCCGGACGCTTGTTGATAAGGTCCGCGAACGAGTTAATCTTCATTGCAGGAACGTTTTCTGCCAATTCATAGCCACCACCGGTGATGAGAGCTTCAATTTGATGGTAATCCTCTTCTTGTGCCATACCCGGCATGGCCAGCACTACGCCAGCCAATACCGTAAACAATACTTTCTTCATAATTTTACGCTTTTATTCGTGACAAGAATCCGGATCTGTTGCGGCTGCAAGTTCGTAGGAAGCCGTACCCATACCGGTACTGATGATTGCGTCTACTTGTG